>NZ_BOMI01000187.1 GCF_016862115.1 Paractinoplanes deccanensis
GTGAGTGCTGGATACCTCCCGGACGGCTTTCTGACAACGCTCTCGCAGGTCATTGACTTGACCAAGAAATCAAGAGAAAGCTGAGTTCCAGTTTCTCGCCACGCCGGTCGGCAAAGACGATTCCCGGCGGGCAATTAATCCTGCTTTTCTTTGGGGAAGGGGCGTGCCATGGAGAAGTTGCGGTATTGCGCTGCTCCGCCGCGCATCATGCCGATGCTGCCGGCCGACATCCCGGCGGAGAGGCGGCGCGCGATCGTGGTGGGTCGCGCCATGTGGGCGAACGGGACGAAGTTGCGGTACGCCTTCCTGGACGGCGGCCGTGACGAGCAGAAGGCGGTCGTGCGCGAGTCGTTCGCCGAATGGAAGGAGATCGGCATCGGGCTCGACTTCGCCGAGGTGAGCTCGCCTGCCGAGGCCGAGGTGCGCATCGGGTTCGAGCAGGGCGACGGCTCCTGGTCCTATCTGGGCCGCGACGTGCTCCAGATCGGCCAGAGCGAGCGCACCATGAACTTCGGGTGGGACCTCACCACCCCGCACGGCCGGGCGACCGCCCGGCACGAGATCGGGCACACGCTCGGCATGCCGCACGAGCACCAGAATCCGAACGCGGGAATCGTCTGGGACGAGGAGGCCGTCTACACGTTCCTGGGCGGCCCGCCGAACAACTGGCCGCGCGAGAAGACGTTCCACAATGTGCTGCGCAAGCTCGACCCGGCCGAGGTGAAAGGCTCCGACTGGGATCCCGAGTCCGTCATGGAATACGCGTTCCCGTCGGGCCTGGTGATCACCCCGGAGGAGTACAAGAAGAACGGTATCCGCCCACCCGGCACGATTTCCAAGATCGATATGGAGCAGGTGCTCATCTGGTATCCGGGGCTCGAGGCACAGTTGCCGCGCCTGACGCCGTTCCAGTCGACCCCGCTGAGCCTGCGCCCGTCCGAGCAGTTCAACGCCGAGATCGTGCCCGACGCGAGCCGCGAGTACAGCATCGGCACGTTCGGCTCGGCCGACATGGTGCTGGTGCTCTTCGAGGAGGACAAGGGCGAGCTGCGGTTCCTCGCCGGCGACGACGACAGCGGTCAGGCCCGCAACGCGCTGATCAAGGTCAAGCTCTTCGAGGGCCGGCGGTACGTGGTCCGCGCCCGCATGTACTACTCGTGGGCGTCCGGCTCGTCCGCCGTCATGTACTGGTGAGGAGGGCCGTGCCATGGCTGTCGAACTGCTGAGGTTCTCCGGCGAGCAGTCGAGCCCGACCGGGCTCGAGCGGGTCTACGCGCAGGACCCGGTCCTCGCCCGGGGTGAGCCGCCCGAGGAGCTCGTCCACCTGCGCGACAACCGCGAGATCTTCCTCTCCCGCGAGCTGCAGCCGCGCACCGAGCGGGTCGAGAAGGAGGACATCTGGCGCGTCACGCTGCCGGTCGCGCCCGGGCTGCCCGGCCAGACGGCCGTGCGGGAGTCGCCGGCCGACATCGCCGCGGCGGTGGACCCCGACGTGGGGTTCGCCGGCTACCGCCCGGACTGGATGCCGCTGCTGCCCGCGCCGCGCCCGGCCGCCGGTGCCGAACAGCCGGTGCTGCGCCGGTTCAACGGCAAGGCGACCCGGCCGCTGTACGTCTTCCCGCCCGAGAACCGCGCCGTGTTCCAGGACACCGCGTGGCCCTGGGGTGTGGTCGGCAAGGTCTTCACCAGCGCCGGGTGGTACGGCACGGGCGCGCTCATCGGGCCGCGCCTCATGGTGACCGCCGCGCACGTGGTGCCGTGGAACAACGTCGCCGCGGGCAACTGGTGGATGCGGTTCGTGCCGGCCTACTTCAACGGCACCTCGCTGCACGGCGCGGGCGTCGAGTCGTACGTCTCGGACGTCCGCGGCTACAACCCCGGCACCGCCGTCACGGGGTACGACTACGCGGTGTGCCGCCTCTACAACCCGCTCGGCAACTCGCTGGGCTGGTTCGGATACAACGGCTACTCGGAGTCGTGGAACAACCAGGCACACTGGACGCTGCTCGGCTATCCGGGCGCGGTGGCCGGCGGTGAGCGCCCCTCCTGGCAGGGCAGCTGTTCGATCTTCGACGTCGACGGCGACTCCAACGGCGGCAGCGAGCTCGAGACCCGCGCCGACGTCACGGGCGGCAACTCCGGCGGCCCGCTCTTCGGCTGGTGGAACGGCGACCCGCGGGTGATCGGCGTGGTGAGCGGCGAGGAGACCGACTGGATCTTCCCGGCGAGCAGCGAGGCCGGCAACGTCGTCGCCGGCGGCTCCGGTTTCACCAACCTGTGCGCGTGGGGCCGCACCAACTGGCCGTGACGGCCGATCCCACGGTGGGCCCGCGGCGGCGACGGCTGTCGCAGGCCCACCCGCGCCTGGATGACACAGGAACTTCACAAACTCCTAACGACAGGGTTCAATGTCTGGGAGCGCTCCCACCCTCCCCGAAGGGGGCACACCCATGCGCCGTGTCCTTCTCGCCCTCGTCGCCCTCGTCGCCCTCGTCGCCCTCGTCGTGACGGCCGCCGGGCTGTCGATCCCCGGCGAGCCGGCCGCCGCGGCCGGCTCGTTCAACTACGGTGAGGCCCTGCAGAAGTCGATGTTCTTCTACCAGGCCCAGATCGCCGGGAGGAAGCCGGCGTGGAGCCAGGTCTCGTGGCGCGGCGACGCGGCCATGAACGACGGCGCCGCGGCCGGGCTCGACCTCACCGGCGGCTGGTTCGACGCGGGCGACCACGTGAAGTTCGGCTTCCCCATGGCGTTCACCACCACCATGCTCGCCTGGGGCGCGGTCGAGTACCGCGACGCGTACGCCTCCTCCGGGCAGCTCACCTCGCTGCTGAACAACCTGCGGGTGCCCAACGACTACTTCATCAAGGCGCACCCGTCGGCGAACGTGCTCTACGGGCAGGTCGGCAAGGGCGACGACGACCACAAGTGGTGGGGGCCGGCCGAGGTGATGCCGATGGCGCGTCCCGCGTACAAGATCGATGCCAGCTGTGGTGGCTCCGACCTGGCGGGGGAGACGGCGGCTGCCATGGCCGCGAGCTCCATCGTCTTCCGGCCCACCGATCCGTCGTACGCCGACCGGCTGCTCACCCACGCGCGGCAGCTCTACACGTTCGCGGACACCGTGCGGAAGGCGTACAGCGACTGCATCACCGACGCCGCCTCGTACTACAAGTCGTGGAGCGGCTATCAGGACGAGCTGGTGTGGGGCGCCATCTGGCTGTACCGGGCGACCGGCGACGCCACGTACCTGGCCAAGGCCGAGAAGGAGTACGACGCGCTCGGCACCGAGCCGCAGAGCTCGACCCGGTCCTACAAGTGGACCATCGCCTGGGACAACAAGCAGTTCGGGGCGTACGTGCTGCTGGCGAACCTGACCGGCAAGCAGAAGTACGTCGACGACGCGAACCGCTGGCTGGACTGGTGGACGGTCGGCGTCAACGGCGAGAAGGTGCGCTACTCGCCGGGCGGTGAGGCCGTCCTGGACAGCTGGGGCTCGCTGCGCTACGCCGCCAACACGGCCTTCGCCGCGCTCGTCTACAGCGACGGCGCCGCCGACACCACCCGCAAGGCGCGCTACCACGACTTCGCGGTCCGGCAGATCGACTACGCGCTCGGCGACAACCCCCGCCGGTCGAGCTACGTGGTCGGCTACGGCGCCAACGCGCCCAAGAACCCGCACCACCGCACCGCGCACGGCTCCTGGTGGGACAACATGACCGTGCCCACCGAGACGCGGCACGTGCTGTACGGCGCGCTGGTGGGCGGCCCGTCCGCGCCCGACGACGCCTACACCGACCAGCGCAACGACTACGTGATGAACGAGGTCGCCACCGACTACAACGCCGGCTTCACCTCGGCGCTGGCCCGGCTCCACCGCGAGTACGGCGGCGCCCCGCTCGCCGGGTTCCCGCAGGCGGAGAAGCCCGACATGGACGAGATCACCGTGGAGACGACGGTGATGCAGAACGAGACCCGGGCCACCGGTCTCAAGGTGATGATCTACAACAAGTCCGCGTACCCGGCGCGGGCGCTCACCGCCGCGACGTACCGCTACTACTTCCGCCAGGAGGGGACGTCGGCGATCCAGGTGACGCCGGGCTACACGCAGGGCTGCCCCGCACCGTCGACGGCGAAGCAGGCGTCCGGCGATCTGTGGTACGTCGAGGTGAGCTGCGCCGGCCACACGATCGCGCCGGCCGGCCAGTCCGCGCACCGCATGGAGGTGCAGTTCAAGGTCGGCGTGGCCGAGGGCGGCAGCTGGGACCCGTCCAACGACCCGTCCTACGCGGCCGGGACCACAGTCAACCGCAACGTCCCGCTGTACGAGGGGAGCACGCTGATCTGGGGCCAGGAGCCGTCGCCGTCCACGCCCGGCCCGACCCCGACTCCCACACCCACGCCGACCCCGACCCCGACTCCGACCCCGACTCCGAGCGCCGGTTGCCGGGTCACCTACTCGGCCAGCGACTGGGGGAGCGGCTTCACCGGCACGGTCACCATCGCCAACACGGGCACGACGCCGTGGACGTCGTGGAGTCTCGGCTTCACCTTCCCCGGCAACCAGAAGGTCGGCCAGGGCTGGTCGGCGACGTGGGCGCAGAGCGGAGCGCAGGTCACCGCGACCAACCAGTCGTACAACGGCGCCGTCCCGGCCGGCGGCTCCACCAGCGCCGGCTTCAACGGCACGTACAGCGGCGCCAACCCGCCCCCGACAGCGTTCACCGTCAACGGGACGGCGTGCGCCTGACCGTCACGCACCCGGCGTCAGGCGATAGCCGTTCGCCTCGATGCCCGCCTCCGCCTCGGCGATGATGTCGGAGATGACGGCTTCATCGCGATCCCACCGTTCCGCGATGACGCTCCACATCAAGGAACAGGCCAGGTAGACGTCTTCCGAGGTGATGCCGTCAAGCGGCACACGCTCACCGACCGCGAGGCGCACAAGGTAGGCGGCCTTCATGGGGTCCAGACTCAACAGCAACGTTTTCCGCGTTGTCGCCACCAGCGCATCGATCTCCCGGACGTCGGGGTCCGGGTGCAGGTAGAGAGGCGCCGCCACGGCGAAGGAGGTCCGCATGACGCGAAGCAGGTCGCCGTTCGGGACGTCGTCCGAGCTCACCCCTTGCACAGCGCCTCGATGCAGCAGCAACGAGAGCACATAACGTCCCGCCAGGCTGGTAGGCGCCCGCCGTCCGGCAGGTGGTTTCGGCGTGCGAGGCGGACGACGGTCGTCGGGCCTCGCCGGCAACCAGTGCTTCTCGGCGAGATAGGGCCGATGGATCCGCCGGTATCGCCCATCGCCCAGGATCGACCTGTCGGTTTCACGGCCGTCCGCCATGGTGCCGACGATCTCTGCTTCGGCCTCAGCAACCAACTGCACGACCTGCTGGTCGGTCAGCTCCAGATCGTCGGCCAAGGCGAAAAGTACGGCATACGTGATCTCCCCGAAGACGTCGGTAAGCGCGTCGGAAAGATACTCATCTCCCATGAAAACGCGGAGCGTCGCATCGACGTCACGGACCTGGAACCGGTCACCGCCGGGCGCCTTGAGAACGAAACGCCACGCGAACCGCGTGACCATCCTCCGGTCGACATGGCGGTCGAACCGGCGCCTGGCAGCCACGACGAAGGCCGCCAGGATCACGGCGAACGACCAGCCTCCAGCGAGCTCGCCCGCGAGGATCCGCTCCTGCTCCCGCACGTCTCCACGGAGGGCGGCACTGACCATACGCGCCTCAGGCGAACTCAGGGCAGATCACTTCCCATGTCGTCGTCAGGGGTCTGATCGATCATCTTGCCCGCTCGCCGGCCCGTTCCGGAAGGCGCCGAAGGCATGGAAGTATCGAGCGATGACGTCGCCGCGCGAACTCTGGTCGCTGTTCGAGCCCTTGCACGCCGTCACCTACTTCACGCCGCAGGCCGCCGCGGCCTTCGAGGCCGCCGGGCTGACCGGCTTCTGGCGCCGCTACTTCGCCGGGCGCGCCGCCGCCCTCGGCCCGGTCGGGCCGGGTCCCGTCACGGCCGCGTTCTTCGGGTTCGCGCCGGCCATGGTGTCGCGGGCCATGCCGAGCGTCTGGACGCGCATCACCCCGGCCGACGCGATCGCCGCCCGCACGGCCGGGGCGAGCGCGGCGCTGACCGATCTGTTCGACGGCCTGCCCGCGTCCACGGTGGCGGACGCGGCCGACCTGCTCGCCGAGGCCGCGCTGTCGGTGGACCTGCCGGGGCGGACGCTCGCCGCCGCCCACGCCGACCTGCCGTGGCCCGGCGAGCCGGTGGCCCGGCTCTGGCACGCGGCCACCATCCTGCGGGAGCACCGCGGTGACGGGCACGTGGCCGCGCTGCTCGTCGCCGGCGTCGACGGCTGCGAGTCGCTGGTGTGGCGGGTGGGCCTCGACGGCGGCCGGCTGCGCGAGGTCACCCAGCCGGCGCGGGGCTGGACCGACGACGAGTGGCGGGCGGCGACCGATCGGCTCGAGAAGCGCGGCTGGCTCACCGCCGACGGCGTCGCCACGGCGGCCGGCCGCGCCGCGTACGCCGAGGTCGAGGCTTTGACCGACCGTCTCGCCGCGGGGCCGTGGCAGCGGCTGGGGGACCGCGGCGTGCAGGTGCTGACTCCGCTGGCCGAGCGAGCGTGGCGCGTCCTGCCGGACGACAACCCCATCCCGCTGCGCCGCGCTAGTGCCGGTTGAGCCGGTCCACGGGAAAGAGAAACTCGGCCCGGTTGTGGTCGGGCACGGTCAGCCGCAGCATGGCGCGGCGATACTTGCGCTCCACCGCCGAATAGACGACCTCGTATCCGGAGCGCGCGCCCTCCAGGAGCAGCCACGGGTTCGACTCGTGGCGGATCACTTCCGCGTGCCGGGGCAGGGGCGCCAGATCCAGGATGTACGGGCGGCGCGCCGGGTGCAGCCGCTCGTCCTCGATGCGGCGGCGAGCCTGCTTGTACGTGCGCACGGCGTCGACGTATCCCCGGCCGAGCCCGGCGCGGAGCCGGTCGAGCCGGAAGCCCACGTAGCGGTTGAGCAGGGAGACCCCGGGCCGCGTGGAGCCCATCGGGCGGGTGCTGAGCGACAGGATGTGGGTGACCCGCTCGTCCTTCTCCGCGATCAGGAACGGGTGGGCGGTCAGCACGCCGCCGTCGATCCCGCGGAAGTCCCGGAACGGCGACGCCCCTCGTACGGCCAGCGGAAGCCACATGCTGGCGCGCAGCGCCGAGAGCAGGTCGGCGGCGGACGAGAAGTCGGCGGGCGCGCGCGTGGTCAGGTTGTCGATGTCGGTGACCATGATGTGCACCGGGATCTCCGACTTCAGCACGGCCTCGTAGCTGAGCGGTTTGCGCTCGCCGACGATGTCGCCGAGGGCGAAGTCCAAATTCATGATCGACTGGCCGCGGAGGATGCGGCGGAAGTCGAGGAAGTCCTTCGAGGTCAGGTCGTCGAAGTAGATCGAGGTCGGGTACCAGGTCTCGCCGCCGACGAAGTACGCGGCGTTGATCGCCCCCGACGAGCACGAGTAGATGATGTCGAAGCCGTTCTTGACCTCGATGTCCTCCAGCGCGCACAGCATGGCCGCCGACACGACGCCGCGCAGGCCGCCACCCTCGACCGCGAGCGCCACGAAATGACCGTCGTCGCGCCGTCCGGGCCGGCTCTGCCGCTCGCGCCGCTCGCGCAGCACCTCGAGGACCGGGTGGTCCTCGGCCCAGTGCGCGGTCATCTCGGTCATGCCGCCCCCTCGCCGACCGGTTGCGCGACCGGCGCGACCCGGGGAGCGGGCGCGCTGCTGTTGCGGCGCACCAGACTCACCCGTTCCGTGGCCATCACCGCCCGCTGGAGAGCCACGCGGATCGGCGGCCCGCCGAGTCCGCACTTGATGACGTAGAACAATCCGATATTCACACTCGCGACCGTCGAGGCATAGAGCCATCCGTCTTTCAGGACGCCCGTATAGATCAAGAAACCGATCACCCAAACGATGATCATGTAGAAGAAACTGCTCGGCAGCCATTCGCCGTACTTCGACAGCCCGGAGACCTTGCCGTCGTGATCCGGCACGGTGCTGATCTTGCTGATGCGCGCCTCCTTGAAGGAGGATTCCGCGAACTTGATGCACGACCAGTTGAAGATGACGGCGTACGTCTGGCCGAGGGCCGAGGCGAGCGGCCAGAACCGTGCCTCGACAAAGGTGCACGAGAGGACGAGCAACGAGTTCACCACCGCGAACGAGCGCATGGACAGCTCGGCCGCCCACGCCCGGAACCGCAGGCGGCCGGTGGTGCCGAAGGCCGCCGACAGCGGCGAGAGCCGGGCGAACAGGCTTTGGTAGAGCTTCGCGCCGAGCAGGGCGTAGCTGAGGCCGACGAGCCTGGCCTGCCAGTTGTTCTCCCAGTCCGGGATCTCGTAGCCGCCCACCCGGAGCCGGTCGAGAACCGGGAAGTCGTCGCCCGCGTCGCCGATCGGCTTGTTGAGGACGAACCGGTTGAACATCTCGACCGGCCGGTTGCCCCAGTCCCACTCCGCGTCCCGGGCGAACCACCAGATCACGAAGATCACGGTCAGGGTCGACACGATCGCCGAGAAGTACGACCAGAAGTACTGCTTGCCGATCTGGGCGCGCCGGGGGTCGCCGCGCTTGCTCCGGATGGCCTTCCAGAGCTTGCGCTGCCGTCCGGGCTCCCCGCGGTACGGGCCGACGACCTCGCGGATCAGCGGCCAGAGCGTGCTGGCCGTGCGCCCGTCCCCGCCCTGCGCCGCCGCGGAGGCGATCTCGAGGTCGTCGAGGAAGGCCGCGCACAGCTCCTGGTAGTCGACCTTGCCGGAGAGCCCGGCGGTCAGCAGCCGGTGCTCGGGCGAGCGGTCGATCAGGTCCTCGAGATAGTGGGCGATCAGCGGCGCCTGCTCGTAGAAGACGTCCGGCACGGTCGCGTCGGAGTTCGGCCGCGAGCCGGCGAACAGGATCAGCAGCTGCCCGAGCGAGTAGAGGTCGGCCCGGTCGATCGAGGCGTTGCCCTCCCGCACCTCGGGGGCCACGTAGACCGACTCCGCGCCGTCGACTCCCATGATCGAGCGGGTGTAGAGGTAGTTGCGCCCGAGGTCGACGAGGACCAGGTCGTCGTCCTCGTTCTTGACGATGATGTTGCTGGGTGTCAGGTCCGCGTGGGTGAGGTGGCCGAGCTTCTGCATCTCGACGAGCGCCTCGAACAGCACCTTGCCCCACCGTTCGAGCTCGGCGAAGTCGAACTCCGCGACGCCGTTGCGGCGCTCGTGCTGGAGCGTCTCGGCGAGCGTGCGGCCCTCGACGAACTCCATGAGGATCCAGCCGTCGGCGCTGTCCAGGGAGCGGACCAGGTGCGTCACGTTGTCCTGGCGCATCCCGTACTTCGTGGCGTACTGCCGGGTGGCGTCGGCGATCGACTCGATGGTGAGGAACGGGGCGAGCAGCAGCTTGAGCGCGCGCATCTCGGCGAAGCTGTCTCTCTGGAAGGCCTGCCGGACCTTGAGGATCAGCGAGGTGGTGCCGTGCCGGTGGAAGCGGAGCGTGGTGAGGTCGAGACCCCGGCCCAGGCCGTAGACGTCGCTGAGGGCCGCCTGGACGGCCGGGTTCCGGGTCAGCACGTGGCAGGTGTTCTCGCAGTCGTGGCCGAGCTGCGTCACGCCGAGCGGTGCCGGGTTGGTCCGGCGATACTCCGACTCGCGCAGGCCGAGCAGGGTCAGCAGGAGCACGCCGACGAAGCCGTTCGCCCGATGCGTGCGCCACCAGGCGAAAAGCTTGTCGATCGGCGGCTCGTCGAATCGATCGTTGAAATAGCGGAACTCGGCCGGCAGTTCCCGCAGCACCGAACTCCACTGCGCCGCCCCGAAAAGATCATCGAAATGCGGATCTTCGCCGGTGACGGCCGCCCTGATCTCATTGATCAAGGCGTCGTACGACTGCTGAAGAGTCATCTGCCATGCATTCTTATCGGGGTCGCGCCTTCTCACCGAGCAGCTTGCCATGAGACAACTAAATTGAGAATGCGCCCGGCGGAGGACCCATTCTGGCATCGCGGCGCCACTCGGCGCGTTTCGACGGCTTCCGGGCGGGCACTGGGACAGCGTGTTTCCAGCTGAGAACCTGCGCGACTGGCGCGGCGAGGATGTCATCGACCCCGACGGCGCCAAGATCGGCGACTTGGAGGCGGTCTACGTCGACACGCTGAACGACGAGCCCGCGTACGCCACCGTCCGCGTCGGCTTCATCGGCCGCCACCGTCTGGTCTTCGTGCCCCTGGCCGGCGCCACCGTGACCCCGAAGGCGGTCCGCGTCCGCTACGGCAAGAAACAGGTCACCGACGCCCCCGGCATCGAGATCGACGGCGAGCTCGCGGCAACCGAGGAGCCGAACGTCTTCGCCCACTACAACGTCCCCTACGAGCCGGGCGTGTCCGGCGCCCGCCGCCTCGCCCGCCGCTGACGCCGCACGCCCGCGGCGGTCGCCCCTTGCCGGGCCGCTGGTTTCGGTGGGCGCCTTGCCGGG
>NZ_BOMI01000188.1 GCF_016862115.1 Paractinoplanes deccanensis
CCGCTGGTTTCGGTGGGCGGCTCCTTCCGGGCCGCATTGCCCGGCCGGCGGTCAGGTTCGGCGGTTCCAGCGCAGCGGCCCCGGGTGGACGTGCCACCACAACCGCCGCCACCACGAACGGCGGTCGCGCAGCGCGTCGGCGTAGGCGACGGCCTGCCTTCCGGCGCGCGCGGCCTGCTCGTCGTCGGCCCGACCCGGCGCGAACCCGACCGTGTTGATGCCCGCCACGAGCTCGTCGAGCGGCGGTAGATCAACCGTCGCCGTGCCGGATCCCGGTCGGCCGGTTTCCAGCACGCCGGCATGCGGCGCGCCGCCTTCCGTCACGCCGGTTTTCGGCGCGCCGGCTTCGGGTGCGCCGGTTTTCGGTGCGGCCCTGCGCAGGGGGCGCCGGCGCTTCTCCGGTTCGGGGCTCATCGCGTACAAGGCAGCCTCCGTCGCCGCGAGATGGGGCGGCACCGGACGGCCGGCGAGGCGCAGCGCGTCGGTGAACTCCGACCAGGCGCCCGCGATGCGGTCGTCCGGCGTGCCCGTCGTGAGGCGGCGCCGGCGCAGCGACTGCCGCATCAGCACGATCGCCCCGGCGGCCGCGGCCAGCAGGAGCAGCACGCTCCCGGACGTACCCCCGGCCACCACCGCGGCCGAGGGACCCTGGTCCGGCGGGGCGGCGAGCACGGTCGGCGCCCCCGAGCTCGGCGGCGTCTGGGACGGGGCGGGCGCCTCCGACGGGGGCTGGGCCGGCTTGGTCGGCTTCGGCGTGAAGTCCTCCTCGACCGGGTGCGGATCCTTGCTCTTGGGCATCGGGTCGAACGCCACCCAGCCGAGCCCGTCGAAGAGCACCTCCGGCCACGCGATGGCGTTCGCCGCGACCACCGTGCCACCGGCGGCCGGCGCGTCGAAGCCCACCACGACCCGGCTCGGCAAGCCCATGACGCGGGCGAGCAGCGCGTACGACGCCGCGAACTGCTCCGACGTCCCGGCCTGCCCGCCTCGCCCCCGGGGCCCGAAGAGGAAGTACCGCAGGTTCGGGTACGCGTGCCCGCTCGGCGCGTCCGCGACCCGCTTGTAGTGCTCGGCCAGGAAATCCTGGATCGCCATGGCCCGGTCGTACGCGGCCCCGTTGTCCTCGGCGAGCTGATCGGCGAGCCGCTGGATCTCGTCGGGCACGTCCGCCCCGACGGTCAGATAGCGCGCCACCGCGTCACCGGACGGCGTCTCCGCGGTGGGCAGCAGGTTGAGGTCCGGCGTCTGCACCTCCGACGTGACCGAGTAGCGCAGTCCCGGCGTGAGGCTCTCGGGCCGGATCAGGGTGCCCGTCGCCGCGTCGAAGGCGACCCGCGCCCCCGACACCTCGGTCGCCGCCGGCACCACGGGCAGCAGCCGGCCCGTGAGCCCGTCGATCGTGACGTCCTGGCGTACCACCGAAGTGCTGACATCCGCGGGCCGCGGCAACTGCGGAAGCGCCCGCCCGGCGTTGCGATAGGTGGCGCCGACCCGCCAGGTCACGCCGTCGTAGTCGGGCAGCACCGCCAGCCGCAGCCGCACCGTCCGGCCCTTGGCGCCGCTCGCGCGGGAGACCTCGAGCAGCGGTTCGCGTGGCGTCAGCGCCCACCCGGAGATCCGGTTGAGCGGGCTCTCGTCGAGGCTGTCCACCTGCGGCGGCTCCACATAGCGCCGCGGATCGACCGGCGTCGCGCCGACCCGCGCGCCGACCCACGGCCCCACCGCCACGACGAGACCGAGAACGACCACCAGCCCAGCCGCCGCACCCGCCATCGCCCGCCCGCGCGCCAGCGCCGGCAGGCCCCTGCTCGCTTCTCCCGCCGCCGGATCGTTGCCGCTCGCGGCGCCCGTAGCCCGGTTTGTGCTGCTCGGCGCGCCCGTCGTCGAGTCCTTGCTGTTCGGCGCGTCCGCCGCCGGGTCGTCGCTGCTCGTGGGGTCGGTTGGCGGGATGTCGCCGCTCGCCGTCCCGGCCGGCCGGGCGCTGGTCGCGAGCGCCACCATCGCGAGCCCCGCGAAGACCAGCGTCGTCCAGCCGGCCGTGTCCGCGTTCGGCCCCACGACGTAGAGCGCCCCCGCATAGAGCGCCGTCGCCGGCAGCAGCCCGAGCAGCACCCGCCCCGCCCGTACCGCGATCTCCGCCCCGGCCAGCCCCGCCAGCCAGGCCGCGATGACCGGCACGACCACCGTGTCCGGCGTGGGCTCCACCGGGATCAGCGCCGTGAGCAGCCGCGGGATCCCGTTGACCAGCGACTCCCGCACGATGCCCGCGAGCGCCCCGGTCAGCTCGGCCCGATCCGCCGCGATCTTCAAGGCCACAATGGTGTACGCCCCGAGCACCCCCGCCGACAGCGGCGCCACCACCCAGTTCGGCACCCGCCGCGTCGCCACGGACAGCCCCACGGACCCGGCCGCGGCCCCCGCGACCAGCTGAACGAGCAGCGCCCCCGCGAAGATCCGCCCCAGCACCACCCCGGAGAGCGCCACCAACCCCGCCAGCGCCACCCCCACGACCGCCGCACGCACCCACTTCACGACGCGCACACCCCACCCCCGCCGTCCGGCCTCACGCCGCTGACCTTCCGGTCGCCGCGCGGCCCGGCCCCGCAGTCCTCGCTCGCGGTCGTCGTGTGGTTGCCGTGGTGCCTCACCATCCGCGGACCCCGTCCCACGCGGCCGCGAACTCCGCGCCGTCGGCGGCCTCGATGACGATCAGGCCGTCGCCGGCCGACACGGGCGCGCCGTCGCGGTCGCCGAAGAGCCCCGCCATCACCACCGCGTAGGGCCCCCGCAGCCCGCTGACCGCGCCGAGGTCCCCGCGACCGCCCGGCCCGGTCAGGAAGATCAGCGTGTCACCGAGCCGCTGCGCCCGTACCCGCCGCAGCGTGGCCTCGAGATCGCCCGTTGCCAGCGTCGCCTCGGTGAGCACGTCCAGAAAGGGCCCACCGGCCACGCCGGTGACCAGATGCAGGCTGACCGGCAGGTCTTCCCGCACCGCCGCCGCCACGATCGAGGCCGCCGCCTCGCACGCCGCCTCGAACGACTCCGCCACCCCGTCACGAACCTCCGGATGCGCCCCGGCCCGATCGTCGAGCAGCACCACGATCGTCGGCTCGGACGTGTCGAGCTGCTCGCGCACCATCAGCTCGCCCACCTTGGCACTGCTGCGCCAGTGCACCCGCCGCATCTCGTCGCCGATCACGTATTCGCGCAACGTGTCGAAGGTGATCGTCCCCTGCGGCACCTTGTCGATCCGTCCGTCGAGGCTGCGCGTCATCCCCGCCGGCACCACCCGCAGCAGATGGATCCGCGGGTGCACCCAGACCTGGGCGATCCCGCCGTACGTCCGGGCCAGCGTCACCAGCCCCAGCGGATCCCCTCGGGTGACCCGCAACGGCCCGACCGGCACGACGCCCCGCCGGCGGGTCGGCACCGGATATTCCACCGTGGTGTCCCGCCCCGGCCGCAGCCGCAGCAGCGGAACCGGCACGGCCCCGCCTCCGCACCGATCACTGGCGACCAGGTTCGCCGCCCGCAGCCGGCTCGTGTTGCGCACCGTCAGCGTCATGCGCGCCGGCTCACCCCGGGCCACCCGGTCCGGGTCGGCGACCCGCTCGACCCCGAGCCGCGGCCGCCACAGCGCGAACGCAACCGCGCAGACGACCGCCACCGTCCCCGCGGCCCCGAGCACCGCAAGATCCGGATACCCGTAGCGGAACCCCGCCATGATCAGCGCCGCCGCGGCCAGAAGCAGCCCGACGCCACGCCCGGTCATTCCGGTCCGCCGCCATTTCCGCAGCACAACGGCCCGGACGTCGGCCGCTCGCTGCGTCGTTGCCGCCCGCCCGGCGCCTGCCGGGCGTGCGGCGCCTGCCGGGCGTGCGGCGCCTGCCGGGCGTGCGGCGCCTGCCGGTTGTGTGGCGCCTGCCGGGTGTGCGGCGGGATCGGGAGGGCCGCCGCCGGTCGGCGGAGCGCTGCCGACCGGCAGCGGCGGCTCACCGGCGGCGCGGGGCGCGGTCACGCCCCTGCCGCGACGCGGTTGCTGTCGGGCAGCGGCACCGGCACCGACCGGACCGCGTCGTCCAGCACCTCGTTCGCGGTCACCCCGCGCAGCTGCGCGTCGGCCGACAGCAGCACACGGTGGGCGAAAACGGGACCCAGCAACGTCTTCAGGTCTTCCGGCAACACGTACCCCCGGCCGTGGATCAGCGCGTAGGCGCACGCCGCCCGGGTCAGCGCGATCACCCCGCGCGGGCTCACCCCGACCCGCACCTGCGGATGGTTACGCGTCGCCGCCGCCAGCCGCACCGCGTACGTGTAGAGCGGATCGGCGATGTGCACGTGCGTCGCCATCCGTACCATCTCGCCGATGGTCGCCGTGTCGGTGATCGGCTCGAGCGTGTCGGGGGAGCGCAACGCCGCCCCGCGCAGCACCTCGACCTCGACCTCTTCGCTCGGATAGCCCACCGACAGCTTCACCAGGAACCGGTCGAGCTGCGCCTCCGGCAGCCGGTAGGTGCCGTCCATCTCGACCGGGTTCTGCGTCGCCACCACCAGGAACGGCTGCGGCACCGGATGCGGCACGCCGTCCACCGTGACCCGGCGCTCCTCCATCACCTCGAGCAGCGCCGACTGCGTCTTGGGCGACGCCCGGTTGATCTCGTCGGCGATCACGATGTTCGCGAACACCGGCCCGGGATGGAACTCGAACCCGCGGCTCGCCTGATTGAAGATCGTCACGCCGGACACGTCGGACGGCAGCAGGTCGGGCGTGAACTGGACGCGCCGCCACTGCCCCTTGATCGACGCGGCCAGCGCCCGCGCCAGGGTCGTCTTGCCGACCCCGGGCACGTCCTCGAGCAGCACGTGCCCCTGCGCGAACAGCGCGGTCAGCGCCAGCTCGACCACGTCGGGCTTGCCCAGCACGACCGCGCCGATCCGGTCGGCGAGCGCGGCCGCCACCTGTGCGAAGCCCTGGATGTGCTGCGGCGGAAGAGGTTCTGTCACCACGGTTGTTCGTTACCTCAGCAGTTCGGCAGGTCGTTCAGGTCGTCCCCACCGTCGAGGTTGAGCCACGCCCACGGGATGTAGTTCTTGCCTTCGTAGTTGACCTGGATCCACCAGGTGCTTCGCTTCTCGTTGTTGTAGATGTACGCGTACACCTCCTGGCCGGCCTTCTTGCAGTACGCCTGGAGCCGCGTGCCCGGCTTCGCCCAGCCCACCTGCTTGCCGTCCTGCGACGCGACGGCGAAGATCTCGTTGCCGTTGCGCCCGTCGACGTCCTTGTTGCAGTACGTCGCCGTGTCGCCTTCCTCGCCGTTGTTGCAGGTCGCCGTCCCGTACAGATTGGCCGTGGTCTTGGTCGACCTCGCCTGGACCGTGCCCGCCGCGTTCGTCGCGGTGACCGTGAAGGTGTAGCTGGTGCTCGGCTTGAGCCCCGAGATCTTGAGGCTGGAGCAGCTGCCCTTCGCCGTACCGCCGCCGGAGGCCGCCACCGAGCAGCTGGCCGTGCCACCGCCCGCGTCCACGCTGAACGCCACGGTGGCCGTGTTGAAGGTCGCGGTGACTCCGGTGACCGTCACCTTGGGCGACGCGACCGTCCGCGCGGTGGCCGTGCCCGGCTCGCTCTCGCCGGCCTCGTTGACCGCCCGCACCTCGACGGCGACGTTGACGCCCGACTCGAACCCGGTCAGCGTCGCGGCCGTGCCGGCGGTGACGTCGAGGCTCTTGTCGCCGGCCTTCACCACGTATTTCGTGATGGCCCGCCCGTTGTCGGCCGACGGCTGCCAGGCCACCGAGATCGTCCCGGCCTGGTCGCCCACGGTCGCCGCGTCGACGCCTTCCGGCTTGCCGGGCGCCGTGAACGGCACCACGCTGGCGCTGACCGGCGACGCCTTGGACCCGGCGCCGCGCTCGTTGACCGACACGACCGTGAACGCGTACTGCTTGCCGTACTCGAGCTGACCGCTCTTGATCGTCAGCGTCGGCTCGGTGGTGTCGCCGATCGGTGCGCTGCCACCCTCGGAGATCGCGGTGACCGTGTACCGCCGGATTTGCAGGCCCTGCCCGTTCGCCGGCGGCCAGCTCACCACGACGGACCCGTCCGGCTTGGCCTCGGCCGTCACGGCGGTCGGCGGATCGGGCACCTCGGAGGTCGGCTTGACCGCGTTGCTGGTGCGTGCGGGCCCGGCGCCCTTCTTGTTCACCGCGCTCACGGTGAACGTGTACGTCTGCCCGTTCACCAGTCCCGGGATGGTCAGCGCCCGCTGGTCGGCGCCGACCTGGAACGTGCGCCCGGAGCCCACCACCACGTACTTGAAGATCGCGGCGCCGTTGCTGGCCGCGGCCTGCCAGGTGACCCGCGCCTCGGCGTTGCCCGCGGCCGCCCGCACGTTGCGGGGCGCGCCCGGCTTGGTCACCACCGGCTTCTTCGGCTTCGGCGGCGGGGGAGGGGCCTGCGGCGGCGTCTGCGGCGGGTCGCCACCGAGCACGTCATCGGCGTACTTGTCGACGGTCCGCACCCCGTGCTGGTTGTCGACGACGCGGGCGAGCGACGAGCCCGGCGCGTTGATGAACAGGTAGCCCTCGCGGACCTCGAGCTCCAGCGGCCCGCCCGGGTTGGCGAAGCCGATGTCCGTCTGCCGCGCGCCGGCCGAGTCGAACACGTGCACCGACCCGTCGGCGTCGGCCACGTAGAAGTAGCCCTCCCACGCCACCGCCGGCTGAAGGTCCTCGCCGTCGCCCGGCACCGTGAAGTCGCTGCGCATCCCGTCGTCGCCCACCACGTACACATGGCGGGCGTCCGGCACGGTGACCGGCACCTGCCGCCCGTCGGTGTGCGGCGCGAGCTTGCCCGGCCCGGCCAGCGGCAGCGTCACCGGATCCGACGGCTTGCCCTGATCGCCGCGCACGGTGCGCAGCGCGTTCGTCGTGCGGTCGAGCACCGCGACGCCGTCGTCCAGCGTGGAAAGTGCGAGGTCGTGGCTCGGCCCCGCGACCGACGCGGTGTGCGCGATCCGCGGCCCGGCCGCGGCCGCCGCGCCGCCACCCTGCTCCGGCGCCTCGGACGGGATCACCGCCGGGGTGATCGCGGTGACCGTGCCCTCGCTGGGCGAGGCGATCCATAGCCGGCCCTTGTCGTCGAAGACACCGCCCGCGACGCCCGGCGCGAACCGCAGCGCCTCGCCCATCGGGCTCAGCGAGCGCGGCTCGAGCTGCTGCACCTGGCCCTGCACGGTGTCGATGACGAAGACCGAGCTCTCGTGCAGCGCGATCCGCACCCCGATGCCCGAGCTGGTCGAGGCGTTCCAGTACTGCTGAAGGGTGGTGAGGTCCATCGACCCGATCGCGCCGGTGTTGACGTCGCGCAGGATCACGAACCGGTCGTTCTGCACCACCTGCACCTGATGACCGCGCGCCTGCGGCACGTCGACGCGCGTGTCCACCTTGGCCGTGACGCCGTTGACCCGCGCGACCTCACCCTTGGCCCGGCTCCACACCCACGAGGCGGCGTCGAAGCTCGCCACCGCCTGATCGGCCGACCCGAGCCCGAGCACGGTCAGCCCCAGCCCGCCCGCGAGAGTCAGGACGGTGGCCATCGTGACCAGGTAGCCACGGCGCCGCCACCGCCGTCTCGGTCGCTGCTCGCTGGTCACTGCCGCTACCTCCCCGTCGGCCGGCGCATTCACGTGGGTCGAGAACGCAGGCCATCATAGGGGGCTCCGCGAACGGGTCGGTACCTCTTGTGGACAAGTCCCGTCGCGCTCAGTGATCAAGCTCTCGGAGAGTGGTCAAGGTCTATCGGGGAGTAGCCGTGGCCCGCGTCGTGCACGCCTGCGACGACGTCGCGAACTGGTTGTTCCGATACACCGCCACCACCGCGAAGCAGTAGTTCAAGGTGGCGTTCAGCCCCGACATCTCGAACGACGTCTGCCCAGGCCCGAGCGTCGAAACTGGCTTCAACTCCTGCCCGGCCTGCCCCATGGTGACCATAAAGGACACCGAGCCGTTGGCCGGATCCCGCCACGTGACAGTGATCGCACTGCCCGCGTCCCGCAGCCGCACATCGCTCGGCGCCTCACCCGCCAGGGTTGGCACGTTCGGCTCCCCACCAGGCTCCCCTGATCGATTCGCAAGCACGAAGACAAGAGCGGCCACCGCGATCACCGCGGCCAGCACCGCCGCGATCGCCGCAAAAAGCCCTAAACCCTTCCTGCCGTACGAAGGTGAAGCGCTTGCCGGTGCCTGTGGATAACTCGCCGCCGCTGCCGGCCCACCGGTGTAGGAAGGAACGCCAGGAGGTGACTGCCGTTGCACCGGAATCCGCGGCCCCTGCGTCTGCACTGGCGCCTGGACCCCACCCGGCCCGACACGAGGACTGATGATCGGCTGCGCGACCGTCGGCTCCTCGATCGGGCTCATCGGCGGCCCGGGCAGCTGAGTCGCCGCCCGCCCGTCCGCCCGCACGGCTTGCGGCTCCTGCGCGGTCTGCTGGAGTTGCGCGGGTGGGCCGGCTTGCGGGAATCGCGCGGCTTCTGGGGCTCGCACAGGCGACGCAGGCAGTGGTCGCTCCGGCTCACTGCCGGGCCACACACGCTGGTTGGCCGCCGACGGTGGCTGCACCGCCGCGGACCGCCCGCCGCCCGCGTCGTCCACAGGCGGTGCCGGCCGCACCGTCCAGGACTGCTCCACCCGCGCGTCGACCACCGGCAGGGGAGTGGCCGGATCCTCCGCCCGTACAACAGAAAGGCCCAGATAAGCCCGAGCCCGGGCAACCGCCGCGTCGCTCTCGCCGAGCACCTCCGGCCCCAGCTCGGCCACCCGGGTGAAGGCCTTGCGCGCCTCGTGCCGGTTGCCGAGCTCCTCGGCGACCACCCCGATGTCATGCGAGATCCGCACCATCAGAGGATCCGAGTCCCCCAGCCGCCACAACCCCGAGGCGTACGCCTCCTCCAGCACCCGGCGCGCCGCGGAAGGGTCGTCCGCTTGCTGCAACACCGTCCCGAGTTCGTACGCCGTGAGCAGAACGTCCGGATCATCCTCGGAAAGGTTCACTTTCCCGAGCTCCACGGCCTTCTCCAGCACCGCCCGAGCCCCGGCCAGATCCCCTGCCGACGCGAGAGCCTGAGCACGCTGCCGAGCCGGACTGAGCGGAGAGGCCTGAGACACGCAGCCATGCTGCCCGCTCCAGACCCGCGAACGCCAGACCACCCCCACCGAACCGGTCAAATGCCCCGCAATGTCCGCCCCCCACCCCTCCCGCACCCCGCCCAACGGGCCGTGTACAGTTCTCTCCTGTGCGGCTCGCCGGGCCGCCGATACCGACTGCAAGGTCGGCCATCGGACCCGGTAAGCTGAACGAGCAAGTCCGGGTGGCGGAATGGCAGACGCGCTAGCTTGAGGTGCTAGTGCCCTTTATCGGGCGTGGGGGTTCAAGTCCCCCTCCGGACACAATTGATCACGGCATGACCTGCGAGTTTGTCGTGGGTGCCCTGACTTTCTGCGCTGTCTGCCGAGGTCAGACACGTGGGGGTTCAGTCCCGGGCAGACACGCTGTTCGGCACACCTCCTCAGCGATTCGCCGACGTTCCTTGACTTCGGCGTGCCCGCGAGACGCCCGGGGCCGGGAGCCGAGTTACGCGATTTCGTCCAGCCAAGCTGCTCGCGGCGATGCTGTCGGGCCGTGCGATGCCCCGGCTACCGAAATCAATCTGCCGCACTCAGCGCTACTTGCGCCGCACCGGGTTACTCATCTCGAGAATGTCGACGCGCTGATGTACCGGAGCTGCGCGTTCGGCACGTCACCGTGTGCGCCAGCCGCCGTCTTCGTCGACGCGGGCAGGCGGGGACGCCGGTGACCAGCGCGACCAGCGCACCGCCGAGACTGTCAGCGAGGAAACCACTCGCCGCCCTGGTCCATCGAGAACACGCGGCCGTGCTGGTCGATGGCTAGGATCGCCTCGTCGTCGCCCTCGACGCCCAGCGCGAACAACCGTGAACCGATTATGCTTCGGCGGGCGATGAGCCACGCCACAGCGTCCAGTCCAGGCACTCGGTGCGGACGGTGCGAACCGGCGTTCGGCGTAGGTGTTCGTCTGGGTCGCTTGAGGCGGAGTCCTCACCGTCGCCACGCCCGCCGCGGCCAACACCGCATCGAACGTCGCGGTGAACTTGGCGTGCCGGTCGAGGTCCATCAGCAGGCACGCGAATGCAACAGCAGCCGGCTCAGATGACCGGCTCCCACGAATGCGTTGCCACCGGGAATGCGCAAGCTCGGCGAGCTGGGGAAGTGCGCACGTTCGTGACAGCGGCTCAGCCCGGAGCGGCTATAGCTTCGCGACCATGCGACCTCTACCTCTCTTCGTCGTGGCGACGGCGCTCGCGACGATCGGCGCGGCCGCCCCGGCTCACGCGGCGGCTGCCGAGCCCGACACCATCCATACCTGGCGTGGCGACCAGCCGAACGAGCGGTTCGGCTGGGCGGTCAGCCAGCTCGGCGACATCGACCGCGACGGCGTGCGGGAGGCGATCATCGGCGCCGCCCGGCACAGCGACGACCAAGGCCGGCTCACCGGCCACACCGATGTGCGATCCGGTCGCACCGGCAAACTGCTCCACCGCTTCACCGGCGCGCCGGAGGACGTGCACGGCTATGCGATGGCCGACGCCGGCGACGTCAACCGCGACGGCGTACCGGACATCGCCGTCGGCGCCACGGGCGAGGCCCGGCTGGCCTGCTTCGACACCCCGCGGCCGGGCCGGATCTACGTCTACTCCGGCCGGACCGGCCGCGAGTTGCTCAAGGTCGACGGCGAGATGAACGGCGACCAGTTCGGCGCCGCCGTGGGCGCGGCCGGCGACGTGGACCGGGACGGCCGGGGTGACCTGGTGGTCGGCGCGCCCTGCCACGACGGGCCGGCCGGCTCGGACGCCGGCAAGGCGTACATCCTCTCCGGCCGCACCGGCAAGGTCCTGCGCACGCACGACGGCGCAGAGGCCGGCGATGCGCTGGGCTGGGGCGCCGCCGGGCTGGGCGACATCACCGGCGACCACCGCGCCGACTACATCGTCGGTGCGAAGGACGCCGGTCCGGGCGACCGCGGCCTGGCCTACGTGTACGACGGCCGGCGCGGCACCACACGGTTCACCCTGGCCGGGAACGAGAAGTCGTACGACTTCGGCTGGTTCTTCGTCGCCACCGCCGGCCGGGTCGACGGCGACCGCGTCCCGGACATCTACGTCGGCGACTTCTGCGGCGAGGACGCCTCCGACCAGTGCGCGCTACCAGCCGGGCAGGCGTACGTGTTCTCCGGCCGCACCGGCGAGCGGTTGCACCTGTTCCGCGGCGACCAACCGAACGACGGCGCCGGACCGGGCCGGGCGGCTGGTGACGTGGACCGCGACGGCCGCGACGACATCGCGGTCGGGTTCTACTCCAGCAGCGCCGGCGCATCTCAGGCCGGGCGGCTGGTCGTGTATTCCGGACGCACGGGCCGGATCCTGCGCGATCTGCGCAGCTCGGTCGCGAACGAACTGCTCGGCTACGACGCCGTCGGCATCGGCGACGTCGACCGCGACGGCCGGGTCGACCTGCTGGTCTCGGCCGCGGGCAACGACACCGTCTATGTGATCGGCACCTGAGTTCCGCGCGCTTCCGACGGCGTGCAGCCGAACGCGGCCCGGAATGCCCGGGTGTAGTGGCTGTGACTGCTGAACCCGTGCTCCGCGGCGATCCGAGACAGGTCGGCGCCGGTCCGCAACACTCCGGGCAGCGACTGCCGCAGGCACAGCAGCCGCCGGTAGCGGGCGATCGGGTAGCCGGTGTGCCGGTGGAAGGTGCGGGCCAGGAAGTACGGCGAGTAATGCACCGCCGCGCCGAGCTCAGCCAGCGTCCAGACCCGCGTCGGGGCACCGGCCAGCAGGCCCTTCACCGCGTCGACCGTGGCCGCCGCGCCGCGGTCGGCGCGGCCGCGCGGGCACGGCCGCCGCGCGGCGTGGCCGAGCAGTGCCAGCACCGCCTCGTCGGCGGCCAGCATGTCAGGGTCGGGCCGGTGCAGCGCCGCCCGGGCACGGTGCACCCGCAGGTACGGCTCCGGCGCGCAAGGCGCGTGCCGTACCCCGGCGCCGGTCTCGAGACCCAACTCGTCGGCCAACTCGTCGTCGACCGCGACGAACGTGCAGCGGTCACCCTCTGCGCTGACCAGTCCGCGGCGGTACGTGGTGTCCCGGTCGTACACGAGCACCTCGTTGACCGTGCACACCTCGTCGGGTGCCGGGCCGGCGCCGATCCGTACCGCCGTGGAAGGCAGCACCACGTGCGGTCGCTCGCCGATCCAATTGGGCTCGCGCCAGCGTGCCGCCTCGGGCGGGCAGCGGAAGCCCCCCAGCACGTATCCGGACCCGGCCAGCAGGTGCCGCTCGTACGGGCCGATCAGGCGGTCCAGCAGCTGCGGCATGCGCCGACCGTAGCGGCACGGGGTCGCGGCCCGGTCACGCGTCGGCAGCAGCCGGGCATCCACAGCGGAACCGCCCGGCCGGTTCGCTTGGGCCGGCCGGCTCGGACGCCATCGAGATCCAGGCGCCCAAGGCTCGGATGCCACGATGCGGACCTCGCGGCCGTCGTGAGGCGACGACCGTCGGCACCCGGTGCGAGCTGGCACGCATCCCGCTTACTGACGGAACTCTTGTCGCGGCCGCCCGGTCAGCTCTTTGCGAAGGAACTCGTCGACCGGTCGGATGATTGCGTCCTCCCGCAGGTAGAGCGCGGGCGGCTGGCTGATCTGCCGCTGGCGGATGAAGTCCCGGGTCGCGAGGCAGCGGTAGTAGAGACGCCCATGGTTCGGGTTGCCGACCATCCTGCGGTCGCAGAGCCCGCAGGTGATCAAGCCGCGGAACAGGTACGGCCGGCCGGTATGGCGAGGCACCTTGCCGATGGCGCTGTTCGTGCCGCGCTTCTGGTTCCAGACCTGGCGGCCGGTGTAGCGCGGGTTCTACAGGATCGCCCGGATGGCGGTGGTCTTCAGCACCTGCGTATACCGGTGCGGGGTGCGGGCTCGGTCGTACGCGGACGGGCATGCGATGCCGTCTTGCGTCAGTCCGCGCGCGACCGAGGTCATGCCTCGGCCCGCGACGTACTCGTTGAAGATTTTCGCTACGACCGGCGCCGTGACCGGGTCGGGTTCGAGCCGGTGCAGTCATCTTCCCTCGGCCGCCTTGCCGGGGTTTCGGGTGCGGGCCCGCGTCCGCCAGCCGATAGCCGTAGGGCCACGGCCGCCGAGGTATCTGCCCTCCCACTCCGTCCGCGCCTTCATCGCCGACCGGACGCGGACCTTGATGCGGTTGCGCTCCTCCTTGCTCACGCCGCCGTAGAGCGCCATCACGAGATCATGGGCATCCGAGCCCGGGTCGATCGCGCCGCCGATCCAGGGCTCCCGCAGACCGGCGCCGCAGTGCACCAAGACAAGGCTTCGACGCACGGCGGCGCACGCGCCCGGAGTGGGAGGCGGCCCTGACGCCGAACCGCCCCACGCCGCCTCAAGGAATGGCGGCCGTGGGCGCGGTCAGCAGCCGAGCCGCTGGGTGGACAGGGCGATGTCGTCCATCCAAAGGTCGAACTCGCCCGGTGTGGTGCCGCTCTGGTAGAGCTGCCAGCCGATCTTGACGGTGTCCACGGCCGGGAGGATGAACGGTACGTCGTTGCCGCCGTGCTCGGTGGTGGAGGCGGTCAGCTCCGGGCGCGCCCGGCCGTCGATCCACACGGCGACGCGGTTGTCCGCCGGGTCCAGTACCCATTCGAAGCACTGCCAGGCGTCCTCGACGACCGGTGCCGATTCCCGCCAGTTCGTCCAGTCGCCGGTCGGGCCGCCGTCGGCGCCCACGCCCCAGAAGACGCCGGGGACGGTAGGCGCGTACTGGCCGCCGATCGGCCTGACGATCTCCGTGCTGCCGGCGCCGGTCGCCTCGACGAGCGTGAAGTGTGCCCAGTCCGGGGCGGTCGGGAAGGCGTCGACGCGCAGCCGCATCCGCCCGTAGAAGCGGTTGCCCGGCGCGGCGAAGTCGTCGACGCGCAGGAACGCGCGTCCGTTGTCGACGGTGTGGATGTGCAGCACCTGGTTGTGCCGGCCGGCCCGCTCGATGGTCAGCGTGCCGTTGCGTGTGTCGACACCCCAGTCCAGCGTGCTCGCACCGCCGGGCGGCAGCCGTTCGAAGTCCTCGCAGAACAGCAGCGCGCGTGTGCACCCGCCGCGGTGGGCGGGGCCGGCCGCGTCCGCCGGAACGCTGCCCGCCACCGCCCCGAGGATCAGGGCGGTGGCGGTAGCGGCGATGACCTTGCGCATTGTCTCTCCTTCGTCTCGGATTATGGGAGCGCTCCCAATGGCGCGGTTCAGCGCGTACAGGCCAAGGAGAGGCTGCCGGGTGGCGCGGTGGCCGCCACGAGCATGCCGAAGGTCGTCGATGCTCCCGGGGCCAGCGTGCCGTTGTAGGGGGCGTTGCTGATCGTGACGCCGTCACCGCCGTCCGCCGCCACCCCGTTCCAGAGCGACACGATCCGCTCGTCGCCGGGCCACCGCCACGAGACGTGCCACGCGCCGAGCGTCTCGGCGCCGGCGTTGCGCACGGTGACCCGCGCCACGAAGCCGCCGCCCCACGCGCTGTCGATCGCGACTGTGGCGGCGCAGGCCTGCACCGCCGCGGTCCGCCCGGACCCGGTCCAGTACGGATCGTGCTGGCCGTTGGCGCTGAACCGATACCAGTACGCGGTGTCCGGCGTCAGCCCGTCGATCGTCACCCGTCCGCTGCGCTCCGGCCCGGACACCGCCTCGGCCGCCGGGTTCAGCCACTGCCGGGCGTCCTCGGAGCTGGCGAAGAGCGTCACGGTGACCGGCGGGTCGTAGCCGCAGGGCGGCCCCTGGAGGATCGAGTAGCTGATCGTCAGGCTCGTGGTGGTCGCCCCCGCCACCGCGCCGGTGAGCGGTATCGCTGGTGGGCACGTCACCGTCGGCCCGGGCGTGGCCGCGAGCAGCGCGCCGCCCGTCGCCGGTGAGCCGGCGGCCGAGGCGCCGGCCGCCCCGGCGATCACGATCGTCAGGGCGAGGGCCGCCCCGCCGATCATGGCGCTCGATCTGTACCGCATCCTTGCCTCCCGTGTCCGATCGTCGGCATCCCAGTTATATCGAAGGATGACGATGTACGGGAATGCCGTCCCAGTCGAGTAGACGCGCTGCGTGCCGACGCGGCGACCGTGGCGATCTCGGGCTCGTGGTGGGCGATGGAGTGGCGGGGTGGAGTGGGGGACCGCCTGGATCATCGAGTCCACGCCACGGGCTGGGTCACCACCGTTTCTGCGCCAGAGCCGTTTCTCTTACAGTTCCCGCTCGCTCCGCCGCAACGCGGCGAACAATGTGAAAGGGGCGAGGGCCAGTGCGCGATATCTGTCGCGCACTGGCCCTCGCCCTGTTGGCCTATTTCAGGAACTCCTCGGCTGGGCCCCGAGGATCGGGGGTAAGTGCTAAGCCTTGACGGGGGTTCCGGCACCCTTGACTCGGTACGACGAGCCGAAAGCGGTGCAGTAGGCATAGGAGTAGCGACCATCATTGGTGGTCACGCCCCGCGCCGTCTTGGTGGTCGTACCGTTGGTGCACGTCACCCTTGCGTAGTAGGCGAAGTCGACGTCGCAGCTGGCTCCGTAGGTCCTGGTGTCCGACCATTCCGATCCGCCCGAGCACCAGGACGGAATGGACGCCTGAGCGGGAGCGGCCATGGTGCCGAGCGTGAGAGCGGCGCCGACGAAGCTGGCACCGAGAATGGAACGCATACGCATGCAAACCTCCGATGGGATGAGGGCCGGATAGGCGGCCCGAGATCTCCCTTGAGAATGCTTGCAAGTTCGGTGTCTACCAAGAGGCGGCGGCTGTCCCGGACAAGACCCAACATGTCCGGCGAGGTCGGGACGTAGAAAGAACGGATGTCCCGGACAGAAAAACGGGTGTCCCGAAGAGAGGGTAGCGACGCGGTGCTGGGTTTCGTCGGCCCGTTGGTGACTACGGTGCGGCGGCCGGTGCGAGGGCGCGGCGGCGGGAGGCCGTACGCCGTCCAGGCATCGCAAGGTGCCCCCATCAATCAATATGGCTTGATAAAGTAGAGAACCATCGATGGATGACGCCTGGGAGGTGGCGGTTGGTGCCCGTGGAGCCCCAGCCGCCACGGCCGCACGGTCCGCGTACTGCCGCTGAGCTCGTCGCCGCGTTGCGACGGCTGCGTGCCTGGTCCGGGCTGACGTTGCGGGATCTGGAGGCGCGGGCGGCCACCGCCGGCAATGTCCTGCCGCGGAGCACCGCCGCCGCGATGCTGAACCGTGCGACGTTGCCCCGGCGCGAACTGGTCGTGGCTTTCGTCGGCGCGTGCGGATTGGACGCGAGCGAGGTGGCGGAGTGGACCGCGGCTCATGAGGCCCTGGCTGCCGGCACCCGGGACCCGACGGCAGCTGTCGGCATGCCGGCGACGATCGCGCCCGCCGAGCCGGAGGTCGAGGACACCGCAGCGCCCGCGGGAACGGCGAGCGAGAGGCCGGACGGGGCCGCGCCCGCGGGAACGGCGGGCGAGAGGCCGGAGCTGGCCGCGCCCGCGCACCACCGGCCCGTCCCAGCGATGCTGCCCCCGGGCATCGGGGACTTCACCGGTCGCGACGGCGAGGCCAGCGCTGTGCTGAGCCGGTTGACGGCCGATGCCAGCCGGCCGCATGACGGGCCGGCGCTGGCCGCCATTTCCGGGATGGGAGGGGTCGGTAAGAGCGTCCTCGCTGTGCACGTGGCACACCGGGCGGCGTCGGCGTTTCCGGACGGGCAGCTCTGGGTCAACCTGCGTGGCGCCGACACGTCGGCGTTGCCGGCGGCGGAGGTGTTGGCACGGTTCCTGCGGGCGTTCGGCGTGCCGGACCGGGTGATCTCGGCGGATCCCGCGGAACGGGCCGCGCAGTACCGGTCGCTCCTGGCCGGGCGCAGGGTCCTGGTCGTCCTGGACAACGCCGCGTCGGCCGAGCAGATCCGCCCCCTGCTGCCGGGCGCCGCGTCCTGCGCGGTGCTGGTGACCAGCCGGAACCGGCTGACCGATCTGGAAGGGGCGTACCGGCTCGACCTCGGTGTGTTCGGCGGCGAGGAGGGGATCCGGCTGCTCGGTCGTATCGCCGCCGACGGGCGTGTGGGAACCGAGCCGAGCACCGCGGCCGAGATCGTACGGCTCTGCGGTGACCTGCCACTGGCGATCCGGATCGCCGGAGCCCGGCTGGCGGCACGCCCCGCGCTGGGCCTGGAACACCTTGCTGCCGCCCTCGGCGACGAACGCCGCCGCCTCGATCGGCTCACCATGGGGGACCTGGCCGTACGGACCTCGCTCGCGTTCAGCTACCGGGCGCTCGACGCCGGGGCCCAGCGGCTGTTCCGGCTGCTGGGCCTGTTCGCCGCCTCCGACCTCCCGGACTGGCTTCCCGCGGTCGTCCTGGAGGCTTCTCAGGAAGAGGCCGAAGCACACGTCGAAGCGCTGGTCGATGCCCAGCTGCTCAAGGTCACCGCGAACGGCGCGGCCGGGTGCCGGTATCGCTTCCATGACCTGGTCCGGGTCTTCGCCGCGGAACGCGCGGAGGCCGAGGACTCGCCTCGCGACCGGGACCAGGCGCTGCGGCACGGGCTGGGCGGCTGGCTGGCGGTGGCCGAGCGGATGGCGGCCGACATTCCCGGCCCCTGTTACGCCCGGATCGCCGGCCCCGCGCCCCGGCCACCGATCGCCGGCTGGGCCGGATGGGGCGTCGACCCGGAGGAGTGGTTCGACGCCGAACTGGCGGCGCTGCTGTCCGCGGTGCGCCAGGCGTGCCGGCTGCGGCTCGACGACCTGGCCTTCGACCTCGCGGGCTGCCTGGAGAAGTACTTCGATCTGCGGGGCATGTACGCGGATTGGGCCGCCCTGAACACCGAGGTGATGGAGGTCTGCCGCAGCAGCGGCAACCTGCTGGGCGAAGCGGTCATGCTCCGCGGCCTCATCGACGTCTCGACCTGGATCGACCAGGACAGCGGCGGTTCCGCGATGGCTCGCCAGCACGCCGACGCGTCACGGCTGCTGGAGATGTTCACCGCGCTGGGGCACCTGCCGGGCCGCTCCGACGCCTCGGTCATGTGTGCGTGGTCGCTGACGGCCGAAGGCGCCCACGCACAGGCCGTCGGCATGGCTGAACAGGCTCGGGAGCTGGCGCAGAAGTCGGCGCATGTCGGCGGCGAGGCCCGCGCCCGCCTGGCGCTCGCGGTCGCGACCTTCGAGCAGGGGCAGTTCGACATCGCGGTCGCCCACACCAGGGCGGCCCTCGAGCGGGCCCGTGTACTGGGCAACGCCAGGTGGGAGGCGACCGCGCTGCAATTCGCCGGGATCGGCCTGCGGGAGATGGGCGACCTCGCCACCAGTCACGAGATGCTGGACCGGTCGCTGGCCATCTCACGCCACTACCGGGACACGTACACCGAGGTCCTCACCCTGCTCGCGCTGGCACGCCTGCACCTGCGCCGCGGCGACCCGGCGGCGCGCAGCACCGCCGAGCTCGCGCTCGCCCTCAGCCGGGAATACCGGATGGGTCACCATCTCGCCGAGGCACTGCAGGTACTCGGCGAGATCGAGTTCGCTGCCGGCAACCGAGACCGGGCCATCACCCTGCTCGAAGAGTCCGTGCGGCGATGGCGCCAGCGCGGTTGGTACTCCTTGCAGGCCGCAGCACTGGTCAGCCTCGGGCACGCCTATACCGGCGTGGACCCGGCCGCCGCGCGACGTGCGTTCGCCGAGGCCGATGCCATCTCAGGTCAGTCCATATCCGCGGCCAAAGCAAGCACCATGAACGTCCCGTGACCCATACCGTCACCGGCGGTGTCGCCGCCGATCGCGTCCATCACCCGGAATAACGGCGCTGCCGTATCGCCGTCGTTTCCACGCTCCCCACGGACGCGGACGGGTCAGTGAGTCAGCCGGTAGCCTGTAGCCGCGATGCCCTCTTCGGCCCCCGCTATCAGGTCGGATATGAGAAGGTCATCGCGCTTCCAGTGCTTGGCGATGACGACCCACATCAATGAGCACGCCAGATAGACGTCATCGGACGTGATGCCGTCCAGCGGAACGCGTCCCCCGGTGGCGAAACGGGCCAGATATTCCGCCTTCATCGAGTTCAGGCTCGTCTCACAGGGCACCCATGCCTTCCGTACCAGCTCGGCGATCTCGCGGACGTCGGGATCGGGATGCAGATAGAGGGGTGCTGCCAGAGCGAACGACGTTCGCATGACCCGCAGGAGATCCTGGTGGGGGACGTCGTCCGAGTCCACTTCTCGTTTCTGACCGGAATGCACTAGGAAGGAACGGACGTAACGCCCGGCGAGCGTCCGCGGAGCTCGTCGCCGCAGCTCGTCCGATCGGGGCGTACGTGGTGGACGACAGTCGCCGGTTCTCGCGGGTAGCCAGTTCTTGGCGACCAGGTAGGGCTGCCGAGTGCGCCGCCAGTGAGCGTCACCCAAGATCGATGCGTCGACATTTCCGTCCGGGAAGGCCCATTCTTGCCGATGGGCGAGGGCGATCTGCCCCTCTGCTTCGGCCAGCAGTTCGACGGCCGCACGGTCGCTGAGCTCCAAGTCGTCGGCCAACCCGAAAAGCGTGGCGTACATGATCTCCCCCAGGCCGGCGGGCAGGGCATCGCCGAGATACTCGTCGCCTATCGCCACGCGAAGTGCCGTGTCGACGTCTCGCACCAGGAAACGGTCGGCGCCGGGGGCATTGAGCACGAAGCGCCACGCGAACCTGGTGGTCATCCTGCGATCCACCTGCGGCTGGAACCTGCGCCGGGCGGCCAGCAAGAAGGCCGCGGGAATCACCGCGAAGGGCCAGCCGCCGGCGAGATCCCGGTGGAGGATCCGGTCGCGCTCGCGGACATCACCCCGAAGTGCGGCGCTGACCATCCGCGCTTCGGCGGAACGCAGGGTGCCGTTGGGTCCAGGCGGCGTGATCAGTCCTCGATCCGGATCACCTCGGTGGGTGCCCGGCGTGGTGTGGGAGGCACTTCGCCCGGCTCGTCGACATAGCCGAGCCGCACGATCAGGTAGGGCTCGCCGACCCCGGAAAGCAGCCGGCTCAGCAGACGGCGCGGCCAGGCCACCTCGACGGCCTCGCTGATGGGCGCCGTCGCCAGCCCTTCGGCGGTGGCGTGCAGGAGCAGGGCAGACATGGCCTCGCCGCCGCGTAGCAGATCGACCGGCCTGTCCGTGGTCCCGAAGATGATCACATACGTGGCGCCTTCGTCGTGGTCGGCGCCGGGAAGCATGCCGGGCGAGCCGTCCGGGAGGAAGTTGCGGACGGGCACTCGGCGCAGGCTGGGCTGCACCGCGGTGGTGGCCGGCACTCCGTCGCCGGCCCAGGCCGGCCGATGCGTCCACTTGGTCAGTTCGCTGTGATGCGCGGGGTCGAAATAGTTGGCGTCGGCGGCCTCGTCGACCGAGATGGCGAGCTCAGGCACCCGCTCATCCGGTACTACGTGCAGGTAGGCGCCCTGAGCTTCGACGAGCCGGCGCAGGCGGTCCAGGGTCTCCTCGGGCACCGGACGCTCGCCGAACGCGCGGCGATCCGTGCGTCGACGAGGAATGACGGCGACAAGCTCCTTGGCCCGCGTGTCGGCTGCGGCGCGACCCACGACCCGGATGCGGGCCAGCAGGTCGGGACGCTGTTCGTCCGGAAGGCGCCGCACGTCGGCGTGCCACCCGGCGGCGGCCAGGGACACCCGCGCGTGATGCAGGGCGCCGCCGCAGCTGATCAGCAACAGACGGCCTTCGGCATCCGTGACGCCGAGCCGGCGGGACGGATCGGAGGACAGCTCCAGCACGTCGCCGGTGAGGCGCCATTTCCACGGCTGGGTGTTGAACACCGACGGCGCTCGCAGCGATTCCCGGGCTGCCAGCTCCAGGGCGGTGCGTGCCTCGGCGCGGGTCACGTGTTCCTCGGGGCTGGTCATGACAACCTCCGGGCTCGTCCGACTCGCTCCACCGTCGCAAGCGGCAGCCGGAGCCGGTCAGGGCCGAAAGACCTGCTTTGGCCGGCCCGGCTCGGGACCTTAGTCCCACGAGGTCGGGCCCACGAGCACATGAACGGCCGGTCACCGATCGGTGAGGGTGGTGGGGTGCCGAGCCGCACCCGGCGCCGACGACCACGGTCGTCGTCCTCGCTCGCGTCACAGGAGACTGCCGTGTCAGCACAACGACCGCCGGAACCGGCGACCGATCACGTACCGGGGGTCGCGCCGCTGCTCGCCGCCCGCCGCTTCCTCAAGCGCGAGACGCTGGGCGACCACGGCCGGACGCTGCACCAGCTCCACGACAGCGCCTGGGACTCCTTCTACCGCGACCGGTGGCGGTACGACCGAGTGGTCCGCTCGACCCACGGCGTGAACTGCACCGGCTCCTGTTCGTGGAACGTGTTCGTCAAGGACGGGCTGATCACCTGGGAGCATCAGGCCACCGACTACCCGACGACCGGTCCCGACGCGCCGGACTACGAGCCCCGGGGCTGCCCGCGCGGCGCCTCGTTCTCCTGGTACGAGTACTCGCCGTCGCGCGTGCGCCACCCGTACGTCCGCGGTGTGCTCGCCGAGATGTTCCGCGAGGCGCGGCAGCGCCTGAACGACCCGGTGCTCGCGTGGGCCGAGATCGTCGAGACGCCGCTGAAGGCGCAGGCCTACAAGGCGCAGCGCGGCCGCGGTGGTTTCGTCCGGGCGAGCTGGGACGAGGCGATCGAGATGATGGCCGCCGCGCACGTCTACACCACCAAGACGTACGGCCCGGACCGGGTCGTCGGTTTCTCGCCGATCCCGGCGATGTCGATGGCGTCGTTCGCGGCCGGAACCCGGTATCACGCCCTGCTCGGCGGGACGCTGCTGAGCTTCTACGACTGGTACGCGGACCTGCCGATCGCCTCGCCGCAGATCTGGGGCGACCAGACCGACGTGCCCGAGGCCGGCGACTGGTGGAACGCCACCTACCTGATGATGTGGGGCTCCAACATCCCGGTCACCCGCACCCCCGACGCGCACTTCCTGGCCGAGGCCCGGTACAAGGGCACGAAGGTGGTCGCGGTCAGCCCGGACTACGCCGACAACGTCAAGTTCGCCGACGACTGGCTGGCGCCGCACCCCGGCACCGACGGCGCGCTCGCGATGGCCATGGGCCACGTCGTGCTCACCGAGTTCTTCCGCGACCGCCAGGTCCCGTACTTCACGGACTACGTCCGCAAGTACACCGACCTGCCGTTCCTGGTCACCCTGCGCAACACCGGCGACGCATGGGCCGCGGACCGGTTCCTCACCGCGGCGGACCTCGGTGACGAGCAGGCCGACGGCGAGCACAAGACCGTCCTGATCGACGAGCGCACCGGGCAGCCGGTCGTGCCGAACGGATCGCTCGGCTTCCGGTACGGCGAGCCGGGGCAGTGGAACCTGGATCTGGGCGACGTCGTGCCGATGCTCGGCCTGGACACCGGCGGCGAGACGGTCGAGATCGACCTCGCCCGCTTCGACATCGGCGCCACCGAGGGTGGCACCACGATCCGCCGGGGCGTGCCGATCCGCTGGATCGGCGGCCACGCCGTCACCACGGTCTTCGACCTGATGATGGCCCAGTACGGGGTGCGCCGGGACGACCTGCCGGGGGAATGGCCCGCCGGCTACGAGGACGCCGATTCGCCGAACACCCCCGCCTGGCAGGAGAAGATCACCGGCGTTCCGGCCGTGCTCGCCGCCCGCATCGGCCGCGAGTTCGCCCGCAACGCCGAGCGCAGCAAGGGCCGTTCGATGATCGTGCTGGGCGCCGGCGCCAACCAGTGGTTCCACTCCGACATGACGTACCGCGCGTTCATTTCCCTGGTCACGCTGACCGGCTGTCAGGGCGTCAACGGCGGCGGATGGGCGCACTACGTCGGCCAGGAGAAGGCCCGGCCGATCACCGGCCAGCAGCACATGTCGTTCGCGTTCGACTGGCAGCGGCCGATGCGGCACCAGGCCAGCACGCCGTTCTGGTATCTGCACACCGACCAGTGGCGCTACGAGCGGATCCCCGCCGACGAGCTGTCCTCGCCGCTGGGCACCGGACGCTTCACCGGCATGGCGTTCGCCGATACCGTCGCCGCCGCCCAGCGGATGGGCTGGAGCCCGGGGCACCCGTTCTTCAACCGCAACCCCCTCGACCTGACCTCGGCCGCCGCCGAGGCCGGCCTGAGCGTCCAGGACTACGTCGTCGCGTCGCTGCGGGACGGATCCCTGAGGACCGTTGCCGAGGACCCCGACGACCCGGCCAACTTCCCGCGCTGCCTGACCCTGTGGCGGTGCAACCTGCTCGGCTCGTCGGGCAAGGGCAACGAGTACTTCATGCGGCACCTGCTCGGCGTCGAGGGCACGGCCGGCGCCGCCGAGTGCGAGCCCGGCCGGCGCCCCCGCGACCTCACCTGGCGGGACGACGCCCCGGCCGGCAAGCTCGACCTGCTCACCGCGATCGACTTCCGGATGACCAACACCGGCCTGCACGCCGACGTGGTGCTGCCCGCGGCCACCTGGTACGAGAAGAACGACATCTCCACCACCGACATGCACCCGTTCGTGCACGCGTTCAGCCCCGCGGTCGAGCCGCCCGGCGACGCGCACACCGACTACGACGCGTTCCTGGCCCTGGCCGACAAGGTCGGCGAACTGGCCGTCGACCACCTCGGCGTCCGCCAGGACGTGCTGGCCGCGCCGTTGCAGCACGACACCCCGGACGAGCTGGCCATGCCCAGCGGCCGGGTGCGGGACTGGAAGTCCGGCGAGTGCGAGCCGGTGCCCGGCCGCACCATGCCGAAGCTGATCCAGATCGAGCGCGACTACACGCTGATCGGCACGAAGATGCGCACCGTCGGCCCGCTGCTCGACAAGGTGGGCACCACCACCAAGGCGATCACCGTCGACGTCACCCCGGAGATCGAATACCTCAAGCACCAGAACGGCGCGATCGACGGCCGGCCGTCGCTGGCCACCGCCGACCGGATGTGCGAGGCCATTTTGACGCTGTCCGGCACCACCAACGGGCGCGTAGCCGCCGCCGGCTTCGCCGAGCTCGAGAAGCGCACCGGACAGCGGTTCCGTGACCTGGTCGAGGGACACGAGAACGACCGGATCACGTACGCCGAGACGCAGGACTCGCCGCAGCCGGTGTTCACCAGCCCGGAGTGGTCCGGCTCGGAGAAGGGCGGCCGCCGGTACTCGCCGTTCACCCTCAACGTCGAGCGGCTCAAGCCCTGGCACACCATCACCGGCCGCCAGCACTTCTTCGTCGAGCACGACTGGGTGGCCGAGCTCGGCGAGCAACTGCCCGCCTTCCGACCGCCGCTGAACATGGCTCGCCACTTCGGCAAGCCCGGCGACGCGGTCGACGGGGGAGTGACCGTACGGTTCCTGACCCCGCACGCCAAATGGTCGATCCACTCGATGTACCACGACAACGAGCTCATGCTGGCGCTGTCGCGCGGCGGCCCGGTCATCTGGATGAGCGTCCAGGACGCCGAGAAGATCGGCGTACACGACAACGACTGGATCGAGGCACACAACCGCAACGGCGTCGTCGTCGCCCGCGCGGTGGTCAGCCACCGCATGCCCGAGGGCACCGTCTTCCAGTACCACTCGCCCGAGCGCACGGTGAACGTCCCCAAGGCCGAGAAGTCGGGCCGCCGCGGCGGGTACCACAACTCGATGACCAGGCTGCTCATCAAGCCGACGCACCTGGCCGGCGGGCACGCCCAGTTCACGTACGCCTTCAACTACTACGGCCCGATCGGCAGCCAGCGTGACGAGATCACCGTCATCCGCCGCCGCACTCAGGATGTCGAGTACTGATCAGGAGGAAGTGGAGAGATCATGCGGATCCGCGCGCAGGTCGCCATGGTGATGAACCTCGACAAGTGCATCGGCTGCCACACGTGCTCGGTGACGTGCAAGCAGACCTGGACCAACCGGGAGGGCACCGAGTACGTCTGGTTCAACAACGTCGAGACCAAGCCGGGCATCGGGTACCCGAAGCACTACGAGGATCAGGAACGCTGGAAAGGCGGCTGGAAGCTCGACGGCAAGGGCCGGCTCGTGCTGCGCTCGGGCGGCCGGGCCAAGCGGCTCAGCCGGATCTTCGCCAACCCGGACCTGCCCAGCATCGACGATTACTACGAGCCGGCCACCTTCGACAAAGACATCCTGGTCAGCGCGCCGGGCGGGCTGACGGACACCCCGGTCAAGCGGCCCTACTCCGCGCTGACCGGCGAGCCGATGGCCGTCACCTGGGGTGCCAACTGGGAGGACTCGCTCGGCGGGGCGCACGAGCGCGCCGACGGCGATCCCAACCTGGCGAGGATGTCCGGCGAGGCGGCCGCGAAGGTCCAGTTCGAGTTCGAGAAGACCTTCATGTTCCACCTGCCGCGCATCTGCGAGCACTGCCTCAACTCGGCCTGCGTCGCGGCCTGCCCGTCCGGCGCCATGTACAAGCGCGAGGAGGACGGCATCGTCCTGGTCGACCAGGACCGCTGTCGCGGCTGGCGGATGTGCGTGTCGGCCTGCCCGTACAAGAAGGTCTACGTCAACCACGCCACCGGCAAGGCCGAGAAGTGCACCCTCTGCTTCCCGCGTATCGAGGCCGGTCAGCCGACCATCTGCTCGGAGACCTGCGTCGGCCGGCTGCGTTACCTGGGCATCGTGCTGTACGACGAGGACGCGGTCCTCGCCGCCGCCTCGATCGAGGACGAGCGCGACCTGCTGGACGCCCAGCGCGCCGTGTTCCTCGACCCGGACGACCCCGGCGTGGAGCGGGCCGCCCGCGAGGCCGGCATGCCGGACGAGTGGATCGACGCCGCGAAGCTCTCGCCGATTCGGAAGCTGATCACCGAATACCGGATCGCGCTGCCGCTGCACCCGGAATATCGCACGCTGCCGATGGTCTGGTACGTCCCGCCGCTGTCGCCGGTCCTCGACGCCGTGTGCGCCGCCGGGCGCGACGACACCGACGCCGACGACGTCTTCCACACCATCCGTGAGCTGCGCATCCCGGTCGAGTACCTGGCCGAGCTGTTCACCGCCGGCGACGCCGAAGCGGCCGGTGGCGTGCTGATGAAGCTGGCCGCGATGCGTTCCTACATGCGGGCCCGGACCCTGGACGGCACCGTTGCCCAGGACCTGCTGGACAGCATCGGCATGACCGGCGACCAGGTGGAAGCGATGTACCGGCTGCTGGCCATCGCCAAGTACGACGAGCGGTACATCATCCCGGCCGCGCACGCCAAGGACGCCGCCGCGATCGAGGCGCAGGCCGCCGCCCACGGCGACTGCCCGGTGGGCGGCGCGGACGAGCAGTTCCACCCGGCCGTCGGGTCGGGGCTGTTCCGGCGCACCGACGGCCGTCGTGGACTCACCCTCAATCCGCTGCGGAGCCGGTCATGAGGGCGCGCGTCTTCGAGCTGGCCTCGCTGCTGCTCACCTACCCCGACACCGAGCTGCTGGACGCCGCCGACGACCTGCGGGCCGCCGCGGCGCTGATCGAGCCCGAACCCGTACGGGACGAGGTCGTCGCCTTTCTCGACTGGCTGCTGGCCGTATCGCCCATCGAGGCCCAGCGCGAGTACGTGCAGACCTTCGACCTGCGACGCCGCTCAGGGCTCTACCTCACCTACTACCTGCACGGCGACACCCGCAAGCGCGGGATGGCGCTGCTCGTGCTCAAACAGCGCTACCGTGCCCACGGCCTGCGGCTCGCCGACGGTGAACTGCCCGACCTGCTGCCGGTGGTGCTGGAGTTCGCCGCCGCGGCCGGCCCCGGCGACGGGGAAGCACCGCTGCGCCAGCACCGGCAGGGACTCGAAGTCCTCCGCGCCGCGCTGACCGATTCCGGTACGCCGTACCGCCACCTCTTGGACGCGGTCTGCGCGGTGCTGCCCGAGCTCACCGACGACGATCGGGCAGCCATCAGCGCGCTGGCCGCGGACGGGCCGCCCGTCGAGGCTGTCGGGCTCGAGAGCATCGGCGCCGGCCCGAACCTTTCCCCGTACCCGAACTGCTCCGCCGCGGAGGCCGCAAGATGAACACGTTGCTCTGGGTCGCCCTGCCCTATGCCTGCCTCGCGGTCTTCACCGCCGGGCACATCTGGCGGTGGCGGCACGACCAGTTCGGCTGGACCACCCACACCAGCCAGCTGCTGGAGAGCCGCCTGCTGCGGCTCGGCTCCCCGCTGTTCCACCTCGGCGCCTTCGGCGTCATCGGGGGACATGCGCTGGGTCTGCTGGTGCCGGCCACGCTCACCGAGAGGATCGGCGTCTCCGAGCACGTCTACCACCTGGTGTCGGTCTCGGCCGGCACGGTCACCGGGGTCGTGATGATCGCCGGGCTCGTGCTCCTGATCGCCCGACGGTTCGTCAACGGCCGGGTCCGGCGCGTCACCACGACGATGGACAAGGTTCTGTACGCCTTCCTGGCCGCCATGGTGGTGCTGGGCATGACCGCCACCGTCGGCCGCAACATGCTCGGCGGCGGCTACGACTACCGCGAGACCATCGCCGTCTGGTTCCGGGGCATCTTCTGGTTCCGGCCGCACACCGAGCTCATGGCCGGCGCCCCTCTGGTCTACCAGCTGCACGCGATCGGTGGTTTCCTCTTCCTCGCACTCTGGCCCTTCACCCGGCTGGTGCACGTGTGGTCCGCGCCGCTGGCGTATCTCTGGCGCCCGTACGTCGTCTACCGTGCCCGGCGCAGCCCGGCCCCGGCCCCGCGACCGGCTCCGGCCGTGGTCCGCGACGCCGGCCGTCAGAAGGTGTCGTCCGACAGGTGAATCGTTTCCCGCCAGGGCAGCGCGACCACCTGCCCGGCGTGTCCTCGGCTGGATCGAGGACGTCGGCGAGCCGGCGTGAGCGGGCAGCTTGGTCCCGTCAGCGAAGGACCAAGGTCCCTGTTGCCGGCCGATGGACCACGGAACGCTGGTCACCGAAGGCCCAGGCGGGCCGGAACAAGCGACCCGTGGAGGACCCATGAGCACGTCCCAGCTTCGAGCGACCAGTGGCGGCAGCCCCGGCGTCATGCTTGCTCTCGCGACGATCGGGTTCGCCGTCAACTTCTGGGCGTGGGCGCTGCTCAGTCCGCTCGCCACCAAGTTCACCACCGTCCTGCAGCTGAGCTCCTTCCAGCAGTCGCTGCTCGTGGCCGTGCCTGTCGTCGTGGGATCGCTCGGCCGGATCCCGATCGGCGCCCTGACCGACCGGCTCGGTGGCCGGATCATGTTCCCGCTGGTGTCGCTGGCCACCATCGTCCCGGTGCTCTACCTCGGCCTGTTCGGCCACGACTCGCTCGCCGCGATCCTCGTCGGCGGCTTCTTCCTCGGCATCGGCGGCACCGCCTTCGCCGTCGGCGTGCCCTTCGTCAACGCCTGGTTCCCACCCGAGCGGCGCGGCTTCGCCGTCGGCGTCTTCGGCATGGGCATGGGCGGCACCGCGATCAGCGCCCTGACCACCGTCAAGCTGGTCGACGCGAACAGCATGCGGACCCCGTTCCTGATCACCGCGACGGTCCTCGCCGCCTACGCCGTCGTCGCCTGGACGGTGTTGCGGGACGCGCCGAACCGCGTAGTGCCGACCACGCCGTTCGCGGCGCGCCTCAACGCGACCCTCAAGCTGCGCATCACCTGGCAGGCCGCCGCCCTGTACGCGGTCGCGTTCGGCGGCTACGTCGCCTTCTCCGTCTACCTGCCGGCGTACCTCAAGAACGCGTACGGCCTGACCCAGGCCGACGCCGCCAACCGGATGGCCGGCTTCGTCGTCCTCGCCGTGCTGATGCGCCCGGTCGGCGGCTGGCTCTCCGACCGCATCCCGCCCAGCCGTGTGCTCGCCGGCAGCCTGGGCATCGTCATCCTCGGCGCCCTGGCGCAGTCCTTCACGCCCGGTCTGGCACCGATCGGCACCATCGCCTTCCTCGGCATGGCGGCCGCCCTCGGCACCGGCAGCGGCGCCACCTTCGCTCTTGTCGCCCAGAAAGCCCCGGCCAACCAGGTCGGCTCGGTCACCGGCGTGGTCGGCGCGGCCGGCGGCCTCGGCGGCTTCATCCCGCCGCTGATTATGGGCTCCATCTACGGCAGCTACCACTCGTACGCCCTCGGACTGGTCCTCCTGGCCGTCGTGGCCCTCGCCGCTCTGCTGCTGGACCTGCTGTCGGTCGGCCGGCGCCGCGAAGCGATCGCCGCGGCCTGACCGGACATGTGCGATTACCGCGGTGCCCATCTAGATCATCGGCGTACGACAATCGGACCGGGTACGCCCGCGGCCAGGATAGCCACCGGCCGGACGCGATCCTCCGCGACCGCTGACCGACCCGTCCGGACGTGCACGATCTGAGATCGCCGTACCTGTTGATGTTGAAACCTGCACGACAGCATCGAAATCCGGGGTATCGATAGCGGCTGATCGTGACCGGCGGGGGTGTTGCGTGAAGTTCGGCGTACTGGGTCCCTATCTCATCCAGCCCGATAGGAAGCATGGGATAAGGGCGGCGAAGCACCGCAGCCTTCTCGCCGTGCTCACCGTCAACGCCAACAGCTTCGTCACGGTGCGGCGGCTGACCGAGGAGCTCTGGCTGGACGCGCCGCCCGGCTCGGCCGACAACCTCGTACGGCAGTACGTGTCGGCGATCCGGCGAGAGCTGCGTGACGAGTCGCTCGCCACGCTCCCCGGGGGCTACCGGCTCGACCTGCGGGACGGCGACCTCGACCGGGACGACTTCGACCGGCACCTGGCGCGCGCCCGCCGGGAGATCGCCGAGGATCGGCTCGAGAGCGGCTCGGCGGAGCTGACCGCGGCGCTGTCGCTGTGGCGCGGCGACCCGCTCGGCGACGTCGAACAGGGCCCCTCGATCACCGCGGAGGCGCGCCGGCTGGTCGAGCGCCGTCTCTCCGCCATCGAGCAGCGCATCGACGTGGACCTGCGCCGCAACCGCTACGGCCGCGCGCTGGACGAGATGGCCGCGCTGGTCACGCTCCATCCGGAGCGCGAAGGGTTGCGCGCGCGGCAGATGCGCGCGCTGTCCGCGACCGGGCGGCGGGCCGACGCGCTCGCCGCCTTCCGGGAGGGACGCGCCGCGCTGGTCGACGGGATCGGCATCGAGCCGGGCCCGGAGCTGCAGCGCCTCCACCGGCAGATCCTCAGCGGCGACCTGCCGGTCGAGTCCCGGCCTACGACCGGACCGTCGCAGCGGGCCGGGCCCGCCCAGCTGCCACCCGACCTGCCCGACCTGATCGCCCGCGACGAGGAACTGGCCGCCATCGTCGGATACCTCACCACCACCGGTGCGACCGCACCGGTGGTGGTGGTCTCCGGCAAGGTCGGCGTCGGGAAGAGCGCGCTGGTCACCCACGCCGGGCACGTGCTGCGCGACCGGTTTCCGGACGGCCAGCTCTTCCTTCCGCTGACCGGCCGCACCCCGGCCGACGCGCTGCGCGACGCACTACGGGCCTTGGGCAGCCTCGCGGCATCGGCCAAGATCAGCCTTCGTGAGCTGCGCGAGGCCTACGGCCGGGAGTTGCGCGACCGGCGCGTGCTCGTGATCGCGGACGACGCGACCGCCGAGAGCGACGTCCGCGCGCTGGTGCCGCCGGGCGCGCGCAGTGCCCTGCTGGTGACCAGCCGGTCGGTGCTGCCCGGCATCGAGGGCGCCCGCCACGTCCCGTGCCTGCCGCTCACAGAGGCGAACGCGGTGAGCATGCTCTCCGGCATCATCGGGGAGCAGCGCGCCGCCGCTGACCCCGCCGGTGTGCTGTCGCTGGTGACCCGGCTCGGCCGGCTGCCCCTGGCGATGCGCATCGCGGGTAGCCGGCTACTGGTCCACCCCGGACGCTCGGTGCGGCTGCTGTCCGAACGGCTGCGCCGGTACAACTCGCTGGACGAGCTGGCCTACGGCGGGCTGGCGATCCGCCCGCGCCTGGCCGAGAGCATGCGTCAGCTGACCGAGGCCGAGCAGCGCGTCTTCCGCCGGGCCGGGGTGCTGAGCTCGTTCGACGTCGCCACCGCGGCCCAGTTGGCCGGGCTGACCGTCGAGCAGGGCGCACACGCGGTGGACCGGTTGCTGGAACTCCATCTGGTCGACCCGGCCGACGACGGCCTGGCGACGATCGAGCGCTACGCCACCGACCTGCTGGCCCGGCAGTACGCCCGGGAGCGCCTGGCCGCCGACGATCCCCGATGGACGGTCTAAACACGGACTAAATCCCGGCTCTGCGACCCGCTAAACACCGCGGGGGCACCGTCGAAGGCATGACAAGCACACCGCTGCACGTGGATCTCGACGGCGCCGTCGCCACGGTGACCATCACCGGCACCGCGGCCGGCAACGCGCTCGGCGGGGCCGCGTTCGGCGCCATCCCAGCCACCCTGGACTCGCTCGCGGCCGACGACCGGGTCGGCGCGATCGTGCTGCGCGGCGCGGGTGACACGTTCAGCGTCGGCCTGGACCTGCGCTGGTACCTGCCGGCCTATCGGCGGGTGGAGCGGTCCGGCGACGAGCGGGCCGCCGCGCGGCGTGCCCTGCACCGGCAGACCCGCACCCTCCAGCGGGCGGTCACCGCCGTCGAGGAATGCCCGGTGCCGGTCGTCGCCGCGGTCGCGGGCCAGTGCGTCGGCGCCGCGTTGGAACTGGTCACCGCCTGCGACCTGCGGATCGCCTCGGCCGACGCGGTCTTCATCGCGGCCGAGGTGGACATCGGCGTGGTCGCCGACCTCGGGCTGCTGCAGCGCCTGCCGCGCATCGTCGGCGCCGGCGCCACCGCCGACCTGGCCCTGACCGGGCGCGAGGTGGACGCTGCCGAGGCGCTCCGCCTGGGCCTGGTCTCCCGGGTCGCCGACGAGCCGGCCGTCCTCTATCCGCTCGCCGCCGCGACGGCGGCCCGGATCGCCCGCGCCGAGCGGCACGTCACCGCGGGGATCAAGCAGGTGCTGCGGGCCAGCCGCGACCTGAGCGTCGAGCAGGGGCTCGCGCTCAGCGCGGTGTGGAGCGCCGCCTTCCTGCCCAGCACCGGATTCGCCGACCGCCTTCGTGACCGCATGGCCACCACCGCCGAAAGGAGTGCGCCGTGACCGCCGTCAGGGTCGACCCGACCGGGCTCGACGCCGAACTGCTCGACTGCTATGACGACAACCTGCAGGTGCTCGCTCGGCACGCTGGTGCCGCCGACGTGCGGGGGCCCTTCTTCCGCGACTGGGGCTTCACGGCCGAGGGACCGGAGTTCTCCCGGGAGCCGGTCGAGCGGCGGCTGCGCGAGGACACCGGGCTCACCGTGGCCTGGCACCCGCCGCTCCCCTCGGCCGTCGAGGCCTGCGCCGCGCTGCTCGCCGAGGGCCGCCCGGTGCTGGCCATGGGCGATGCCTACGACATGCCGTGGCTGCCCTACGCCGGCCACGCGCACATGACGCACTCTTTCGTGGTCGACGCGATCGACGGCGGCACCGCCGGCATCGCCGACGCCTATCACAACGACACCGCGTGGGGCTCGGCGCGGCCCGGCCGCACCGAGATCGACACCGCCCGGCTGGCCGGCCTGCTCGGCGCGGACGCACGGATCGCCACGCTCGAGCCCGCCGGGCCGGCCATGCCACTCGACCCGGCCGAGGTCATGCGCGCCAACGCGGAGGCCCTCGACGTGTCCGCGCTGCGCGACTACGCCGACCGGATCCGGCGGCTCGACGACCGGCCCGGCACCGAGGAACTCGCTCTGGCCTGCTGGCTCGGCGTACGCAGTCGCACCCGCTACGGCCGGTGGCTGGCCGCGCTTGCCGAGCGGGACCCGGCCGTGGCGCCGGTCGCGGACCGGTTCCGCGACGAGGTGGTGCCGGCCTGGCGGCGGGCGAGCGAGCGAGCGTACATCGCCCGGCAGCGCGCCGAGCGCGGCCGGGCCGTGCCCGCCGGTGCCTTCGACGCCCTGGCCGGGCCGGTCGCCGACGCCGAGGCCGCAGCGGCGGGCACGGGAGTCACCACTGGAGGAAGGGAGCACCGATGAGACTGACCGACCGATTCTTCGCCGCCGCGCGACAGTGGCCCGATCAGGCGGCCTTCGACACCGGCGACCGGGTGATCAGCTATCGCGAGGCCGCCGCACGGGTGACCGGCGCGGCGAGCCGGCTCGCGGACCGCCTCGAGCCGGGCGACCGGGTGGCGCTCAACCTCGGCAAGTCGCCCGACGCGATCATGCTGATGCTCGCCACGCTCGCTGCCGGCCTGAGCTATGTGCCGATCGACCCGGCCGCGCCCCCGGCCCGGCGCGCGTTTGTCCTCGCCGACAGCGGCGCCCGGGCGCTGATCGTGGACGACCGCACCGAGGCGGGCTGGCCCGACGACGTCGACGTGGACGTGCGCGTGCCGGCCGCCGGGCTGGCCGGGCTGCTCGCGCCGGCGTACAGCGCCGGCTTGCCGGCCGCCGACCGGGACGACACGGCCTACGTGCTCTACACCTCCGGGTCCACCGGACGGCCGAAAGGCGTGGTGATCACGCACGGCAACGCCGAGGCCTTCGTGGACTGGGCGGCCGGCTACGCCGGCGTGCGGCCGGGCGATCGGGTGGCGGTGCACGCGCCGCTGCACTTCGACCTGCCGGTCTTCGACCTCTACGCGAGCCTGACCACCGGCGCCACGGTCTGCCCGGTCAGCGAGCACGTGGCGCTCTTCCCGCAGGCGTTGCTGCGCATGCTGCGCGGCCGGCGGATCACCGTGCTGTACGCCGTACCCTCCGCTCTGATCGCCCTGCTGCACCGCAGCACCCTGACCGAGGGTGGCCTGCCGGACCTGCGCCTGCTGCTCTACGCCGGCGAGGAGTTCCACCCGGCGCCGCTGGCCCGGCTGATGGCGGCGCTGCCGGACACCGAGGTGCACAACCTGTACGGCCCGATCGAGACGAACGTGGTCACCGCCCTGCGGGTCCGCCCGGGGCATCTGCGGCTGTCCCGGATCCCGCTGGGTCACGCCGTGGCCGGTGCCCGGATCTTCCTGGTCAACGATGGCGTGCCGGTGACCGAGCCGGACCAGGCCGGCGAGATGCTGGTCAGCGGGCCGAGCCGGACACCGGGCTATCTCGACCGGCCGGAGCTGACCGCGGCCTCCCGCGCGGTGGTGCACGCGGACGGCCAGGACTGGACCTGTCACCGCACCGGCGACTACGCGACCCGCGACGCCGAGGGCGTGCTGCATTTCCTCGGCCGCCGGGACGGGCTGGTCAAGACCCGCGGCTTCCGGGTGGAGCTCGGCGAGGTCGAGGCGACCCTGCTGCGCCACGAGGCGGTGCAGGAGGCCGCGGTCGTCGCGATCGCCGACGACGAGCACACCAACGTGCTGCACGCCTTCGCCATTGCCGAGGCGGACGGCGAGGAACTGCGTCAGTGGTGCTTGCAAGCGCTGCCGCCCTACATGGTGCCGGCCACCGTGACCGTCGCCGCCGACCTGCCGCGCACGAGCACCGGCAAACTCGCCCGGCGCGAACTCGCCGAAGGGCTGAGCGCATGAACCGGCCGGACGTCACCGCCTATCTGCAACGCGTGATCACCGAGCGGCTCGGCCGCCCGGTCGGCATGGGGGACACCCTGCTCGACCAGACCGGCTTCGACTCGCTGGCGATCGTCGCAGTGATCGACCGGGTGGAGACGGATCTCGGCCTGGAGATGGACCCGGACCTGCTGGTCCCGGAGACCTTCACCGATCTCGGCACGCTCACCGAAGCGGTCTGCCGCAGCGACTCGAGGGGAACGACATGATCTCGACACCACCCACTGTGCACGGCCTCCTCGACGAGGCCACGGCCGAGGCGCCGGGGCGGACCGCCCTGGTCACCGACGACATCTCGTGGACCTATGGGGAGCTGGCGGACCGCACCCGCCGGACCGCCGCGTGGCTGCGCGAGCGGGGCGTCGGCCGCGGCGACCGGGTGCTGCTGCTCGCGCCGAACAGCGCCGAGCTGGTCTGCGCCTGCTACGCGATCTCCCGCGCCGGGGGTGTCTTCGTCGTCGTCAACAACGACACCAAGGCCTTCCAACTGCGGCACATCATCGCGAACGCCGAGCCGGCGCTGATCCTCACCGACCGCGTGCAGCGAATCCCGTCCGAGGCGGAGGTGCCGTGCGCGACGCTGAGCGAGGCGGCGGCCGCCGGCGGCGGCGAACCGCCCGCGTGGCCGGGGATCAGCAGCGACCCCGCATGCCTGATCTACACCTCGGGCAGCACCGCCGCGCCGAAGGGCGTCGTCTCGCCGCACCGGACGCTGCGGTTCGCGGTCGACGCGATCGCCGGCCGGCTCGGCCTGCGCGCCGACGACCGGATCGGCTGCCTGCTGCCGCTCTCCTTCGACTACGGCCTCTACCAGGTGTTCCTCGCCGCCCGAGCGCGTGCCACCCTGGTTCTCGGCGACCCGGCGCAGGTCGGGCCGGGGCTCACCGGGCGGCTGGAGCGCGCCGGGGTGACCGTGCTGCCGCTGGTGCCGTCGCTCGCCTCCGCGCTGCTCAGGCTGGGCCGCCGGGCCGGCACGGGCACCCTGCCGCGGTTGCGTGCGGTCACCAACACCGGGGCGCGGCTGGCCCCGGAGACCATCGACGAGCTGCGCGCCGCATTCCCGGGCGTCGCCGTCTACGCCATGTTCGGCCTCACCGAGTGCAAGCGGGTCGCCATCCTCGACCCGGCCGAGCTGGACCGCCGGCGCGGCTCGGTCGGCCGCCCGCTGACGGACACCGAGTGCCTCGTCGTCGACGAGCAGGGCCGGCCGCTGCCCGCGGGCGAGACCGGTGAGCTGGTCGTGCGCGGCCCGCACGTGATGGCCGGCTACTGGCGGGCGCCGGAGCAGACCGCGCGACGGTTCCGCCCGTGGGGCCCGGCGGCCGAGACAGCGCTGTTCACCGGCGACCTCTGCGCGCTCGACGAGGACGGCTACCTCTACTTCCGGGGGCGCTTCGACGACGTCTACAAGAGCCGCGGGCACCGGGTCAGCACGCTCGAGGTGGAGGCCGCGGCCCTGGACATCCCCGGCGTGGCCGAGGCGGCCGTCGTGCCGCCGGACGGCGACAGCGACGGCGCCCGCATCTTCGTCACGGGAACGGCGAACGCGGCCACCGTGCTGGCCGGGCTGCGGGAGCGGCTCGAGGCGGCGAAGGTGCCCGATGGCGTACGCGTGCTGGAGCAGTTGCCGCTGAACACCAACCGCAAGGTGGACCGCCACCAGTTGCGTGCCCTGGACGAGGCAGCCCGATGAGCGCCCGGCAGCTCGTGGAGCGCTTCGGCAGCCCGCTCTACGCCTACGACATCAGCACGATAGGGGCCGCGCACGCCGACCTCACCGGTCAGCTGCCCGCCGGCTCGCGGGTGCTCTACTCGGTGAAGGCCAACCCGCACCCCGAGCTGATCCGGCATCTGCACCGGCTCGGCTGCGGCGTGGAGGTGAGCTCCACCGGCGAGCTCGACGCAGCGCTCGTCGCGGGCGTGCCCACGGGCGACATCGTGCACAACGGACCGGCCAAGTCGCGGGCCGAGCTGGAGCACGCGGTGAACGCCGGGGTGCGGCTCTTCTCCGTCGACTCGGCGGCGCAGCTGCGCGCGCTGGGACACGTGGCGGCGCAGCACGATCAGACCGTCGACGCGCTGCTGCGGGTCAATGGTGACAGCCACCCGGCAGGTGCCGGGCTGGCGATGACCGGCACGTCCTCGCAGTTCGGCGTCGACGCCGCGGTGCTGCGGGCCGACCCGGGCAGCTTCCGCCACCCGCACGTCACCGTGCGCGGCCTGCACTTCTATCTCGGCACGAACATCGCCGACGAGGCCGCCCTGCTGGACGTCTTCGGCACCGCGATGCGGCTCGCCGAGCGGCTGCGGGAGGTGCTGCCGGGATCGCTCGACATCCTCGACCTCGGCGGCGGTTTCGCGGCGCCCTATGCCCGGGCCGGCTCCCGGCCCCGCTATCCCGGCCTGCGCCGGGCCCTCACCGACCTGCTCGACCGGCACATGCCGCACCGGCCGGCGGTCTGTTTCGAGTCCGGCCGCTACCTGACCGCCGAGTGTGGCCGGTTGGTCGCGACCGTGCAGGACGTCAAGGAATCCAAGGGGCGCACCTTCGTGCTCCTGGACAGCGGCATCAACCACCTCGGCGGGATGGCCGGGCTGCGCCGGGTGCCGCCGCTGATGCCCGAACTCAGCGTGACCGCCGACGACCGTACCCCGGTCACCTGCGACGTGGTCGGCCCGCTCTGCACCCCGCTGGACGCGTGGAGCCGGCGGGTGGAACTGCCGCGGCCGCGGGCCGGCGACGTCGTGGAGGTGCCCAACGTGGGCGCCTACGGCCTGACCGGAAGCCTGATCGGCTTTCTCAGCCACGAGCCGCCCGTGGAGGTCGTCCTGGACGGCGACCGCCCGCTGCACGTCTCGCGGCTCTCACTGGTCCGCTCCGCGCACAAGGAAGTGTGACAACCGAAGGGAAATCATCGTGAGCACGATCGCCCTGGACGACTACGAGCAGATCCTCCGCCGCCACCTCAAGTACCTGCCGGACGGCGCCGACCTCGCTCCCGACGACGACCTGCGCACGTTGGGCCTGGACTCGATGGCGGCCGTCGAGCTGCTGTTCGACCTCGAGGACAACCTCGGCGTGATGCTGCCCGACGAGGCGCTGGCCGAGCAGACCTTCACCACCCCGGCCACGCTGCGCACCACGCTCGAGGAACTGGGCGAGGACGGAGGTCGGTCATGACCGCCGTCGCCCCGCCGATCACCCCGGTGGACGTCGTGCGTGACGTGATACCGATCGTCGCCGAGCGGGCCGGCACGGTGGACCGGGACGCCGAGTTCCCGGTCGCGAGCCTGGCCGCGCTGCGCGCGACGCCGCTGATGGGCCTGCTGGTGCCGCGCGAGCACGGCGGCATGGGCGGCAGCCTGGCCGACATGTCCGAGGTGGCCCGCGAGCTGGCCGGCGCGTGCACCGCCACCGCCGTGGTCTGGGCCATGCATTGCCAGCAGGTCGCCGCCGTCGTGCGGCACGCCGGCCCGGCGCTGCGCGAGCGGGTGCTGCCGGCGATCGCCCGCGGTGAGGTCTACGTCGGCTCGGTGACCACCGAGCGCGGCAAGGGCGGCCACCTGCTCACCGCGCAGGCCCCGCTGGAGCCGGCGCCCGGCGGACGGCTGCGGGTGCACCGGGACGCGCCGATCTCCACCGGTGCGCTGCACGCCGACGCCTACCTGATCACCATGCGGGCCGGACCGGACGCCGCCGACACCGACGTGCGGCTGGTCTGGGCCGACCGGTCGGCGGTGGAGCTGCAGACGCACTCCGGCTGGGACCCGATGGGCATGCGCGGCACCCAGAGCGTCGCGGTCACCATCGACGCCGAGGTCGCTGCCGGCGACGTGGTGGGCCCGGACTTCCGGGACGTCGCGCTGCGCACCTTCGTGCCGGCCGGGCACATCGCCTGGGCGTCGTCCTGGCTGGGCGCCGCGCAGGGCGCCTTCCGGCGCGTGGTGGCGATGCTGCGCGACCCGCGCGGGCGACGAGGCTACGACCTGGACTCCGAGCTGCTCGTCACCCGGCTCGCCCGCTGCCGCGCCGGCCTGGACTGCGTCGAGGCGCTGCTGGAGCGCACGATCGCCACGGTCGAGCGGATCGGCCGCGACGGCACGGCCGCGGAGGTGGAGAGCCCGGCCTACCAGATCCTGGTCAACGAGCTGAAGGTCGTCGCGTCCGAGCAGACCTTCGCCGCGGTGGACCGCCTGGTCGACGTGGTCGGCCTCCGCCACGGCTACATCAAGACCTCGGCCACCGGCATCGAGCGGGTGCTGCGGGACCTGCGCTCCGCGTCGCTGATGTACGCGAACGACCGGCTCGACCTCGCGGACGGCAGGCTGGCCCTGTTCGACCGCGCGGCGAGGCTGCCGTGAGCGGGGCCGCCGTCGCGGTCGTCACCGTGGCGCGGCCGGCCGGCGCCGAGCGGGTCGACCGGCTCGCCGCCACCCTGCCGCCGCATGAGCGGCAGCGGGCGGCCCGCTACGACGGCCACCGGCGGGCCGAGTTCGTGGCCGGTCGGGTGCTGGCCCGCCGGCTGCTCGCCGCCGAGCTCGGCTGCGCCCCCGCCGACGTGCCGCTCACGGTGGCCCCGGCGGGCCGGCCGGGCGTGGCCGGCGACCCGGTGACGTTCAGCGTCGCGCACGCCGCCGGCCTGGTCGCGGTCGCGGTCAGCGCGGACGGCGCGGTCGGCATCGACCTGGAGAGCGCCGACCGCCCACCGGCCGCCGTCGCCTGGTCGTGCTCGCCCGACGAGCGCCGCTGGCTGGCCGCCCTCCCGCGGGCCGACCGGCGGGCCGGCTTCATGCGGCTGTGGACCCGGAAAGAGGCCTGCGTCAAGGCGACCGGTGCCGGGATCAACCGGCGGCTCGCCGACGTCCACTGCGGAACCGGCACGGCCGGGATCTGGCGCGACGTGTCGTGGCGGGAGGCCGGGCTGGCTCCCGGCTACGTCGCCGCGGTCGCGCTGCGGCCGGCAGCGCCGGCCATCCGCATCCACTCGGATCGGAGCATCCTATGACCACACACCCCACCGACCTGGACAACCGCCGGCTCCGCGAGGTGCTCGGCGAGTTCGCCACCGGCGTCGCCGTCGTGGCGGCCGAATCGGCCAGCGGGCCGGTCGGTATGACCGTCAACTCGTTCACCTCGGTCTCGCTCGACCCGCCGATGGTGCTGGTGTGCCTGGCCAACGCCGCCAGCACGACCCGGGCGGTCACCGCCAGCGGCGCGTTCGGGATCAGCATCCTCGGGCGCGACCAGCGCGGCATCTGCGACACCTTCGCCGCCAAGCGCCCGGACAAGTTCGCCGGGGTGCCCTGCGGCGCCACCCACCGGGGCGCGCCCCTGATCGACGACGCGCTCGCCCACCTGGACTGCCGGGTGCACCGGGTCCTGCCGGCCGGCGACCACGTCGTCGTGATCGGCACCGTCGAGGACGCCACCGCCAACGGGCACGGCGAACCCCTCACTTTCTTCCGCGGCACGTTGAGCTGATTGGGGCTTGAAATGACCGACCACGTTGTTCCCCTGACCACCGGCACCCGGGCGATCGTCACCGGCGGCCACGGCTTCGTCGGCTCGCACCTGGTGGCCGCGCTGCGCCGCCGCGGCGTCGCGGTGACCGTGCTGGACGTCGTGCCGCCGCCCGCCGGCCTGCCTGCCGACGTCGGCCACCGCCCGGTCGACCTGCGCGACCCGGCTTCGGTGCGGGCCGCCCTGGTGCCCGCCGACGTCGTCTTTCACCTGGCCGGCAACGCCAGCGGCACCATCTCGGTGGACCGGCCCCGGTTCGACTTCGAGACCAACGCCGAGGGCACGTTCAACCTCTTCGAGGCGCTGCTGGACGAGCCGCCGCGGCGGGTCACCTATCTCTCGTCGGCGATGGTCTACGGCCGGCCGGAGTGCACCCCGATGCCCGAGGATCACCCGCTGCGGCCGTTCCTGCCCTACGCCGCGTCGAAGCTGGCCGGCGAGCACATCGCGGAGAGCATGTGCGAGTCCTACGGCCTGCCCACCGTGATCGGGCGCGCCTTCACCATCTACGGCCCCGGCGAGGACCCGCGGCGCGCCGGCGGCGAGGTGTCGCAGTTCGTGCGCTGGCACCTCAACGGGCGGCCGATCCCGGCGGTCGGCGACGCGGACCGCAAGACCCGCGACTTCGCCCACGTGCATGACCTGGTGCACGGGCTCATGACGATCACCGAGCGGGGCACCCCGGGCGAGGTCTACAACCTGGGCACCGGCTCGGAGACGTCGCTGCGCGAGCTGGCCGACATCGTCGGGCGGGTCACCGGCCGGCCCGCCGACCTGCACTGCGACGACGAGGTGCTGGACGACAGCTACCGCCACGTCGCGGACATCGCGAAGCTGCGCGCCCTGGGCTACCGGCCGCGGGTGCCGCTGGCCGAGGGCATCGCCGACCTGGCCCGCACGCTGGGCGAGGATCCCGAGCTGCCCAGCAACCCCGCCGTCTTCCACCGCCCGCCGACCCTGGTCGAGACCGGAAGGAGCTGAGCGACATGACCGAGTTCGTGGTGCCCTACCACGGTCAGGGCAGCATCTTCGACGAGACCGACATCGCCGCCGTCGCGGGCCTGCTGCGCTCCGACAAGCACCTCTCCTCCGGCTTCGAGCGCCGGGCGTTCGAGCAGGAGTTCGCGGACGACGTGGGCGCCGGCCACGCCGTGTCGGTGACCAGCTGCACGATGGCGCTCGAGCTGGCCACCCACCTGCTGGACCTGCGGCCCGGCGACGAGGTGATCGCCTCGCCGCTGACCTTCCAGGCCACCGTGTCGCCGCTGCTGACCCGCGGGATCACCGTGCGTTTCGCGGACGTCGACCCCGAGAGCCTCGCGCTCGACCCGGCCGGCGTCCTGCGGCAGATCACGCCGCGGACCCGGGCGGTCTACATCACCCACTACGGCGGGCTGGCCGCCGACCTGGACCGGCTGCGCGCGCTGGCCGACGCGCACGACATCGCGCTGGTCGAGGACTGTGCCCACGCGCTGGGCACGCGCTACCGCGGCCGCGGTGTCGGCACGATCGGCGACGTCGGCTGCTGGAGCTTCCACAGCCTCAAGAACATGTCGACGCTCGGCCAGGGCGGCATGGTCACGACCGGGTCGGCGGAGTGGGCCGGGCGGCTGCGCCGGGTCAGCTCGATCGAGCCGGACGCGGACTTCACCGCGCGGCCGGCGCCGACCGCCTTCGGTGCCCACGAGTCGCCGCTGCCGGACGACCCGGAGCGGCACTGCAAGAACGCCTACACGCACGACTGCGGGACGGTTCGCGCGGGCGGGACGAACGCGATCATGAGCGAGCCGGCCGCGGCCGTCGGGCGTACTCAACTGGCGAAGTTGCCGTCCTTCGTCGCCCGCCGCCGCGGGCTGGCGGGCTATCTGAACGAGCGGCTGGGCGCGCTGCCCGGCGTGCGCGTGCACGGTGATCTGCCGGAACGGGAGCATTCCTACCACCTCTACACGATCCGGCTGGAGGGCGCGGCGCCCGGCGTGCGCGACGAGCTGATCCGCCGGTTGCACCACGAGCACCGCGTCGAGATCATCCTGCGCTACTTCCCGCTGCACCTGCTGCCGGAGTGGCGGGCCCGGGGCGGCGCCTACGGCCAGGCGCCGGTCGCCGAGCGGATCTGGTTCCAGGAGCTGATCAACCTGCCGATCTACCCAGCGATGCGGGACAGCCAGGTGGAGTACGTCGCGGACGCGGTCACGACCGCGCTGCGCGACGTCACCGCCGGCTCGCGGACGGCGGTGACGTCATGATCGACAGCGGTACGGTGACCCGCCTGCTCGACGACTACCGGCGCGCGCACGACGTGCCCGGGGTGGCCGTCGCGACCTTCGACGCGAGCGGCCCGACCCACACCGTCGCGAGCGGCCTGACCAGCCTCGACGAGCCCGGCCGGCCGCTGCGGCCGGACACCGTCTTCCGGATCTGGTCGGTGACGAAGACGCTCACCGCCACGCTGGTCGCGGCCCTGGCCGGCGACGGCGTGCTCGATCTCGACGAGCCGGTGACCGCCACGCTGCCGGACTTCCGGCTGCGCGGCCGCGCCGGCAGCGGCGACGTCACCCTGCGGCACCTGCTCAGTCACCGGGCGGGCTTCATCCCCGACGCGGTGACCCACGAGGGCGGCAGCCGCGACCCGTCGGCGATCGCCGAGACGGCCGCCGGCGAGCCGCCCCGCACGCCACTGGTCGGGCGGCCGGGGCAGGTCTACTCCTACAGCAATCTGGGGTTCATCGTCGCCGGGCGGGTGGCCGAGGTGCGCACCGGGCGCGCCTTCGGCGAGCTCTGGCGGGAGCGCCTGGCCGAGCCGCTGGGCATGGCCCGCACCACGCACGACCCCGCCGTGGCGATGACCTTCCCGCTGCTGCAGCACCACGTCGGCGAGGCCGGCGCGTTGCGCGTCGGGCACCTGCCGTGGCTGGCCGCCAAGCACGCGCCGTCGTCGCAGTGCTGGTCGACGGTGGCGGACATGGCCCGCTTCGGCGCCCTGCACCTGGTCGCTTCGGCGGCCTCTTCAGCCGTCGACCCGGCTCGGCTCCGCGAGATGCGGGAGCCGCACGCCGACGTACGGCTCGACGTGAACCTCCGATACGGCCTCGGCCTCTACCTCGGGCCGTGGGACGGCGACGTGGCTCGCTTCGGCCACGAGGGCTTCTACGACGGCATGTGGTGCAAGCTGCTCTGCGTGCCGGCCGCCGGGGTGGGTCTGGTGTGGGCGGACAACCGCGGCGAAGAGCTGCGTGACCACCGCTATCGGGTGATCGACGAGATCCTCAGCGGTCTCGGCGTCGCCCCCGGCGAGTGGCGCCGGACCGGCGGAGGGGCCGACCCGGCCGGGGTCGAGGGGACCTATCAGCGCCCGGCCAGCGGCGCCGGCCTGCGGCTCGAGCCGCGCGCTGGGCGCCTGCTGGTGCATGCGCCCGACCAGCAGGTGGAGCTCGAGCCGGTGGCCGCGGACGTCTGGGCGACGCCCGCCGACGACCGGGCGCGGCCACCGTGGCGCGCGCACGCGGGAAGCCGGCGGGTCAGCATCGGCGCGGTCCGCGACGAGCCGGGCGCCACCGCATGCCATGTGCTTCTCAACGGCCTGCCTTACCGTCGGGTATGACCAGTCGGCAGACCGCCGGGACCAACCGCCGCGACGGCCTGGTGGTGACCCTCGCTTGCACTGCTCAATTCGTCGACGTCATCGGGGTGACGCTGCTGATCGTGGCGTTGCCGGCGATCCAGCACGACCTGGCGCTGAGCGCGGCCATGCTCTCCTGGGTGGCCGGCAGCTACGCGCTGGTCTTCGGTGGCTTCCTGGTGCCCGGCGGGTGGGTGGCCGACCTACTCGGCCGGCGGGCCGTCTTCATCGGCGGCAGCCTGCTCGTCGCGGCCGGGTCGGTGGTGTGTGCGCTGGCCGGCAGCGGCGGGGTGCTGCTCGCCGGGCGGGTGTTGCAAGGGCTCGGCGCGGCCGTTGCGGTGCCGGCCGCGCTGGCGATGGTGCTGGCCACGCTGCCGCCCGGGCCGCGGCGCAGCCGGGCGCTCGGGCTGTGGACGATGGCCGGGGCGGCCGGCGGGGCGTTCGGCTTCGTGCTCGGCGGTGTGGTCACGCAGCTCGTCGGCTGGCGGTGGCTGTTCGCGGCGATCGGCCTGGTCGAGCTGCTGGCGGCGGTCGTCACGCCGCTGATCGTCGGGCCGGTGGCCCGGCGGGTCACCCGGCTCGACGTGCCGGGCGCGCTGCTGGCGATCACCGCCGTGGTGGCGCTGGTGTGGGCGCTCAACGAGGGTCTGGGCCGGCCGGCGGCCTGGGCCGGCCTGATCGTGGCGATCGCCGCGGGCTTGTTGTTCGCACTGGTCGAGCGGCGTGCGGCGGTGCCCATGGTGCCGCCGCGGGTGTGGCGGTTGCCCTCGTTCCGGCTCGGTGCCGGGGTGGCCGCGGTGCTGACCGCGACGACGAGCGGCGCCAACGTGATCGGAACGCTCTTCGCCCAGGACGTCCTGGGCCTGTCCGGTGCGGTCAGCGGCGCCTGTTTCCTGCTGTTCAGCGCCGGGGTGGTGGTCTCGTCGACGCTGGCGCCGGGCGCGCTGCGCCGGATCAGCGCGCGGCCGGCCATGACGATCGGCCTCGCGGTGATCGCGGCGTCGATGACGGTGCAGGCGCTGGGCGTCTCGGGGGAGTCGCTGTGGGTCTTCCTGGCCGGGCTCACCCTGTCGGGGCTCGGTCTGGGGCTGGCTTCCGTGGCGTCCACGGCACAGGGCACCGCCGAGGCCACCGAAGAGACCAGTGGGCTGCTCGGCGGGCTGCTCAACGCGGCGGCCCAGATCGGCACGGCGATCGGAATCGCGGTGCTGCTTGCGGCGCCGGGCGGGCAGACGACGGCCTATCTGGTCGCGGCCGGGCTGGCGGTGCTGGCGACGGCCGTGTGCGCCTGCCCGTCCCCCGTGCGAGTTACCCGCTGATCTCCCGCGGTGCCGGCGAACCCTCACCCGGAACGCTTGCCGGCGTTCAGGGCGACGGCGAGCTTGTCGAGCAGCTCCCGGCCGCCCGCGAGCGATTCGCTCCACAGCACGAGGCCGTGCCGGCGGACGTAGACGACCTGGCTCTTCATGGCGGCCTCGGTGACCGCCTCGGCCAGCGAGACGCTGCCGTACTCCTTGGGCGGGATGACCAGTACGTCGAAGCCGTCCAGCTCGTCGTCGCTCGGGATGTAGTGGTTGTGCACCACGAAGGCGGCGTCCACCGTGGTCCGCATCAGGTAGTGCATGTACGACTCGGCGGACGGCGTGCCGGTGCCCCGGCAGTGCAGCGTGGTGCCCGTGCTGTCGTGCAGCTCGACGAAATCGGCCGGGCTCAGGTCCTTGATGTACGCGCCGGTGGCCGTGACGAAGGTGCTGCCGTTGCGCTGGAAACTGATGTTGCCGGCCGAGTCGGTCTGGTGCTCGAAGACGCCGGCCAGCTGCCCGAGCGCACGGGCGCCGTCGAACCCCGCCGGGTCGAGCGTGATGGGCTCGCGGCGCAGGTCGATGTCGGCCCAGCGGCGCGTCGTGGCCACCGGGGCCGGGGCCTCGACGGCGGGACTGTCCGGGCCGGGATCGCAGTACTTCACCGTGGCCCGCCGGCCGAGCAGCTCGGCGACGGCGTTGGCGATCGGCTGCGGGTCGGCGTCGTGCAGCAGCAGCGCCGCCAGCCAGTCGGCGACGAGGTCGAAGTCGGCGTTGGTGAAGCCCCGCCGGACCACCTCCTGCACCCCGAGCCGCATGGTGTCGGTCTGCTCGAAGGCGACCGACCGGTTCACCGCGATGCCGCCGCGCAGCACCCGCTCCAACAGCGCCGGCCCGGCGCCGAGCGGCCGGTTGTCCACGAAGAACATGTGGTTGCGGGTGAAGCCGCGATCGGCTTCGAGGATCGGCACACCACGGTCGTGCAGCGCGGCGGCCAGGTAGCGGGAGCTCTCCACCACCCGGGCCGCGTATTCGCGGCCGTACACGTACATCTCGTGCAGGGCGATGAACAGCGCCAGCGCCGAGGCGGTGTGCTGGCTGCTGACCAGCCCGTTGGAGAGGGTGTAGCTGATCCGTTCCATCAGGCCGCGGCTCTTGCCGAGGATGATGCCCTTCTGCGGGCCGAACATCGTCTTGTGGGTGTTGGCCTGCAGGATGTCGGCGCCCTCGGCGAGCGGGTCCTGGAACTGCCCGCCGGCGATCAGCCCGAGCGTGTGCGACGCGTCGTAGATCAGCGGCACCGCCCCGCACATCTCTTTGAGCTCCCGCACGGGGAACGGGAACAGGTAGTTCATCGCGTCCAGGAACAGCAGGGTGGGCCGTTCCCGCTCGAAGACCTCGCGGGTACGGTCCAGGTCGATCTCGGAGATGTCCCGGTACGCGTACGTGCAGCTCGACCGGCCGAAGGTGCGGCAGATGAGCTCGGTCAGGAAGTGGCCGCCGTCCTTGGTGGAGATACGCATGATCTTGTCGCCGGGCCGGGACAGCGCGGCGAAGGTCGTCTGCATCGCGTGGATGCCGGACAGGCAGCGGAACTCGGCGTACTCGGCACCGAACAGCTGCCGGCACACCTCGGTCGCGGAGGCCTCGATCTCGTTGATCCCGTTCATCCCGCGGTACAGGAAGTTGTTCAGCCGCGAGGGTGAGTCCTCGCGCATCTCGAGGTGCTCGAGCAGGTAGCGGTTGGACAGCGGCGTGGCGAGCACCCGTTGCGCCGCCGGCGACAACAGCGTCTCGTTGGCCGTCAGGTGCAGGACGGCGGCCGATTCGAGTTCCTCGCGCTCGATGAGCCGGCCGATCCGAGCGAGGGTCATGGGCTGCTGCGGTGATGACATGAGTGATCTCCCGGGCTGCGCCGATCGTTGCCTGCGAATCTACGAGCGGACCGCGGCCGGCACAGGTGGGCGCGGGAGCGAAGAATGAGGAGTGCACCAACGATGTATCCGGCGGTGTGACTTCGTTCCGATGCCACGGCGGGCCCGGTCAACAACCATGGAGGGCCGACAGCGGACGAGGCGAAGGGGAATGTCATGCGGGCCATCGACTGGCAGGACGACACGGTCGTGATCGTCGATCAGACCCTGCTGCCGCACCGGGTGGAACACCTGGCGCTGCGCGAGCCGGCTGAGCTGATCGTGGCGATCAAACGGCTCGCGGTACGCGGCGCCATGGCGCTCGGCGTGGCCGGCGCGATGGGCGTGGCGCTGGCCGCCGTGCGGGCGCGCGAGCGCGGCGAGAACGTCGGCGCGGCCGCGCGGGCCGCCGCCCGGCAGCTCGCCGCGGCCCGGCCGACGGCGACGAACCTGTTCTGGGGCGTGGAGCAGGCGATGATGGCTCTGCCCGGCGGCGCCTCGGCGGTGGTCGGCGCCGCGCTCGCGCTGCGCGACGCCGACATCGCGGCCAATCGCGCCATCGGTGAGCGCGGCGCCGACCTGCTGGGCCGGCCGGCCCGGGTGCTGACGCACTGCAACGCGGGCGCCCTCGCCGCCGTCGAGATCGGCACCGCTCTCGGCGTGGTGGCGGAGCTGCACCGCCGGTCACCGCTGACGATGACCTATGCGACCGAGACCCGGCCGCTGTTGCAGGGCGCCCGGCTGACCGCCTGGGAGCTGGGCCAGGCCGGCATCCCGCACCGGGTCGTGGTGGACGGCGCCGCGGCCGGCCTCATCCTGGGCGGCGAGATCGACGCCGTCGTGGTGGGAGCCGACCGCATCGCCGCCAACGGCGACACGGCGAACAAGGTGGGCACGCTCGCGCACGCCCTCGCGGCGGCCCGGGCCGGCATCCCGTTCCTGGTGGCGGCGCCCGAGGCGACCATCGCCGCGGACACCGCGACCGGCGCCGGCATCCCCATCGAGGAGCGTGACGAGGACGAGGTGCTCAGCGTCGACGGGCACCGGATCGCCCCGCCCGGCGCGCGGGCGGTCAACCCGGCCTTCGACGTCACGCCGGCCGAGCTGATCACGGCCGTCGTGACCGAGCGGCGGACGCTGCCGCTCGGTCGTGCCGCCGAGGCGACCGGCTCGGCCCCTCAGGCGGCGGGCTCGGTGGCGGCGACGATCGGCTCGAAGCGGGGCGAGGCGATCCGCAGGTAGTCGTCGGTGCGCAGCGCGAGGGACCGGTCGAGGCGGGCCGCGTTGAAGAACAGCTCGGGGAAGCCCTTGATGCCCGGGTCGGCGATCAGCTCGAGCTCGTCGGTGAACGTGAACGGCAGGATCGTCCCGGCGACACACCCGGAGAGCCGCTCGGCGATCTCGGGCGTCGCGAAGGAGATGTAGGTGCCGCCGAACAGGCTCTTGATGGCCTGCAGATCGACCCGGGCATCGCCGGGCACGACCGCCAGCACGTACTTGGTGACCTTCTTGCCGAGCTTGACCATCACGATCATGCATTTGGCCGCCGCCGCGGGGTCGTGCCCGCGGTAGCCGCTGACGATCTCGGTCCGTCCCTCTTCGGGGTGATCGATCAACCGGTACGTGGCGCCGTTGTCGTCCAGCAGGGCGATCAGGCGATCGTAGGTTGCCTCGAGCTCCATGCGTCATCCTCTCGTCCGCCGCGCCGGGGACGGTCGGCGGTCACGGTCAGCGGTCGTGTCGGCGTTCAGTGTAATCTACGAAAGCGATCATTTTATTGCACGGCTCGTCTCGCGGGGGAAGGCAATCGCACATGGGGAAGCAGCGGCAGGCAGGTCTCGAGCCCAGCCTCGCACGTCCGGCCGAGCCCGTGGGCCCGGCGTCGGCCCGGTCCCTGCTCTGGTCCGATCTGTCCATCCTGGCGGTCGCGATCATCTGGGGCTCGAGCTACGTGGTCATGCAGGTCGTGGGCGACCGGGTCCCCGCCGCCGCGTTCCTGGCGTTGCGGTTCCTCACCGCGCTGCCCGTCGTGCTGCTGCTGGCCGCGCCGACGCTGCGCCGGCTCAACCGCAAGGAGCTGCTGGCCGGCGCGGCCTTCGGCGCCATGCTCTACGGCATCCTGATCCTCGAGACGGTCGGTGTCCAGCACACCTCGGCGGCCAACGCCGGCTTCCTGATCACCGTCTCCGTGGTCCTGGTCCCCGTGCTCGAGCGTCTGCTCGGCGGCCGGGCACAGCCCAGGGTGGTCTACGGCGCCACGATGGCGGCGCTGTTCGGCTGCGCGCTGCTGCTGCTGAACGACGGCATCCACCCACGGTCGGGTGACCTCATCATCCTGGGCGCCGCGATGATCCGGGCCACCCAGATCACCCTGTTCGGCCGGCACGTGCACGGCCAGTCCATCCAGAACCTCACCGCGGTCGAGTTCGTCGTGGTGGTCGTGCTCGCGACGCTCACCTCGGTGGCCACCGGCGACCCGGTGTGGGAGGTGGCCGGGCAGGTCGACGGCCGGTCCTGGCTGCTCATCGTCTACCTCGGCGTCCTCGGCACGGCCTTCGCGTTCTTCGTGCAGTTGCGCTCGGCCCGGCTGTCCAGCTCGACCCGCGTCGGGCTGATCCTGTGCACCGAGCCGGTCTTCGCCACCGCCTTCGCGATCGGCGCGGCCGGCGAGTCGCTCGGGCTGCTGCAGGGCCTCGGCGGCTTCCTGATGGTCGCTGCGGCTCTCGTCGGCCGGGCGGCCGAGCGCTCGGGGCGGGAATCGCGCAGGCAGGGACCCCCGGCGGGTAATGTGTCGGCACACGAAGCCGACCCCTTACCGCTGAATGGATCTCGTGACACTTGAGAGCTACGGGCCACCGGCCGCCGGGATGGGCGCCGCGGTCGGCCGGGAGATCCGCCGGTTCCGGGAGGCCCGGCGCATGTCCGTCTCCGAGCTCGCCCGCCGGGCCGAGGTCAGCAAGGGGACGCTGTCCCGGCTCGAGGCCGGTCTCGGCAACCCGACCATCGAGACGATCGCGTCGATCGCCGTCGCGCTGCGGCTGCCGCTCGGGGATCTGATCCCGACCTCGGCGCCCGGCACGCCCACCCTGCAGCGCGGCAGCCCCGACCCCGACTACAGCCGGCAGGAGCTGCTGCAGCGGATCGGTCCCGGGGTGATGACCGAGATCTGGCGGGTACGGATCACCCCGGCCGAGGGCTTCGTGGAGAGCCCGCCGCACGCTGCCGGCACGGTGGAATACCTGCTGGTCACCCGGGGCGTGCTGCGCGCCGGCCCGGACGGCGCGCTCAGCGAGGTGCGGGCCGGCGACTTCCTGGTGTTCCCGGCCGACGTGCCCCATCGGTACGAGGTGGCGCGGGGCCCGGCCGAGGCGAGCCTGGTGATGACCTACCCGGCGATGAACGCGTCCGGAGCCACCGTGCACGCGGGCGCCTCCTAGCCGGTGCCGAAAGCACATCGAAGGTCGTAGGCGGATGCGACCTTCGCGCCACACCGGACGGCGGCGCGGGGGCCGACAATGAAGAGGTGGCTCGGACGATCGAGGTTCCGGTGCTGCGCCGCGGGTATCACTGCGATCCGGCGCGCGGCGGCTGCCTCGTAGAGATGGCCGGTACCCTGCCCGGCGGCCCGTGGACCGACCGGTCCGAGCGGCTGCATCCCCTGCTGGCGACCGTGTGCCGCGCGGTCAACGACCGGCTCGCCGACACCGCGCGCGGCACCGTGCTGATCGCGGTGCCGTGGCTGGCCGGCACAGCGATGGCCGGCACAGCAATGGCCGGCACAGCGACAGCCGGCACGGCGACGGCCCGCACAGCGACAGCCGGCACGGCGACGGCCCGCACAGCGGCAGCCGGCACGACGGCGGCCGACACGCCGATGGCCGGCCGCGCGCTCGGCGCCGCTCTGGCCCGCCTGGTCGCCTCGCACGCCGGAATGCCGGCGCCGGCCCGGGCGCTGCGGGGACGCGCGGCCCGGCAGGCGGTCCGCCGGCTGGCCGCACGGCCCGACGCGGACGAACGGCTGCGGGCCCTGCTGGCCGACGCGATCAACCTGGCCCGCACGTCGGCCGGCCTGCCCGTCATGCCCGCCGGCGCGCTGGACCGGCCGCTCACGGTGACGCGGCTGCCGGTGCGGGTCGAGGCCGTACGCGACACCGAGCTGTTCACCGTGCTGCACTGCCGCGCCGAGCTCGCCGGCTGGCCGGCGGAGCTGCGAGCGGCCTGGCAGGCCGCCCAGCCGCCCGGGCGCCGTTGCCCGGTGGCGGGGTGACTCAGGTCAATCCGGCCTTCGCGGCCCGGCGTACGGCGTCGGTCCGCGACGTCGCGCCGAGCTTGGCGTAGATGTTGGTCAGGTGCCGCTTGACGGTGCCCTCGGCGATGAAGAGCTTGGCGGCGATCGCCGAGTTGCGCATGCCGTCGGCCACGAGGGTGAGGACCTCGGCCTCGCGGTGCGACAGGATCGGCTCGCTGTTCGCGCGGAGCCGGTCGACCGTCTCCCGCGAGACGGAGAGCACCACATGGTCCTCGTGCTGGTCGACCACCCGGATGGTGGTGAGCAACTCGTCGAGGCTCGTGTTCTTCAGGATGTACGCGTGCGCGCCGGACGCGAGCAGGTGCTCCACCCGGCGTGGGTCGTCCCGGGCCGCGAGAATCACCAGCTTGGCCTCCGGCACGGCGTGCCGCAGCATCCGCAGCTGGTCGAGCGCCTGCGGGTCGGCCGCGTCGAGGCCCACCAGCAGCACGTCCGGACGGTGGTGGCGCAGGGCGTGGTCGGCCACGGCATCCGCGTCGGCGGCGCCGACGACGTGGATGCCGGGCTGCTTCTCGAGCAGGCCGGCAAGGCCCTCGCGGAACAGGCCCGGCTCATCGACCAGGGCCACGGTGATCCGGGTGGCCGGGCGGGACGGATCGGCCACGAGGTGGCCGTTCCCGGTCGGGTGGAGCATCAGGGCTCCGTTGGTGTAAGGCTGGGCAGTCTTCTCGGTGTGGTCGTGGGTCATCGCACAGCTCCTGGCCGATGATTCGTTCAGCACTCACCGTTCGCCTGATCGAATGCCGTCACCTGCCTGGTGGCGGCCCGAAACGCCGCGGCCGGGCATCGCCGGGCCATGGCGCGCTGGGTGGTGTCAGCCGGTCCCGTGCGGATTGCTCCTGGTACTTCGGCTCAACTCTCTCCCCCCGTCCTGAGTCGTTAGCGCCGCCGTGCACGGTTCATTCACCCGTAGGCACGCCTACCAATAGTGCGGTAGCCCCGGCGACAAGTAAAGGTCAGTGTCAGTCCCCGGACCGGCGTACCTGATCTGCTACGAAAGACACATGCCCGGCTGCCATCTCGATCAATATCCCTGCTTCTTCTCAGATTTCTCCGAGTGAGCTTTCATCACGATTGGCGGGCGCGCCGCCCGACCTTGATTACTCGGAGGAAAACGATGGCATCGCCGATCAACATCGACACGATCCCGCCGGTGCGGGTGTTCCCGGACTTCCCGGAGCCGGGAGTCGCCTTTCAAGATCTCGCCCCGCTCTACGCCGAGCCCGGGCTCCTCGCCCGGCTCGGTGACGCGCTCGTGGAGCCGTTCGCCGGCGCGTTCGACACGGTCCTCGCCCTCGAGGCGCGCGGCTTCGTCATCGGCACCGCGGTGGCCGCCGCGAGCCGCAGCCCGCTCGTGCTGGCGCGCAAGGCGGGCAAGCTGCCGGGAGCTTTGCACAGGAGCAAATACGCGCTCGAGTACGGCTCGGCCGAGCTCACCGTCCAACATGGTGCCTTGCCGCCGGGCGCGCGGGTCCTGCTCGTCGACGACGTGCTGGCCACCGGGGGCACGATGGCCGCGGCGGCCGAGCTGGCCCGGCAGTCGGGCGCGACCGTCGCCGGTTGCGGTGTGATTCTGGAGCTCGTCACGCTCGGTGGCCGGAAGCGGCTCGCGCCGAATCCCGTCACCTCCCTGCTCACCGTGCCGTGATCCCATCCGGGCACTGTCGCGATACATCCAAAGTCGCATTCCGACGGGCCGGAACGTGCGCCGGGAACGACACCGGCATACGTCTTGTTGGGCGCTCACCCCGATGACTAGCTTGGATAACGAAGGGCGGCGGCCGGAGGGAAATCGCGCCGCTATTTCCAGCATCCCCGTATTTGTTGCACGGAGGGAAAAGCATGTCCACAAATGGTAGGCCGATTATCGCCTTCATGAGCGACCTGGGCACCACGGATGATTCCGTGGCTCAGTGCAAGGGCCTCATGCTGAGCATCTGCCCGAGCGTCACCATCGTCGACGTGTGCCACACGATGACACCGTGGGACGTCGTCGAGGGCGCGCGCTACATCGTCGACCTTCCGCGGTTCTTCCCGGAGGGCACGGTGTTCGCCACCACCACCTACCCGGCGACCGGCACCGGCACCCGCTCGGTGGCGCTGCGGATCAAGCAGGCGGCACAGGGTGGAGCCCGCGGCCAGTGGGCCGGCTCGGGCGCCGGCTTCGAGCGTGCCGAGGGCTCCTACATCTACATCGCGCCCAACAACGGCCTGCTCACGACGGTCATCGAGGAGCACGGCTACATCGAGGCGTACGAGGTCAGCAACACCAAGGTGATCCCGGCCGACCCGGAGCCGACCTTCTACAGCCGCGAGATGGTGGCGATCCCCTCGGCGCACCTGGCCGCCGGCTTCCCCCTCAACGAGGTGGGCCGGGCGCTCAAGGACGACGAGATCGTCCGGTTCGACCGCGCGAAGCCGAGCACGGTCACCGACGGGGTGCTCAACGGCGTCATCACCAACGTCGACCACCCGTTCGGCAACCTCTGGACCAACATCCACCGCTCCGATCTGGAGAAGGCCGGCATCGGCTACCAGACGCAACTCAAGGTGCTGCTGGACGGCGTGCTCACGTTCGACCTGCCCCTGGTGCCGACGTTCGCCGACGCCGGGAAGATCGGTGACCCGGTGATCTACATCAACAGCCGCGGCTATCTGGCGATCGCCCGCAACGCCGCCCCGCTGGCGTACCCGTACAACCTCAAGGCCGGCCTCTCGGTAGCCGTGACAAAGGCCTGATTCCGCCCCGGCGGGCCGGCACGGACGAGGTCCGTGCCGGCCCGCTGTTCTTCGCCGGAATACCCGGAGGAACGTCGTGAGCCTCTCCACTCAACAGATAGCCACCATGGTGGCCGCCATCGCCGTCGTCGTGTTCGTCGCGCACGCGGTGGGCATGCTCTTCGCCCGGCTCCGCCAGCCGGTCGTGGTCGGCGAGATCCTCGGCGGCCTGCTCTTCGGCCCGACCGTGCTCGGGCTGTTCGCCCCCGGTGTGCAGGAGGCGCTGTTTCCCAAGACCGGGCCCGTCCCGGCGATCCTCGCCGGGCTGGCCCAGCTCGGCATGCTGCTGCTGATGTTCGTGACCGGCAGCGAGCTCGGGGTGACCACCGCGGCCCGCGACCGGCGCACGATCGGCCTGGTCACCATCACCGGGCTCGTGCTGCCCTTCGGCGCCGGGCTCGCGGTCGTGGCGATGATGGACCACCACGACCTGGCCGGCCCGGCCGGCAACCGCACGACGACGATCCTGGTCTTCGCGATCGCCGTCGCGGTCACCAGCATCCCGGTCATCTCCCGGATCATGCTCGATCTGGGCCTGCTCGGCGGCTCCTTCGCCCGGATCGTGCTGGGCGTGGCCACCCTCGAGGACGTGGCCCTCTACGTGGTGCTCGCCGTGGTGCTGAGCCTGGCCAGCGCGCCGTCCACCGAGTTCGGGCTGTGGCAGCTGATCGGCGTCGACGGCACCGGCTGGACGATGGGCTATCACGTGACGGCGACGCTGGTCTTCCTCACGGCCTTCCTGTTCTTCGGCACCTCGGTGCTGCGCTTCCTGCTCTACGGCGCGCCGCGAGCACTCGCCAAGCGCAACCCGACCGCGTACCGGCTCGTCCTGCTGCTGTTCGCGGTGCTGCTCTGCACGGTCCTGGGGATCAACCCGATCTTCGGTGCGCTGCTGACCGGAGTCTGCGCCCGGCGCGCCGAACCGGCGGCGCTGCCCGGCGCGAGCGACCTGGGCGGCGACCAGCTGGACTCGTGGGCCACCATCCGCCGCTTCTCGCTCGCCTTCTTCATCCCGATCTACTTCTTCACGGTCGGCCTCGGCCTCGACCTCGTCCGGGACTTCAGCCCGTTGTTCTTCGCCTGGTTCTTCGCGCTCTGCTGCGTGGTGAAGGGGCTCAGTGTCCTGCTCGGGGCCCGGCTGGCCGGTCAGTCGCTGCGCTGGTCGGCCGACCTGTCGATCGCTCTCAACGCGCGCGGCGGCCCGGGCATCGTGCTGGCCACCACGACGCTGGCCGCCGGCGTGGTCAATCAGTCCTTCTACACCTCGATGGTGGTGCTGTCGGTGCTCACCTCGCAGCTGGCCGGCATCTGGCTGGACCACCGGGCGCAAGCGCTGCGCGACTACGACCGGAGCTCGCGGACCCCGGCATCGGCCCGCACGGTGCAGCGCACCGGCTGAGGGCGCACGAAAGCGGGGGCCGGATCAACCCGGCCCCCGCTTTCGCGCGCCCTCAGCCGGGCAGCAACGCACCGATCTCGGCGGCCGCCAGCGCGCCGTAGGCGCCGGTCAGCTCGGAGATCAGCCGCGCCCGGTCCGTCTCGTAGTCCTGCGGGCCCACGGTCCGCAACACCGCGGCGGCCAGCACGCAGCCCAGCTGGGCGGCGCGCTCCGGCGAGGCGCCCGCGCCGGCCGCGGCGAGGAAGCCGGCCCGGAAGGCGTCGCCGACCCCGGTCGGGTCGATCACCTCGGTGACCGTGACGGCCGGGACCCGAACCGGTGGGTGGCCGGCCCGGTCGACGCGGGCGCCCCGCTCGGCCAGCGTCGTCACCCAGGCGCCGACCCGGGTCAGCGTCTCCCGTTCGGTCCATTCGGTCTTCTGCAGCAGCAGCGCGTGCTCGTACTCGTTGGTGAACAGATAGTCGGCCCCCTCGACGAGGCGCCGGATGTCCTTGCCGTCCAGCACGGCGACCTGCTGGGAGGGGTCCGCCACGAACCGGTAGCGGCGCTCCCGGCACTCCTCGGTGTGCCGCAGCATCGCCTCCGGATCGTTCGGCCCGATGACGACGTGGCCGACCTCGCCCAGCCGGTCGACCGTGGGCCGCAGCTCCAGCAGCCGGGCCTCGGTCATCGCGCCGGGATAGAAGGACGCCACCTGGTTGCCGTCGGCATCGGTGATGCACTGGAAACGGGCGGTGTGCAGGTGCTCGGAGCGCCGGACGGCCGCGATGTCGACGCCGTTGCGCTCCAGCCAGGAGCCGTAGTCGGCGAAGTCGTGGCCGGCCGCGGCGAGCACCGCGGGGTGCCGGCCGAGCCGGGCCAGCCCGAGCGCGATGTTGGCCGCGACGCCGCCACGGCGCACCTGCATCGAGTCGACCAGGAAGGACAGCGACAGCCGGTCCAGCGACCCCGGCACCAGCTGGTCGACGAAGCGGCCCGGGAACGTGCTGAGATGGTCGACCGCGATCGAGCCGGTCACGAGGACGGTCACCGGTTCACCACGGCCTTGAGGTCGTCGACCCGGTCGAGCCGCTCCCAGGTGAACGTCTCCTCATCGCGGCCGAAGTGCCCGTAGGCGGCGGTGGGCCGGTAGATCGGGCGCAACAGCTGCAGGTCCCGGATGATCGCCTGCGGGCGCAGGTCGAAGACCTCGGCCAGGGCGGCCTCGATCCGGTCGATCGGCACGGTCTCGGTGCCGAAGCACTCGAGGAACGTGCCTACCGGCTCGGCCTTGCCGATCGCGTAGGCCACCTGCACCTCGCACCGCTCCGCCAGCCCGGCCGCCACCACGTTCTTGGCCAGCCACCGCATGGCGTACGCCGCCGACCGGTCCACCTTGGACGGGTCCTTGCCGGAGAACGCCCCGCCCCCGTGGCGCGCCATTCCGCCGTACGAGTCAATAATGATCTTGCGGCCGGTGAGGCCGGTGTCGCCCATCGGGCCGCCGATCTCGAAGCGGCCGGTCGGGTTGACCAGCAGCCGGTAGCCGCCGGTGCGCAACGTCAGCCCCTCCAGCTCGGGCTCCACCACGTGCTTGCGCACGTCCTCGGCGAGCAGGTGCTCGGTGTCCGGCGCGTGCTGGGTGGAGACGACGACAGTCTCCAGAGCCACCGGGCGCGCGCCCTCGTACGCGATGGTGACCTGGGTCTTGCCGTCGGGCCGCAGGTAGCCGAGGGTGCCGCTGCGGCGGGCGGCGGACAGCCGGCGGGCGAGCCGGTGGGCCAGCGCGATCGGCAGCGGCATCAGCTCGGGGGTGTCGGAGCAGGCGTAGCCGAACATCATGCCCTGATCACCCGCGCCCTGCCGGTCGGCGCCCGAGCCGCCCGCCCGGGCCTCGTAGGAGTGGTCGACGCCCTGGGCGATGTCCGGCGACTGCGAGCCGATCGAGACGCTGACCGCGCACGTACGCCCGTCGAAGCCCTTGGCCGACGAGTCGTAGCCGATGCCGGCCACCTGCTCGCGGGCGATGGCCGCGACGTCCACGGTGGCGGCCGAGCTGACCTCGCCGGCGATGACGAGGTGACCGGTGGTGACCAGGGTCTCCACCGCCACCCGGCTGTGCGGGTCGGCCGTCAGGTAGGCGTCGAGCACCGCGTCGCTGATCTGGTCGGCGATCTTGTCGGGATGGCCCTCGGTCACTGATTCCGAGGTGAAGAGCCGGTAAGTCACGATGCTCCTTCGCGAGTCAGTAGCGGTAGTGGTCGGCTTTGTAGGGGCCCTCGACCGCGACCCCGAGATAGGCGGCCTGCTCTTTCGTGAGCTCCGTGAGGCGTACGCCGAGGGCGTCCAGATGCAGCCGGGCGACCTTCTCGTCGAGGTGCTTGGGCAGCACATGGACGCCGATCGGGTAGTCGCCGGACTTGGTGAACAGCTCGATCTGCGCGATCGTCTGGTTCGAGAAGCTGTTGCTCATCACGAACGAGGGGTGGCCGGTCGCGTTGCCGAGGTTGAGCAGCCGCCCCTCGGAGAGCACGATGATCGCGTGGCCGTCGGCGAAGCGCCACTCGTCGACCTGCGGCTTGATGGACGTCTTCTCGACATCCGTGCGCTTCTCGAGCCCGGCCATGTCGATCTCGTTGTCGAAGTGCCCGATGTTGCCGACGATGGCCTGGTGCTTCATCCGGGCCATGTGCTCGTGCGTGATGACGTTCGCGCAGCCGGTCGCCGTGACGAAGATGTCGGCGACGGCGACCACGTCGTCGAGCCGGGCGACCTGGAAGCCGTCCATCGCGGCCTGCAGCGCGCAGATCGGGTCGACCTCCGTGACGATCACCCGCGCGCCCTGGCCGCGCAGCGACTCCGAGCAGCCCTTCCCGACGTCGCCGTACCCGCAGACGACGGCCACCTTGCCGCCGATGAGCACGTCGGTACCGCGGTTGATGCCGTCGATCAGCGAGTGCCGGCAGCCGTACTTGTTGTCGAACTTCGACTTGGTGACCGAGTCGTTGACGTTGATCGCCGGGAACAGCAGCGTGCCGTTGCGCTGCATCTCGTAGAGCCGGTGCACCCCGGTCGTCGTCTCCTCGGTGACACCCCGGATGCCCGCCGCCACCTCGGTCCAGCGCCGGTCGTCCTCGCGCCGGCCGCGGTGCAGCAGTTCCAGGATCACCGCGTACTCGGCAGAGTCGGCCGACTCGACCGGTGGCACCACACCGGCCCGCTCGAACTCGGCGCCCTTGTGGACCAGCAGCGTCGCGTCCCCGCCGTCGTCGAGGATCATGTTGGGGCCGCCGCCGTCCGGCCACAGCAGCGCCTGCTCGGCGCACCACCAGTACTCCTGCAGCGTCTCGCCCTTCCAGGCGTAGACGGGCACGCCGGCCGGCTCCTCGGCCGTGCCGGTGGGCCCGGCGACGATCGCGGCGGCCGCGTGGTCCTGGGTCGAGAAGATGTTGCAGGAGGCCCACCGGACCCGCGCGCCCAGCGCGGTCAGCGTCTCGATGAGGACCGCGGTCTGGATGGTCATGTGCAGCGAGCCGGTGATGCGGGCCCCGCGCAGCGGCTGGGTCGGGCCGTACTCGCGCCGCAACGCCATGAGGCCGGGCATCTCGTGCTCGGCGAGCTCTATCTCCTTGCGGCCGAACGCGGCCAGCGACAGATCCGCGATCCGGTAGTCGGTGAATGCCATGAGTCCCTCCACACGCGACAGCGATTCCCCTCAAGCTAGAGCCGGATCGGGGGACACACAGGAGGAAGAAATCCGGCGATCAAAGCGGTACCGGATCGGCCACCAAAGGCGGATGCCGAGTGCCCTTTTCGTCAGCCCGCCCGGCCCGGCACCGGTGTTAGCTTGGCCGTCGACAACCGGGGAGGCAGACATGATCGGCGTCATCGGCGGAAGCGGTCTCTACGACCTCGACCTGCTCGACGGGGTGGAGACCGTGCGGGTCAAGACCCCCTATGGGCCACCGAGCTCGGACATCACCCTGGGCACCCTGCACGGACGGCGGGTCGCTTTCCTCGCCCGGCACGGCGCCGGTCACCGGCTCACCCCCACCGAGGTGCCGTCCCGGGCCAACGTGTACGCCCTGCGGCGGCTCGGCGTGCGGCACGTGCTGGCCGTCAGCGCGGTCGGCAGCCTGGTCGACGGCTACGCCCCGGGCCGGCTCGTCGTGCCGGATCAGATCGTCGACCGCACCAAGGGCGTACGGCCCGCGACGTTCTTCGGCGACGGCCTGGTCGCCCACGTGTCGATGGCCGCCCCGTTCTGCCCTCGCCTGCGGGCCGACCTGCTCGCGGCGGCGAAGAGCAGCGGGCACGACGACGCCATCGACGGCGCTACGTACTGCTGCATCGAGGGCCCGCAGTTCTCCACCCGGGCCGAGTCTCACCTCTACCGCTCGTGGGGCCTGCACATCATCGGCATGACGGCGGTGCCGGAGGCCGCCCTGGCCCGCGAGGCCCAGCTCTGCTACGCCGGGCTGGCGCTGGTCACCGACTACGACTGCTGGCACGAGAGCGAGGAGCCGGTCACCGCCGACATGGTCGCGCAGACCATGCGCAGCAACGTGATCGCCGCCCGCGAGGTGCTGGCCGACGTCGTCACCCGCATCGACGACGCCGCCGACTGCGGGTGCCGCCACGCCGTCGACGGCGCCGTGCTCACCGCCACGCCCGAGGCGCGGCGACTGCTGCACGAGCGCTTCGGCGACTGAGATCGGATCGGGGGAGTCCGGCAGGCCAGGTGCCCTTCCGTACCAGCTCGGCGATCTCGCGGACGTCGGGATCGGGATGCAGATAGAGGGGTGCTGCCAGAGCGAACGACGTTCGCATGACCCGCAGGAGATCCTGGTGGGGGACGTCGTCCGAGTCCACTTCTCGTTTCTGACCGGAATGCACTAGGAAGGAACGGACGTAACGCCCGGCGAGCGTCCGCGGAGCTCGTCGCCGCAGCTCGTCCGATCGGGGCGTACGTGGTGGACGACAGTCGCCGGTTCTCGCGGGTAGCCAGTTCTTGGCGACCAGGTAGGGCTGCCGAGTGCGCCGCCAGTGAGCGTCACCCAAGATCGATGCGTCGACATTTCCGTCCGGGAAGGCCCATTCTTGCCGATGGGCGAGGGCGATCTGCCCCTCTGCTTCGGCCAGCAGTTCGACGGCCGCACGGTCGCTGAGCTCCAAGTCGTCGGCCAACCCGAAAAGCGTGGCGTACATGATCTCCCCCAGGCCGGCGGGCAGGGCATCGCCGAGATACTCGTCGCCTATCGCCACGCGAAGTGCCGTGTCGACGTCTCGCACCAGGAAACGGTCGGCGCCGGGGGCATTGAGCACGAAGCGCCACGCAGAGTTGCTACTGATGATCCGCGAGCGGCCGTGACGCGACCGAATGTAGTGGTGAAGCGTCGGCCGGGACGGGCGGGTTGAAGCGGGAGTAGGCGTGCAGCTGCCAGCGCAGGCTGCTGGCGCGTTCGATCTCCGCCACGCTGTCGATGTTGAACTCGATCATGCGTTGGGCGCCGGGGAAGCGGTTTGCCGTCTGCTCGTCCCAGTTGATTCGGGCGGTTCCGGTCAGCTGGAGAGTGCGGCCGGTTTCCCAGTCGAGGAAGGCCAGGCCGCACCGGGGGTCGAGATGCAGGTTGCCGAGGGTCATGAAGAAGGAGTTGCCTAAGTAGTCCGGCCACGAGAGCGTTCGTGCGTCCAGCACCGTGACGAAGCCTGGTTGACCGCCTCGGTGGTTGGCGTCGGCGCCGTGGCCGGGAGCGCGGCTGCCGATGAAGAATGTGTCGGCGGTGCGCACCATGGCCTGTTGTTCGCCGTTCAGCTCGCGGCTCAGGGTGCCGTGCGGCACGCCGGATGGCGGCGCGGTGTCTTCCACGACGGTCCGAAGTTGCAGGTATTTCGGGCAGTTGCCGACCACTTGCTCCGTCCGCAGCACCAGGCGGTCGCCCTCGCGGTGGGCCGTGCCGGAGACCTTCACCCGGCGGAGGGTCTGCGGGGAGAGGACCACCGTGCCTACATCGGCGGGCTCGGTGAAGGCGTCCCGGAGCGGATCGCCGGCCGGTGGCAAGGCGTGGATCACCATGGTGCGGTCGTCCGGGACGGCGATGAAACCTTCGTCGCCGGTGAGCACCGTGCACCAGATCTTTCCATCGGCGGCCGCGCCGGAGAGGGCGATCAGGCGCTGCCGGCTCAGAAACGGGGCGAAGCCTCCGATCTCGCAGTCGAACATCGGCGTGCCCCAGCCTGGGCCGCCCTCACCGGCCAAGCGCTGGACGGCTTGTTCTCCCGCATGTTCCAGGCTCATGTGATTCCTTTCTCCGCCTGTGTTCGCCCCAGGGGCCGGACCACGCAGGGGCCGGCCCTCTTGTGTGCGAATTCCGGCGTCAGGCGGCGGTGAGGCCGCCGTCGATGGCGAGGGCCGCGCCGGTGATGAACGTGGCGTCGTCGCTGAGCAGGAACGCGGCGAAGGCGGCGATCTCCTCAGGCTGTCCGATCCGGCCGACCGGGTGCAGGCCGGCGGCGAAACGCAGCGCCTCCTCGGGGGAGTCGCCGAGGTTGCCGCGCAGCAGCGGAGTGTCCACACCACCGGTCACCAGCGCGTTGACGCGGATGCCGCGTGCCGCCGTGTCCAGGGCGGCCGATCGGGTCAGGCCGACGACGCCGTGCTTGGCGGCGCTGTAGGCGGCCATGCCCGCGCCGCCGACCACGCCGAGGTTGGACGCGTTGTTGACGATCGCGCCGCCGCCGGCTGCCTCCAGGACGGGGATCTCGTGCTTGAGGCTGTAGAAGACGCTGCTGAGGTTGAGCGCCAGCTCGGCGTTCCAGGCCTCGGCGCTGATGTCGGCGACCGGCCCGATCGCGGTCGCGGCGCCGACGTTGTTGAAGACGCCGTCGAGGCGGCCGTACTTGTCGACGGCCTGCCGGACGAGGGCGGCCACGTCCGTCTCCACGGTGACGTCGGTGGGTACGAAGATGGCGTCGGGCAGGCTCGCGGCCAGCTCGTCGCCGGCCTGCTTGCCGCGGGCGGCGAGGACGACGTGGGCGCCTTCGGCGGCGACCCGCTCGGCGACGGCGCGGCCCATACCCGAGGTGGCTCCGGTGATCAGAATGACTTTGCCGACGAAACGCTGGGACATGATGACTCCTTGAGGGGTTCGGTGTGATCAGAAGGTGAGAACGAGCCGGCCACGCACGCCGCCGGCCGCGAGCAGCCGATGGGCCGCGGGCGCCTCGGCGGCGCGGAAGGTTCGCGCGACGCGGGGGAGCAGGATGCCGGCCTCGGCGAGGCGGCGGATCTCGGCCAGCCGGTCGAGGCGGCCGGCGTAGTCGGGGACGAACGGATGGCGCACGGTGATTCCGCGTTCGGCCGGTGCCGCATAGCCGCCGGGCTCGCCGGCGTCGCGGACGAGCGCCAGGCTTCCGCCGTCGCGGACGGCGTCGAGCATGCGCGGGCCGACCAGCGCCGCGTCGACAACGGCGTCCACGCCGCGTGGGTGACGACCGCGGATGCGGCGGGCGACGTCGTCGCCCCGGGCCACGATCTCGGCGGCGCCGGACTTGCGGACCAGGGCCTCGTCGGCGGGCGCCGCGTCGGCGATCACGATGACGCCGGCGGCCGCGCCCATCTGCACCAGATATCCGCCGAGCGTTCCGGCGGCCCCGGTGACCGCGAGAAGCGAGCCCGGTGCGAGCGCGAGCTGGTCGAGCGTCAGCAAGGCGGTCAGGCCGTTCATCGGCAGGGTCGCGGCGGCCGCGTGACCCAGGCCCCGCGGCGCCTCGACCACCCACTCGGCGGGAAGGACGACGTACTCCGCGTAGCCTCCACCGTGGTAGCCGAGGGTGCCGCCGGGGCCGGGCACGATCGGCAGCACCATCGCCATCACCGGGTCGCCGAGGACCAGGCCGGTGGCCGTGTCCGGGCCGATCTCGTCGATCGTGCCGGCGATGTCCATGCCGGGCACGAACGGCCCCGTCAGGCCGCGCATCGCCGCGGCGTGCACCCCGGCGCGCAACAGCGTGTCGGCAGGGCTCACCGCGGCGGCATGCACGCGGACCCGGACCTCGCCCGGCCCGGCGTGCGGTTCCGGTAGGTCGATCATGTGAAGGACGTCGGGCCCGCCGAACTCGGTCAAAGCCACAGCACGCATCTCTCTAGTTCCCTTCATGTACCTGGTATCCAAGTGATACTTCGGCGCGAGCATGTCGGCTAGAGGGCACTTTGAGATGACTTGGTATACCCGGGTATACCGGCTCGTTCCGTACCTGGTATTCGACGTATACTGGCGGCATGGGCCAGCAGGAGGTGCCGGAGCTCTGCGGTCGCGGGCGAGAACTCGTACGCGATGTGCTCGAACGGGTCGGCGACAAATGGTCGGTCGTCGTCATCTGCCAGCTCGGCGACGCCACTCGGCGGTTCAACGAGCTGCGCCGTCTCTGTGAGCCGATCACCCAGCGCATGCTGAGCGCGACCCTGCACGGGCTGGAGCGCGACGGCGTCGTGACCCGGACCGTCTTCGACACCAAGCCCGTCCGGGTCGACTACGCGCTCACTCCGCGCGGCCTGAGCCTGCTCGAGGTGGTGCTCGGCCTCGCGTGGTGGGCCGAGCGCAACGCCGCCGAGATCCAGCGGGACCGCGATCTCTTCGACGCCCGGTGAGTCGTGGCCCTGGCCCTCAGCCGCCGATGTCGTGGAGCCGGTTCGCGAGCTGGACCCGCGAATTGATGTCCAGCTTCACGAAGGCGCGCCGCAGGTGGGTGCTGATGGTGTGCGGCGACAGGAACAGCTTGAGTGCGGCTTCGCGGTTGGTGGCTCCGCCCGCCACCACGCGGACCACCTTGCGCTCCATTTCGGTGAGTGCGGCCCATCCGGCCACGGGCCGACTGCTCCGAGTGCTGACGCGCAGCCGCTCGGCGAGTCTGCGGACGGCCGCGGTGGCGTCGCACACGGCATAGGTCTCCATCGCGAGGTTCCATTGGGTGGTCGCGGAACTCAGACGACCTCGCCGGGCCAGCATGCCGCCGATCTGCTCGCAAGCTGCCGCGTGCAGCAGCGGCCGCACGCCCTGAAGTGTCCGCGCTGCGCTGCGCAGCCGGTCGAGGTCGTGGTCGACGACCCCGAGAACATACGCCGAGACACCGGCGAAGACCGGTGGTGCGGTACCGTCCGCGATCAGGGTCGTCGCGGCCGCTCGCGCGCGATCGGCCAGGCCCCGGTCGCGGGTCTCCGCGGCGAGTCGCGCGGCGAAGGCCAGGAAGTGCTGGTCCGCGGGCGTCGGAAGGGCTGCCGGGAGGAGCGGGTCGTCGTCGAGTAGGCGGATCGCCTCGAACGGTTCGTCACGTGCCGTCAATTCGGCCAGTACCCGTGCCGCCCACCGTCGGCTCACCGGCCGGTCGATCGACTGCGCTCGGCGAGCCAGGGCCCGAGCCGCGTGGCGCGGGCCGGCCTCGCCCGTGTACGTCGCCAACCCGGCATACGTGATCATCTGGATCACGCCGGCCAGGTCGTTGCCGCCGGTCTCGTCCACCGGCAGTGCCATCGACTCGGCCCTGCAGCGGGCGTCGTCCAACCGGCCGGCCGCCAGGCTCAACATTCCTGAGATCTGCGCGCAGAGGCTGATCAACGGACCGTCGCCGTCGCGGCATGCGCCCCGCTGAGCCGCCGCGAGGACTTCGGCTGCCTCATCCGTACGACCGAGGCAGTGCAACAGATTGGCGATGTGCGCCTTTCGCAGCGACTGGCCGGCGTCGGCGTGGTCGTGGTTCCGCAGCTCGTCGAGGCGGAGGGCGGCCTCGGCACCCGCGCCGCGGCTGACAGCGACGCCCGCGAGGGTGAGCAGCGCGAATCCGCGTGCCTGATCGTCGCCGGCGCGGTCCAGAACCTGCCGGGCCTCGGCGGCGGCCGGCTCCACGTCCCCCGCCGTCCAGAGGTCGTACGCGAGCCGCGCGTCGCGGCTCGCCGGCCGGCTGTTCCTCGGTGGCGAGGTGGCGATCTCCCGACGGCCGGCGCTCGCGGCCTCGGCTTCCAGCGCCTGACGCACCGGCGCCGGCAGGGACTCGCGTGCCGCCTGGCGCAGCAGGTCGTGCCGGAAGCGGAGATGCCCGCCGTCGCTGATCAGCAGCTCCGCCCGGACCGTCTCCTCGATGGGGCCCACGAGGTCGGCCGCTCGGCGCTCCAGCATGCCGGCCAGTTCGGCGACGGTGAACCGCCGTGGCAGCGTCGCCGCCACCGGCACCAGCCGCCGGGCTTCCGCGCCGAGCCGTCCCAGCCGTTCGGCGAAGACCTCGAGGAGACGCCGCGGCAGTGGCCCGCCGCGCACCGTGGCGCGGCCGTTCCCAACTTCCAGGCGGTTCTCCTCTCGCAGGCCACGGAGCAGCTCGAGAAGCACCGAGGGGTTGCCCACCGCCTGTTCGGCCAGCGCCCGCAGGCCGGGATCGCCCGGAGCGCCCGCGAAGTCTTCGACGATGGCGGCCGTCTCGTGGGTGTGCAACGGGGCCAGGTGGAGCCGCCGCGCGCCCTCCTCCTCCAGGCGGCTCAGCGCCTCGCGGACCGCCGGCCCGCCGTCACGGCCGTGGCAGAAGCTCAGAACCCAGAGCACGCCGACGTGCCGCAGCCCGGCCGTCAATGCCCGCAGGGCCATCAGGGTGCCGTCGTCCGCCCTGTTGAGATCGTCGAGGAGAACTGCCAAGGGCGCCCGCGACGCGGCGGACGCCAGCGCGGCCCGCAGGTCGTGCACCACCCAGAAGCGCAGGTCGGTGCTGGCTCCCAGCGCGCGGACGGCGTCCGGATCACCGATCGGCGGGACGCTGCCCACGGTGGCGGCGAGCAGAGGGGCGAAGGGCAGAGCATGCTGGCCGTCCAGCGCCTCGCCGAACAGGGCCCGCATTCCGGCTCGCTCCGCCCGGCACCGTGCCTCGTGCAGCATCCGTGTTTTGCCCGAGCCGCAGTGCCCCTCGATCAGCAAGGTGGCGCCGCGTCCGTTGAGCGCCGCGGCGACACCGGCGTCCAGGGCGGACAGCACGGTGTCACGCCCGCGCAGCACCGGCGCGGCCGGCGCTCTCCGGTTCATGGATTCTCCGCCCCCCAGCGATCGACCAGCTCACACGGCACGTTCATCGTCACCCGGCCGCACCGGCCCAGCATCGGGAAGGTGACTGCCGCCTGTACCCCGCCGGTGCGCGGCGCGGGAGGGAACCGAAGCCGGCCCGGCCCGCGGGGTGAGTCAGACGACCGATGGAGACCGTCGTGAGGGCCGGCGCGAAGCGGTATCGCACGATTGCGTGACCGAAGGCGCCCGCCGGTTGTCACGTGACCGTGCGATGCGGCGGCCGTTCGTTCCGGCGCATGGTTCCAGGGTGATCTCCGCGAGCGCGTGGGCGGAGTCAGATGGCTGTCGAGGGCGCCCGGACGGCGCCGGGAGTACGGAGGTTCGACTCATGGATCAGCTCGACGACGTCGTCCGGCGTCTGGACGTGCTCGAGTCGGTCGAGAGCATCAAGAAGCTCAAGGCCCGCTATTTCCGCTTCGTCGACGAGAAGAAGCACGACGACCTGGCCGCCTTGTTCACGCCTGACGCGACGGTGGTGACCGACGGCATCACCTGGGCGTCACCCAAGGAGTTCGCGGACACGATCCGCGACCTCACCGGCGCCGCGCCGTCGGCTCATCAGGGGCACATGCCGGAGATCGAGATCACCGGTCCCGACACGGCGACCGGGACGTGGTCGATGGAGGACCTGCTGACCTTCCCGGCCGGCCCGGATGCTCCGGAGGGACATCACGGCTACGGGCAATATCGCGAGACCTACCGCCGGGTCGACGGGCGGTGGCTGATCGATTCGGTCGTACTGACCCGCTTCCGGATGGATCCCCTGGAGAACTGGAACCCCTCGACCGTCGCGTCGTAGCGTGCGTAAACGCCGTCGTTTCCGGTGAGCTGGAAGCCATGCCGTTCGTAGAGGCGGCGCGCGGGATTGTCGCGATGGACCTGAAGGGTGAGCCGGGAGAACCCGTGAGCGGCCGCGTCGTGCGCGAAGGTGCGTAACAGCGCCGCGCCTCCTCCGGCGCGGCGGAACCGGTCGAACACGTGGATCGTGGTGAGCAGGGCGGCGTCCCCGTCCGGCGTCCAGGCCTCGTATCCGGCGGGTACGCCGTCGGCTTCCAGGATGAAGGTGCGATCGAGCCAGGCGATCCAGTGCGCCAGGTTGGCGTTCACGATGGCGGCCCAGGCGTTTTCCTGCTCAGGCTCGATCTCGCGCAGGTAGGCGCGCTCGCCTCGCAGAATGATCGGCAGATCGTCGGCGCGGCCACGGCGCAGGACGGGCATCACTGGCGGCTTTCTGTCGTGGGTGCCCGCGGAGGCACGACGGGGGCGTCCCGCTGCGGCGACCGGGGGCGGCGCAGCGGGACGGTGCACAAGGTCAGGCGCGTGCGGCGACGATCTCGTCGAGCACGGCTGCCAGCTCGGCGGGTCGGGACAGGAACGGTGAGTGGCTGGTCGGCATGCGCCGGACGTTCTTCGCGCGTGCCGCCATCCGTTCCTGTTCCGGCACCGGGATGGCCTGGTCCTGCTCGCAGACGATGTACGTGGAGTCGATGGACCGCCACGCGGGCTCCGCGGTGACCCGGTCGCAGAACGATTGCAGGCGCTGGCCCACCAGCTGGGCCACCGCCGCCTCGGCCTCGTCGTCGGGAAGGTCCGCGTAGAGCGAGGTTCGCGGGTTGTCGATGATCGGGAACAGGCCCTCGGTCTCGGCCGGCTCGGGCGCACCGTGGAAGCCGAACATCGACTCGCCCTGGTCCAGCTGGTAGGCGGCCAGGTAGACAAGATGTTCGACGGTGGGAGCGGCGGCGGCCTCGGTGACCGGGATGCCCCCGTACGAGTGGGCGACCACGACCGTCGGGCCGTCGATCGCGGCGATCGCCTCCCGGACGACGGCGGCGTCGTCGAGCATGCCGCCGCGCGGCTCGGGCCCGGATGTGGGCAGTTTGATCGCCCGGCTGGTGTGGCCCAGCTTGTCGAGCTCGGCGCGGAGCTTGTCGAAGACGGCGGGGCCGTGCCAGGCGCCGTGCACGAGAAGCAGGGTGGGTTTCGGGGAATTCACGGGTGGGTGCTCCAAAGTCAACGGGATCGGACAGCGTGTCGGACACTGTGTCCGATAAAGTTGTACCACGGATCCCCGAAGTGCCACACGTTGCGGATCTCGACCGCCGATGAGCGGCTAGGTGGCGCGCCGGCTGCGAAGAGCGCGCACCTTGCTGCGGTTGCCGCAGGTCTCCATCGAGCACCACCGGCGACGTCCGGAGGGCGACGTGTCGACGAAGATCAGGTAGCAGTCCGGGGCTCCGCACTCCCGGATGCGGGTGGCGAACCGGCCGCTGAAGAGGTCGACGGCGTCGCGGGCGATGGCGGAGAGGACCTGTGTCGCGCTCGCCGGGAGCCGCCAGGCCGGCGTGATGTCGGCCGTGAGTTGCGGGATCAGCGGCGGTTCCGCCGCGGCCCGGTTGATCTCGGCCACGTCCTCGGCCCGGCGTGGCTCGCTCCTGGCGACGGCGCGGGCCAGCTGCCAGAGGGCGTCTCGCAGCCGGTGCGCGGCTTCCAGCTCGCCGGGGCTCACGCTCAGGTCGGCCGGCGTCAGCCGGAGCCGGGACAGGGCGAGCCACTCGGCGAGGTCGTGCGGTTCGTGCAGCACCTCGTACCGCGCCAGCACGCCGGGGCCGCCGGTGAGCAGGAGCTCCAGGCACAGCGATCCGGGGTCGAAGAGATACGGAGTGCCCTCCGCGGAGTAGATCACCAGCCCCGTTGACACCGCCGACATGGGTGCCACTATATTTCGGCTCGCTCGTGTAACCGGTATACCGGTTACACGATTCGTTCCAGGCGGGCGTCATGGAGGTACTTGTGCAGATCGACCAGCGGCAGATCGACGGGGTGTTCGTCGAGCACGCCGCCCCCGAGGGCGAGCCGGTCGCCGCTCCCGTCGTGTTCGTGCACGGCGGCAGTCACGGCAGCTGGCTGTGGGAGAACTGGCTGCCCTACTTCGCCGCCACCGGCCGGCATTGCTACTCGTTCAGCTGGTTCAACCACAACGGCTCGCGGGACCTGCCGCGCGAGCAGTTCGTTCAGCGGTCCATCGAGGCGGTGACCGAGGAGCTGGACATCGTCGTCTCGCACGCCGGGCAGGCGCCCGTGCTGGTCGCGCACAGCATGGGCGCGATGGCGGTCCAGAAATACGCCGAGTCCCACGACGTCGTGGCGCAGATCCTGCTCGCGCCGATCGCCTGCCGGCAGGTGGGCAACGAACCGATGCCGGTGCCGATCGACATGACCGAGCCGTTCCCGCCGATGCCGTACGAGATGGCGTACGAGTGGTTCCTCAGCGGCTGCGCCGAGAGGGACGCGCGCCGCTACCACGCGCTGATGCCGCACGAGTCACCGCAGGCGGTCTGGGAGGTCGCCTCGGGCGGCGCGATCGGCGTGGATCGCACCCGGCTGGGCGGTCCCACGCTGATGGTCGGCGCCGAGAACGACATCGTCGTGCCGGCCGAGGTCGTGCGGCGCAGCGCCGACTACTTCGGCGCCGACTATCTCTTCCTGCCCGGGCGGGCGCACAGCATGATCCTCGAGCCCGGCTGGCGGCGGACCGCCGACCGGCTGCTCGCATGGCTGGCCCGCGCCACCTGGTAGGGCGACACCCGCAACCACCGATCTCACGAAGAAGAGGTAATCGTGCAATCCACCGCAGGTCCCGTGCCGTTTAGCGGGGAAGCCGTCGCCGCACTCACGGCCGGCATCGCAGGCCCGGTGCTGCTGCCCACCGACGAGGGGTACGCCGCGGAATGTGCCGCGTACAACCGCGCCACGTCACACCGGCCGTCGATCGTGGTCGGCGCCGGCAGCGCGGGCGACGTCCAGGCAGCCGTTCGGTTCGCGGCCGCCCACCACCTCCCGGTCGCCGTCATGGCCACCGGTCACTCGGCGCTCTCCTCGGACGCGGCGATGCTGATCACCACCCGGCGGATGGACTCGGTGATGGTCGACGCGCGCCGGCGAACCGCCCGGATCGGGGCCGGAGTGCGCTGGCAACAGGTCATCGACGAGGCCGCGCAGCACGGACTGGCGCCGCTGAACGGCTCCGCGCCCACCGTCGGCGCGGTCGGCTACACCCTCGGCGGCGGGCTCAGCCCGATCGGGCGCACCTTCGGCTACGCCGCGGACCACGTGCGCCACATCGACGTCGTCACCGCGGACGGCGAGCTGCGCACGGTCGACGCGGAGCGCGAGCCTGATCTGTTCTGGGCGCTTCGCGGCGGAAAGGGGAACTTCGGCGTGGTCACCGCGCTCGAGTTCGACCTCTTCCCGGTCCGCCGGGTCTACGGCGGCGCCCTGTTCTTCCCCGGTGAGCGGGCGACCGAGGTGCTCACCGCGTGGAGCGCCTGGACCGCCGAGCTGCCCGACGAGATGACCTCATCGATCGCGCTGCTGCGACTGCCCCCGGCTCCCGAGGTACCCGAACCGCTGCGCGGCCGGCTCGTGGTCCACGTCCGGATCGCCTACGTGGGGCCGGCCGAGGAAGGCGCCCGGCTCGTCGCGCCCCTGCGAGCGATCGGGCCGGCCCTGATCGACTCGGTGGACGAGATCCCGTACGCGGAGATCGGCACCATTCACAACGACCCGCCGGCGCCGATCCCGTTCCACGACCGCTCGGCCCTGCTGCGGGCACTCACCCCGGAAGCCATCGGCACACTGGTCCGGCTGGCCGGTCCGGACACGGACAGCCCGCTCGTCCTGCTCGAGATCCGGCATCTCGGCGGCGCGCTGGATCGCCGGCCCGAGCCGGGCAACGCCATCGACACACGCGGCTCGGCATACCTGCTCTACGCCGTTGCCTTCGGCGGGCCGGACCAGGCCCAAGCGTTCGGCGAATACCTGACCGGCCTCGTCACCGCGATGCGGCCATGGAGCACCGGACGGCGGTTCGTGAACTTCTTCAGCGCCGCCGACGCCACCGCCGAGGGCGTGCCGGCGGGCTACCGCCCGGAGACCTACCGGCGGCTGGCCGAGGTCAAGAAAAGGTACGACCCGCAGAACGTCTTCCGGCCGAACCACAACATCGCGCCCGCCTGACTCCTCCACCTCGCGTACCGCCACGCCGGGGAGGTGCACGGACACGACCGTGCCGCCGGCCGCGGTGTGCACTTTCCCCGATGGCGTGCGGCAACGCGAGGGCCAGGCTCGGTGATGACGGCAAGAACCACACACGAGGAGGCCAGGATGCCTTTCATCACCACCCCCGACGGCACGGACATCTTCTACAAGGACTGGGGCAGCGGACAGCCGGTCGTGTTCAGCCACGGCTGGCCGCTCAACAGCGACGCCTGGGACGTCGAGCTGAAGCTCGCCGCCGACAACGGCTTCCGGGCGATCGCCCACGACCGTCGCGGGCACGGCCGCTCGGCGCAGACGTGGGACGGCAACGACATGGACACGTACGCGGCGGATCTGGCCGCGCTCGCCGACACGCTCGGCCTCGACACGATCATCCTGGTGGGCCACTCCACGGGCGGCGGCGAGGTGGTGCGCTTCGCCGCGCGGCACGGCGCCGGCCGCGTGGCCAAGATCGCCACCGTGGGTGCCGTTCCGCCGGTCATGGTCAAGTCCGCGTCGAACCCGGACGGCACGCCGATCGAGGTCTTCGACGCCATCCGCGCCGGCGTGCTGGCCGACCGGTCGCAGTACTTCAAGGACCTGTCGGAGCAGTTCTTCGGCATCAACCAGGGTTCCGGCGTCTCGCAGGGCCAGCGTGACCAATTCTGGCGCCTCGGCATGCAGATGAGCCTGAAGGCCGCGTACGACTGCATCGAGGCGTTCTCCGAGACCGACTTCACCGAGGATCTCAAGGCCCTCGACGTGCCCGTGCTCATCTGCCAGGGCGACGCCGATCAGATCGTGCCGATCGGCGACGCCGCGTTCAAGGCGATCGACCTGGTCAAGCAGGGAACGCTGAAGGTCTACAAGGGCGCGCCGCACGGCATCGCCGGCACCTACCAGCAGAAGCTGGACCAGGACCTGCTCGAGTTCTGGAGGAGCTGACCCACCGGCACAGCGCCGGCCTTGTGGCGGCCATCGCACGGTGGTACCGCGTTCATGCGATGCCGCACCCTCGCGTCTGCAACAGGGTGGAACGCATGACGTACGAGGCGGTGGTCCTGATGAAAGACGGCGAGGCGCTCGCTCATGCTCTTGGCGCGGTCCTCGACGCGGTCGCGCCCGACGCGGTGGACGCGGCGCTGCTGAGCCTGCGCCAGGTGGCCGGCGATCTGGGGGTGCGGCTCGACACCAGGTCGCTGGCCGCCGCCGCTCATCGGGCGGCAGGCCGGCAGCTGGACCGCCGAGGGCGTCAGCTCGCCGTGCTCGCCACGAACGAGGCACTCGCCGATCTCGGCAAGCACGACGACCTTGGTGATCTGCGGAATGCCATCGTCGCGTCAGTCTCGCGGCTGGTGCCCGAGGCGGGCGCGGTCTGGCTGACGGTCCGCGACGGCGGGAACAGATGGCGGAAGGCAGCCGGCCACGGGCCCGACGGGCCGTCCAGCCGCGGGTCTCTTCGAGTGCCGTTGACGGACACCGCGGCGCTGCACGTCGCGTTCGACAGGGGAGAATCGCTGAGCCCTGTGGAGGCGGCCATGGTGGAAAGGTACGCGCGGGCGGCGACCTTGCGGCTGGCCACCATCACGGATCGGCGCGACGCCGAGCGGCGCAACGGCGAACTGACCACCCGGCTCAGCACGCTGGCCAACGGACGTGCGATGCTCGGCGACCTGCTCGGTCTCGCGGTGGCGGAGCTGCCACCGCTTCCCGGCGCCGTGGCACAGACGTTGGCCGGCGGGCTCGGCGCCGTGGTCGCGCTGCTTGACCACAGCGCGCGGCTGGTCGCCGCGCATCCGGCCACTCCGGTGGCGGTGTCCGCACCGGATCTGGTCGCTCGCGCGGCAGCCGAGCCGGGGGAGGTGGTGCTCGAGCCCGGGTCGTCGTTTCGGTACGCGGTGAGCGTGGCCGGGGCGGGCCGGACCGAGGGGACCGTGGTGGTCGTGCGCGGCAGTGCGCTGTCCGGCGACGAGTTGATCGCGTTGGCGCAGGCCGCGCGCGTCGTCGGTCTCATGCGACTGCGGCACAATGCGTTGCTTCAGGCGTACGAGGAGACGCGCACCGACTTGCTCGGCGAGCTGCTCAGCGCGCGCCGGGCGTCGCCACGGCCGGTCCGCGTCCTCGCCGAGGCGCGCGGGTTCCCGCTCGACCGCCGATGTGTGGTGGTCGCCGTCGCGGGGGACGGCTCGCTCGATCGCGTCGTCGCCGATGTCGCGGGTCGGCTCGGCGGCCTGGGCGGCCGCCACGACGGGCAAACCGTGGTCCTGCTTCCCGGCGACGACCCGCGGGACACCGTCGGGACTCTGACACACCGGCTGCTGCGCGTCGCCGGGACAGCGCCCGGGATGTGCGCCTCGGATCCCGTCGCGCCCGCGGACGGGTCGCTGCCGGAGGCCTTCGCGGCGGCGCGGCACGGGTTGACACTGCTGCGTGCGGCCGGTGCGGCCAACGGATGCGCCACCACGCGCGACCTGGCGCTGTACCGTCCGCTGTTCGACGCAGAACGCCCCGGCGACCTTCGTGAACTCCTCGACGAGGCGCTGCGCCCGCTGACCGAGTATCAGCGGCGGCACGGCATCGACCTGGCCGAGACGGTGCACGTCTTCTTCTCGACGGGCGGCAACGCCCGCCAGGCCGCGCGCCAGATGTTCATCCACTCCAACACCATGGCGAAAAGGCTGGACAGGGTTACCCGGCTGCTCGGCGCCGGCTGGCAGGAGGGCGCTGATGGGCTGCGCCTTCGCCTCGCCCTGCACCTGCGGTCGCTCGGTGCCGAGCACCTCCGGGAACGTGCGAGCTGATGCCCGTCCGCCGCTACTCAAAATATGTGATGCGGCCGGGCACCGTCGCGCAATAGCGTTCGGCTATGACTGGCAAACCACCATTTCCGCCCTTCACGCGTGAGACCGCCGCGCAGAAGGTGCAGGCCGCCGAGGACGCATGGAACACCCGAGACCCGGAGAGGGTGTCACTGGCGTACACCGAGGACTCGGTCTGGCGCAATCGGGACACCTTCCTCAGTGGGCGCGGCGAAATCGTCAAGTTCCTGACCGGCAAATGGGAGCGTGAGCTCGACTACGCGCTGCGCAAGAGTCTGTGGGCGTTCACCGAGGACCACATCGCGGTCCGTTTCCAGTACGAGTGGCACGACGGCACCGGCCAGTGGTGGCGCAGTTACGGCAACGAGCTGTGGGAGTTCGACGACACCGGGCTGATGCGCCGTCGCGAAGCCAGCATCAACGACGTGGCCATCGAGGAGACCGACCGCCGTATCGTCGGCCCGCGACCACGCTCGGAGTGGGGTCAGGAGCTTCCCTTGCGATAGTGCGGTGTCTGACCGCGCCGTCGTGCGGCTGCCCGCTGGCCGTGGTCCGTCAGTTCCCGATGCAGGTCGCGGCGCGAGTTGATGCCGAGTTTGGTGAACACGTTGCTCAGGTGCCATTCAACAGTGCGAGCCGACAGGAACAGTTGACCGCCGATCTCGGTGTTGGTGAGCCCGTCGCGTGCGAGACGGGCCACTGTCGCTTCCTGGGCGGTGAGCAGGGTCCGAGTTGCCGTCGGCGGCTCACCGATCGTTTCGCCGATGGCCATGAGTTCACGACGGGCCCGCCCGGCGAACGCGCCGGCGCCCATGTCGGTCAGCATCCGATAGGCCGTCCGCAGCTGTTTCCGAGCGTCGGCGCGGCGGCTCTGACGTCGTAGCCACTCGCCGTAGAGCAGGTGGGCGCGGGCGAGTTCCAGGCGCAGCGTGGTCCGGCTCAGCCGGTCGATCGCTTCGCGGTAGAGGTCGCCGGCGGTCTCACCGTCACTCAGCAGGGCACGTGAGCGTGCCTGCATGCCCAGGTCGTAGTCGGTGCGGCCTGCGGTGGGCGCCCCCGTCTGCCGGTCCGCCGCCGCGCGAGCGGCCTCGAGGTCTCCGCAGCGAACGGCGGCCTCGACGAGTTCGGGCAAGGCCCACATGCGAATGTAGAGCGGGTCCTCGGTGGCGTGTTGTGCCGCCGCCATGGCGTCGTCGTAGCGGCCGAGACCGTTGTAGAGAATCGATGCCACGTAATGCGCGTGATCCACCGCATGGCCCTGGCCCGTCGCCGCGCCGGTGGCGATCATGGACTCGATCAGTGGCCCGGCCCCGGCCTCGTCACCGGACAGGCACGCGAGCCACACCGGGGCGAACGGGGGATAGACGGTTCCGGTGGCTCTGGACAGCGCCTCGGCCTCGGCGATCAGCGAACGCGCCACCGACAGCTCACCGATCCGCATCTGGGTCACGGCCTGGGAAGCCAGGTCGACAGGCAGCTGATCGAGGGCACCGACGTTCCGGGAAAGCTCGGTCTTGCGCGCTGCGATCGTGCGCCAGCTGTCCTCGTCCTGAAGGAGGATCGCGGCGCTCTGGGCCGGCCAGCCCCAGCGGAGCCATTCCTCGGTGGAGACGTCGCCGTTGCCGAAGGCCGCCAGTGCGCGCCGTAGTGCCGGCGCCGCGGCGGCCCGGCCGTCCGAGACCAGCCGCGCCAGGCCATCCAGCAGCAGGTCGGCCACGGACGGCGTCCCCGACGGCGCGGGCAGCGCCAGGGCGGCCTCGGAGACTTCGGCAACGTCGCCCTCGTCCGCCAGGTGCCCGGCGAACTGTGCGGCCATCCATGCCGTCAGGTACGTCTCGCGCGCCAGGCTCATGTCCCATCGCTCGAGCCGCTTGGCCGCACCGAGCAGCAGCGGCGGAGCGTCGCTGCCCAGGCCGGAGGCGAAAGCGATCTGTCCACGAAGCAGGTCGGCGCGGGCGCTCGCGGGTTCATCGAGAACCTCGGGCCGTAGTGCGGCCAGCAGCTCCAGGGCCTGGCGGAACGCTCCTGCACGGGCGCTGAGCTCGACTGCGGCGAGTGTCCGTTCGACGCGGCCGGCGGCGTCGACCGAGAGCGCGACCGCACGTTGCATGAACGCCGCCGCCGCGGCCATCCCGCCACGCTCCTGTGCCTTGCCCGCCGAACGCTCCAGTTCGGCGGCGACCTCCTCGTCCGGTCCGGCCGCGGCCTGAGCCCGGTGCCACGCCCGGCGGTCCGGGTCGATACGCGGGTCGATCATCTCGGCGATCACCCGGTGCGCCCGCTGCCGCTCCTCGAACGACGCCGACCGGTAGACCGCCGAGCGCACCAGGGGATGCCAGAACCGCACCCGGGAGCCGAACTCGACCAGTTCGGCACCCACCGCTGGTGTCGCCGCCTGAGCGGAGATACCCAGCCGTTCCGCCGCTCGCCATACCAGGGCCGGATCCCCGGATGAATCCGCCGCCGCCAGCAGCAGCAACGACCGGGTCGGGCCCGGCAGCGCCGCCAGCTGACGGCCGAAGCTCTGCTCGATCCGCCCCGTCAACGGCACCGCGCCGGGCAGTCCGAACCCACCCGCCATCTCGGTGTGTGTCAGCCCTCGTGGCAGCTCCAGCAGCGCGAGCGGGTTGCCGCCCGTCTCCGCGACGATGAGGTCCCGCACCCGCTCGTCCAGCGGCCCCGCCACCACGGATTTCAGCAGTTCTCGCGCGTCGCCCTCTCGAAGCCCGCCCACCTCGAGATCGGGCAGCCCGTCCAGCTCGGATCCGGTGGTTCGGGCAGCGAACACCAGGCCGACTCGATCGGCGACCAGGCGGCGCGCCGCGAAGCCCAGCGCCTGGGCCGACGCCTGATCGAGCCACTGCACGTCATCGATCAGACAGAGAAGGGGATGCTCGGCCGCCGCGGTGGCCAGCAGGTTGAGGGCCGCGAGCCCGACGAGGAACGGGCTCGGCGGCGGCCCGAAGGACAGGCCCAGCGCGGTGCGCAGGGCCTCCATCTGTGGGCCGGGGAGCCGGTCGAGCCCGTCGAGCATCGGCGCGCACAACATCTGCAACCCGGCGAACGGAAGCTCCATCTCGGACTGCACGCCGGTCACGCGCAGCACCCGGCAGCCCGGCGCGTGCTCGGCCAGGAAGTCCAGCAGCGCCGTCTTTCCCACACCCGGGTCGCCGCGCACCACCAGCACGGCACTGCGCCCGCTCCGGACGACATCGGCGAGCTGGCCGAGCACGCGGCGCTCGTCCGTACGGTCGATCAAAGCCGGTCTACGGCCGTGGGATGGGAACTGTGCGGCCATGTGTCTCAGCTGCCCCGGCTTCTCCCGTCCAGTTGCTGGACGCATGTCGTGCCGATCACGTGAGCTAGATCGTAACCGGCGGGTCCACGTGCTGGAAGCGCCGGAAACAGGAGGCCAGGGACGACCGGCGCCCGTGTGCAAGGAGATCGCCCGGGCACAAACCCCGGGGCACACCCCGGGGACGCACCGGGGTCGCGGCCGGCCGATCGGCGTGAGAATGACGCAGGCCGCCACCACCGCAGGACCGACCGACCCGGGGGGAGAGTCGCATGGCTTCCGGCGATCCGCCGCCGCTGGCCGGTCGCGATACGCACCGCGCCTCGATCGAAGCCTTCTTGCGGCGGGCTGCGACATCCCCGGCGGCGCTGTGCCTGTTCGGCGGCCCCGGGGCGGGAAAGACCGCGTTGCTCGATGTAGCAGAAGCCGCGGCGACCCGCGAGGGCATGGTGGTGCTGCGGGCCGCCGGCGCGCGGACGGAATCGGATGTCGCCGACGCCGTGCTGCATCAGCTGCTGTATCCGCTGCACGCCCGCCTTTCCTCGTTACCGGCCGAGCACAGCCGGACGCTGACGTCCGTGCTCGGCCTCGCCGACGGGGACCCGCCTGGACCCGGCAACGTTGCGGCGGCCACCACGGCCCTGTTGCGGCTGATCTCGCCGGACGACCCGGTGCTGCTGATCGTCGACGACTGGCAGTGGGTGGACAGCCGATCGGCCACGGTGCTTGCCGCCGTCCGGTGCGGGCTTCTCGTCGCGGCACGCGCGGAGTCGGCGGCGCCGGCCCGAGAGATCGGCGCGCAACCGCTGGCCGTCGGGCCGCTCGACGACGCACACGCCGCCACGCTCCTGCACGATCGTTTCCCGGCGCTCGCCGAGCGCGTCGGCCGCCGCCTGCTTGCCGAGGGCGGGTCCAACCCCTCGGCCCTGCTGGCCCTGGCCGAATCGTTGAGCGAGGACCAGCGCAGCGGCCGAGAGCCGTTGCCGCCGCAGCTGACACCCGTGGGCCGCCTCTACCGGCACTACCAGGCGTGCGTCGTACGACTTCCCCCCGCGACCCGCCGGATGCTGCTGCTCGCCGCGCTCGACGGCGGTCACGGAGGCGCATCACCGGTCGACGGATGGCTTGCCGCCGAGCGGACGGGGCTGGGGTCGTTCGATCCCGGAGAAGGCCGGTGGGTGTTCCACCATCCGATGGCGCGGTCGGCAGTCGTGCGCTCGTCGACCGGTCACGAACGGGCGGCGGCGCACCGGGATCTGGCACGGCTGGCCGCGGACCGGCCGGAGCAACGGGCCAGGCATCTGGCCGAGGCGACCGTCGGCCCGGACGAATCGGTGGCTGTCCTGTTGCAGGACGCGGCGCATCGGGCGCTGACCGGCGGAGACGTGCTCGGCGCGGTGACCGCCCTGCTGCGTGCCGCGGATCTCAGCGTGGACGGGCCGCAGCGGAGCCGGCGGCTGGCCGAGGCCGCCTACATCGGCGCGAACGCGGGCGGCGATCTGCGGACGATGCCCGCTCTGCTCACCGCCGCTCGGCATGCCGACCCCGAGGGGACCGGGTCGTTACCCATCGCGGTCGCCGCGGCGCACCTGTTGTTCAACGGCGACGGCCACATCGACACGGCGCATCGCCTGCTCACCGGCACCGTGGACGCCGCCGTCGCCCGTTCGGCCAACGACGATCCGCTCCTGGTGGAGGCGCTCTACCAGCTGGCCGACGTGTGCTTCTACGCCGCCCGCGACGACCTGTGGGCGCCGCTCAAGGACGTGCTGTCGCGGCTCGGGCCGGCCGTGCCGGCCATGTTGCGCGTCTACGTGCAGGCGCTGTCCAGCCCCGCGTCGCTGACGGCATCGGACCGGATGCGTTTGGATGCGGCCCTGCGGAGCCTGGACGGCGAGCACGACCCGACCGTCATCGGGCGCATCGGCCGGATCGCGGTCTCGTACAACCGGGTCGAGGAATGCCGTGCGGCGTTGGAACGCGTCATCGACGACGGCCGAGCCGGGGGAGCGGTGGGCTCGGCCATCAACGCCATGACGATGATCGCGCTCGACGACATGAAAGCCGGGCGGGCACAGGCGGCCGACACCATGTCAGCCGAGGCCCTCCAGCTGTGCGACGCGCACGGATACCGGTTCGCGGCGTGGCCCTTCCGGCTCATCCGCATGATCGTGGCGGCCCGGGGTGGGCAGGACGACGTCGTGCGCGAGGCGGCCGTTCGGGTGGGCACGTGGGCGGGCCCGCGCGGCGTACGCGTCGTGGCGTTCTATTGCTCCTGGGCGCAGGCCACCCTGGCCGCCGGCCACGGCGACTTCGAGGAGACGTTCCACCATTGCGCCGCGGTCGCCGCACCCGGCGTGGTGTCTCCGGAAAATCCGGTGGCGGTCGCCGTCTCACTGGACCTGATCGAGTCGGCCCTGCGTACCGGACGCCGAGACCAGGCCGTGGCTCATGCTCGTGCCGTCTCCGCGGCCGGCCTCGTCGAGGTCTCGCCGGCGTTCGGTCTCACGGTGCTCGTCGCGGCCGCACTGGTTGCCGAGGACGAGGAGGCGCATGCCCTGTTCGCCCGAGCGCTGACTCAGCCCGGCGCACAGGATCTGGAATGGGATCTGGCACGGGCGCATCTGTTCTACGGCGAGCGGCTGCGGCGGGCCCGTGCCGTCGTCGAGGCGCGACGGCACCTGACCGCCGCCGTGACGAGTTTCGAGCGGATGGGCGCGGACCCGTGGGTGACCCGCGCTCGCCGGGAGCTCGACGCGACCGGCGCCACCCGGGGACCCGGGCCCGGATCCGGAGGAACGCCGCTCACCCCGCAGGAGAGGCAGGTGGCCGTGCTCGCCGCGGCCGGCCTCAGCAACAGGCAGATCGGCGGCAAACTGCTCGTCTCGCACCGCACCGTCGCCGCGCACCTGAGCCGGGCGTACGGCAAGCTGGGCGTCCGTACCCGGACGGCGCTGGGCGCGGCACTCGGTCACGACGAGGTTGCGGAGCCTCGGCATGAGCCTTGACCATCCTCTGCTCGGCCGCGAAGCCGACATCGAGGCCATCGAAGCATTCCTCGCGGCCGCCGCCGACACCGGCGGAGCGATGCTGCTCACCGGCGCCCCCGGCACTGGCCGGACGGCCCTGCTGGAGCTCGCCGCGCGTCGGGCGGCCGCCGCGGAGCTCAGGGTGCTGCGCGTGCCGGGCACCCGGCACGCCGCAGGGGGCCGATTCGCCGGCCTTGACGGCCTGCTTACTCCGCTCGGAACCGAGATGGCCGTACTGCCGCCGACCGTCCGCACAGCCCTGCTGGTCACGCTGGGCCTGGCCGAAGGGCCGGAACCCGGGCTGCTGGCGCTCGGCACCGCCACCCTGAGCCTGTTGCGGCTCGCCGGACAGGCCCAGCCGGTGATGGTGCTCGCCGACGACGCCGATCGCCTCGACCAGGCGAGCGCCGAGGTGCTCGCGTTCGTCGCGCGGCGCCTGACGGGCAGCCGAGTCGCGTTGCTGGCGACGATGCGCACCGGATCGCCGCGAGCATTGGCCGGCGCGGGTCTGCCGAGCCGTCACGTCCGCCCGCTGGACGACAGCGCGGCGTCTCTCATGATGCACGCCCGCTGGCCGGACCTCGCTGTCCGCGTCCAGCACCGTCTGCTCGCGATCGCCCAGGGCAACCCCCGTGCCCTGGCGGAACTGCCCGCGGCCCTCAGCCCGAGTCAACGTGCCGGCCGGGACGCTCTGCCCACCGTCCTGCCGCTCACCGACGGGCTGCGAGCCATGCACTCGGCACGGATCGAGCAGCTCCCGGCGGCGACTCAGGAACCACTATTGCTCACCGCTCTGGAGTCCTCCGGAAACCTGGCCGTGCTCCAGGCGGCAGCACCACATACGGATCTGCTGGAAGCGCTCGCGCCGGCCGAGCGCGCCGGGCTCATCGAAGTGGACGTCAACCTCGGTCGCGTGGCCTTCTCACCTCCACTGGTCCGCTCGGCGGTGGTCGCTCTGGCGGCTCCGGTGGCACAGCGGCGGGCGCATCGCGCGCTCGCGGCTGCCCTGCCGCACCGCCCGGAACAGCGTGTCTGGCACCTGGCCGGGGCGACCGTGGTCGCCGACGAAGAAGTGGCGGCTCTGCTGGAACAAAGCGCCCGGGACAGCGTCCGGCGGGGGGAGACGGTGGAGGCCGTCGCCGCTCTGGGCCGTGCCGCCGAGCTCAGCCCGACACCGGGGCTGCGGGCGCGGCGGCTCCTGGAGGCCGCGTATCTCGGCGCGGACGTCGTCGGAGACCTCAGCAAGGCGTCGCAGTGGCTGCACCGGGCCGACGCGGACCGGTCCGGCCTGGTCGAGTCGCTGCCCGCCACGGTCGCGGCCGCGCAGCTGCTGGTGAACGCGGAGGCCAGAGCCGGAACCGCTCACGATCTGCTGGCCGGTGCGGTCGAGGCCTACTCGAACCGGTCCGACCCGCATGACACCGTGCTCATCGACGCGCTGCACTCGCTGCTGCTGAGTTCCTGGGTCAGCGGGCAGCCCGCCGCGTGGGAACCGGTCGTGGCCGCGGTCGCCCGCCTCGACCCGAGCCCGCCGCCGGTTCTGGAGTTGTGCGCACGCACCTTCGGCGACCCGGTGCGCCTGGCGGAACCGATGCTGGCGCTGGCGGAAACCCGCGCCGACGCGCTGCGCGACGAGCTGAACCCGGTGGTCATCAGCCGGGTGGCGATCGGCTGCGTCTACATCGACCGGCTCGCCGCCTGCCGTGAGGCGCTCGACCGGGTGATCGCGGACGGGCGCGCCGGCGGCGCCGTCGGGCTCGGCATCAGCGCCACCGTGTCGAACTCCGTGGACAACTGGCACACCGGCCGCTGGGCCGAAGGCGACCGGCTCGCCGCCGACGGCATCGCCCTGTGCCGGCAGTACAACTACCCCCGCTACTCCTACATCTTGCAGTACTTCCGATGCCTGTTCGCCGCGGCCGGCGGCGACGTGGAGGACACTCTCGCGACGGTGGACGAGATGACTCGATGGGCCACCCCGCGAGGTGCCGGGATCACCGTCCAGTTCTCCCACCACGTGCGTGCGCTGGTCTACATCGGCGCCGGCGATTACGACAAGGCGTTCCACGAGGCCGCGGCAATCAGCCCGGCCGGGATCCTCGCGCCGTATGAACCGCACGCGCTGTGGGTCCTGCTGGACTTGGTCGAATCGGCCGTGCGCAGCGGCCGTACAGCCGAAGCCCGTGCGCACGTGGCGGTCATGCGACACGAACGGATCGACCGGCTGTCGTCGCGGCTGGCGCTCGTGTCCGCCGGGTGCGCGGCCCTGGTGGCCGCGGACGACGACGCGGCCACCGGCTTCCAGCGGGCCCTGGCTGTGCCGGGCGCTGAGCATTGGCCCTTCGACCGGGCACGCATCCAGCTCGCGTACGGCGAGCACCTGCGCCGGACGCGCCGTGTCAACGCCGCGCAGTCACAGCTGCGTGAGGCGCTGGAGACGTTCGAGCGTCTCGGCGCCCGGCCATGGGCACGGCGCGCCGCCGCCGAGCTACGAGCCGGCGGAACAGCCGCGCCGACGCCGAGCCCGATCACCGCGCCGCTCAGCGAACGGGAACTGCGGATCGCCCGCCTGGCCGCCTCCGGGCTGAACAACCGGCAGATCGGCGAGAAGCTGCACATGTCCCACCGAACCGTGGGCGGCTACCTGTACAAGCTGTTCCCCAAGCTCGGCATCACGTCGCGCGCCGCATTGCGCGACCGGCTCGCCGATCTACCGGACCGGCATTGAGCCGCTCCTCCGTCGTCCGGCGCAGGCCCGCGGCGATCACGAGGCGCCGGCTGTGAAGTCGGTGGAACGGCTGACGTCCGCCCACTTCTCGGCCTCGGCGTTGCGGGCAGCGCCGGCCTCCAGCGCCAAGGCCAGCGCGTCGGAGCCGAGCAGGAGCCGGCGGGGCGCGTCCTCGCGGGCGACGGTGGCGACGATGGCCTGAGCCGCCCGCCGGGGATCGCCGCGTTGTTCGCCGTGCGAGGCCGCACGCGCCTGGTTGAGCCGGCCCACCGTCGCCTCGTAGTCCGGCCCGACCGGATGCCGCAGCATCGAGGAGCCCTGCCAGTCGGTGCGGAACGCGCCCGGTTCGACGATGAGAACCTTCACGCCGAACGGGCTCACCTCGTTGGCCAGCACCTCCGAGAAGCCCTCCACCGCGAACTTGGCGGTCTGGTAGGCGCCCAGTCCTGGCGTACCGCCGACCCGTCCGCCGATCGAGGAGATCTGCACGATGACACCGGAGCGCTGCCGGCGCAGAACCGGCAGAGCGGCCCGGACGACGTTCACCATCCCGAACAGGTTGGCGTCGATCTGGCCGCGGAAGTCGTCGTCGCTCATCTCCTCGATGGGTGCGCTGTTGGCGTATCCCGCGTTGTTCACCACGACGTCGATCCGGCCGAACGCCTCGACGGTGGCCGAGACGGCCCGTACCGCCGCCGCTGGGTCGGTCACGTCGAGCTTGGCGGTTCCGATCGAGCCCGGGTGTGCCTCGACCAGATCGGCCAGCTGCTCGGGCCGTCGGGCCGTCGCCATCACGAGATCGCCCGATTGCGCGACTGCCGCGACGATCGCCCGGCCCAGACCCCGCGAGCTGCCGGTCACCAGCCACACTTTGCTTCCTGCCATGGTTGTCCTCCCTTGGGATATGCGACCGGGAGCGTGCGATGCCCCCGTCGTCATCGGCGATGGAGATCCACTCGACGGACCAGCACGACTGCGATGATCACTGCCGCGGCGGAGATGAGCGGGGCCAGCGCCGGCAGCGCGGAGATGACCGCCGTGCCGGTCACGGCGCCCGCCACGAGGGTCAGGAGCGAGCCGAGGCGCATCCAGACGTGGCCGTCCCGGTGGTCGGCGAGGTCGTGCATGACGCTGGTCATCGTGCCGGTGACGTACGTCGTCGTCACACCGGCGAACTCGGTGATGCGGCGCGCCCCCGCGGTCTGAAGGGCCAGCGCACCAGCCGATAGCGCGATCACGAGCAGCCGGACGCTGACACCGTTGCCGGCGGCGGCGACACCGGCCGCCACCACCGCCGCTTGCAGGAGGACGGAGACCCAGAGCAGCGTAGGCACCCGGCAGTGGCGTTCCTCGTCGCGCGCGTCGGTGAGGCGGAACCCGGCGTACAGGGCGCCGGCAAAGGCGAGGACGGCCACGGTCGCGCCGGCCAGAGTGGCGAGATAGTCCGGTCGGGTGTACATGCCGGCCAGAATCAGATTTCCGGTCATGTTCGCCGTGAAGATCCCGCCGAGCTCGAGGAAAGCGAAGGCGTCGACGGCGCCGGTGGAAAAGGACAGGACGAACGCCGCAGCCGTCGCCAGGTGCGGAGCCGGTACCCCGGTCATGCCGCCGCCTCCTCGGGGGAGGTGCCCGCCGGTCGCCGGCGCGGCCGGGTGAGACGTCGCCCGGCGACGCCGTGTCGCGGACCGAGCAGGAAGACGAGCCCGAAGACGGCACCCTGCACGACGACGACCAAGCCGCCCGAGGAGGCGTCCAGCCAGTAGCTGAGATAGATGCCGACGACCGCGCAGAGCGCCGACATGGCCGGCGCGATCAGCAGCATGCGGCCGAAACGGTCGGTGAGCAGGTACGCGGTGGCGCCCGGCACGATGAGCATCGCGACGACGAGGATCACCCCGACCACCTGCGACGCCACCACCGACGTCAGCGCGAGCAACCCGAGCAGCAGCGCGCCGAGCCGCTTCGGATCGATCCCGATGGCATGGGCGTGCGTGGGGTCGAAGGCGTAGAGCGTCAGATCCCGGCGCTTCACCACGAGGGCGGCGAGAGCGACGGCGGCGAGCACCACGATCTGAACGACGTCGGCCGCCGACACGCCGAGCACATTGCCGAAGACAATGTGGTTGAGGTCGGTCTGGCTGGGCGTCACGGAGATGAGGACCAGCCCGAGCGCGAACAGCGTCGTGAAGACTATGCCGATCGCCGCGTCCTCCTTGACGCGGCTCGCGTCGCGGATCGCGCCGATCAGCGCGACGGCGAGCGCGCCCGAGACGAGCGCCCCGACGGCGAACGGCACGCCCACGATGTACGCGATGACCACACCCGGCAGCACCGCGTGCGAGACGGCGTCGCCCATCAGCGACCAGCCGATCAGCACCAGCCAGCACGACAGCAGAGCGCACACGACGGCGGCCGTGACGGTCGTCGCGAGCGCCCGCACCATGAAGCCGTAGCGCAGCGGCTCGAGGACGAGCTCGAGGATGCTCATGCGGCACGCTCCGGGGCGAGCACGTCGACCCCGAAGGCCGGCGCCAGCGTCTCAGGTCGCAGCGCCCCGGACACCGTCCCGTGGAACACGACCCGGCGCAGCAGCACCACCGCCTCGTCGGCGAGCCGCGGCAGCGCGTGCAGGTCGTGCGTCGAGACCAGAACCGTCCTGCCCTCCGCGGCGAGCTCCCGCAACAGCCGGACGATGGTCGCCTCGGAACGCTTGTCCACGCCGGCGAACGGCTCGTCCAGCAGGAGGATCCGGGCGTCCTGCGCGATCCCGCGCGCGAGGAACACCCGCTTCGCCTGACCGCCCGACAGCTGCCCGATCTGCCGATCCGCGTACTCGGCGAGCCCCACGCGGTCGAGCGCCCGCGCGACCGCCGCGCGGTCCTGCGGCCGAGCACGGCGAGTGAAGCCCAGCCGTCCGTAGCGGCCCATCATCGCCACGTCGCGCACCGAGACGGGGAAGGCGCGGTCGACGTCCTCGCTCTGCGGCACATACCCGACCAGCCCTCGCCGCCGGGCGGCGGCGGGCGTGGCACCGGCGACGAGAACCGACCCCCGGTCCGGGCGGATCACTCCCATGATCGACTTGAACAGCGTCGACTTGCCGGACCCGTTCATCCCGATCAGCCCGGTGACCCGGCCCGGCGAGACGCGCAGCGACACGTCGTCCAGCGCTCGCACCTCGCCGTAGTGGACACTCAGGCCCGCCACCTCGATGGCCGGCTTCACGACGCGCGCCCGGTGAGCGCACCGACGATCGTGTCCGTGTCGTAGCGGATCAGCCGCAGGTAGGTGGGCACCGGGCCGTCGGCGGCGGAGAGCGAGTCGACGTAGAGGGTGCCGCCGAACACGGCGCCACCGGCACCGGCCACCTGCCGCATCGGCCCGTCCCGCACCGTCGACTCGCAGAAGACAGCCGGCACGTCGTTCGCCCGCACGAACTCGATCGCCGAGGCGATCCGTTGCGGCGTGGCCTGCTGTTCGGCGTTGACCGGCCAGATGTACTTCTCCGTCAGCCCGGCGTCGCGGGCCAGGTAGGAGAACGCCCCCTCACAGGTGACCAGGGCCCGCTGGTGCCGAGGCAGCCGCGCCAGCCGGGCGGCCAGGTCGTTCTCGACCTCCCGTAGGTCGTTCTTGTACGCGGCGCCGTTCGCCTCGAAGCCGGCGGCATGCGCGGGATCCAGGGCCGTGAACGCTGCGACGATGTTGTCGACGTAGACGCGCACATTCGCCGGGCTCATCCACGCGTGCGGATTGGGCTTGCCCGCATAGGCGTCCCCGGCGATGTCGATCACCCGTACGCCATCCGACACCACGGTGTGCGGCACGTCGAGCCCCTCGACGAACTGCCCGAACCACGCCTCCAGGTGCAGGCCGTTGTCGAGGATCAGGTCGGCGCCGGCGGCCTTGCGGACATCTCCCGGAGTCGGCTCGTAGCCGTGGATCTCCGCGCCCGGTTTCGTGATCGACTCGACGGCCACGTGATCGCCGGCGACGTTACGCGCGATGTCCGCCAGCACCGTGAAGGTCGTCAGGACGAGCGGTTTGCCGGCGTCGCCGGTCCGGCCGGCCGGGGCACACCCCGCCGGCGCGCCGGCCAGGAGCGCCAGCGACAGGCTCGCGATACGGAACGCTCGGGTGCGATGGACGTGCACGGCGATCACCACCTTTCTCGGCGAGGATCGCCGGAATCTCAGCGTCCGCGAGCAACCCGCGCGCCAAGTAGCGTCAGATGACTCGGCCTTGCCGAACAGATCCCGGATCGCCGGCGCGGCCGGGCGTGCTCGTGCCGTGTGCGAACGGAGTCATCCGTCGCTAGCTGGGCCGTGCACCCGGTGGTGTGGTGGGGAGCAGCGACCACGACATCGAGGAGAGGGTTATGGACTCCACTGAGACCACGGCGCCGCATCACGAGGCGCCGGCGTTCGGAAACCCGGACCTGCCGCCGGAAGGCGTGCGTAACACCGTCGGCGACCCGGCGAGCACGCGGATGACGGGACCGCGCAACCCTGTGCTGGAAAGCCAGTTCCCGAGCGCGCTGACCGCACCGGCCACCGACGTGAGCACGCAGCCGTTCTTCTGGTCCTCGTTCACCATCTCGCCTCGCCGGCAGCAGCGGGGCGGTTGGGCGCGCGAGGTCACGCAGCGGGATTTCGCGATCTCCGACGAGATCGCCGGCGTGAACATGTACCTGGAACCGGGCGGCATTCGTGAGCTGCACTGGCACCAGACCGCCGAATGGGCGTACATGACGCGCGGGCGCTGCCGGATCACGACGCTCAGCCGCGAGGGCCTGCCGAGCGTGGAGGACGTCGAAAGCGGCGACCTGTGGTTCTTCCCCGCGGGACTCCCGCACTCGTTGCAGGGTCTCGGCCCGGACGGCGCCGAGTTCGTGCTCGCCTTCGACGACGGTGACCAGTCCGAGAGCAACACCCTGCTGCTCACCGACTGGTTCGCCCACACGCCGCCCGAGGTACTCGCCAAGAACTTCGGCGTCGCCCAGGAGGTGTTCAAGGACATCCCCCTGCACAACCTGTGGATCTTCCCCGGCGACGAGCCCGGCGATCTGGCTGACGATCAAGCGGCCGCGGGCGTCGAGTGGGGCGCGACCCAGCCGGTGATCTTCCGCCTCTCCCGCTCCGAGCCGCGGCACCAGAACAGCGGCGGCAGCATCCACATCGCCGACAGCAGCAACTACCTGGCGTCGACGACCGTGGCCGCCGCCCTCACGATCATCGAACCCGGATCGATGCGGGAGCTGCACTGGCACCCCAACGCCGACGAATGGCAGTACTACCTCCAGGGGTCGGCGCGCATGACCGTCTTCAACACCGGCCCGCACGCCAACACCACGGACTTCCGCGCCGGCGACGTCGGCCTCGTGCGCCGCAACCTCGGCCACTACGTCGAGAACACCGGCGACGACCAGCTGATCTTCATCGAGACGTTCCGTAGCGACCACTACGAGGAGGTCTCGCTCGCCAACTGGCTCAGCCACCTGCCCCCGGCCCTGGTGGCGCAGCACCTCAACATTCCCGAGGACGTCCTCGCCACCTTCCCCCGAGGCACGCAGGGAATCGTTCCCCTTCGGTAATGGCGGGCGGACGGCGGCTTCTCCCGGTGTCGACTCGCGTGCCAGCCCATCGCGGGTCGAGCGAGGACAACGAGGCGATTCCGTCGCCGACCGACCAATCGGCAGGAGTTTGCGACATGGGCAAGGTGCCGTTCTGGGTGCTTCCCGCCGCCATCATCCTCATCTTCGCGTCGTTCGAGCTCGTGGTCATGTTCCTGCAAGCACTACTCATCCTCCCGACGGGAACCGGCACACCGGGCTGGTAGCGGCGTCGTTGTCCGCAGCGCCATTGCTGATCGAGACTTGAGGTGGCGGCAGAGCCGGCTGCATCAATGCTGACAACGGCCGCCTCTGGGCTCAAAGGGCGTCTCGGGCTGTTACCGGCTCCAGGTCGCAACCGAAAGCTCGCAGCGCTTCGGGATATCCGGTGAGGGAGTGTGAGCGGCGCCAGGCCGCGTGCTGCCACGTGTCTGACCTGGACTGCTGGGCCAGCACCAGAACAGCATCGGCGGGAATGGGGAAGCCGTCGGGGAAAGCGGGTGGAAGACCGCGTTCGTCGAGCGATTCCAGGAATGTCACGTCGCCTGGTCGGCGTGGTCCTGTAGATCCAGGTGGAGGGTCGGGCCGTCCTCGCTGAGAAGGGCGTCTGCCCAGTTGGGTAAGGGTTCGGTGGGCTCGTCGGGGTGAGGGACGGTTCGGACGGCGTCGGCTGCGGCTCGTAGGGCGGCCATGGCGGTCTCGCCGTCGGGACTGTCTCGCACCGAGGTGAGCTCGAGTGACGGCCGCGAGTCGACCCTGGCGTACACGGTCGACCGCATCAGCACGGTGACCACCGAGGACTACGCCTGCGCCGGGGTCAAACGGTCGGCCAGGACGCTCAGGTGTGTCGTTCGGGCCTCGGCATGGCGAAGTCGGCCGGCCTCGGTCAGCTCCACGAAGATGCCCCGGCGGTCGTCGACGCAGTGGGAGCGGACTACCAAGCCCTGCTTCTCCAAGCGGGCCACGGTGCGGGACAGGGCGCTCTGGCTCAGGTACATGGCCGCGGCCAACTCCTGCATGCGTCGCTTCTCACAGTCTCGGGTGACGAGACGGTCGAGGGTCTCGAAGTCGCTCAACGTGAGGCCGTGGCCGTCCTGCAGGGCGCGCTCCAAGTGGGCAGCGACCGTGTTGTAGCTGGACAGCAACTCCTGCCAGCGGGTGATCAGAGCGGACTCGGCCTCCATGCCGCGCATCCTACCCTCGTTCGCCGGCATTATGCACCTGCATTAAATGCGTCTGCATCAGATGCGTGGACATTGGATGCGCGCGCATATAACTTCGCCTCCGTGACCATCACCGAAAACAAGGCCGCCGGACCCGTCACGCCGTCAAGGGCCGAGCTGCGCTGGAGCCCGCGGCTCTGGGGCGTGCTGGCGGTGCTGTGCACCGTCCTCTTCCTGGACGGCCTCGACGTCTCCATGGTCGGCGTGGCCCTGCCGTCCATCGGCACCGATCTGGGCCTTTCCACCACCGCACTGCAGTGGATCGTCAACGGCTACGTGCTGGGCTATGGTGGCCTGCTGCTGCTCGGCGGCCGCACCGCCGACCTGCTCGGCCGGCGCCGCGTCTTCCTCGTCGCGCTCGGCGTCTTCACGCTCGCGTCGCTGATCGGCGGCCTCGTCGACGACGGTGGCCTGCTCATCGCCAGCCGATTCGTCAAGGGGCTCGCGGCCGCCTTCACCGCACCCACCGCGATGTCGATCCTCACCACGACCTTCCCGGAGGGGCCGGCCCGCAACCGGGCACTGTCGATCTTCACGGTCTTCGGCGCGAGCGGGTACTCGTCCGGCCTCATCCTCGGCGGCGTGCTGACGAGCCTCGGCTGGCGGTGGAACTTCCTGGTCCCCGTGCCGTTGGCCGTGGCTGCCCTGATCGCCGGCTACCTGTTGATCAAGCGCGACCGCCCGGCATCCGGCGGCGGCCACGACCTGCTCGGCGCGGCGACCCTGATCGCGGGGATGCTCCTGGCCGTCTACACCGTCGTGTCGGCACCCGACCGCGGCTGGCTCGACCCGACCACCATCGGCTCGCTCCTGCTCGCGCTGGCCCTGCTCGCCGCCTTCGTGTTCATCGAGAACCGCGTGCGGCATCCGCTCGTCCGTCTCGGCATCCTGCGTATCGGCTCGATCATCCGGGCCAACGCCAGCATGGCCGCCCTGATGGGGTCGTACGTCAGCTTCCAGTTCATGATGACCCTCTACCTGCAGGACGTCCGGCACTGGTCACCGCTGCGCATGGCACTCGCGCTGCTCCCGGCCGGCCTGGTCGTGGCGTTCGGGTCGCCCTTCGTCGGCCGCCTCATCGACCGGTACGGCACCGGACCGCTCATCGTCGCCGCGATGGTGTCGCTGAGCCTCGGCTACGTCTGGTTCCTCGCCACCGCCGGCACGCAACCCCGTTACCTGGTCACCGTGCTGCCCGCGATGCTGCTGCTCGGCGGCGGTTTCGGTTTCGGCTTCAGCGCCATCATGGCCCAGGCGACCGACGGCATCGCCGACTCCGAACAGGGCCTGGCCTCCGGCCTCGTCCAATCCTCCGGTCAGGTCGGCACCGCCCTGATCCTGGCCGTGGTCACCGCCCTGGTGGCCGGCGGCGCGGGCGGCGACGACCTCACGGAGTTCCACCCCGGCATCAATCTCGTCACCGGCGTCGCCGTGGCCGGCCTGCTCCTCAACCTGGTACCGCTGCTGGCCAGGCGCCGACCGGCTCAGCGCGTCTGACCCCGAGGGTCCTTCACCCGCACGGGTGAAGGACCCTCCCTGTCCGGAGCCCCCGAGACGTCCGAATGGCAGAAGGTCGACGTCGATCAGGCCCTTGGGTAGTGATGGCTAGAACGTGAACTGCTGGTTGGGTCGCCCGTTGCAGTCGTAGATCTGGACCTGCTGCCCGTTGGCGGTGCCCCACACGTCCAGGCACCGTCCGGATTGGACGCCGGTGATGGTGCCGTTGGTGTTGACGTTCCACTGCTGGTTGCCCTGGCCGTTGCAGGCGTAGATCTGCACCGCCGATGCGTTGCCGGACCCGGCGGCGTCCAGGCACATGCTGCCGTACACCTGGAGCTGCTTGCTCGCCGTGTACGTCCACTGTTGGTTGGGCTGGCCGTTGCAGTCGTAGAGCTGCACCCGCGTCCCGTTGATGCGCGACGCGTTCGGCACGTCGATGCACCGGCCGGACTGGGTCCCCACGATCTCGTTCGTGCCCCCCGAAGGCGGGGGCGACGTCGGCGGGGTCGACGTCGGCGGGGTCGACGGCCGATCGAGCCCGAGGAAGGAGATGGCGTACGCGATCTGGCCGCTCATCGGAAGCTGGTGACCGACGCCGGAGATGCTGATCCCCTCGACGGTCGCCTGGGTGCCGATGTCACCGTAGCGGGTCCGGGTCCAGGTGGACTGCGGGTGGTCCGTGTACGCCGGCGTCTGCGACAGGCCGTGCAGGTTGGTCCACTGCTTGATCTCCTCACCGAAGTTGGGGTAGGAGAGCGTGGTGTCGGTGGTGCCGTGCCACAACTGCATGCGCGGGTAGGCGCCGGTGTGACCGGGGTACATGGCGCGGGCGGTGTCGCCCCACTGCTGGGCCGTTCGGATGACGGTGCCGCCGGAGCACTGGCTGTTCCACATCGACCCGTCGCTGGTGGCAAAACAGCCGGCCGGTACGCCGGAGAAGGCCGACCCGGCGCTGAACACGTCCGGGTACTGGGCGGCCAGGACGTTGGTCATCATGGCGCCGGAGGAGAACCCGGACACCACGATGCGGGCGGAGTCGATGGTCGGGTAGTGCGAGCGGGCGTAGTCGACCATCGATTTGATGCCGGTGGAGTCGCTGCCGCCGTTGCGCCGGAGCCCGGCGGCGGTCGACACGTCGAAGCAGCCGCCGCTGCGGGTGGCCTCGGGCAGCACCATGATGTAGCCGTAGCGGTCGGCGGCGGTGACGTAGTCGCGGCCGTTGCCGTTGAAAACGGCGCTCGCCGAACCGCTGCAGTAGTGCACCAGCACCAGCAGCGCCGGCCGGGGCGCGAGGTTCGCCGGCACGTAGATGTACATGTTGAGGTTGGTCGGGTTGGTGCCGAAGTTGGGCACCCGGGTCAGGCTCGCCGCCATCGCCGGGGAACCGGACACCAGGATCGCGGCCAGGCCGGCGATCAGCGCCGTGCCGGCCGCGAGCAGGATGGTCAAGAGGCGCTTCATCGAACCTTCTTCTGACGACGGGATGCCGGCGCGGTCAGCTCAGGCCGAACCTTTGGTTGGCCTGGCCGTTGCAGTCGTAGATCTGGACCTGCTGGCCGTTGCCGGTGCCCCACACGTCGAGGCAGCGGCCGGATTGGACGCCGGTGATGGTGCCGTTGGCGTTGACGTTCCACTGCTGGTTGGCCTGCCCGTTGCAGCTGTAGATCTGCACGGCCGAGCCGTTGCCGGAGCCGGCGGCGTCGAGGCACCGGGATCCGTACACGGTCAGCTGTTTGCTCGCCGTGAGGGTCCAGGCCTGGTTGGGCTGGCCGTTGCAGTCGTAGAGCTGCACGCGCGTGCCGTTGGTCTGTGAGGCGCCGGGTACGTCGACGCACCGGCCCGACTGCGCGCCGACGATCCGATTCGACCCGGCCGGCGGCGGCGTCGTGGTGGGCGGCGACGTCGAACCGCCGCCGGGGATGGTCGAACACTTGACATTCGACCGGACGATGCCGGTGGTGTCCTTGATGCTGGGACAGAGGAACGGGGTGTAGCGGGTGTCGTTGTCGACGAAGATCTTCAGCCACTCGATCTGGCTGCGCATCTCGATGTCGTTGGGCCGCGTGAAGTAGAGGTGGTCGGCGTTGGCGAGCTGGAGGTACGCGCCGGGCGTCGCCGCCGGAAGGGTCGGATAGAGGCCGTCGAGGTAGGACGGCGTGACCGTGGTGTCGTTGATCCCGCCGATGATCATCGTCGGCACGGTGTCCGAGGCAAGGTTGCCGGACGGCTTGAACGGCGCGAGGCCGATGGCGGCCTTCAGCGACGGGCGCTGGGTGGCCGCGTACAGGGCGCCGCCACCGCCCATCGAGTGGCCGATGACCGCCAGCCGGTTGCGGTCGACCCGGTCGCGTACCGCACTGGAGTTGGTCAGGTAGTCCAGGGCGGCGAGCAGCTGGGTGCCGCGGGCGGTGTCGTAGTCGGTGCGGCTGTTCGTCTCGACCCCGATGACGACGAACCCGAAGGACGCCAGCCGCGGACCCATCCAGGCTTCCTCGTCGGCGAACAGGGCGGTGTAGCCGGGCACGATGGCGACCGCGCCGTACGTGTGGCTGCTGTCGGTGGGGTAGTAGATGAAGCCGCCGTTGAAGCCGTTGCCGGGCGGCACCGTGATCTGGGCGGTGGCGAAGGGCCCGTACTGGGCGGCGACGCTGGCCACCGTGGGATCCGGTCCGCGCTGGTAGGGGTTGTCACCGGCGGGGGTGGTGGGGGGCGTCGTGGTGGGCGGGGTCGTCGGGCCGACGGCGTTCAGCGCGTTGA
>NZ_BOMI01000189.1 GCF_016862115.1 Paractinoplanes deccanensis
AGCGCGAACATCAGCGCAGGCCACGCCGGCGCGGAAGTGGGGCCGGGCCGGCTCGGGGCGCGACCGGCGGCGGGCTTTGGGGCTATTCGTCGTCGGTGTATTCGAGTAGGTCGCCTGGCTGGCAGCCCAGGACTCGGCACATGGCTTCCAAGGTGCTGAAGCGGACTGCCTTCGCTCGGCCGTTCTTGAGGACGGCTACGTTGGCGGGGGTCAGGCCTACCTTTTCGGCGAACTCGCCGACGCTCATTTTGCGTTTGGCCAGTTCTACGTCTATGCGGACCACGATGGGCATCAGATGACTGCTTCCATGTCGGTTCGCAGCGTAGTGGCCTGGCGCAGAAGGGCGCGCAGCACGGCCACCAAGAGGCCGATCACGGTGACGCCGACGGTGGCGAGGAAGAGCAGCAGGGGCAGGCCGGGGTCCTGGGCCTTGAAGCCTACGAAGAGGAAGACGCCTACCAAGGTCACCCAGCCGGCGCCGATGGCGTAGAGGATCACGTCTACCCAGATCAGGGACGCGGGGGTGAAGATGCGGTCCTTCTTGACCATGGTGAGCAGTTTCCAGATCGCCACGAGGACGGCCTGGACGCAGAGCACCCAGAAGATCGTGACGATCGTGGCGGGCCATCGGAGGTAGGCGCCGGAAGGGTCCTCCCGGGCCATGTGCGCGAACTGGCCCGGGAGGGAGAAGGTCTGGAAGAAGATCAGCACGGCGAAGAGGAGGGCGAGGAAGACACGGAGAGGCGCGACGGCCCGCTGCTCGAACATGCATCGAGTTTCGCGCGAAAACTATCGAAAATCAATAGGTGACGTGAAGGGTTGGGGGCGTCAAGGGGACTGGGAGGCGACAGAGGGCTGGGGCGACAGAGGGCTGGGGCGACAGAGGGCTGGGGCTGCAGAGGGGCGGGGAGGGGCAAGGAGGCTGGGGACGGCGGCAAGAGGCTCAGGCTTGGGCGGCGGCCGGGTGGCGGGTCGAGCGGAGGCCCGTGGCCCACACGGCCAGGCCGATCAGGGCCAAGGTGGCTCCGAGGACGCAGGCGCCCGTCCAGCCGTAGCGGTTGTGCAGGGCGCCGGTCAGGGCCGAGGCGATGGCGCCGCCCGAGAACACCGTGGTCATGAAGACCGTGTTGATGCGGGCTCGGGCGTTCTCGCGCAGCGCGTAGATCTCGTGCTGGCTCATCACCTGGTGGGCCTGGACGGCGAAGTCGAGCAGGATGCCTGCCAGCGCAAGCACGATCACGCTGCCGTGGCCGACCGCCGCGAGGACGAGCATCAGGGCCGCGAGCAGGAGGGCCCCGCCGCTGGCCGCCTTGCCGTGGCCCCGGTCGGCCAGCTTGCCGGCTACGGGGGCGGCCAGCGCGCCGCCCGCGCCGATCAGGGCGAAGACCGCGATGGCACCCTGGCTGAAGCCGTGCTCGTCGATGAGCTCGTAGCCGATCGCCGTCCAGAAGGCCGTGAACGCGCCGAACATGGTGGCCTGGCTCAGGGCTCGGCGGCGCAGGGCCGGCTCCTCGCGCACCAGCGTGCCGACCGAGCGCAGCAGGGATCCGTAGCCGGCCGTGTGGTCCGCGGGACGCACCGGGAGCATGCGGCGCAGGACCAGCGCGAGGACCACCATCAGGCCCGCCGAGATGAAGTAGATCGCGCGCCAGCCCCACACCTCGGCGACCAGGCTCGAGAACGTGCGGGCCAGCAGGATGCCGAGCAGCAGGCCGCTCATCACCTTGCCCACCAGCGCCCCGCGCTGCTCCGGCGGGGCCAGGTGGGCCGCGAGCGGCACCAGGATCTGCGCCACCACCGAGGTCACCCCGACCAGGACCGAGACGATCAAAAAGATGCTGTACGCCGGGGAGAGCGCCGCCAGCAGCAGCGCGAGCGCCGTTCCGGCCAGCATGCGCGTGGTCAGCTTGCGGTTCTCGACGAGGTCGCCGAGGGGCAGCAGGAAGAGCAGCCCGGCCGCGTACCCGATCTGGGTGAGGGTCACCACGACGGTGGCCGCGCCCTGGCTCACGTGGAACGAGCCGGCGATCAGGTCGAGGAGGGGCTGCGAGTAGTAGAGGTTGGCCACGGTGAGACCGCAGGCCACGGCCAGAACGAAAACGAGGGAACGTCGCACGTCCCTAGAGCTACCCGCTCCGTGTTGCGGCGAGGCGGTTCCGCTCTAGTGAGGACCGTCTCGCACGACCCGAAAAGTTGCCAATTCCGGATCGGCGGCGTCGGGGATTACCATGCCGGCCGCCAGCCCGGCCCGCAGGTAGCGCACCACGGCCTCGTTGAAGCGCTCGCCCGGCAGGATCGCCGGGACGCCCGGCGGGTACGGGCTGATCATCTCGGCGGCGATGCGGCCGACCGGGTCGGCGACCTGCTCGGTCTCGGCGAAGAACGCGTCCCGCGGGTTCATCACCTGGTCGAGGTCGAGCTCGTGCAGCGGGGGCACGTCCGGCGCGGGCCGGTCGGGCTTGGGCGGGTTCACCACCAGCTGCTCGAAGGCGACGGCGAGCCGGTCCAGGGCGACCGCCGTGTCGGAGTAGGTCAGCGAGCAGATCACCCGGCGGGAGTCGCCGAGCTGCACGGCCAGCCGGTGGTTCTGCTCCATCCAGTCCTTGACCTGATAGCCGGTGAGGCCGAGGGCGGAGACGTCGACGGAGAGCTTCATCGGGTCCCACTCGGCGACGCTGTCGTGCCCGATGATCGTCTCGTCCATCACCGCCAGGCTGGGCAGCTTGGACAGCCGGGCGCGCAGGTGGTTGACCCGCTGGAGGGCGTCGTCCAGCAGCTGCCGGCCGTCGGCGACCATGCGGCGGCGGAAGCCGTCGATCGAGCCGTAGAGCAGGGCGGACGGGCTGGTCGTCGTGATCAGATCGAGGCGCAGCCGCAGGTCGACGGGGTTGACCCGGTCGCCGCAGAGCTGGATCACCGATGCCTGGCTGAGGCCGCCGTCGGCCTTGTGCAGGCTCTGGATGACGATGTCCGCGCCCGCCTGGATCGCCGCGGTGGGCAGATCGGGATGGAACGGGAAGTGGGCGCCCCACGCCTCGTCGACCAGCAGCGGGATGCCGCGCTTGTGGCAGATGCGGGCGATGCCGCGCACGTCGGCGCCCGTGCCGTACTCGGTCGGCGTGATCATCAGGACGGCGGAGACGTCCGGTTCGCGTTTCAGCGCCGCGGCGACGTCGTCCGCGCTCGCCGGGTGGGCGATCTGGTTCTCCTCGTCCCAGCGCGGGCGCAGCCAGACCGGCTCGGCGCCGGCCAGGATCAGCGAGGCCACCACCGACTTGTGCACGTTGCGGTCGACCAGCACCTTTCTGCCGGGGCCGGTGACGGTCAGCATCGCCGTGTGGATCGAGATGCTCGAACCGCACGTCGTGAAGATCGCCTGCTTCGCGCCGACCGCGTCGGCGAACAGGTCCTCGGCCTCCGAGACCGCGCTCTTCGCGAAGATGACGTCCGCTTCGAAGGCCCCGCGCGAGAGCACCGAGGCGGTGCGGTCGTCGATGCCGAGCCCGAAACGGTGGCCGGGGAGCGCGAAGGAGTACTGGTCGTTGCGCCGGAACTGCTCAATCGCGTCCAGAACCGGTGTTCGCCGCTGATCCATGCGGCGCGCGTTCCCCGATCAGCGATCCTTAAACGGGTGGGCGGCGACGAACGCGGCGATGTACGTGTCGAGCCGGTGCTCGGGGCGCCAGCCCAGCTCGGCGGCCTTGGTGTTGTCGGCCTGACCGCGGACGCGCTCGCCGCGCAGGGCCGGGACCAGCTCGTACGGCGCGCCGAACATCTCCGCCACCTCGATGATCGGCCATTCGCGGCCGGCGCCGAGCAGGTATCCGTCGCCGCTGCCCTTCTGGGCCACCAGGACGATGCCGCGCACGATGTCGTCGATGTGGGTGAAGTCGCGGGTCTGCGTGCCCGGCGACACCACCGGCAGCGGCTCGCCGCGCAGGTAGCGGTCCTCGAAGATGCCGATCACCGTCGCGTACTTGCCGCTGGTGATCTGGCCGGGGCCGTACACGTTGTAGAAGTAGGTGATGGCGTAGTCGAGGCCGAACCAGTCCGCGTAGTTCTTGATGTACTCGATGTTCTTGGCCTTGGTCCACGCGTACGGGTTGAGGTTTTCGTCCTGGCCGTCGTTGCCGAACTTCGAGCTCGAGCCCGCGTAGATCAGCTTGGCGCCGGCGGCCGAGGCGAACTTGACCACCTCCTTGGTCCCGTGGAGGTTGAACTCCCAGGTCAGGTCGTGGTCGTCGAACGACTGGACGATGCGCGAGTATTCGCCGAGGTGGAAGACGATCTCGGGGTGCGGCAGGCCGCGCTCGGCCCAGATCTTCGCGAGGTCGACGGTCGAGCCGTCGAGGTAGGTCACCCGGGGATCGTTGACGTGATTTTCCGGCACGCCGGTGAAGTAATTGTCGAGGGACACGATCGTGGCCGCGGGGAAGTCGGTCAGCAGGGACTTGATCAGAGCGGACCCGACAAATCCGGCACCACCGGTGACCAGCAACGTTTGACTCAAAACTTCCTCCGTCCGGGCTTCGAGGCGAGGCTACCAAGCAAAGACCGCCCCGCCCGAATCGATCGAGCGGGGCGGTGATCCAAGTGTTACCAGGGAGAAGGTGCCGGTGGCGCCACCACCGGCGGGCGATCGTCGCAGGTGATGGTGTTCGGCAGCATCCACGGGGCCAGCCAGCCGCCGTCGTTGCCGCCGAGGTCCGACAGCGAGAACTCCGAGCCCGCCGGCGTGAAGTGGAACGTGCCGCAGTTGTTGACCCCGACCGCGCCGACGTTGCGGGCGTCCACGTTCTCGAAGGTCGCGCCGCCGGCGACGCGGGCGCTGAGCACGCTCGTACCCGTACCGTCGACCCTGATGTCCTTGAAGTGGACGTTGGTGATCGAGTAGAGGTCCTTCACCGGCCAGTCGGCGACCAGCATGATCGCGTTGTAGGTGCTGTCCAGGAAGTGGTCGCCGGTCACCCGGATGTCGGCGTCGATGTCGCGCTCCAGCGCGTACAGCCAGATGGCGCCCAGGCCGATGTTCCAGTTCAGCTCGTACGTGCCGGCGCGCACCGTGGTGTTGTCGGTGATCCGCAGCGAGCCGGTGAACGGCTCGGCCCCGAACCGCGACCCGGCGTGGATGGCGCTGCCCTCGCGGATCGGGTCGGCGACCAGGTTGTTCGACACCGTGATGTCGTCGCCGCCGTAGATGGCGATGCCGTTGGCCAGCGTCGGCGTCTGCACCGTGTTGTGGTCGAACGTGTTGCCGGAGTTCGTCACCTTCTCGGCCCACATCGCCAGCGCGTCGTCGCCGGTGTTGCGGACGAAGTTGTTGCGCACCAGCGAGCCGGTGACGCCGGTGTGGAAGTTCAGGCCGTCGGCGATCTGGTCGACGATGATGTTGTTGGTGACCTTGGTGTTGGCCATCGGGCCGTCGAACCAGAGGCCCACCTTGGTGTGGTGGATGTAGAGGCCGTCGATCGTCGAGTCGCTCATCGCGCCGCCGACGCCGTTGACCTGGTCGGTGTCGATGCGCTCGCGGACGTCGCCCTCGATCGCGAAGCCGGACAGGTGCACGTTGCGGCTGCCGCCGTCCTTCGCGTCCTTGCCGTAGAAGCCGACGCCGGTGTGCACCGAGCCGTCCGGCGCGGGTGCCGGCAGCGCGACCTCGCGGCCCCTGATGATCGTGTACCAGTTGCCGGCGCCCTCGATCGTCACGTCGTCGACGATGAGGTGCCGGTTGACCTGGAAGACGCCCGGCGGCACGTACACCTTGAGCTTGGCCTTGCGGGCGAAGGCGATGGCCCGGTCGAACGCGGGCGCGGAGTCGCGACGGCCGGTCGGGTCGGCGCCGAAGGCGAGGACGTTCGCCGCGACGAGGCTGACCTTCGGCGGGGCGACCAGCTCGGAGTCGAGCAGGTCGATGACGGTCCACGCGGCCTTGTCCGAGGCGGTCAGGCGTACCCGCTCGCCGGCCTTGACGGTCTTGCCGAGCAGGAGGCGCTGCTCGTCGTAGAAGTGCATGGGCCGGAACGGCTTGGCGATCGCCGGCGCCGGCGTGGTGGCGGCCGGCACGCAGGCGCACTCGGTGATCCACCAGTCGGGGTGCAGCAGGTCGGCGTTGGGGTCGTTGGTGAACTGATATTGGTTGTAGAGCCACGAGTACCGCGAGGTCAGCGTCATCGTGCGGGCGAGGCCGCCGGCTCGTACGGCCAGCGGCGCGGTGATGCCGCCGCCGGTCGGCGCGTCCGGCAGGCTGTAGCGGACGGTGATCGCGTTGGCCGCCTTGGGCAGGGTGAACTCGACCCACTGACCCGGGGTGAGCCGCACGGCGGAGCGGCCGGACGCCTCGGCGGGCAGCGTGTAGGCCGTGCGGTCGGGGCCGATGACGGTGCCGGTGGTGCGGGCCTTCTCGGCCTCCTGCTCGACGAAGGCGACACTGGCGCCGCGGCCGGCCACGAGGGCGGGGTCGAGGCCGGCGCGGGTGACCACGGGAGCCGGTGACGCGGGAGCCGCTTGGGCGGCGCCTGCGCTGAGGACGGTGCCCAGGGCTGCGGCGGCTGCGATGGCCCAGCCGCCGCGTCTCAGTTCCAGGAACATCGACGGACTCTTCTCTGCTGAGAGGGAGCGATGCCGGTGACCCTAGGTCGGGTGTGACGCAGTCCACAAGGTCCTGTCGGCTCTTTTCGGCACATTGCTCATTGCTTGCATGAGTCGAGTCTCTTCTTGCGATGCGTGATCACCTGCGGCGTGGGAACGGGCGAACCCGAGCGCGGGTCGATCGTGTCTTGGCATGCTGCACGCATGTCATCGGACGAACACCCCCATAACCACCATTTCGCCCGACGCTCCCTGCTGGCCGCCGCCGGCGGGATGCTCATGCTCGCGGCCACCCCGGGCAGCGCCCGGGCCACGGCCACCGGCCTGCACGCCGAACGCCGCAGCCGCGGCGCCGCCCGCCGCTCCCGGATCAGCCACCGCACCAGGCTGGTCCACGCCGACCTGCACAACCACACCCTCATGTCGGACGGCTTCGGCGACCCGGAGGCCGCGTTCGACTCGATGCGCTGGGCCGGGCTCGACGTGGCGGCGCTGACCGACCACTCCACGCTGTTCGGCATCGGCGGGCTGAACGACAAGGAGTGGGCCCGCACCGGCGAGCTGGCCGACAAGGCGAACGAGCCCGGCGTCTACACGGCGCTGCGCGGCTTCGAGTGGTCCGACTCGGCGATGGGCCACATCAACGTCTGGTACACCGACGACTACATCGAGCCCAGCGTGACCGGCAGCGTGCACAAACTCTACGACTGGATCGCCGGGCGGGCCGGGGTCAGCGGGTTCAACCATCCCGGGCGTCAGGTGCTGCGGTTCGACGAGTTCGCGTACCACGAGTCGATGCGCCACCACATGGTCGGCCTGGAGATGTTCAACAACCGCGACGACTTCCTCTTCGACGGCTGGCCGCTGCAGAGCTCGCCGCTGAACGCCTGCCTCAACGCGGGCTGGCGCACGGGCATCACGGGCGTCACCGACGAGCACGGCGGCGACTGGGGCATGGACGAGGGCAAGGGCCGTACCGGCATCTGGGTCGAGGAGAACACCCGCGACGGCGTGCTGGCCGCGATGCGGCGGCGCCGCTTCTTCGCCACCAGGGTGAGCGGGCTGCGGCTGGACGCGCGCGCCGACGGCGTACGGATGGGAAGGCGCCTGCCCATCGCCAAGGGTGACGTGAAGTTCGAGCTCGACCTCGACCGCGGCACCCACTGGGAGGGCCGCGAGCTGCTGGTGCAGGTGCTGCGGCCCGGCAGCCGGGCGCCGGAGGTGGTCGACGTGATCGACGCCGAGGTCGGCCGGGTCACCACGTTCACCGTGCCGCTGGACGCCGAGGACGGCGACTGGGTGCTGCTGCGCGTCTCGGACCCCGGCCAGGAGAACGACTCACCCGGCCCGGCCGGGCACCCCTGCAACGACTGGGGCGTCGCGTACTCCAGCCCGTGGTGGCTCACCGTTCATTAGCGATACATGCACATGTGTCACTGCTTTGCGATGCTGCGGGCATGACCGATGAGCTCACCCGCCGCTCCCTCCTCGCCGCCAGTGGTGGTCTGCTGGTGCTCGCCGCCGCGCCCGGCACCGCGCAGGCCGCCACCACGGGCGTCGCCGTCAACGGCACGCCGGTGCGCGCCACCGGCGCCGCCCGTGCGTCGGCCGTCACCCAGGGCACCACCCTCGTCCACGCCGACCTGCACAACCACACCCTCATGTCGGACGGCGACGGCGACCCCGCCCTCGCCTTCGAGTCGATGCGCTCGGCCGGCCTCGACGTGGCCGCGCTGACCGACCACACCACGCTCTTCGCGATCAACGGCCTCTCGTCGAGCGAGTGGAACCGCACCGGGCAGCTCGCCGACGCGGCCAACACCCCGGGCGTCTACACCGCCATCCGCGGCTTCGAGTGGTCCCACCCGCTGCTCGGGCACGTCAACGTCTGGTACACCGGCGGCTTCACCGACCTGGGCGGCTCGTCCAGCATGGGCCGGCTCTACGACTGGATCACCGGCACCTCCGGCATCAGCGGCTTCAACCACCCCGGGCGCGAGGCGCTGCGCTTCAACGACTTCTCGTACGACGCGAGCATGGCCCAGCAGATGGTCGGCCTCGAGATGTTCAACCGGGGCGACGACTACCTCTTCGACGGCTGGTCGAGCGGGCAGAGCTCGCCGCTCAACGCGTGCCTGAACGCCGGCTGGCGCACCGGGCTCACCGGCGTCACCGACGAGCACGGCACCGACTGGGGCTACCCGGAGGGCAAGGGCCGCACCGGGCTCTGGGTCGCCGAGAACACCCGCAACGGCGTGCTCGAGGCGATGCGGGCGCGGCGCTTCTTCGCCACGCGCGTCAGCGGGCTGCGGCTCGACGCGGTCGCGAACGGCGTACAGATGGGCGGAAGCCTGCCCCTCACCAAGGGTGACGTGCGCTTCGCGGTCGACCTCGACCGCGGCCCGGAATGGGCCGGCAAGCCGCTGCACCTCCAGGTGCTGCGCCCCGGCACGCGCGCGCCCGAGGTCGTCGACGTGATCGAGACGACGGCCGGCGTGACCACGCAGTTCACCGTGCCGCTCGACCGCGAGGACGGCACCTGGGTGGTCCTGCGGGTCGCCGACCCCACCCAGGCGAACGCGTCACCCGGCCCCAGCGGGCACCCCTGCAACGACTGGGGCGTCGCGTACTCCAGTCCGTGGTGGTTGAGCTAGATCTCAAGTCGCCTGCCGAGCGGCCGATAGCAGCGGTGTGACATCCACGGCCTCCTCGGCAGGCACCCAGCTCGTTCACGTGGGGCGCCAGCCGATCTTCGACGAGCAGGGCGACGTGTTCGCCTACGAACTGCTCTTCCGCGGCAGCATGGCGGCGGTCGCGGCAGGCCGCCAGGACACGTACGCAACGAGCACGGTGATCGTCAACGCGTTCACCGAGTTCGGCATCCGCGAGGTGGCCGGCGACCGCCTCTGCTTCATCAACCTCACCCGGGAGTTCCTCACCGGGCAGCTCGCCCTCCCGTTCGGCCCGGCACAGGTGGTGCTGGAGGTGCTGGAGACGGTGGAGATGGACGACGAGGTCGTCGCCGGCATCACCCGGCTCGCCGAGGCCGGCTACAAGATCGCGCTGGACGACTTCGTCTGGGGCTCGGGCCACGAGCAGCTGTTCGGCATCGCCTCCTACGTGAAACTCGACCTGCTCGACGGCGACCTGAGCAACCTCGACGAGATCGTGGCCGCCTGCCGCGAACACCCGAATATCAAGATCGTCGCGGAGCGCCTGGAGACCCAGGAACAAGTCGCCATCGCCGACCGCTACGGCATGGAGCTGCGCCAGGGGTACGCCCTGAGCCACCCCCAGGTGCTGACGGTGGCGAGCCTGTCCCCCTCCCGCCTGCGCCGCCTGGAACTGGTCTCGGCGCTCAGCGCACCCGACGCCGACCTCCCCCGCATCGTCTCGATCATCGCGAGCGACCCGGCCCTGTCCCTGCGCGTGCTGCGGGCCAGCAACTCGGTGGCGGCCGGGCACGCCAACCGGGTGTCCTCGGTGCAGCAGGCGGTCGTGATGGTGGGCCTGCCGCACATCCGGCAGTGGGCGATGCTGATGGTGCTCGACGAGGTCGGCGGCGCGACGGAGGAGCACATGCTCGACGTGCTGACCCGGGCGAGGCTCTGCGAGAACGTGGCCCACTCGTTCGGGGCGCCGTCCGACGCGGCGTTCATGGCCGGAGTGATCACGGGAGTGGCGGGCGTGCTGGGCATGCCGCCGGCCGCGATGGCCGACCAGTTCCCGCTGCATCCGCAGGTGGCGGCGGCGCTGACCAGCGGCACGGGGTCGCTGGGGCAGGTGCTCCAGGCGGTGGACGCGTACGAGCACGGCGAATGCGGGCCCGCGGACGCCAACCTGGTCGGCGAGTACATGGACGCGGTGCGGTGGTCCACGAAGGCGCTGGACGCCACCAACCGGCTGGCGGCCGCGTAACGTCCAGCCATGGATCTCGATGGGACCGTCGCCGTCGTCACCGGGGCGGGCACCCCGTGCGCTGCGACGTGACCGAACCCGGCGACCGCGAACGGCTGATCGCCCTGGCCACCGCCGCCGGCGGACCCCACGTGCTGGTCAACAACGCGGGCGGATGGACACCGGGAGCGCAATATCCGGCCGCGGCGGCCGCGGACTGGCAGCGCACGCTCTCGCTCAACCTGGGCGGGCCGATGCACCTCACCCAGCTGGCCCTCGAACCGATGGCGGCGCTGGGCGGCGGGGCGGTGCTGAACATCGCGTCCTCGGCCGGGCTGGGCGCCGAGCCGTACGACTCGCCCGAATACGGGGCGGCGAAGGCGGGGCTGATCCGCTTCACGGCGACGCTGGGGGCTGGGCCCGCTTGAGCAGGGCGCGCCTCTCCGGGCCGTCCGGGACAGCGGCCGCCGCCCTCATAAACAGCTCGGCGGCGCGCCCCTCCTCCCCCGCCCGCGCCCGCAGATCGCCCTCGACCGCGAGCACATACCCCTCCGGCGCCCCCTCGACCTTCGCCAGCATCCCCAGCCCCACCTCCGGCCCGTAGGCGTACCCGTGCGCCACCGCCCGGTTCAGCTCCACCACCGGCGTCGGCTGCACCCGCGCCAGCTCGTCGTACCACCGCGCCGCCCGCACCCAGTCCGTCCTCTCCCCCGCGTGGCAGGCCGCTATGTGCGCCTGGATCGCGTACGCCCCTTCGACCGGCGTCCGCGCCAGGATCTCCACCGCCTCCTCGATCGCCGCGTGATCCCAGCGGGCCCGGTCCTGCCTCTCCAGCGGCACCAGCTCCCCGGCCTCGTCCCGGCGAGCGGCCCGCCGCGAGTGCTGCAACAGACACAGCGCGAGCAGCCCGGACACCTCCGGCTCGGCGGGCATCAGCGCGGCGAGGAGCCGGGCCAGCCGGATCGCCTCGTCCGCGAAGGCCGGCTCGCCGTCGGCGTCGTAGCCGCGGGTGAACAGCAGGTAGAGCACCGCCAGCACGCCGGGCAGGCGCTCGGCGAGCGCTTCCCCGGCGGGCACGCGGTACGGGATCCGCGCCGCCGCGATCTTCGACTTGGCTCGGGTGAGGCGGCGGGTCATGGTCGCCTCCGAGACGAGGAACGCCCGGGCTATGCCGGCGGTGGGCACACCGGCGACGGTGCGCAGCGTCAGCGCGACGCGGGCCTCCAGCGACAGCGCGGGATGGCAGCACGTGAAGATCAGGCGTAGCCGGTCGTCGGGTGGTGCGGGCTCCCACAGCATGGCCACCTCGCGCAGCTTGCTCTCCTCCACGGCGGCGCGCCGCAGCACGTCGACGGCGCGGTTGCGGGCGACGGTCGTCAGCCAGCCGCCCGGGTTCGCGGGCACGCCGTCGCGCGGCCAGCGTTCCAGGGCGGCGGTCAGCGCGTCCTGCGCGCAGTCCTCGGCCAGCGTCCAGTCGCCCGTCACCCGGATCAGGGTCGCGACGATCCGGGTGTACGAGTCCCTGGCGGCCTCGGCGACCTCTTGCATCGATCAGATCTCGGCAGCAAAGGGGCGCAGCTCGATGCGGCCGTTGTACGCCATCGGATGTGCCGCGGCCACGGCCAGCGCCTCGTCCAGGTCGGCGCACTCCAGGATGTCGAAGCCCACGATCACCTCCTTGGTCTCGGTGAACGGGCCGTCGGTGAGCAGCACCTCGCCGCCGCGCACCCGCACCGTGGTGGCCGCGGTGGGCGGGGCGAGGACGCTGCCGGTGACCCGGCGGCCGGAAGCGTCGTTGTCGGCCACCCAGACCTCGATGTCGGGCACCCGCGACTCGTCGGTCTCGGGCTCGGTGTCGCTGCAGACGAACATCATGTACTTCATCGCTGTCACTCCCTCGCGAAACGTTGTCACCAGGGTGACGAACGGGGGCACCCCCGATCGGACAGCGTCAGCCGGGAATGTTCATCGGAGTTGTCACCCGCACCGTCGACGAGGCGTCCCGGACCGGGCCGGGCAGCACGCCGAGGGCCTTCAGCAGCGCCCGGCAGGCCAGCCGCAGCTGGGCGCGCACGTCGTGGTGCAGCACCGCGGAGACCTTCCCCTGGCGCAGCAGGCCGGTGTTCGCCGCGTCGAGATCGTGCGCGACGAAGACGTCGTACTTGCGGCGCTCGGCGGCGAAAGCCTCGACCACGGCGGTGTTCTCGTCGCCCGCCGCCGTGGAGTAGACGGCACGCACCGCGGGGTTCGCGGCCAGCGCCTGCCGTACCTCGCCGGTCCCGGCCGCGAGCAGCCGCCTGTGCGGCGCGCGGGACCGCATCTCCGCGTGGAAGCCCCGGGCCGCCTCGCCCACGATCAGCACGTCGCCGGCGCGGTCGGCGAGCAACTGCTCCACCAGGTACGCGGCGGTCGCGCCCGCCTCGGCCTCGTCCCCGCCGACGTGGGCGACCCGCTTGCTGGCCGGCAGGTCGGAGCCGAGCGTGACCACCGGGATGTCGAGCCGGCCGACCGCCTCGACCACCTCGGGGGTGTCCGGCGCGTCGAGGATGAGCCCGCGCGCCCGCGACCGCGCCACCCGGGAGAGGTCAGCGGCGAAGCGGGGACGCACCACGATCGGCAGCAGGCCGGGCAACTCGGCGGCGAGCGCGGCGCGCACCTGGCGCTGCCGGGGCACGACGACGTCGATCGCGACGGTGTGCTCGAACGGCGGTTCCCGCTGGTCCAGGGCGGCGATGGCGCGGTGGACGCGGCGGGCGGTGCTCTCCCGTACGCCGCCCCGGTCGTGCAGCACGCGGTCCACTGTCGCCTGACTCAGGCCGGCGCGCTCGGCGATCTCGCGGATGCGGTGCGGGTGCTTCACGCCGTACAGGATGAGGGGTTTTTGAGGTCTTATGGAAGGTCTTTGATGTTTGTTCCACCCCTTGCGGGACTGGTCACTTGTCAGCTTGCTCCGCGATCAGGGCGACCATGCGGCGGTGCTCGTCGGCCATCGCGGCGAGGATGAGGTGACGCTGCGTGGCAGGCATGTCGGGGTTGTCGAGCAGGGCGTCGAGGTTGGCGCCGAGCCCCGCCAGCGGCGAGCTCAGGTCGGGCCCCTCCTGCTTGACGATGATCTTGGGGATCTCGACGGTCTCGGCGGCAAAAGCGGGCGGCTGCGAAACGGGCGGCTGCGAAACGGGCGGCGGCGAAACGGGCGGCGGCGAAACGGGCGGCGGCGAAACGGGCGGCGGCGAAACGGGCGGCGGCGAAACGGGCGGCGGCTCGGTCAAGGGAGCCGAGCCGCGCGCCCGGTCGAGCAGCCCGTTGAGCGTCGACGTCAGCTCGGCCACCTCGCGCGGGCTGCTCACCTCGGGCAGGCGCTGCGACGGGTCGGCCGGGTCGAGCTCTCGCGCCGACGTCAGCAGCCGCTGGAACGGGCGCAGCATGTACCCCGTCGCGAACCAGACACCGGCCGCGCTGAGAAGGGCCGCGAGCACCACGAGCAGAACCACGATGCGCACGTTACTGCGGTGCTGCACGTCGAGGTCGCGCTGACTCATCAAAACCTGGAGTTGTACGCCGGAAGGCAGCGTCTCGCCGAGCGAGCGCCACTGCTCGTCACCGGCGCGCACCGTCGCGTAGCCCTCGGGCACCGGCAGCGGGAAGCCGGCCGGCGATCCGATCTGCTTGACCAGCTGACCGCCCCGGACCAGCCGGGCCACGAAAGAGCCGTCCGAGGCGAAGGTGCCGTCGGTCGACGCGGTGACCCGCACCCGGTCGGCGCGCGCGGAGATCTCGCGGTCGAGCGCCTCCGCGTCGCGGTTGTCGATGCGGACCACGACAAACAGCCCGGCCACGGCCACGATGAGGGCGACCACCGCCGTGACGACGAGTGCAAGCTGGTTGCGAAGCCGCATGAGTCCTACCCTGCCAGACCGGCATTCGGTAAAGTTGTGGAGCCCGCGTCCGAGAGGCGCTGCGACGGACCACTGGCCTCCACCGGCAGCGGATCCGCCACGCTCGGCACGGGTTCCTGGACTCAAGGGCGCCTCCTGATGAGGGAGGAGACCCTCTTCATGAGTGACAAACTGCAGAGCCGCAACGGTCTCGAGTTCGCGATCGCGGACATCACGCTGGCCGAGGCGGGCCGTCACCAGCTGCGTCTGGCCGAGCACGAGATGCCGGGCCTGATGGCGCTGCGCAAGGAGTACGGCGAGTCCCAGCCGCTGCGCGGCGCGCGCATCGCCGGCTCGCTGCACATGACCGTGCAGACCGCCGTGCTGATCGAGACGCTGGTCGCGCTCGGCGCCGAGGTGCGCTGGGTGTCCTGCAACATCTTCTCGACGCAGGACGAGGCGGCGGCCGCGGTCGTCGTCGGCCCGTCGGGCACCGTCGACGCCCCCACCGGCGTCCCGGTCTTCGCCTGGAAGGGCGAGACGCTGGACGAGTACTGGTGGGCCACCATGCGGCTGTTCGACTTCGGCAACGGCCAGGGCCCCAACATGATCCTGGACGACGGCGGCGACGCCACCCTGCTGGTGCACAAGGGCGCCGAGTTCGAGGCGGCCGGCGCGGTGCCGCAGGCGACCGAGGACGACAACCACGAGTACCGCATCATCCTCGAGACGCTGCGCGGCTCGCTCGCCGCCGACCCGCAGAAGTTCACCCGGGTCGCCGCCGACATCCGCGGTGTCACCGAGGAGACGACCACCGGCGTGGCGCGGCTCTACAAGCTCGCCAAGGAGGGCACGCTGCTCTTCCCGGCGATCAACGTCAACGACGCGGTCACCAAGAGCAAGTTCGACAACAAGTACGGCATCCGCCACTCGCTGGTCGACGGCCTCAACCGGGCCACCGACGTGATGCTGGGCGGCAAGCTCGCCGTCGTCTGCGGCTACGGCGACGTCGGCAAGGGCGCGGCCGAGACGCTGCGCGGCCAGGGTGCCCGCGTCATCGTCACCGAGATCGACCCGATCTGCGCGCTCCAGGCGGCCATGGACGGCATGCAGGTCGCGCGCCTCGAGGACGTCGTCGGCGAGGCGGACGTCTTCATCACCACCACGGGCGGCACGGACATCATCCGGGTCGAGCACCTGCAGGCGATGAAGCACAACGCGATCGTCGGCAACGTCGGCCACTTCGACGACGAGATCGACATGGCCGGCCTCGCCAAGGTGCCGGGCGTCGAGAAGGTCGAGATCAAGCCGCAGGTGCACGAGTGGCGCTTCCCGGACGGCCACTCGGTGATCGTGCTCTCCGAGGGCCGCCTGATGAACCTGGGCAACGCCACCGGCCACCCCAGCTTCGTCATGTCCAACTCGTTCACCAACCAGGTGATGGCCCAGATCGAGCTCTGGACCAAGCCGGGTGAGTACGACAAGCAGGTGTACGTGCTGCCGAAGCACCTGGACGAGAAGGTGGCGCGCCTGCACCTCGACGCCCTCGGCGTGCGGCTGACGACCCTCACCAAGAAGCAGGCCGAGTACCTCGGCGTCGACGTCGACGGCCCGTACAAGCCCGAGCACTACCGGTACTGACGTCACATCTTTCCCGGCCAGCGCCCTTAGCACGGGCCTGGCCGGGAAAGATGAACGACGTGCATGCCGAGACCACACTTCTGCTGATCCTGGGCGGCGTCGCGCTCATCGTCGCCGTCCGGCTGATCGCCGAGAAGACGGGCCTCCCGGCCGCCGCCCTGCTGACGATCGCGGGCATCACATACGCCCTGCTGCCGGGCCCCAACGTCGAGCTCGAGCCCGAGCTCGTCATGACGTACGTGATCCCGCCCCTGCTCTACAACGCGGCTCTCGACTCGTCACTGCTCGACATCCGGCGCCACATCCGCACCGTCATCAGCCTCTCCGTGCTGCTGGTGCTGGTCACCGCCCTGCTCATCGGCTACGGCATCGACCTCTGGGTGAGCGGCGCGACCCTGGCCGCCGGTGTCGCCCTGGGCGCCGCGGTGGCACCGCCCGACCCGGTCGCCGCGCTGGCGGTCGGCCGCCGCGCCGGGCTGCCCGGCAAGCTCATCACGCTGATCCAGGGCGAGGGCCTGCTCAACGACGCGACAGCGCTGACCATCCTCACGGTCGCCATCGCGGCCGCCGAGGGCGGCGACTTCTCCGTGCCGTCGGCGGCCGGCCAGTTCTTCCTGATGGCGATCGGCGGTGTGGTCGCCGGTCTCGTGGTCGCCTTCCTCCTGCGGCAGCTGCGCCACATCCGGCAGGACCCGCTGACCGCGAACGCGCTCTCGCTGGCCACGCCGCTCGCGGCGTACATCCTGGCCGAGTCGGTGCACGTCTCCGGTGTGCTCGCCGTGGTGGTGGCCGGCCTGATCATCGGGCACGACTCGCCGCGCTACAGCGGCGCGGCCAGCCGCCTGCAGACCAGCGCGGTCTGGCGGCTCGTCGACTTCCTGCTCGAGGGCGTCGTCTTCCTGCTGATCGGCCAGCAGGTGCCGGCCGTGGTCCGGGAGCTGGCCAACTACGACATGTCCACGATCGTGACCGCGGTGGCGGTGACCGTCGGCGTGACGCTGATCGTCCGCCCGCTGTGGCTGATCCTCACCCAGCTCCTGCCGCGCTCGCTGCACGCCCGGCTGGGCGGCGAGGACATCGACGGCAAGCACAGCGAGCGGGCGCTGACCGGCCGCGAGGTGACCGCCCTGAGCTGGGCCGGCACCCGCGGCGTGATCAGCCTGGCGGCCATCTTCACGCTGCCCGCGTCGGTGCCCCACCGCGACCTGCTGCACTTCTGCGCGCTGGTGGTGGTGCTGGTGACGCTGCTCGGCCAGGGTCTGACCTTCGCGCCGCTGGTGCGCATGCTGGGCCTGCGCGCCAACCACGCCGACCTGGCACGGGAGCGCAACGAGGCCCGGGCCGCGTCGGTGCGTGCCGCCCTCGACCGGCTCGACGACATCCAGGAGGAGCAGCACGACCACGTCGAGGACCGGGCGATCGGGCACATGCGCAAGCAGCTGGAGGTCCGGCTCGAGCGCTACAGCCGGCGGCTCGACCTGCTGGAGAAGTCCGACTCCGACGAGGTGCCGACCTCGCCGGAGTACGAGGCGGCGCTCATGGTCCGGCGCAAGGTGATCGAGGCGCAGCGCGAGGAGCTGCTGCGATGGCGCGACGCCGGCAACCTGAACGACGAGAGCCTGCGGATCCTGGAGCGCGAGCTCGACCACGAGGAGCGCCTGCTGCCCGACCGGAAGTGAAATAGACGCTAGTCGCGCTACACACTTGTGCAGTAACCTACACACGTGAGTAACGATCTGACCGCACGAGCGCGTATCCGCGACGCCGCCATCGAGCTCTTCGCCGAGCGCGGCATCGAGGGCGCCACCATCCGCGACATCGCGCAGGCGGCCGGGGTCTCCTCCGGCCTGCTGCGCCACCACTTCGGCTCCAAGGAGGGCCTGCGCGACGCCTGCGACGAGCACGCGCTCAGCGAGCTCCTCCAGGTGAACGCGCACTTCACCGAGTTCCGCTCGCTCGACCGGCTGACGCCGAAGATTCTCCTGCTCCAGCGCTATTTCATGCGCTCCACCATGGACGGCTCGCCGGCCGGCACCGCCATGTTCGACCGCATCATCGACTACGGCGAGGAGTGGCTCGCCCGGACCGACCTCAAGGTGTCCGACCCGCGCGCGTTCGTCGGCCTGCTGACCGTCATGAAAATGTCGATGTTCACCATGCGCGACCTGCTGTCGCGGGCCGCCGGCACCGACGTCGGGTCGGTGGAGGGCTGGCGGCGGGTGCTGGACGCGTCCCTCGACCTGTTCTCCCAGCCCCTCATCACCCCGGTCCAGGCCGATCAGGCGCGGGCCCAGCTCGACAAGATCTTCGGGGAGGTCCAGCCATGACGCAGGCCATCGAGGCCACCGGGCTGATCAAGCGGTTCGGCAAGGTCACCGCCCTCGACGGGCTCGACCTGCACGTCGACACCGGCGAGGTGCACGGGTTCCTCGGCCCGAACGGCGCCGGCAAGACCACCACCATCCGCGTGCTGCTCGGCCTCATGCGGCACGACGGGGGCAGCGTGCGCCTGCTCGGCGGCGACCCGTGGGGCTCGGCGACCGAGCTGCACAAGCGCCTCGCGTACGTGCCGGGCGATGTCACCCTCTGGCCCAACCTGACCGGCGGCGAGGTGATCGACCTGCTCGGCCGGCTGCGCGGCGGGCTCGACGCCCGGCGCCGCGCCGAGCTCCTCGATCGATTCGAGCTCGACCCGCGCAAGAAGGGCCGCACCTATTCGAAGGGCAACCGGCAAAAGGTGGCGCTGGTCGCAGCGCTCGCCTCCGACGTCGAGCTGCTGATCCTCGACGAGCCGACCTCCGGGCTGGACCCGCTGATGGAGGAGGCGTTCAGCGAGGTCATCCTCGAGGAGAAGCGGCGCGGCGACCGCACGGTGCTGCTCTCCAGCCACATCCTCGCCGAGGTCGAGAAGCTCTGCGACCGGCTCACCATCATCCGCGACGGCCGCACGGTCGAGACCGGCACCCTCGCCGATCTGCGCCATCTCACCCGCACCTCGATCCAGGCCGACCTGGCCGGGCCGCCCGACGGGCTCGCCACCCTGGCCGGCGTGCACGACTTCAGCCTCGACAACGGCCGGGTGCGCTTCGACGTCGACGCCGACGCCCTCGCCCCGGCGCTGCAGACGCTGGTCAAGGTCGGGGTGACGTCGCTGGTCAGCCAGCCGCCGTCGCTGGAGGAGCTGTTCCTCCGGCAATACCAGCGGCCGGGCTCGTGACCGGGACCGGCCGGCTCGTCCGGCTCCTCCTGCGCCGCGACCGCGTCGTCCTGCCGCTCTGGGTGATCGTGCTCGCGCTCGTGCCCGCCGGCTACGTGGCCTCCTTCGAGGGCCTGTTCCCCACCCTTCAAGATCGCATCGAGTACGCCTCCGTGAGCGCCTCGAACGCCGGGTTCGTCGCCCTGTACGGGCTGCTGAAGGGCTCGTCCCTGGGCGAGCTGGTGGCCTGGCGCGCGGGCTTCCTCCCGGTGCTGGCCGGCCTCTTCGCGGCGCTCACAGTCATCCGGCACACCCGCGCCGACGAGGAGGCCGGCCGCACCGAACTGGTGGCGGCGGGCGCCGTCGGCCGGCACGCCCAGCTCGCCGCGGCGCTGATCACGACGTGCGTGGCGAGCCTGGTGCTCGGCGCCCTGCTGACCGCGGCCATGATCGCCCAGGACATGCCGGCCGAGGGCTCGCTCGCCTTCGGCGCCGAGATGGCGCTCAGCGGCTGCGCCTTCGCCGCCGTGGGAGCCGTCGCCGCGCAGCTCACGCCGAGCGCCCGCAGCGCGCGCACGATCGCCGTCGTCGCGCTCGGCGCCGCCTACGCGCTGCGGCTCGCGGGCGACATCTCGGCGCTCGGCGACGGCGCCGTCTCGTGGCTGAGCTGGCTGTCCCCGATCGGCTGGGTGCAGCACATCTTCCCGTACGGCGCGAACGACTGGTGGCCCGCCCTGCTCACCCTGGTGTTCGTCCTCGCGGTGGGCGCGGTCGCCGCTGTCCTGCTCGCCCGCCGCGACTTCGGCGCCGGCCTGTTCCCCGCCCGGCTCGGCCCGGCCACTTCCCCGATGGCTACGCCGCCGGCACTGGCCTGGCGCCTGCACCGCGGTCCGCTGCTCGGCTGGACCGTCGGCTTCGCCCTGCTCGGCCTGATCTTCGGCGGCGTGGGCGGCAGCGTCGTCGACCTCATCGAGGACAACGACGGCCTCGGCGACATCTTCGCCCGCCTCGGCGGCACCACCAGCCTGGTCGACAACTACTTCGCCGGCATCGCCGGGCTCGTCGGCCTGATCGCCTCCTGCTACGCCGTGCAGGCCGCCCTGCGCCTGCGCGACGAGGAGCAGTCCGGCCACGCCGAGCCGCTGCTCGCCACCGCGGTCTCCCGCCCCGCCTGGGCCGCCTCCCACCTGCTCTTCGCCCTGCTCGGCCCGGCCGTGGCTCTGCTGGCCGAGGGCCTGACCGCCGGCCTCACCTACACCGACGGCGACCTCGGGGCCATCCTCGCGAGCACGCTGATCCAGCTGCCCGCGGTGTGGGTCCTGGCCGCCGTGGCGTTCCTGCTGTTCGGCCTCGCTCCCCGGCTCTCCGCCGCGGCGTGGGGCGCCCCCGCGCTGTGCCTGCTGATCCTTCTGGTCGGCCAGACCCTCCAGCTCGACCAGTGGCTGCTCGACCTCTCCCCCTTCACCCACATCCCCCACCTGCCCGGCGGCACGGTGGCGGCGACCCCGCTCGTGGCCCTGGTCGCCGTCGCCGCGGTGCTCACCGCCGCCGGCCTGACCGGCTTCCGCCGGCGCAACGTCCCCGACTGATTGCCGGCACCCCCTACGGTGCCGTCATGCCGATCCCCGACTTCGTCCTCGCCCTGCGCTCGAAAATCGGGCACGACCCGCTGCCGCTCCCCGGCGTCATCGCGGTCGTGCTCGACGAGCGCGGCCGTGTGCTCCTGGTCCGCCGCTCGGACACCCACGACTGGGCCCTGACCACGGGCTGCCTCGACCCCGGCGAGCAGCCCGCCGCCGGCGCCGTCCGCGAGGTCCGGGAGGAGACCGGCGTCGAGGTCGTCGCCGAACGGCTGCTGGCGGTGGAGGTCGGCTGGTTCGACCCGGCCGAGGTCCCGCCGCTCCCGCCCCACCAGGCCCGCTGCCTCGCGACAGCCCTCGACCCCGGGGCCGCACCCTGGTTCGCGCCGTCACCCGCGCGCTGAAGCGATCTCCGCGTCACTGCGCAAGATGCAGAACTCGTTGCCCTCCGGATCGGCCAGCACCACCCACCCCGTGCCGTCCACCTTGCGGCGGTCGTCCACCACCGTCGCGCCGAGACCGAGCAGGCGGGCAAGCTCCGCATCCCGCGTGCCGTCGGCCGGCCGCAGGTCGAAGTGAATCCGGTTCTTGCCCTGCTTCCCCTCCGGCACCTCGATGAAGAGCAGCCGGTGCCCCCGATCGGCCGAGAAGATCAGGCACTCCTCGTGACCGGGCTCGTTCGGATCGTCGGGGTCCTGGCTGTAGCCGAGGACCTCCTCCCACCAGCGAGACAGCGCATAGGCGTCCGAGCAGTCCACAGTGGTGTGCGACACATATGAGGTCATCGCCGGATCATCGCAGAGCCGGGCTCGGGCCGCTCTCCCTCCCACCACGCCAGGTTGGCGGTCGCCTGTGCCACCGGCTCGATGAGCTCCCCGCCCTCGGCGATCAGCCCGTCCTCGACGCACCAGATGTCGACGACCTCGATCTCCGGTCCGGCGCCGGGCAGCCGCCGCCGCGTGTGCACGACCACGTGCGCGCCGTCGGCCAGCACGTGGCCGATCTCGACCCGCATGCCGGCGAGCGGCACGAGGGCGGCCCGCACCGCGGCGAGCCATGCGCTTTGGGTTGAGCTGACGCCGCCCAAGCGCCGCCATGATTGCGACTGGCGGGCCACCTGCACGTGCCGCTACGGGAACGCAACCGGCTGCTGGTCTTCGACCGCCGGTGGAACATCGTGATGACCAACCGTGCCGTCGACCCGTTCTTCGCGCGCGTGGCACCGGATGCTGCGGCCACCCGTCAATCTGGTGCGCCTCGGGCTGGAACCGCGCGGGCTGGCCCGGCTGGTCGTCAACCTCGACGACGTACGCGCGGTGTTCCGCACCCGCCTCTCGCGCCGGCTCGCCGCCTCGCCTGCTTCATCAGATAGGGCGTCAGCCGATCTCCACCCACACCTCGTCGAGGACTCCCTGAAACTGGTCGTTGTCGGCGAAGGAGCCCTTGCCGGCGATGCTGAACGCGGCCGGACGGCTCGAAGCCGCCCGGCCGGCACTCAGCTCGCGCGGACCGGGCGCGATGTGATCTCCTGCCATCGTGAACACCGACGACGTCGGCCGCTGCGTCTCGCTCCCGCTCGGCCAGGCTGTTCAAACCGCCCGGCTTCTGGAGAGCATCGTCGTCTCGCTGGACCGAATCGGCTCCCGGATGGCCGGCGGAGACGCCGATGCTCACACCGTTGACCAGTTCATCACCGAATGGTCCGTCGGGCCGCGTCTTTCCCGGGCGCGCGTCGAGCTCTGGGACGCGATCGCACAGGTGATCGGCGAAGAGGCGGTCGAAGAGATCGCGGAGACCACGCCGCGCTTCCCCGACCCTGTTCCCGACGAGGTCCGCGCGCGGATCTGACCGCCGAGGGTCTCGCCGGGGCGGGCGGGCTCAGTCGGGCGGGCCGATCGGGCTGCCCTGGGTGGCCGGGCTGTCCGGGGCCTGGCCCGGCACGCCGGGCTGCGAGCGGGCGCGGTCCGCCTCGTCGTGGGTGAGGTCGCCGGGGTTGCCGTTGTCGGGCTCGGTCATCGTGTCGGGGTTCATCGAGCCCGGGTCGGCGATGCTGGACAGGTCGTCGTTCGGATCAGTCATGCGTGCGGGGTTACCCCGTGGACGGCGATCGACTCACCACGGGACCGGGCCGTCGTCCTGGAGGAAGGCGCCCGTCGGCGGATTGTCCATGGTGGCCAGGCGGACGGCGATGGCGGCGCCCTCGGCGGCGGTGCGGTCGAGGGACAGGCCCAGGTCCTTGGCGAAGTCGGTGCCGCACGCGCCGGGGGCCACGGCGTTGACCGAGAAGTCGGGCAGGGCCTTGGCGTACTGCACCGTCAGCATGTTGAGGGCGGCCTTCGAGGTGGGGTAGGCGACCGGGGTGCCGCCGGCTGCGAAAGCGTGCGCCGGGTCGGTGTTCCAGTGCAGGGACGCCGTACCGCTGGAGATGTTGATGATGCGGGGGTCGGGTGACCGGCGCAGCAGCGGGAGGAACGCCTCGGTGACGCGCAGGACGCCGAAGAGGTTGGTCTCGTAGACGGCCCGGACCACCGCCAGGTCGACGGCACCGGGGGATTGGCCGGCCTGGCCGCCGGAGATGCCGGCGTTGTTGACCAGGACGTCGAGGCGGCCGTAGCGGTTCGTCACGTCGGCCGCCGCCCGGCCGACCGAGGCGTCGTCGGTGACGTCCAGGTCGGCGCGGGTGGCCGCGACGACGGTCATTCCTTGTGCGGTGAGGGCCGCGGCGATTGCCTGCCCGATGCCCCGGCTCGCGCCCGTGACCAGGGCGATCTTCGTGTCTGCCATGGCTCCATCGGACCACCGGGCGGCGGCGTGAGCCAAGATCGATCGGGTACGCGGGCGATACCCTGCGGGTATGGAGGACGTCGAGACCCGGGAGCTGCGGTACTTCGTCGCCGTGGCCGAGGAGCTGCACTTCGGGCGGGCGGCCGAGCGGCTGGGGATCGCGCAGCCGCCGCTGTCGCGGGCCATCCGCCGGCTCGAGCATCGTCTCGGCGTCGCGCTTCTCGACCGTACGAGTCACGGCAGCCGGCTGACCCCGGCGGGCGAGGTGCTGCTGGCCGAGGGGCGGACGGCGCTCGACGCGGTGGCGGCCGCCACGCGCCGGGCGCAGCGGGCCGGTCCGCGGGCGCGCCTGGTGCTGGCGATGAAGCCGGGTGGGGACGCGGGACTGCTGCCGCGCATCCTGGCCTCGTACGAGGAAAGGCCCGATGCCCTGCCGGTCGAGTTGGCCTTCTCGTTGGGCGACCGCGCGGCGATGCTGCGGGACGGCCGCGCCGACGTCGGGCTGCTGCACCACCCGCAGAACGACCTGCGCGGGCTCGCCACCGAGGAGCTCGCCGTCGAGCGCCGCGTGCTCGCGATCGCCGACACCCACCCGCTGGCCGCGCGCGACGCCTTGCGGCTGGCCGATCTGGCCGGCGTACCCGTGCCGCAGTTTCCCGAAGCCGCTCACCGCGAGCCCGGCCCCGTGGTGGGGGACGTGGCGGAGTTGATGCAGCTGGTGGCGCTGGGGCGGGCCGTCGCGCTGGTCACCGAGTCGGCGGCGCAGCGACCGGCCCGGGGCGTCACCTACCGGCCGGTGCTCGACGCCGCACCCGCGACCCTCGTGCTGGCGTGGCCGGAGAGCAGCCGGTCGCGGGAGGTCGCGGCCTTTGTCACCGCGGCCCGGCGGGCAGTCGCTCCACCAGCGACCGGTACCACGTGATGCCGGCCAGGTAGGCGCCGACCGTGATGTGCTCGTCGTACGAGTGGATCGCCTCGCGCTGCTTCTTGGTCATCTCGAACGGCGTGAAGCGGTAGACACGCTCGCAGATCTCGGTGAAGCGCCGGGCGTCGGTGGCGGCCATCATCACGTACGGCGTGGTGACCGCCCTCGGGAAATGCTCGGCCGTGACCGCCTCGATCAGCTCGAACGCGTCGTCGAGCGGCGACTCCGGTGACGGCTCGCCGTCGTGCACCACGGTGACGCGCACCTTGTCGTCGCGGATCACCCTGCGGACGTGGGCGATCGCGCCGGCCATCGTGTCGCCGACCAGGATCCGGATGTTGACGCCCGCGGTGGCGTTCGAGGCGACCACGTTGAGCGCGGGCGAGCCGCTCAGCGTGGTCACCGCGAACGTCGTACGGACCATCGCCGCCGCCTCGGGGCCGGCCGCCAGCAGCAGCCGGGTGAGCAGCGGGCGGGACCGCACCGCGACCCGCAGCGCGACCCCGACCGGCCCGGTCGCGTGCGGGGCGGCGCGGCGCAGGAACTCCACCGCCGCGTCCGGCATGGTGGCGCGCATCGGCGAGCGGTCGAGCCGGGTGATGGCCCGGGCCAGCCGGGCGGTCGGGCCCATCGGTGCGGGAGTCGACGCGTGCCCGCCGCGGCCCTCGACGCTGAGCTCGATCGAGGCGACGCCCTTCTCGGTCACGCCGATCGCGGCCATGGGCACCTGCACGCCCGGCAGCACCTCGTGAGCGATGGCACCGCCCTCGTCGAGCACGAACCACGGCCGCACGTCCCGCTTGCGCAGCTCGTCGACCGCGAGGGCGGCCGTGACACCGGCGATCTCCTCGTCGCAGCCGAACGAGAGCCACACGTCCTGCGCGGGCGTGTGCCCGCCGGCGAGCAGGTCCTCGACCGCCTGGCAGATCGCGGTGAGGCTGGCCTTGCAGTCGAGGGTGCCCCGGCCCCAGACAACGCCGTCCTCGACCACGGCGCCGAACGGCGGATGCCGCCAATCGCCCTCGACCGGCACCACGTCGATGTGGGCCATCAGCACCACGGGACGGTCGGCGGAGGCGCCGCGCCAGTGGAAGAGCACGGCGTGCGTGCCGATCGGGATGCGCTCGAGTCGCTCGTGCAGCAGCGGGAAGTGCCGGCGCAGCGCGTCGTGGAAGGCCGCGAACGCGTCGTCGTCCCAGCGGCCGGCCTCGCGGCTCGAGACGGTCGGGATGCGCAGCAGGTCGCGGAACGCCTCGAGCTGGTCCTGCTGGTCCGTCACCGATTCAGCCTACGTGCACGTGGGGCCGCCGGTTGCGGTCCGGCTCGGCCCGCCGCAGCATCTCGCGCGTCACCGGTGCCACCTCGCCCTGCCCGAAGGCGAGGTAGCGCACGAAGTTGGCGACCGGGTTGCCCTCGGTCCACTCGAAGTAGATGTGCGGCCGCCGCCCGGTGGTGTCCCGGATCCAGAGCAGCAGCGCGGCCAGCGCGCTCGGCACCGAGGAGCTGGTCACCCGCATCACCTTGTAGCGGTGGTGCAGCAGCTCGCCGGTCACCCGCAGCTCCGTCTCGAAGTCCGAGGCGTCCTTGACGGTCACCTCGACGAAGATGACGTCCCGGTCGTCGGCCATGTCGTTGTCCGCGAGGATCTGCGCGATCTTGTCGCTGTACTCGCGGCTGTCCCGGCGGTCCGGCTCGTTCGCGATCAGCCGGATCTGCCGGCGCCGGCAGTCGCGCAGGAAGCCCAGCGCGGTCTCGTCCGCCTCGATGTCGGTGACCCGCAGGTCGAACGCCCGGAACAGCCGGGACAGGAACGAGACGACCAGGATCCCGGCGATGAAGCACGCGGCGATCTTCACGCCGTCGGGCCGCTCCACGATGTTCGCGATGGTCGTGTAGACGAACAGCACCGCGATGATCCCGAACGCGATCGTGCGCTTGCGCTGCCGCCGGCGGCGCGCCGAGAGGGTCACCGCGACCGCCGCCGACGTGATCAGCACCAGGACGCCGGTCGCGTAGGCGCCGCCCTGCGCGTCCACGTCCGCGTCGAAGATCCACGTGATGAGGAACGCCGTGCCGGTGAAGACCAGCACCAGCGGGCGCACGGCCCGGGCCCAGCCGGGCGCCATGCCGAACCGGGGCAGGTAGCGCGGCACGAGGTTGAGCAGGCCGGCCATCGCGGACGCGCCGGCGAACCAGAGGATCGCGATCGTCGACAGGTCGTAGACGGTGCCGAACGCGTTGCCCAGGTTCTCGTGCGCCAGATAGGCCAGCGCCCGCCCGTTCGCGTCGCCGCCCGACTCGAACTGCGCCTGCGGGATCAGCACCGTGGTCACGACGCTGCTCGTGATCAGGAACGCGCTCATGATGACCGCGGCCGTGGTGAGCAGCCGCTTCGCGCCCTGGATGCGGCCGCGCAGGTCACCCTTGATGTGCGGCATCACCGCCACGCCGGTCTCGAAGCCGGACAGGCCGAGCGCCAGCTTCGGGAAGACCAGCAGCGCGATGCCGACGACCGCCAGCGGGTTGCCGTGCTGGGTGGTCAGCGCCGTGGTCCAGTCGGTCACCGAGTGCGGGTGGGTGAGCACCCGCCACAACCCGTCGCCGATGACCACCACGTTGAGCAGCAGATAGACGCCGACCAGGCCGACCGCGATGCCGATCGCCTCGGTGAAGCCCTTGAGGAAGACCCCGCCCAGAAGCGCCACCAGCAGCAGCGTCACGATCACCTCGTGACCGTGCAGGGCCTCGGGCAGGTACGGGTTCTCGTCGATGTGCGCCGTCGCGTCCGCCGCCGACAGCGTGATCGTGATGATGAAGTCGGTCGCCGCGAAGCCGAGCAGCACCAGGACGAAGAGCTTGCCCTTCCAGAACGAGAGCAGCTTCATCAGCATCGCGATGGAGCCCTCGCCGTTCGGGCTGTCCGACGCCACCCGGCGGTAGATCGGCAGCGCGCCGAGCAGCGTCACCAGCACGAGCACCAGCGTCGCGATCGGCGACAGCACCCCGGCGGCCAGCGCCGCGATGCCCGGTTGATAGCCCAGCGTGGAGAAATAGTCCACACCGGTCAGACACATCACCTTCCACCACGAGTGCGGCTTCTCGTCCGGATCGGCCGGTACGCCGTGCGGGCCCTCGTGATGCTTCGCGGTGTCGTTCAATCCGGAGAGCATCCAGTCCCGGAACCCCGTGGTCGTCACCGGAAAATCGTTCCACCGGGTAAGCGGCTCCTCCCACGGTCACGCGTTAACAACGCGTCAAAAACGCGGCGCATCCTTCCTGGTACGACGTGCGTTAGGTCGGCGTGCGATTCTCCGCGCCGCGCGTTGCCCTGTGCGCCCTCGTGCTCGCAGTTGCGGCCGTCACACCCGCAGCCGCCTTCTCCCCCAAGGTCACCGTGCGGTACACGTTCGACGGCCCCTCACCGCTCGCCGACGCCACCGGCCGCGGCTACGACCTCAGCCCGGTGAGCCGGTACGGCGGCACCTTCACCACGGTCGCCCACAACGGCGGCCGGGCGCTCGCCTTCCCGCCGCCCTGCCACACCGAGCCGTGCCCGCGCATCGCCCTGCGCGCCGTCGCCACCGACCTCAACCCCGGCCGCCGCCCCATCCGCTACGGCGCCGCGGTGCGCCTCGCCGCCGACGAGACCACCAAGGGCGAGAACGTGCTGCAGAAGGGCTACTCGGCCAGCGGCAGCCAGTACAAACTCCAGATCGACGGCCTGGCCGGCCGCCCCAGCTGCGTCTTCGTCGACGACCGCCGCCCACAGATCCACACCGCGATCGCCGCCACCGGCGTCGCCGACAACCGCTGGCACACCCTCGAATGCCGCCGCGCCGGCCCCCACCTCACCATCCTGGTCGACGGCACCCCACGAGGGCAGACGGTTCTCCCCGCCGACCTGTCGGTCACCAACCACCTGCCGTTCAGCATCGGCGGCAAGGGCTCCTTCGCCGACAACGACCAGTTCCAGGGCGTCCTCGACGAGGTGTGGGTGGAGATCGGCTGACGCTGCCGAACGTGGTGATGGTCGAGAAGAGCCGCGGTTCGCGCCCGTCGACGCGCACGATCATCGGGATCGCCACGTTCGTGCCGGCCGGCGGGTGGGTGGGTCGCCGGGGCGCGGTGACAGCAGTTCCTCGTAGAGGGCGGCGGGCTCAGGGTCGGGCGCGGCGGCGAGCCGGCGTGAGAGGCGGGTGCGGAACACCGCGCGTACGTCGTCGAGGTTGACGACCAGCCGGGCCAGCCCGCGCGGTTCCAGCCCGAGGCGCACCAGATTGACGGGTGGCCGCAGCATCCGGTGCCACGCGCGCGAAGAACGGGTCGACGGCACGGTTGGTCATCACGATGTTCCACCGGCGGTCGAAGACCAGCAGCCGGTTGCGTTCCCGTAGCGGCACGTGCAGGTGGCCCGCCAGCCGCAGAATCATGCCGGCGCTGAGCGAGCGGCTTGCTCGGTGGTTGCCGACGAAAATCAGCAACCGCACCGCTACAAGGCGTCCGGGTGGAGCGGTCGTCAGGCGTCGGCCGTGCGGATCAGCTCGGCGAGGGCCGGCCACAGCGACGGGGCCGCGCCGATCGTCAGCTCGGTGGTGAACTCCGCCTCCCGGCCGCCGAGGATCACTCCCGCTTCGCGGGCGATCAGGGCGCCCGCCGCGATGTCCCACAGGTTCGTGTCCAGGGCCAGGCCCCCGTCCAACCGGCCGGCGGCCTGGTAGGCCAGGTTGAGCGCCGCCGGCAGGCGCCTGATGTCGCCGACCTGGGGAAGCAGGGCGTCGATCACGCGGCCGGCGCGGGTCTTCGTCGCGACGTTGGGCTGGAAGCTCACGCCGATCAGGGATGAGGTCAGCGGCGGGCCGTCCGGCACCTCGAGCGGGGTGCCGTTCAGCAGGGCGCCGCCGCCCGCGACGGCGCTGAAGGTCTCGCCGGCCACGGGCTCGTGCACGACCGCCGCGCGGGGCTCGTCGCCCTGGTAGAGGGCTATGCACACGGACCACGGGCCGGTGCGGCTGATGTAGTTGCGGGTGCCGTCGAGCGGGTCGACGACCCAGGTCCAGCCGGTCGTGCCGGGGCGGCCGTGGCCCTCCTCGGCCTGCACCGCGTCGCCGGGCCAGGCCTCGGTGAGGCCGTCGACGATGAGGCGCTCGCTGGCGATGTCGACGTCGGAGACGACGTCGTTGGCGTGGGCCTTGGGCGCGCCGACGCGCAGGGTGTCGCGGCGTTCGAGCTGGAGCCGGCCGGCGGCTGCGGCGAGCGTGGCCGCGAGGTCGCGGGCTGCGGAGAGGTCTCGATCCATCACCGGCCAGGCTACCGGTGACGGGCGTCGCAGGTGACCGCGCTCTCCTGAACGCATCGGCACCGGATGCGTGGGGGTAGTCGGAGACGTCGGCCTACCAGGGGAGATCCGCATGAGCGCCACAACCACCACCGCGCCGGGGCCGCCGGGCGCCGACCTCAGCCACCGTCAGGTCCTGCAGGTTCTCGGCGGGCTCATGCTGGGTCTGCTGCTGGCCTCGCTGGATCAGACGATCGTCGCCTCGGCGATCCGGACGATCGGCGACGACCTGCACGGGCTCAGCGCGCAGGCGTGGGTCACCACGGCGTACCTGATCACCTCGACGATCTCGACGCCGCTGTACGGGAAGCTCTCCGACATCTACGGGCGCAAGCGGTTCTTCCTCGCCGCGATCACGATCTTCGTGGTGGGCTCGGCGGCGTGCTCGTTCGCGCAGTCGATGTACGAGCTCGCCGCGTACCGGGCCTTCCAGGGTCTCGGCGCGGGTGGCCTGTTCTCGCTGGCGCTGGCGATCATCGGCGACATCGTCCCGGCCCGGGAACGGGCCCGCTACCAAGGTTACTTCCTCGCCGTGTTCGGCACGTCGAGCGTGCTCGGCCCGGTGATCGGCGGGTTCTTCGCGGGCGCCGACCAGATCCTCGGCATCACCGGCTGGCGCTGGGTGTTCCTGGTGAACGTGCCGATCGGCGTGGTGGCGCTGATCGTGGTGGCCCGGGTGCTGCGCTTCCGGCAGGAGCGGCGCGAGCACCGCATCGACTGGTGGGGCGCCGCCTGGCTGTGTGTCGCGCTGGTGCCGCTGCTGACCATCGCCGAGCAGGGCCGCTCGTGGGGCTGGGACTCGGCGCGGGCGTTCGCCTGCTACGGCATCGGCGCGGCCGGCCTGGTGCTCTTCGTGCTGGCCGAGTGGCGCATGCGGGAGGACGCGCTGATCCCGCTGCGGTTCTTCCGCAACAAGACGTTCAGCCTCACCGCGATCGGCGGCTTCATCGTGGGCCTGGGCATGTTCGGCGGTCTCGCCGTGCTTCCGCTCTACCTGCAGATCGTGCGGGGTGCCACGCCGACCGAGTCGGGTCTGCAACTGCTGCCGCTGACGCTCGGTCTCATGGTCGGCTCGATCATCTCGGGTCAGCTGATCAGCCGTACGGGGCGCTACAAGGTCTTCCCGGTGGTGGGCAGCGTGCTCGCCGCGATCGGCATGTGGCTGCTGCACACGGTCGGGGTGGAGACGCCGTTCTGGCGTACCGGCGTCTTCATGGCCGTGCTGGGCCTGGGCCTCGGCCTGATCCTCCAGCCGATCACGCTGGCGGTGCAGAACGCGATGTCGGCGCGGGAGATCGGCGTGGCGACCTCGTCGGCGACGTTCTTCCGCCAGATGGGCGCCACGGCCGGCACCGCGCTCTTCCTGTCGCTGCTCTTCTCGACCGTCGGCGACAAGATCCAGGATGCCGTACGGGCGGCAGGCCCCGGTTTCCAGCAGGCGCTCGCCGAGCCGGCGAACCGCGCGGCCGCCGAGGCCCTGCACGCCGGGGCCGCCCTGAACGACACGTCGTTCCTGAACGGGGTCAGCGCCGTCGTCGCGTACCCGTTCAAGGACGGCTTCTCCCGGTCGATGGACATGATCTTCCTGGCCGCGGCCGCGATCATCCTGGTGGCGCTGGTCGTCTTCGCCTTCCTGCCGCAGATCCCGCTGCGCACCCAGTCGGGCCTGGCCGCCCGCGCCGCCGAGGAGCAGCCGGCCGGCCTGCCCGCGGCCACACCGGCAGCGGCGGAACTGCCCGCGGCCACACCGGCAGCGGCGGAACTGCCCGCGGCCGCGCCGGTGGCGGCGACGGAGGTGACCACCGAGGGCCGGCACTCGGCCGACGCCCACCCCGGCGGCAACCACGTCGCGGTGGCCCCGCACGACGGCAACCACGAAGTGGGCGTCCACCGCGAGGAGAACCCCGCGGCCGGCACCCACCACGACGAGAACCGCGTGGCGGGCGCCCACCGCGCGCCGCCCGGCCCGGAGGAGAGCTGACGGGAAACGCCAGGGCCGGCGGACGGACCGGCCCTGGCGGGTTTCATCCCCGGATCAGAAGGTGCCCTTCTTCACGTCGGCCAGCTTGACGCGGGTGACGACGTAGGTCGTCTCGTTGTCGCCGGGGCCGTTGGAGAGCTTCAGCGGGACGCCCGACTGCGCGTCGATGGTGAGGGTCTGCGCGGCGCCCTCGAGCGCCGGCATGCCGACGGTCAGGTTGAGCACCTTCTTGCCGGCGAGCGTGCCCTCGACCGTCTTGACCTCGGGCATCTGGTTGAGCAGGCGCAGCGCACCGGCCCGCACGGCCGGGTCGCCGGCGCCGGCGTGCAGCGCGTCCATCACGTTGTTCCAGACCCGGTTGTCGGCGATGTTGGTGCGCATGCCCTCGCGGATCGCCGCGGGGATCTTGGTGTTCGTCGGGGCCGGGTGGCTGAAGCCGGGCGCCTCGGTCGGCACCGGCGCGCCCTTGGGCGCCCCGGCCACGATCATCCGCTTGCGGGCGGCGTTCAGGTCGCCCTGCGCCGCGGCCTTCGCCGCCGCGACGTACTGCCGGTAGCTGTCCCCGCCGCGGATGTTGCCGGCCTTCACCTGCGCCGGCAGGCCGTCGCGGGTCTTGGCGAAGTAGTAGCCGCCGCTGTCGGCCCACAGGTCCCACACCTTGACCCGCGTGCCGTCGTAGAGCTTCTGGTCGCGCAGCACGAGCGTCGCGTCGCCCTCGGGCTTCGCCGTCGTGTTGAGGTAGCCGACCAGCTGGAGCAGTGGCGGCTGCGCGGCGGCGGCGCTCGCGGACGCCGTCGTCGCGGGGGCGGCGATGTTCCGGGCCGGCGCCGTGCCGGTGCCGCCGGCGCCGGTGGTGGCCACCGCGACCGCGGCGATCGCGGCGACGGCGAAGCCACCGGCGGCGGTCGTGCGCCAGGCCAGGCGGCGGCTGCGCAGCCGCCGGCCGCGGCTCTCGATGCGCTCCAGGTCGGGGGTGTACTGCCGGTCGCCGACGGCGGCCTTGAGGGTCGCGCTGAGGCGCTGCTCGGTGTCGTACGACATGGTCAGAGGTCTCCTCGGTTCAGGACGGACTTGAGCTTGGTCAACGCCCGGCTCGTCTGGCTCTTGACGGTGCCCTCGCTGCACTTCAGGGCCACGGCGGTCTCCCGCTCGCTGAGCCCTTCGAGGTAGCGCAGGACGACCGTCGCCCGCTGCCGCATCGGCAGGGACACAAGTGCCTGGAGCAGGTCGGCCCGGGTCACCACGCCGTCGGAGAGGTCGGGAAGGGCGATGTCGGGAACATCGGACACGTCGGCCCGCGGACTCCGGCGCCACTGGCGTCGCGCCTCGTTGATCAGGATGCGCCGCACGTACGCGGGTGGGTTCTCGGCCTTCTGGACCTTGCGCCAGTGGCTGTAGGCCTTGGCCAGCGCCTCCTGCACGAGGTCGTCGGCCAGGTGCCAGTCCCCGCACAGCAGATAGGCCGTGCGATGCAGCGATGCGGCCATCCCCTGGACGAAAACCCGGAACTCCTGCTCCGCGCCGCTCGCCGTCCCGGCGGGTCGGTGCTTCATTACGGTCGTCACAGAGGAGAAGACACTTCCGTGCCCCGGTTCGTTGTCACGAGATCCGGAGCTTTTTCGCGCAACTACTGCGGCAGCGCGTACCTCTTGGAGACCACCTCGACGGAGGCGAACCACGCGGTGACGTGGACACGGACCTCGGGGGTGCCGGGCACCCGCGGCACGCGGGCGAGATGCAGCTGGCGAGAGGAGAAGACCGCCGCGCCGGTGAGGTCGACCTCGACGCCCTCCGGCACGATCACCTTGAGCTCGCCGAACGTGACGCTGCCGGAGATCTCGATGACCGCCTGATCGGTGGCGACCTCGCGCAGGTCGAGCACGGTGGAGCCGAAGAGCGTGCGCACCGAGACCCCGGCGTCGCGCAGCCGCCACCGGCCGCGGCGCTTGTTCTCGCTGAAGATGGTGATGACCCGGTCGACAGTGCGCGAGGAGCCGACGATCGGGGTGACCGCCACGCCCTCGGTCGCCCGGGCCAGCTCGTCGGCGTCCTCGGCGGCCCAGACGGCGCCGACCCGCGCGCTGAACTCCTCGAGGGTCAGCCGCCCGTCGCCGCAGGCACGCTGGAGCAGCTCGGCGGCGCGCTCACGCTCCGGTTCGGACGGTGGCACGCGCATCGGTGTGGTCACGGGCGCATCTTAGGGCTTGCGGGCCAGCCGCCGTCGATGGCGACGGGTCGGCGAGGTGGGTGACGGCACGCGGAGGCCCGTGTCAGACCTCGAGCAGGATGACGTGCAGGTTGCGGGGCCCGTGCACGCCCTCGACGCGGTTGAGCTCGATGTCGCTGGTCGCCGACGGGCCGCTGATCCAGGTGAGCGGCCGGGTGGGGTCGAGGCGGGCGACGGCCTCGGGCACCGACGCGACGACCTGCTCCGGGCGGAGCACGCAGATGTGCAGGTCGGGCAGGAGGGTGAGGAGGCGCCGGCCCTGGTCGGGCGAGCCGTCGAGCACGATCGTGCCGGTCTCGGCGATCGCCACGGCCGCGCCGGTCACCACGCCGTCGGCCTCGTCGACGTCGACGAGCAGGGCCTCCGGCGGCAGCCATTCAGGGGGCAGGCCCGGCGGTACGACGAGCGTGCCCGCACCGATGATGTCGCCCACGATGGCCGCCACGTCGGCGCCGCGGTGCACCACGGCCTTGTAGTCGACGAGCCGCTCGATGAGCACGTCCAGGTCGGCCGGCGGGAAGTCGCGGCGGTAGGAGCGCGGGATCTCCGGCGCCGCCGGGTGGCCGCCGAGCGCCGAGCGCACCCGTCCGAGGATCAGGTCCTTGCTGCTCATCGGCCTCGCCACCAGTCGCGGAAGGTCTCCGCGGGCGGCGTCGGCAGATCGCGCGCCGCCGACCAGCCGTTCAGCGGCGGGGGCAGGCCGCGCCCGCGCTTGCCGACGAGCTTGGCGAACTTCGCGGCACGCTGCGCGCGGGCGTAGAGGCGGGGACGGTCCATCGTGTACGCGGCCGCGGCCATCACCGCCTTCTCCCCGGCCGGGTGGGGCACCTGGTTGCGCAGGTGCACCAGGATCGACGGGATGTCGATCTTCACGGGGCAGGCGTCGAAGCACGCACCGCACAGCGACGACGCGTACGGCAGCGAGGCGTTGTCCTCGACCCCGGTGAGCTGCGGCGACAGCACCGCGCCGATCGGGCCGGGATAGACCGAGCCGTACGCGTGCCCGCCCGTGCGCTCGTAGACCGGGCACACGTTGAGGCAGGCCGAGCAGCGGATGCAGTGCAGCGCCTGGCGGCCCACCTCGTCGGCGAGCACCGCCGAGCGCCCGTTGTCGAGCAGCACCAGGTGGAAGTTCTGCGGCCCGTCGCCCGGGGTCACGCCGTGCCACATCGACGTGTACGGGTTCATCCGCTCGCCGGTCGACGCGCGCGGCAGCAGCTGGAGGAAGACCTCGAGGTCCTGCCACGTGGGCACGACCTTCTCGATACCCATCACGGTGATCAGCGTGTCCGGCAGGGTCAGGCACATGCGGCCGTTCCCCTCCGACTCGACGACCGTGAGCGTGCCCGTCTCGGCGATGCCGAAGTTGGCGCCGGAGACCGCCACCTTTGTCGTCAGGAACGTCTCGCGCAGGTAGCGGCGCGCGGCCGCGGCCAGCGCCGGCGGGTCGTCGGTGAGGGCCGGGTCGACGCCGGGCATGGCGCGCAGGAAGATCTCGCGGATCTCCGAGCGGTTGCGGTGGATCGCCGGCACCAGGATGTGGCTCGGCTTGTCGTCGCCGAGCTGCACGATCAGCTCGGCGAGGTCGGTCTCGACCGGCGTGATGCCGGCGTCCTCCAGCGCCTCGTTGAGCCCGATCTCCTGGGTCGCCATCGACTTGATCTTGATGACCCGCTGCTCGCCGGTGGCGCGCACCAGGCCGGTGACGATCCGGTTGGCCTCGGCCGCGTCCGCCGCCCAGTGCACGACCCCGCCCGCCGCGGTCACCTTCTCCTCGAGCTGCTCGAGGAGCCGGGGCAGGTTCGCCATGGTGTACGCCTTGAGCGCCGACCCGGCCGCCCGCAGCTCCTGCCAGTCGGGCAGCTCGGCGATGACCCGGCCGGACTTGCCGCGGATGGTGGTCGTGGCGTGTTGCAGGTTGCGCCGCAGCTGCGGGTTCGCCAGCGCGGTGCGGGCCGCCGCCGGGAACGGCTCGTCGCCGCGCAGGTGGCCGACCCCGCGCGGCGCGTGCGCCACCGGCATCCCCAGGAAGGTGCTCATACCGTTGCCGCCTCCGTCGAAGCCAGGATCTCGGCGAGATGCACGGTCTTCACGCCGGTGCGCAGGCGCGACAGCCCGCCGCCGATGTGCATGAGGCAGGACGTGTCGCCGGCCGTGCAGACGTCGGCGCCCGTGTCGAGCACGTGCCGCATCTTGTCGGCCAGCATCGCCGTCGACGTGTCCGCGTTCTTCACCGCGAACGTGCCGCCGAAGCCGCAGCACTGCTCCGCCGCGGGCAGCTCGACCAGGTCGAGGCCGCGCACGTGGCGCAGCAGCCGCAGCGGCCGGTCGCCCACGCGCAGCATCCGCAGCGAGTGGCAGGTCGGGTGGTACGTGACCCGGTGCGGGTAGTACGCGCCCACGTCCTCGACCTTCAGCACGTCGATGAGCAGCTCGGACAGCTCGTACGTGCGGGTCGCGACCTGCTCCGCCCCGGCCGCCAGGCCGCTGTCCCCCGCGGCGTTCGCCACCATCTTGTGCTGGTGGCGGATCGAGCCGGTGCAGCTGCCGGACGGCGCGACGATGACGTCGTACGGCTCGAAGGTGCGGACGTACCTGCGTACCAAAGGCAGTGCCTCTTTTTGGTAGCCCGTGTTGATGTGCATCTGGCCGCAGCACGTCTGTGCCTCGGGGAAGACGACCTCGTGGCCCAGCCGCTCCAGCAGCCGCACCGTCGCCTTCGCCGCGGCGGGGAACATCGTGTCCGCCAGGCAGGTGGCGAACAAGGCGATCCGCACCGGATGCCTCCTTATCTCGGCTCGTACCGCACGATCTGCTGAGTTGCCCGCAGCACCGATCGGAGAGCCGTCAGATCTCCCTCGATCACCCCGGCCGCGCGGGCCTGCACCAGCAGGTTGCCCAGCGCGGTCGCCTCGACCGGCCCGGCCAGCACCGGCAGCCCGCAGGCGTCCGCGGTGAGCTGGCAGAGCAGCTCGTTGCGGGCGCCGCCGCCGACGATGTGCACCGCGTCGACGTGCCGGCCGGAGAGCTCCTGGGCCTGCTCGATCGCGCGCTTGTGCGCCAGCGCCAGACTGTCCACGATGCACCGGGTCAGCACCGCGTGGCTCGCGTCCGCCGGCAGGCCGGCCGCCTTGATCAGCCGCCCGGCCATGTCGCCCGGCGGCAGGAAGACCGGGTCGTCGAGGTCCACGACGGCACCGAACGGCTTCTCCCGCGACGCGGCGCGCAGCAGCTCGACGATGTCCGGCGAGCCCCATTCGCGCATGCACTCCTGGAGCGGCCAGAGCCCCATCACGTTGCGCAGGTAGCGGATCGTGCCGTCGACGCCGCCCTCGTTCGTGAAGTTCGCCGCCCGCGACGCGGCGCTGAGCACCGGCGCGGGCAGCTCCAACCCGACCAGGGACCAGGTGCCACAGGAGATGTACGCGAAATGCGCGCCCGCCGCCGGCACGCCCACCACGGCGGAGGCGGTGTCGTGCGAGCCGACGGCGACCACCCTCGTACCGCCGAAGTCGCCGATGACCGACCCGGGGTGACGGATGGCGGGGAAGAGCGAAGGCCGCAGGCCGAGCTGGTCGATCAGCGGCGCCGACCAGTCGCGGGTGCGGACGTCGACGAGCTCGGTGGTGGAGGCGTTCGTGTATTCGGCGCCGGTCTCGCCGGTCAGCCAGTACGCGAGCAGGTCGGGGACGAGCAGCAGCTGTTTCGCGGCCGCGTACTGCGGGGTGTCCTTCGCGGCGGCGAGCTGGTAGATCGTGTTGAACGGCAGCTTCTGCAGACCGGTGATCTCGTAAAGCCGCTCGTCGGCGATCTTTTGTGCCAGCCGCTCGGGCACGCCGTCGGTGCGGGCGTCGCGGTAGTGCACCGGGTTGCCGAGCAGCTCGCCGGTCGCGTCGAGGAGGCCGTAGTCGACCGCCCACGAGTCGATGCCGATGCTTTCCACCTGACCGGCCCGCTTCAGCCCCTCGAGGACGCCGCGGTAGAGGCCCAGGATGTCCCAGTAGAGGGTTTTCTGGGTTTTCACCGGGACATTGTGGAAACGATGCGCCTCGGTGAGCTTGATCTCGCTGGGGCCGACGCGGCCGACCATGACGCGTCCGGACGACGCGCCGAGGTCGACCGCGGCGAACTCTTTGCTCATCTTCGTCACCGAAGGAAAGCTGCGGCGACGCCCGCGTCCACCGGGATGTGCAGGCCGGTCGTGTGGGTCAGGTCGCCGCCGGTCAGCACGAAGACCGCGTTGGCGACGTGCTCCGGCAGCACCTCGCGCTTGAGCAGGGTGCGCTGCGCGTAGTACTCGCCGAGCTTCTCCTCGGGCACGCCGTAGACGGCGGCGCGCTGGGCGCCCCAGCCGCCGGCGAAGATGCCGGAGCCGCGGACCACACCGTCGGGGTTGATGCCGTTGACGCGTACGCCGTAGGCACCGAGCTCGGCCGCGAGCAGCCGCACCTGGTGGGCCTGGTCGGCCTTGGTGGCGCCGTAGGCGACGTTGTTCGGGCCGGCGAACAACGAGTTCTTGCTGGAGATGTAGACGATGTCGCCGCCCATGCCCTGCGCGATCAGGATGCGCGCGGCCTCGCGGGAGACCAGGAACGAGCCCTTCGCCATCACGTCGTGCTGGAGGTCCCAGTCGGCCTCGGTGGTCTCCAGCAGCGGCTTCGAGATGCTCAGGCCGGCGTTGTTGACGACCAGGTCGACGCCGCCGAAGGCGAGCACGCTGTCGCGCAGCGAGGCGGCGATCGCGTCGGCGCTGGTCACGTCGGCCGCGACGGCGATCGCGGCGTCGGTCCCGCCGATCTCGGCGGCCACGTTCTTGGCCGCCTCGAAGTCACGGTCGGCGACGACCACGACGGCGCCCTCGGCGGCGAGGCGCAGCGCGATGGCGCGGCCGATGCCCGAGCCACCACCGGTGACGTACGCGATGCGGGTCGCGAGCGGCTTCGGCTTGGGCATGCGCTGAAGCTTGGCCTCCTCGAGCGCCCAGTACTCGATGCGGAACTTCTCGGACTCGTCGATCGGCGCGTAGGCCGACACCGACTCGGCGCCGCGCATCACGTTGATGGCGTTGACGTAGAACTCACCGGCGACGCGCGCGGTCTGCTTGTTGGCGCCGAAGGAGAACATGCCGACGCCGGGCACCAGGACGATCGCCGGGTCGGCGCCGCGGATGGCCGGGCTCTCCGCGGTGGCGTGGCGGTCGTAGTAGGCCTGGTAGTCCTCGCGGTAGGCGGCGTGCAGTTCCTTGGCCCTCTCGATCACCTGCTCCAGCGGCGCGTCCGGCGCGGTGTCCAGGATGAGCGGCTTGACCTTCGTCCGCAGGAAGTGGTCGGGGCACGAGGTGCCCTTCGCGCCGAGCTCTTCGAGCCGCTCGCTGTTGACGAAGTCGAGGACGACGTCGCTGTCGGTGTAGTGGCCGACCTGGGGCCGGTCGGTGGAGGCGAGACCGCGGAGGTACGGGAAGATCTCGGCGGCCCTCCGGTGGCGGGCCTCGTCGGGCAGGGACGTGACCTTCCGGGCGCCGAACGGGTCGGGGCGGCCGTGCTCGGCGAGGTAGCGCTCGGCGGTCTTGATGATCTCGAGGGAGTTGGCCTCGCACTCCGCGCTGGTGGCGCCCCACGCGGTGATGCCGTGCCCGCCGAGGATGACGCCGATCGCCTGCGGGTTGGCCCGCTGCACGGCGGCGATGTCGAGGCCGAGCTGGAAGCCCGGGCGGCGCCACGGCACCCAGAGCACCCGGTCGCCGAAGATCTCCTTGGTGAGGGCGGGCCCGTCGGCGGCGGTGGCGATCGCGATGCCCGAGTCGGGGTGCAGGTGGTCGACGTGCGGTGCCTCGACGAGACCGTGCATGGCGGTGTCGATCGAGGGGGCGGCCCCACCGCGGCCGTGCAGGCAGTAGTCGAAGGCGGCGACCATCTCGTCCTCGCGCTCGACACCCGGGTAGGTGCGGGTGAGCGCGCGCAGCCGGTCGAGCCGCAGCACGGCGAGGCCCTTCTCGGTCAGGGTGCCGAGGTCGCCGCCGGAGCCCTTGACCCAGACCAGCTCGGTCGGCTCACCGGTGACCGGGTCGGTCTCGGAGCCCTTGGCCGAGGTGTTTCCCCCGGCGTAGTTGGTGTTGCGCGGGTCGGCGCCGAGCCGATTGCTGCGCTCCAGAAGCTCACGCACTGCGGGATTAGTCATGGTGTCCTTCGCCGTTGTCTGCGCCGCGTTTTCGGGGTTTGGGAGATCGCGTGAAACGTTTCAGACGTTGCGGACACATTACGGCCCTGTAGCGCTCCCGGTCAAGACACCGATCACAGTTGAAACGTTCCGCATCCTGCGCCGGCCGGCTCCCTCTCCGAGCCGCACGGCATCGCCGTCCTGGCCGGCCCGCCCATTGACGAACGCGACAGGCATCACACACACCGGCCAGCCAGCCGCCACCGGCCTCTGACCTGCGGAAACTCCGCCATCTGCGACCAATGGCCGATGCCTGGACCCGATGAACCAGTCGGGTGGCCGAGGCGCCACCCACCCATGATCAACCAGGCTGCTAGGCCGGAAACGTTCATGGGGGGAAACAGATGGTCACGCGTCGCGCGATCCTACGAGGCGCTCTGCTCGCCGGCGGCGGCGCCGCCACGGCCTTCGCCGGCGCCGGCCACGTCCAACACTGGCTCGGCTGGGACCGGCCACCACTGGGCGGCGGCTACGCCTCGGCCGCCGACAACCTCGGCGCGGTAGCCCACGGCGGCGTGCACATCCACTACTTCCGCCCGACCACCGAGAAGCTGGTCGCCCTCACCTTCGACGACGGCCCGCTGCCCGACTACACGCCCCGCTTCCTCGACGCCCTCGACGACGCCGGCGTGCCCGCGACCTTCTTCCTGGTCGGCCGCCACCTGGAAAAACACGCCGACCTGGTCCGCAACCGCCTGGACCGGCACGAACTCGGCAACCACTCCTGGTCACACGACGACCTGGCCACCCTGGACCTGACCGCCGCCCGCCGCGAACTGGAACGCGCCCACGACGCCATCAAACGCCACACCGGCCGCGAACCCACCTTGCTGCGCCCGCCGTACGGCCACCTCGGCGGCTCCACCGTCCTGGCCGCCGACGCCATGGGCTACGACATCGCCCTGTGGTCCCACCAGATGCGCGAACGCAGATATGCCGGCGACCCCGCCGCCCAGGCCCGCGACCTGACCGACACGATGCGCCCCGGCTCGATAGTCCTGGCCCACGACGCCGGCGACAAACGGCGGCTGGTCGCCCTGGACGCCTTGCCCACGCTGATCGCGGGCCTGCGCCATCGCGGGTACCGCTTCGTCACGGTCTCGGAGCTCCTGCACAGCTGACGCACGGGCCCTCCCATGCCGGCCCGGGTCACCGGCCGCGGATAGGCGGTGATCGGCGCCGCCCGCTACGCCCGTCCGGCCGAGGCCCGCAGTCCGCGGGTGCGGCGGGCGGGCTCACGGTCAGATTCCGCTTACGGGCCGGGCCAGTGGCTCTCGCTCACAGACCCGGCCCGCGCGTAGCCCGGACCACAACCTCAGGGATTCGCCCACGGGGCCGCCCACAGATTCGACCCGGTGCAGGAGCGTGCACAGGGGAGTTGGGCCGTGAGGGGCGCGGCGGCGGGTCCGGCCTCCACGCGGCCCGCAAGTGCTTGCCCACAAGCGCTCGTTTACAGAAACCCGCCCACAGATCTCGCTCACAGACCAGACGCCATAGGCCCTGCCTTGTAGGCCCCGCCCCACAGAACCCGGAGCAAAGGCCCCGCCCCATAAACCCTGGCGCAAAGGCCCCCGCCCATAGCCCTGGCGCACAAGCCCCGGCCCACAAACCCTGGCGCCCCAGCCCCGACCCATAAACCCTGGCGCGCACAAGCCCCGGCCCCACAGACCCTGGCGCCCCAACCCTGGCCCACAGACCCCGCCCTCCCAAGGGGGCCCCCGACCCGACCCATTGTGGCGGAGAACCGCGAGATCACGTTGGTGCCCTGTGGACAGCAGGCGGGCCTGTGGACAAAGTCGGCGGCCCGCGAGACCAGCTGGGACGATTGTTCACAGCCAGTCGGCCCTTCGGCCGGATCGCCATCAGGTGGCCTGACGGCACAAGCGGAGGGCAAACGCGAGATGGCCCGACAAGGTCCGGTGTCGCCGACCGGAAGACAGACACCACGGGAGCATCTGGACGTCGTGATCAGGCGAGAAAGGGGGCGAACAACTGCCCGGCCAGCCGACCGCGTGACGACCCGGGCAACCGCCGCCCTTTGATCACGTCGTGGCCGGCCGGGGCCGGCAGGGCAGCTCGGAGGGATGGGCGAGCGGCGGAAACCGGAACGCGGCAACAGAAAGGCGCCAACAAGAGCGACGTTCCGCCGACGCCAGGAGCGCTGGCGTCAGACCGTGCGGGAGCGGGAAACCGTCGAGGCCCGGGCAACAAGCTCCGGCGTGAACTGGAGCTGCCTGTGCTTGTGCTCCGGGTTCGTGGCCTCGTCGAGCACCAGCTGCGCCGCCGCGCGGCCGAGTTCCTGGCGGGGCTGGCGCACGGACGTCAGCGGGACGGCGGCCGCGGCGGCGAACTCGATGTCGTCGAAGCCGACGATGGCGAGGTCGTCGGGGACTCGGAGGCCCGCGCCGATGCTCTGCTGGAGCAGGCCCAGGGCCAGCAGGTCGTTGGCGCAGAAGGCCGCGGTGGGCCGGCGGCGTGCGGGCAGGCCGGCCAGGCGTTCGCCGGCCGAGCGTCCGTCCGCGACGGTCATCGCGTCGGTGGGCAGGTAGATCAGGTCGTCGGGTGAGCGGCCCAGGGACGACCAGATCTCGCGGGCGCCCTGGAGGCGCTCGCCGACCTGGCCCAGGGAGTCGGGGCCGCCGATGAAGGCCACCCGTTCGTGGCCCTGCTCGGCCAGGTGCTCGACGGCTATGCGGCCGCCGAGGATGTCGTCGACCGCCACCGAGCAGCAGTTGTCGACGCCTCGCACGCGGTCGACCACGACCAGGGGTACGCCGCGGCGGGTCAGCTCGTCGAGGTGCGGGGCGGCCGGGTCGACCGGGGTGATCAGGATGCCCTGCACGCGCTGTTGGAGCAGGCGGTCGAGGTGCAGCTCCTCGCGCGACGAGCGGCTGTTGCTGTTGCAGATGAACAGCGACAGGTCGGCGTCCTCGGCGGCCATCTCGATGCCCTGGGCGACGTCGTGGAAGAACGGGTTGGTGCCGTCGAGCATCACGTACGCCAGGGTGCGGCTGGTGCCGGCGCGCAGCTGGCGGGCCGACTCGTTGCGGACGAAACCGAGCTCGGTCATGGCGCGCTCGACCCGTTCGCGGGTGCGGGCGCTGACCACTTCGGGGCGGTTCATCACGTTGGAGACCGTGCCCAGCGAGACGCCGGCGGCGGCGGCAACGTCCTTCACGGACGGCGTCCTGCCGTTCAGCACCGCTACCTCCTCGACCTGCCGGTCAACCGGCGGTGATCGGAACCGGCTCACCGTACCCCGCGTGGGGCGTGACTGAGGGTTCCGGCGTCCTGCGCGGGACGGCCGTTGAAACGTTGAAGTTGCATCTTACGGTACAGGTCGAACTCACAACGGCCGTGTTTCCGCAACGTTTCGATCGAATGCTTGACACGTGTGATCGGGGCCACCTACGTTGACTCCACGTTCTCTGAAACATTTCAAAGTCCGACGTGGAGGTGGCTGTGGCGGAGTCTCCGGCCAAGCCAGGCAACCGCGCCGGTGACCCGGGGCCGGCGCGGCTCGAGGTCGCCGACGTGACGAAATCGTTCGGCGCGGTCGCGGCCGTCCAGGGCGTCAGTTTCCCACTCTTCCCGGGTGAGGCGCACGCTCTCGTCGGCGAGAACGGCGCCGGCAAGTCGACCATCGTCAAGATGCTCGCCGGCGTGCACCGGCCCGACACCGGCACGCTGCGGGTGGACGGCGCGGACGTGGAGTTCGCCGGGCCGGCGGACGCCAAGGCGGCCGGCATCGCCGTGATCTACCAGGAGCCCACCCTCTTCCCCGACCTGTCGGTCGCCGAGAACATCGCGATGGGCAACCAGCCGCTGAGCAAGCTGCGGCAGATCGACCGCAGGACGATGCACGACAACGCCGAGAAGCTGTTCCGCCGCCTCGGCGTGCCGCTCGACCCGACCCGGCCGGCGCGTGGCCTCTCCATCGCCGACCAGCAGCTGGTCGAGATCGCCAAGGCGCTCTCCGCCGAGGCGCGGGTGCTCATCATGGACGAGCCGACCGCGGCGCTGTCGGGCGTCGAGGTCGAGCGACTCTTCTCGGTGGTGCGCTCGCTGCGCGACGAGGGCGCGGCGATCATGTTCATCTCGCACCGCTTCGAGGAGATCACCGCGCTCTGCCAGCGGGTGACGATCATGCGGGACGGCAGGCACGTCGCCACCGAGCTGGTCGCCGAGCTGAGCATCGACGACATGATCCGCAAGATGGTCGGCCGCGACCTGAGCGCGCTCTTCCCCAAGCAGGAGGTCGAGCCGGGCGAGGTGCTGCTCGAGGTCGAGGGCCTGAGCCGGGAGGGCGTCTTCCGGGACATCACGTTCAACGTGCGAGCGGGCGAGATCGTCGCGCTCGCGGGCCTGGTCGGGGCCGGCCGCTCCGAGGTGATGCAGGCCGTCTTCGGCGTCGACCCGTACGACTCGGGCACGGTGCGCTTCGCCGGGCGCAAGCTCAAGGCCGGCTCGCCGCGCGCCGCGATGGCCGCCGGGCTGGCGCTGGTCCCCGAGGACCGGCGGCAACAGGGCCTGGTGATGGACCTGTCGATCGAGCGCAACGTGACGCTGCCGCGGGCCCGCAAGCTGGCGCGGCTCGGCCTGCTCTTCGGCGGCACCGAGCGCCGGTCGGCACAGACGTGGACCGAGAAGCTGCAGACCAAGCTCGGCAGGCTGAGCGACGCGGTCGGCACGCTCTCCGGCGGCAACCAGCAAAAGGTGGTGCTGGCCAAGTGGCTCGCCACCGGGCCGCGGCTGCTCATCGTCGACGAGCCGACCCGCGGCATCGACGTCGGCACCAAGGCCGAGGTGCACCGGCTCCTGTCGTCGCTCGCCAAGGACGGCATGGGTGTCGTGATGGTCTCGTCCGAGCTGCCCGAGGTGCTGGGCATGGCCGACCGGGTCGTGGTCCTGCGCGAGGGCAAGATCGCGGCCGAGCTCACTCGGGCCGAGGCGACCGAGGAATCCGTTATGTACGCCGCCATGGGACAGAAGGTTTCGGCATGACCACGTCCACGCTCGGCGCGCCCGCGCCGCACCGGAGCTTCGTGGGCGGGCTGCTCAAGACCCGCGAGCTCGGCATCGTGCTCGCCCTCGCGCTGCTGGTCGCCTACACCGCGATCGACAACCCGCGCTTCCTGTCCGGGCAGAGCATCCGCGACAACCTGCTCAACACGGCGATCCTCGCGGTGATGGCGGCCGGCCAGGCGGTCGTCGTCATCACCCGCAACATCGACCTGAGCGTCGGCTCGGTGCTCGCCATCAGCGCCTTCACCGTGGCGACCATGATGAGCGCCAACCAGGACCTCCCGATGATCGTGCCGATCGTCGTGGGCATCCTGGTCGGCGCGGTCGCCGGCCTGATCAACGGCGTGCTGGTGCGCTACGGCAAGGTGCCGGCCCTGGTGGTCACCCTCGGCACGATGTACATCTTCCGCGGCCTGGTCTATTCGTGGGCCGGCGGCGATCAGGTCAACGCCGACGAGCTGCCCGGGCCCTTCCTCGACTTCGCCAATGACAGCGTCCTCGGCATCCCGTGGCTGGTGCTGATCGCGCTCGTGGTGGTCGGCGGTGTCTCGCTGATGATGCGCAACTACCGGATCGGCCGCGAGATGTACGCGATCGGCTCGAGCCCGCAGGCCGCCGAGCTCGCCGGCATCAAGGTCGCCCGCAACCTGATCGTCGCCTTCGTGCTCAGCGGCGCGGCCGCGGGCCTGGCCGGTGTCCTGTTCGCCTCCCGGTTCGGCACGATCGACGCCTCGGCGGGCACCGGCTACGAGCTGAACGTGGTCGCCGCGGTCGTGGTCGGCGGCGTGGCGGTCTTCGGCGGCAGCGGCACGGTTTGGGGCGCCGGCCTCGGCGCCCTGCTGCTGACCGTGATCAGCAGCGCCCTCGCCGTTCTCGACATCAACCAGTTCTGGCAGCAGGCGATCGTCGGCTCCCTGATCATCCTGGCCATCTGCGCCGACCGCCTGGTCGCGGTGCGGATCGCACGCTCTCTCCGTAAGCGAGACGCCCATGTCTGACTCTTCATCGAAGTTGCATCGGTTTTCCGCCGCGGGCGGGCTGAGTAAGAGGCTGACCAGCTGGGACAGCATCATCATCGTGCTGACCGTGATCGTGCTGATCATCGCGTCGGCGGCCGTGGACAACTTCGGCACCAGCCGGAACTTCACGTTCATGGTGCTCGACCTGCTGCCGATCATCCTGATCGCGCTGCCGATGACGATGATCATCGTGACCGGCGAGATCGACCTGTCGGTCGCCAGCGTCCTGGGCTTCACCAGCGCGCTGATGGGCTGGTTCTGGAACAACGGCCTGTCGATCGAGACGATCATCCCGCTCTGCATCGTGATCGGCGCGGTCTGCGGCGTGCTCAACGGCTTCCTGATCACGGTGCTCGGGCTGCCCTCGCTGGCGGTCACGATCGGCACGCTCGCGCTGTTCCGGGGTCTCGCGTTCGTGGTGCTGGGCGACGGCGCGGTGGCTGACTTCCCGTTCAGCTACACCGAGTGGGTCACCGGAACGATCGGCTCCTCCCCCGTACCGAACGTCCTGATCCTGATCGCGGTCCTCGCCCTGATCTTCGGGATCGTGCAGCACGCCACGCCGGTCGGCCGGGCGCTCTACGCGATCGGCGCGAACGACAAGGCCGCGCATTTCTCCGGCATCCGGGTGGCCAGGACCAAGTTCTGGCTGTACGTCGTGAGCGGTGCCGTCGCCGGCCTGGTCGGCGTGCTCTGGACCCTGCGCTACTCCAGCGCCCGCGCCGACAACGGCTCGGGCCTCGAACTCGCCGTCGTCGCGGCCGTCCTCCTGGGCGGCGTGTCGATCTTCGGCGGAAAGGGCAGCCTGCCCGGCGTCCTGGCCGGTGTCGTGCTGCTTGCCGCGCTGCAGAACGCGCTGCGCCTGGAGGACGTCTCCGGGCAGGCGCTCAACATCGTCACGGGCGCGCTGCTCGTGCTCTCCGTCCTGCTTCCCAACATCGCCACCGCCGTCCGCGGCAACTGGCACCGCCGGCGCCTGCGGCAAGCCGCAGCCTCCGCCCGATAACCCCGAACGAGAAAGAATGGAGTACGCCGTGCTTCGCTCCCCCCGCACACTACTTTCCGTAACGACAGCAGCGCTCCTCGTCGTGGGGCTCGGCGCCTGCGGCGGCACCACGAAGGACAGCAACGACAACGCGAGCAGCGGGTCGCAGGCCAACGCGGCCGCCGACCCGAACGCCGCGCTCAAGGAGGGCCTCAAGATCGCCTTCCTGCCGAAGCAGCTGAACAACCCGTACTCCGATGTGGAGACCAGCGGCGGCGAGGCGGCCGTCAAGGAGCTCAAGGGCGAGTACAAGAAGGTCGGCCCGAACGACGCCTCCGCCTCGTCGCAGGTCAGCTACATCAACACGCTGATCCAGCAGCAGCAGGACGTGATCGTGGTCGCCGCGAACGACCCGAACGCCGTCTGCCCGTCGCTCAACCAGGCCCGCGCCGCGAAGATCAAGGTGATCACCTTCGACTCGGACGCGGCGAAGGAGTGCCGCGACGCGTTCATCAACCAGGCCACCACCCAGGGCATCGGTGAGTCGCTGGCGAAGATGGCGCTCGAGCAGGCCGGCGGCGAGGGCGAGATCGCGGTGCTCTCCGCGACCCCGAACGCCACGAACCAGAACGCCTGGATCGACGTCATGAAGAAGGAGCTGGCCAAGCCGGAGTACGCCAAGCTCAAGCTGGTCAAGGTGGCCTACGGCAACGACGACGACCAGAAGTCGTTCCAGGAGGCCCAGGGCCTGCTCCAGTCGTACCCGAACCTGAAGGCGATCGTCGCCCCGACCACCGTGGGCATCGCGGCAGCCGCCCGCTACATCTCCTCGTCGAGCTACAAGGGCAAGGTCCAGGTGACCGGCCTCGGCCTGCCCAACCAGATGCGCGAGTACGTCAAGAACGGCACCGCCAAGAAGTTCGCCCTGTGGAACCCGGCCGACATCGGCTACCTCGCCGCCTACGCGGGCGCCGCGATGGCCTCGGGCCAGATCACGGGCAAGGAAGGCGAGAAGTTCAAGGCCGGCAAGCTCGGCGAGTACACCATCGGCGCGGACGGTGAGATCGTCCTCGGCCCGCCGCTGGAGTTCACCGCCGAGAACATCGACCAGTTCAACTTCTGATCCGCGGTAGCGACATGCGTTACTGCTTCAACCTCCAGGTCCGTCCCGAGCGGATGGCGGAGTACGTGGAGCGGCACCAGGCCGTGTGGCCCGAGATGCAGCAAGCACTTCGGGCCACCGGCTGGCGCAACTACTCCCTGTTCCTTCGCGAGGACGGCCTCCTGATCGGCTACGTGGAGGCCGACGATCTCGCGGCGTCCCAGGCGGCAATGGCGGCGCTGGACGTCAACACCCGGTGGCAGGCGGAGATGGCCCCCTTCTTCGCCGGCACCTCACCCACCGACGGTTTCCCGTTGCTGACCGAGGTGTTCCACCTTTCCGATGAGCCTTTGGAGGCTACCCATGACTGACCTCGCCGCAGTCAAGCGCGCCCTGGCGGCGCAGCGCATCGAGACCCCGTCGTGGGCCTTCGGCAACTCCGGCACGCGTTTCAAGGTGTTCCCCCAGCAGGGCGTGCCGCGCACCCCCGAGGAGAAGATCGCCGACGCCGCGGTCGTGCACCGCTTCACCGGTGTCGCGCCGACCGTCGCCCTGCACATCCCGTGGGACAAGGTCGACGACTACGCCGCCCTCTCGGCGTACGCGAAGTCCGAGGGTGTCGAGATCGGCGCGATCAACACCAACGTCTTCCAGGACAACGACTACAAGCTCGGCTCGGTCACCAACCCCGACGCGGGCATCCGGCGCAAGGCCACCGATCACCTGCTCGAGGCGATCGACATCATGGACCAGACCGGGTCGCGCGACCTGAAGCTCTGGTTCTCCGACGGCATCAACTACCCGGGCCAGGACGACCTGCGCCTGCGGCAGGACCGGCTGCACGCGGCCCTGAAGGAGACGTACGACCGGCTCGGCGACAACCAGCGGTTCCTGCTCGAGTACAAGCTGTTCGAGCCGGCCTTCTACGCCACCGACATCCCGGACTGGGGCACCTCGTACGCGCACTGCGTCGAGCTCGGCGAGAAGGCCACCGTCTGCATCGACACCGGCCACCACGCACCGGGCACGAACATCGAGTTCATCGTGGCGTTCCTGCTGCGCCAGGGGAAGCTCGGCGCGTTCGACTTCAACAGCCGGTTCTACGCCGACGACGACTTGATGGCGGGCGCCGCCGACCCGTTCCAGCTCTTCCGGATCATGTACGAGATCGTCCGGGCGGACGCGCTGGACCCGTCGTACGGCATCAACTTCATGCTCGACCAGTGCCACAACATCGAGGCGAAGATCCCGGCGATCATCCGCTCGGTGCTCAACATCCAGGAGGCGACCGCCAAAGCGCTGCTGGTCGACCGGGACGCGCTGTTCAAGGCGCAGGCCGAGGGCGACGTGCTCGAGGCGAACGCCGTGCTGATGGACGCGTACAACACCGACGTCCGCCCGCTGCTGGCCGAGGTCCGCGCGGACGCCGGCCTCGACCCCGACCCGGTGCGCGCGTACAAGGCGAGCGGCTACCAGGAGAAGATCGTCGCCGAGCGCGTCGGCGGCCGGCAGGCCGGCTGGGGCGCCTGACGTCCGGGCCCGCCGGGATTCCTCAACTCGGCGGGCCGGACAGCCGATCCTTGCGGCCATGGAGCAGTTCATCAACGATGCCAGCGACGTGACGAGTCAGCTGTTCGGGCCCGAGTCCGGCATCCCGTGGTGGGCCTGGGTCGTCGTGGTCGCGGCAGTCTTCTGGAAGGTGGCCGTCCGCGAGCCCAAGACGGCCGACGAGCTTGCCCACGAACGGGACGAAGTGATGCTGGGCGAGATGTTCGAGGGCAGCAAGGGCAAAAAGGGCAAAAAGAAGAAGAAGTAGCAGATCATCCCGTCGGCGGCCGGAACCGTGCCACATCGGTGCCGGTCCCCACGATCAGATCCCGCCGACCGGCCACCGCCATGTCCCGGGCCGGCGCCGGCAACTGCAGAGCCGGGCACAGCGGGTCGCCCGACTCAAGGTCGACCAGCGACACCGTGCCGTCGGCGCGCGCGATGAAGACCGCCGGCCAGGCGCCGATCGCCACAGAGGTGATCGGCGCGCCGGTGACCGCGGGCCCGGCGCGCTTGCCCGCCAGGTCGAACGCCCACACCGTCCGCCACGCGTCCCGCCCCTCCGCGTAGCTCCCGCCGACCAGACGATCGCCGTCCACGGCGACGACGAAGCGCCCGTCGAGAGCCGGCACCGGCGTGGCCGGCGCCGCCAGATCCTCCAGCCGGTAGATCTCCGGCGGCACCTCCGCGCCCGCCACCAGGTCCCACCGCTGCAACCAGGGATACGACGCACGTCGGGAGCCGGCTCCGGTCGCCGCGCGCACGGTTCCCTCCGCCCACGGCACCAGGGTCACGATCCCCCGGACGCTGTCGACCGGGATCCCACAGGACGACCAGGCCGTCCTCCGCCGACCCGGTCAGCAGCCAGTGCCGCCCTTTCCACCGCAGCGTCTCCAGCGCCGGCCTGCGCACCGGTCCCCGCAGCGGTGGGCCGGCCGGGGCCGAGGCGGGCAGGTCCCACAGATGTACGCGCCACCGCGTCGGCACCACCAGCGTCCGACCCACCACGACCGGCTTCGGACGGCTGCGCCGGCCGCCCCACACGCGCCCGCGGAACGGCGGCAGGTCGTCGGTGTGGGCGTCGATCCGCTCGCCCACCCGCTCCCCGGTCGCGACGTCGAAACTGAGCAGCCCACGCGACTCGGTCACCACGGTCAGCACCTCGCGTCCGGCCAACTCCGACAGCGTCACGGCCACGACGCGTTCGTCCACCGAGACCGGCAACGGCAGCCGGCCGCCACTGTCCACATCCCACATCGCGAGGCCGCGGCCGGCCGTCACCACCACAGACCGCCCGTCGCCCAGCCGCCCACCGCAGACGGCACGCGTCTCCAGCCCGCCTCCCCACTCGCCGTCACACATCGCGCCGGCGGTACGGGCACCGCGGCCACCTGCCCCGTGGCCACGTGCCAGACCCGCAGGTGATCGCCCTCGTCGTCCGTGTGCCCCGGCGCCGAGAGGACCGCCACCAGCGGGCGCTCCCCGCTGCCACCCGCCGCCATCGCGAGGACCGCGCCGGTGCGCATGACGCCGCCCACGCGCGGCAGGTCCCGCCCGGCGGCCCAGACGGTTTCCCACAGTCCCGGCATGCCCCTTCTATACGGGGTCCGGGGGTGATTCCGCAGCCCCGGCCGGTCTAAGGGGACGGCGGCCGGAACCGAGCCACTTCGAGACCGAATCCCACGACCACGTCCGGGCGCTCGCGTGAGCCGGCCGCGTCGGCCATCACCGCGAGGGACCGGGCCCTCGCCGGCAAGCGCAGGGCCGGGCACAGCTCGGCGCCCGACTCCATGTCGATCAGCGACACCGTGCGGTCGGCGCGGGCGATGTAGACCGCGGGCCACTCGGCTATCGCCACGGCGGTGATCACCTCGCCGGTGACCTCGGGGCCGAGACGGTTGCCGGACAGGTCGCGTGCCCAGGCGGTTCGCCAGGCGTCCCACGGCTCCGCATAGCTGCCGCAGAGCAGTCGGGTGCCGGCCATGGCGTCGACGAACTCGCCGTCGCGACCGGCGGGCAGTCGCTCGGGGGCCACCAGATCCGCCAGCCGGAACAGCTGCGCGTGCCGTTCGTGCGACGAGCTGATCGCGATCGGCTCACCGTCGACGGAGCCGAGCACGACGCGCGACGTCTCCCGATGCTTGACCACCTCGGCCGCCACCGACCCGTCGGTGACCCGCCGGATCGCGAGCACCCCGCGGTGGACCACGACCAGGACCTGTTCGCCACCGACCACCGCCGAGTAGATGTGCTTCACCCGCATGGAGTTGAAATCGATCGCGGGCTGGATCTCCTCGCGGGCGACGAGGTCCCACCGTTGCAGCCACCGGTGCGACTTGTGCCGGGAACCCGCCCCGGTCGCCACTCGCACGGCCGCCCCGTCGCGCCACGCCGCCAAGCCGACGATGCCCGGGATCCCGGTGTAGGTCGGCGCAGCCACCGGCGAGCCATCACCGGCCCGCCGCGCCTGGATCGCTCCGCCCTTGTCGGCGACGACCACCACGTCGGGACCGGCCACGGCGAGGCGGGCGACGCGCTCGTCGCTCTCGCACGCCGCCCACACCGTCTGCCATCGCACGGCTCTTCTATACCGGCTCCGGGGGTGGTTCCGCAGCCCCGGTCATGATGGCCACCGCCTCCGACATCGAGTGGGACTTCGGGGTGATCACCGTGGCGCGGCGGCCCAGGCGCTGGATGTGGATGCGGTCGGCCACCTCGAAGACGTGCGGCATGTTGTGGCTGATCAGGATCACCGGCAGGCCGCGGTCGCGGACGTCGCGGATCAGTTGCAGCACGCGGTTGCCCTCCTTGACGCCGAGCGCGGCGGTCGGCTCGTCGAGGATCACGACCTTGCTGCCGAACGCGGCCGAGCGCGCCACGGCCACCGCCTGCCGCTGACCGCCGGAGAGCGACTCGACGGGCTGCCCGATGTTCTGGAGGGTGGCGACGCCCAGCTCGGACATGTGCCTTTTCGCCTCGGAGCGCATGCGGCCGCGGTCGAGCATCCGGAAGACCGAGCCGAGCGGGCCGGGTTTGCGCTGTTCCCGGCCGAGGAACAGGTTGTCGGCGATGTCCAGGCCGGGCGCCACCGCGAGGGTCTGGTAGACGGTCTCGATGCCGGCGGCGCGCGCGTCCATCGGCGTACGGAAATGGACCTGCCTGCCGTCGAGGTAGATCTCGCCCTCGTCGGGGACCAGGGCGCCGGACAGTGCCTTGATCAGGCTCGACTTGCCGGCGCCGTTGTCGCCGATGACCGCGAGGATCTCGCCCGGGTACAGCTCGAGGTCGCTGCCGTTGATGGCGACCACCCGCCCGTACCGCTTGGTCAGGCCCTTGGCTTGCAGAACGGGCGTCACGTCTTCACCTTCCTGATCCACTGGTCGAGGGAGACCGCGACGAGCACGAGCAGGCCGATCGCGAAGCCCTGCCACACCACCTCGACGCCGCCGAGCTGGAGCCCGTTGCGGAACACGCCGACGATGAGCGCGCCGATCAGCGTGCCGATCACGCTGCCGCGCCCGCCGAACAGGCTGGTGCCGCCGAGCACGACCGCGGTGATCGAGTCGAGGTTGTACTCGACGCCCACGTTGGGGCTGGCCGAGGCGAGGCGGCCGATCAGGATCCAGCCGCCGATCGCGTAGAGCAGGCCGGCGACCGTGTAGACCGAGAAGAGCACCCGGCCGGTCTGGATGCCGGCGAGCCGCGCCGCCTCCGCGTCGTCGCCCGTCGCGTACACGTGCTTGCCCCACGCGGTGCGCGAGAGCGCGTAGAAGAAGTAGGCGAAGAGCAGGAGCATGATGATCGACCCGTACGTCAGCCGGAAGTTGCCGATCGGGATCGAGTTGCCCGTCCACGTCATGAGCGACGGCATGTCCGTGCCGCGCACCGTCTCGCTGTTGCTGACCACCGAGTTGAGCGAGAAGAAGATGGTCAGCGTGCCGAGCGTGACGATGAACGGCGGCAGTTTGAGGCGGGTGACCAGGAAGCCGTTGATCGCGCCCATCGCCGTGCCGCACGCGAAGCCGAGCAGCAGCGCGACGATGCCCGGCATGCCCGCGTCGACGCAGAAGGTGGCCGTCAGGATCGACGAGAAGACGGCGATCGCGCCGGCCGACAGGTCGATGCCGGCGGTCAGGATGATCAGCGTCTGCCCGAGCGCGAGCGTGGCGATGACCGTGACCTGCTGAAGCACCAGCGACAGGTTGGTGGCGGTGAGGAAGCGGCCGTTGACGATCGAGAAGGCGATGATCGCGACGACCAGCACGGCGAGCGGCCCGAGGACCGGGTTGGCGTGCAGGATGTGCTGAACCCGCAGCCCGAGCGAGTCGTTCTTGCGTACGTCGAAGTCGGCAGTGGCAGTTGTCGCCATGTCAGCCCCAGCAGTTCTGCTTGCCCCACGCCGAGTCCTTGGACTCCACGCCGGCCTGCGGATCGTCGGTGATCAGTTCGGTACCGGTGTCGTAGAAGTCCTTCCCGGGCGTCGCCTGCGGCTTGGTGCCGTCCTTGGCGTACGCGGCGATGGCGTCCACGCCCAGCTGCGCCATCTTGAGCGGGAACTGCATGCTCGTCGCGCCGATGATCCCCTTGGACACGTTGTCCACGCCCGGGCAGCCGCCGTCGATCGAGACGATGACGGTGTCCTTGTCGCGCCCGGCCGACTTGAGCGCCTGGTACGCGCCGGCCGCCGCGGGCTCGTTGATCGTGTAGACCAGGTTGATCGACGGGTCCTTCTGGAGCAGGTTCTCCATCGCCGTGCGGCCGCCGTCCTCGGCGCCGTCGGTGACGTCGTGCCCGGCGATCCGGGGGTCGTTCTCGTCGCCGATCCGGTTGGGGTCGCCGATCTCGATGCCGAAGCCGTCGAGGAAGCCCTGATCGCGCTTGACGTCGACGGAGACCTGGTTGGCGTTCAGGTCGAGCATCGCGATCTTCGCCTGCTTGCCGTCCTGGGCGAACTTCTCCTTGGCCCACTGCCCGATCAGCTTGCCGGCCTGGTAGTTGTCGGTGGCGAAGGTGGCGTCCGCGGCGTCCGGCGGGTCGACCGGGGTGTCCAGCGCGATCACCAGCATGTCCTGCTCGTGCGCCTTGTCGATCGAGGGCACGATCGCCTTCGAGTCGTTCGGGGTGATCAGGAAGCCCTTGGCGCCGAAGGACATCAGGTTCTCGATGGCCTGCACCTGGGCCTCGTTGTCGCCGTCCTGCTTGCCGGCGAAGCTCTGCAGCTCGACGGCCTGCGCCTCGGCCGCTTCCTCGGCGCCTTTCTTCATCTGCACGAAGAAGGGATTCGTATCAGTCTTCGTGATCAGCCCGACGACGTCCTCGCCCGAGCCTCTGTTGCACGCGGCGGCCGGCACGAGAGCCAACGTCATCACGCAGCCGGCGGCCACTGCCCTTCGATTCCGAGACATGCCTCCTCCACCGATTTAGCAGCTGCTCGCGCAGCAATCGAGAGTTGACGTTGCCTCGCAGTACACGCCCGATGTTGACTACATGTCAACGATGCGTTGCGTTCAGTGATCGACATCGACGGAGGTCCATATGCCTGGGACCATCGGCGTCCTCTTCGACGACGTCTCCCACCCGTTCTCCGCGGCCTTGCACCGGGCGATCGAGGACGAGGCCCGCACCCGCGACATCCACGTGCTCACCGGCCGGCCCCGCGACTCGCTCAGCACGGCCTTCGACGGCCTGATCCTGGCCTCGGCCGCCCTGGTCGCCACCGAGCGCCGCATGCCGGTCGTCGCCCTCGAGGCCACCGGCGCCCCCGTCGACACGGTCGTCTCCACCACCATCTCCGGCGCCGCCACCGCGGTCCGCCACCTCGTCGCCCAGGGCCACCGCCGCATCGCCTACCTGGGCGACGGCCTCGCCCAGGACCGGTACCGCGGATATCTGCGCGCGCTGGGCGGCCGCCCCGGCCCCGTCGTGCACGATCTGCACGATCCGGCCGCCGCCGAACGCGCGGTCGTCGCGCTGATGCGCGGCCCCACCCCGCCCACGGCCCTGTTCGCCGCCCACAGCCAGGCCACCGTCGGCGCGGTCCGGGCGCTGCGCCGCCTCGGCCGCCAGCACTGCGTCGCCCTGGTCGGCTTCGACGACTTCCCGCTGGCCGACCTCCTCGACCCGGGCGTCACCGTCGTGGCCCAGGACCCGGCCCGCATGGGCCGCACGGCCGCCGCCGCCCTCTTCGATCGCCTGGACGGCCACGACGGCCCACCCCGCGAGATCCGCATCCCCACCACCCTCATCCAGCGCGGCTCGGGCGAGCTCTAGTTTTTGGAAGTTCTGTCATCTGGCAGTACTGTCAAAATATGAAGATCATGCTGACCGGCGCCACCAGCGGCCTCGGCGAGATCGCCGCGCTCGACCTCGCGGCGCGGGGACACGACCTGATCCTGGTCGCCCGCGACCCCGGCCGGGCGTCACGGATCGCGCCCGCCACCCAGGTCGACGTCGTGATCGCGGACCTCGCCGACCTCAGTCAGGTGCGGCGGGCGGCGGCGGAGATCCGCGCGCGGCACCCGAAGATCGACGTGCTGATCAACAACGCCGGCCTGCACGCGTTCACGGCCCGCACGACGGCGGCCGGCCTGCCCGAGATGGTCACGGTCAACTACCTCGCTCCGTGGCTGCTGACCCGGGAACTGCTCGAGACGTCACCCGAGCGGATCGTGACGGTGGCGTCGGAGGCCTCCCGGCGGCACGGCACGTTCTCGCTGCCGTCGGCGCTGACCGACACCTCGCCCTTCACCCGGCGCGGGTCGTCGGCCGTCTACGGGCGCACCAAGCTGCTCGACATCATGTTCAACAACGAGCTGGCCCGGCGCACCAGCGCGGTCTGCCTCGCCCTCGACCCGGGCTTCAACACGACCGGCCTGGGACGCGAGCTGCCCGGCGCCGCCGTACTGGAGAAGGTTCTGAAAGCCCTGCACGTCGGCGACCCTCGGCGCGGCGCGGGCGGCATCGTGCGTCTCGCTACCGACCCGGTGCTGACCGGGGGATACTTCTCCGCACGCACCGGCAGGCCGATCACCCCGGTGGCACCGGCCGGCGACGCCGCGCTGGAACGCCGGCTGTGGGAGATGACCGAGGAGATCGTCGACAGTGTCCGCGCCTGACACCAAGAACGGCCTCCGCGAGCGCAAGAAGGCCCGCGTCCGCGCCGAGATCCGCGCCCAGGCCATGCGCCTGTTCGCCGAGCAGGGCTACGCGGCCACCACCACCGAGCAGATCGCGGCCGCCGCCGACGTCTCGCCGAGCACCTTCTTCCGCTACTTCCCCACCAAGGAGCGTCTGGTCCTCGCCGACGACCTGGAGGAGACCATGCTGGCCGCCCTCGCCGAGCAGCCCGCGGACCTGCCGCTGCTGACCGCCTTCTCGCGCGCGGTCCGCACCGGCCTCGACCGCACGGGCCGAGAGTTCGAGGCGCAGCGACGGGCCCTCATCGACGAGATTCCCGCGGTCCGCCAGGCCCAGGCCGACGAGCTCCATCGCGTGATCGAGTCGCTGGCCCGAGCCGCACTCGCCCGAGCCGGCGCACCCGAGGCCGACTTCGAAGCGCACATCTTCCTGGGCGCCCTCACCGGGACGCTGCGCGCCGCTCTCGAGCTTCGGTCACCGACCGCCGCGTCCATCGATCGCGCCTTGGCGTACCTGACGGCCGGCTTCCCGATCGCCACCATGCCGCCCCCCGAACACGAGAAGCGCCGCAGAACAAACTCGCGTAACCCCGCAGAATGAAGGCCTGGAGCCCCGCGAATCGAAAGGGTATGCCCCCGCAAATCGAAGCTCTGGCCGTTCTCTCAGGGCGAGATCGGCGGCGAGCCGGACGGTTTCATCGACGCTGTCTTCACGCTCGGGCCCGGCTTACGGCACGAGTCGGCCGTGACGCGCGCCGACTACACCGCCAGGATCGTCCGTGGCGGTCTGCCGGAGGCGGCGTCTCGGGACGATGCTCGTCGCCGAGGGCGCTTCCTCGACGGATATGTGCAGGCACTCATCGACCGCGACGTCCGGCAACTCTCCGACATCCAGCACAAGGGCGAGCTTCGGCACGCGGGCCACGGCGGCGCCCAAGATGGTGTTCGTCGACTCGGGCATCGCCGCGAACGAGGTCGCCATGGACGCCCGCACGCTGCTCCGGCCGGGTGCGCCCTTCGGGCCGTTGCTGGAGTCGTTCGTCCTCTCCGAGTTGTCACGCCAGCTCACGTGGTCCGAACAGCAGGTGGAGCTCTCCCATTACCGCGACCGCGACACATACGAGGTCGACGCGGTGCTCGAGAACAGGTCGGGTCAGGTTGTCGGCGTCGAGGTCAAGGCCGCTTCGACCGTCGGGCCCGACGACTTCCGTGGGCTGCGCCGGCTGGCCGGCCGGCTCGGGGACGACTTCGTCGCCGGGGTGGTCCTCTACACCGGCACCTCGACGCTTCCCTTCGGCGAGAAGCTGCGCGCCGTGCCGGTCAGCGCCCTGTGGCAGGTGGCCGCGCCATAAGAGGCGGCGCCGCGGAAGGACCGCGGCGCCGCACTCAGGACAACGACGGGATCAGGGGAAGTTCGTCACCGTGGAGGGGATGACGTTGCTCGCCTGGGCCGGTGCGCCGATGTTGTTGACGACGTGGTCGATCGTGCCGGACGCCAGGGAGATGGTGAAGATGTTGTGGAACTTCACGCCGCCGTGGGTGGGTGCCTGGAAGCCGTTGGCGGAGTGGACGGCCGGGTTGACGTTGAAGAAGGCGTAGCTGCCCATGGCCCACGCCTCGTGGGTGCTGACCGAGTCGGCGACCTTGTAGGCGGGGTAGCCGAGCGCGTCGCTGCGCCACGCGGCGTTCGACGGCGGGTCGTACGGCTGCTCGTTCTGGAGGAAGTAGGTGCGGCCGCCGTTGCCGTTCCAGAGGACCTCGGTCTTCTGGTAGTGCTCGACGAAGAGGCCGTACGCGGTGACGTTGTTGCCGTTGACGATCAGGCCGCTGTCGGCGGTGTTGATCGTCCACCCGTAGGTGCCGGCGTTGCCGTGGTCGGCGCGCCACGCCCAGATGTGGTCGATGATGACGTTGTTGCTGTTGATCAGCAGGCTGTTGGTGGCCTTGCCCGCGATGTAGCCGCCGATCCGGAAGAAGACGTCCTGGATGGTGGTCGGGTTGGCGGCGTGCGACGCGGAGCTTCCGGACGGGCCGACGACCAGCAGGTTCGGCGAGTTCGTCGTGCCGGCGTCGAAGAGCACGCCGGCGATCTTCACGCCGTCCACATCGGCCACCTGCATCGCGGTGACGCCGTTGTCCGGGATGATCGTGGCGTAGCCGAGGCCGAGCACCACGGTGTTCGCCCGGGTCACGTTGATCGTCTCGTTGATGTGGTAGATGCCGGGCTGGAAGATCAGGTTGAGGCCCTGGGCGAGCGCCTGGTTGATCCGGGCCGCCGTGTCACCGGGCTTCGCGACGTAGAACTGCGACAGCGGGATCGACGTGCCGGGGGTGTTGCCGTTGACCCAGGTGGCGCCGGAGGCGTTGCTCTGGAGGTTGGGCACGAAGACCGCGTAGTCGCTGCCGCTCTGGTAGAGGTACGGCTTCTCGCGGATCACCGGGGTGCTCGGGATGACCGTGTACGGCGGCGTCGGGTAGCTGGCCGGGGGTGCGCCCTGCACGCCGACGAAGGTCTGGTTCCACACCGCGTTGGTGTTCGAGCCGATCTGGCTGTTGCGGGTGAACCACTGCTGCTGCGAGTACTGCCCCTCGCTGCCGCTGATCCGCGAGTCGGCGATGTAGCCGCCGGACGCCCAGCCGTAGCCGTTCGGGGCCAGGTTCAGGTCACCGTGAATGTCCATGCGGCGGAACGGCGCGGCCTGCGAGACGGCCCAGCGGTTGGCGCCGTTCACCGGATAGACCGAGACGTTCTCGGTGGAGCGCCAGAAGTTCTGGGTCGCGTTGCCCTGGAACCAGCCGGCGTCGACGGTGATGTCACCGTTGATCCGCACGTCCTGCGGGTTCTGGCCGAGGCCCACCACCGACGTGTAGAAGCCGACCTGGATGTTCAGGTTGTTGTAGGTGCCCGGCTTGAACGCGAGCACGTAGCGCCCGGTGCCGAACTGCGCCGACTCCTGCTGACGGAAGATCTCGTCGGCCCGCGCCTGGATGGTGGCCGAGGACATCGACGGGTCGAAGACGACGACGTTCGCGCCGAGGCTGCCGCCGCCCGGGATCGGGTCGGGGTTGGTGGTGCCGCCGCCGCCGAAGACCTTGAACTCCCAGAGCGAGTAGCCGTAGCCGGTGGTGCGCTGCGTGCCGTACATCCGCACGTAGCGACCGGTGCCGGTGACCGGGATCGACTGCACGCCGCCGGTCGCCGTGGTGGTCGAGTAGACCGAGGTCCAGGTGCTCGCGTTGTCCGACACCTGGATCTGGAACGCCTTCGCCGCCGCCGTCTCCCAGTTGAGCTCCACCCGGGAAATCGCCTGCGAGCTGCCGAGGTCGACCTGCAGCCACTGCGGGTCGGAGAAGGCCGACGACCACCGGGTGCCGGTGTTGCCGTCGACGGCCTCGGCGGCCGAGTAGGCGCCGGCCGCCTCGGTGGACGACGCGGTCGCCGGCTTCCCCTGCGAGAGCAGGGTCTCGGCGGCACTCGCGCCGACGGTGGTCGCGGTGGCGTAGCCGGCGATGACGGCGGCCACCATGCCACCGGCGGCGGCGAGGCGCCAGGGGGAGCGTCTCCGCAGTTTGGTCATTGCTTCTCCTTGGAGCGGGGATGGCGCAAGGGGGACTGCTTGCGCTTGGCGGGGAAGAAGACCTCTCCACTTGTACGGGGAGAGCGCTCCCCCGCATCGACGCTAAGGAGGCGTTCATGTGGTGTCCAGAGTCGCGACAGGTTCCGGAACATCGACGGTCTTGCGGGCGAAACGAAGACCCGCGATGGCGCTCTGCCCCTTCGGGCAACGGCCCAGCTCAATGACGTACGTCGATTGCCCTTTCGGGTATTCACGGCTCGATAACAGAGACGTCGGAACCGGTTCCGGCGCGCATCGGTAAAAACGGCAAATCAGCCGATCATGGATCGGAAAGCGCTTCCCGCCTACGCTGGCTGTCGTGCGACTGGTGCTCACGAGCGACACCCACCTGCCCAAGCGGGCCCGCGACCTGCCGGCCGAGCTGTGGGCCGCGGTCGACGAGGCCGACGTGGTGGTGCACGCCGGCGACTGGGTGGACGAGGCGGCGCTGGACGCCCTGGCGGCCCGGGCGGCCACGCTGATCGCCTGCTACGGCAACAACGACGGCCCGGGGCTGCGCGCGCGACTGCCGGAGATCGCGTACGCGACGCTGGACGGCCTGCGGCTCGCCGTGGTGCACGAGACCGGGCCGTCGCAGGGCCGCGAACAGCGGTGCGCGGCGCGGTTCCCCGACGTCGACCTGCTCGTCTTCGGGCACTCGCACATCCCGTGGGACACCACCGCGGCGAACGGGCTGCGGCTGCTCAATCCGGGCTCGCCCACGGACCGCCGGCGCCAGCCGTACTGCACCTACATGACCGCCACCGTCACGGGCGGCCACCTGAAGGACGTCGAGCTGCATCGGCTGCCACCGCGGCGCTGATCTCCAGGGCGGCCCGGCGCGGATCGCCCTGCCAGCGGCTGGCGAAGGCGTCCATCAACCGCCACCCGGCCCGGTGCAGCGCCGCCTGGCGTTCGAGATGCTTCTGCGCGCCGCCCGGATGCGGCCCGCAGAGGACGCCGAGCTCGCCGGCGCAGAGGTCGATCACCCAGGGCCCGACCTCGTAGCCGGGCCGCACCTCCACGCCGAGGCGTTCCAGCTCGGCCGCGAGCTCGCCGGCCCAATCCGTCCGATCCGCCGGCTTCGCCGCGCCCGGCAGGCCGCCCGACGCGTACGCGAAGAACTCCCCGAGCAGACCGTCCGAGGTGTCCAAGGCGGTCACCACGACCAACCGCCGCCGAGCCCGGGTGATCATCACGTTGAACAGGTGCGGATCGGCGACGAACCGGCGCCGGGCGGGCGGATCGCCGGCCGACAGCCCGAGCGAGACGACCACGATGTCCGCCTCGCTGCCCTGGAACGCGTGCACGGTGCCGGCCCGCAGGCCCAGCGTCTCGATCTGTTCCACGGTGTACGCGTCGACGAGCGCCGCCTCCAGCGCGTCCGCCTGCGGCCGGAACGGCGAGATCACCCCGATCGAGCCCCGCCCCTGATGCTCCTCGACGACCTTCAGGACCGCGCCGACCTCGTCGCCCTCCACCCGCACGACGTCGATCGCGTCCGCGCTCTCGGTGGCCGGACTCCGCGTCATCACCGACAGCCGATCGCCGTAGAACCGCCGCGCCGAGAACCCGATCAGGTGCGGCACGCTGCGATGATGCTCCTCGAGCCAGGTGGTCGGCGCCGCGCCCGCGGCCAGGTCGAAGGCGCTCACCCGCCGTACGTCCAACCGCTCGTCCGCCTCGTGCCGCTCCAGCACGTCGGCCACGTCGACGTCGCTGACGAACGAGACGAAGCGCAACTGGCGCGGATCGCCGACCACGAGCGCGCGCCGCGCACGGGCCAGCACCGGAGCCGCCCGCACCTGGTCCACATGGGACGCCTCGTCGAGCACCACCAGGTCGAACGTCCCCGGCGCCGCCGGCAGCAGGTCCTCCACGTCCGCCACCGTGCCGATCCACAGCGGCAGCGCCCGCACCAGAGGGCCCGCGTCCAGCTTGGCGAGCAGCTCCCGGCGCCTGTTCCGGCCCGCGCGCAGGGCCGTCGCCAGCGCCGCCGCCGCACGCCGGGCCTCGCGGTCCCACCGCTTCTCGCTGCGCGCGGCGTCGCGCATCGCCGTGCCCACCGCCTCGGCGAGCGCGGCCTCGGCCGCGTGCAGCGCCGCCCACCTCGGCGCCAGCTCCGTCCCGCCGATCGCCGCGAGCCTCGCCGCGGCACGCTGCGCGGTGGCCGCTCTGACGGCTTCTGTCACCCTTTCATCCGGTACGCCGGAGCGCACGCCCAACCGCCAACGCGTCCACCACCGCGACACCCTGCCCCGCGCCAGCTTCGCGGCCACCCGATCGGCCGGCCCGTTCCCGCCCGCGACGTTCACCCCCGCGTTGTTCACGCCCGCGTTGTTCACGCCCGCGTTGTTCACGCCCGCGTTGTTCACGCCCGCGTTGTTCACGCCCGCGTTGTTCACGCCCGCGACGTTCAGGCCCGCGACGTTCGCGTCCATGTCGTTCAGGCCCGCGACGTTCACGCCCGCGACGTTCGCGCCCATGTCGTTCACGCCCGCGCCGTTCACGCCCATGTCGTTAACGCCCATGTCGTTCAGGCCCGCGACGTTCAGGCCCGGGACGTTCGCGCCCACGTCGTTCACGCCCGCCACGTTCACGCCTACGTCGTTCAGGCCGGCCACGTTCACGTCGCGGAAGGCGCCCGGCACGTCCGCCGCGAGCGCGGGGAGCAGCGGCTGCCAATCGGGCAGCTCGGCGGCGCGCATCTCCAGCTCCAGCGCACTCGTGATCAGGGAGCGCTCACGGCGTACCGCCTCGAGGGTCCTCTGCACGGCCTCGGCGTCCGCACGCAGCTGCCTTTCGCCCACCCCCTGCTCGGCGCCCGCGGCGAGCTCGGCCGCGAGCCGCTCGCGCCCGCCGGCGTCGCCGAACAGCACCGGCACCGGGCCCGGATAGCGATCGAGCAGCCCCGCCAGCACCTCCGCCGCGTGCGGCGACTGGGTCGCGATCAGCACCGACCCGCCCCGATGCACCACCTCGAGCGCGGCCGCCACCACCGTGTGGCTCTTGCCGTTGCCCGGCGGACCGGACACCACCGTGATCGGCGCGGTGCGGGCCCGCGCCACCACCTCGGCCTGCGCCCGCGTCAACGGCAGCGGTGAGAGCACCGGCTCGGCGCGACCCTCGTCCGGCTGACCGGCCCGACCGGCCGCCACCCGACCAGCCTGACCAGCGGCCGCCTGATCGGCGCGGCTCCCCGCGAGCTGATCGGTTCGTTCGTCGGCATAGACGGCGGCCAGGGCGGTGCCCCTCAGGTCGCGCCCCGCCCAGCTGCGCAGGCTGTCCGCCAGCCCGGCGCCGTAGACGTCGCGCACCACATAGAGGGCGGCCGACGGGATCAGCACCACCCGGTCGCCCGGCGCCCGCCGCCCCGTGGCCATCGCGTCGACCGTCAGCCCGGTGGCGCGCGCCGCCGACCACAGCCACGCCTTGGTGCCGATCGCCTCCAGCCAGCCCGGCCCGCCCACACCGGGCGCCGCCTCCAGCGCCGCGGCCAGCTCCCGGTCCGCGATCAGCGGCGTGATCTCGAGGTCGCCGGCCGGCGCGACCGTGTATCCGGTCAGGCCCCGGACCAGCTGCACCGGCTGGCTGAGCAACGGGACCCGGATCTTCGTACGCCTGCCGTCGATCTCGGCCCGGCCGGCCAGGAACCCCCAGCCCACCCGCAGCGGCCGCTCCTCCTTGTGCAGGGCGCCCAGCGCCGCCAGCCGGTTGACCTCGGCCTTGCGCGGCGCCTTCTGCGCCGAGTCGAGCCACACGAACGGCAGCCCGCCCCGGGTCACGTCCAGCACGCGATCGGCACCCGCCGGCGCCAGCTCGGCGAGGGCGGCGAGAACGCGGGAGGGCACCATCGCGCCGACGCTACCGCCCCGGGGCACGCCGCCCCCACGGACGGGGTGCCGTGCGGCATGATCGCGCGATGACTGATCAGGGTTTTGTGTGCCGGGGCTGCGGCGAGCGCCACGACGGGCTGCCGTTCTCGTACGGATCGGACGCGCCCGCCTACTGGCACGACGGGCTCGCCGGCGACGAGAGCAGCGTCCTGGAGCAGGAGATCTGCGTCATCGGCGGCGAGCACTACTTCGTCCGGGCACGGATCGTCATCCCGGTGCTCGACGCCGGCCGCGACTTCGAGTGGGGTGTCTGGGCGTCGCTGAGCCGCCCGAACTTCAAGCGCACGCTCGACACCTGGGAGACGCCGGGCCGCGAGCACGAGCCCTCGTCGTTCGGCTGGCTGTCGACGGAGCTGCCCGTCTACCCGTCGACCATCAACCTCAAGACCCACGTGCACCCGGAGCCGGTCGGCACCCGCCCGCACCTGGAGCTGGAGCCCACCGACCATCCGCTCGCCGTGGAGCAGCGCACCGGCATCACGGTCGCCCGCGTCCAGGAGATCGCCGAGCGCCTGCTCCACCCGTGACGTGACCGGCGGTCAGCGCAGCCGCACCGGCCCGGCGTCGATCGGGATGCGGAAGAGCGAGTACGGGTAGCGGCGCTTGTCCTCGCCGTTCTGGTAGTTCGCCTGGCGGTGCAGCTGGTTCGCGGTCACGTAGAGATAGCCCTCGGCCACCGACATCGTGTCCGGCCAGAGCAGCCGGGAGTCGTGCGCCAGCGTCTCGAACGTGCCGTCCGGCAGCCGCCGCAGCACCGCGTTGTGCTCCCAGTTCGTGAGGTAGAAGCGGCCCCGGTCGTCGGTCTCCAGCCCGTCGGCGGCGCCGCCCTTGTCGCCCTCGTCGACGACCGTCGCGGCCACGTCGGCGTCGCTCAGCCCTCGGTCGAAGAGCGCCTCGGCCGACACGCTGTGCCACCGGCGCGACATGAGCGGGCAGTAGTAGACGCGCGAGCCGTCCGCGGCGATCGCGATGCCGTCCGCGCCCATCCGCACCGGCTGCGGTGGCCCGTCCTCGGGGCGCTCCAGGAACGGCCGCCCCTCGACGACCGGCAGGAACTCCGACAGCGGCAGCGCCTTGGTGGACGGGTGGTCGTGCAGCCGCCGCCAGGCCTCGCCGTTCGCCAGGTCGACGACGATCAGGCCGTTCGGTCCCTGGTCGGACGAGTCGGTGATGTAGGCGGCGTTCCGGCGCAGATCGAAGCGCACGTCGTTGAGGTACGTCGTCGGCAGCGCCACGTCCGGCGGGAACGTGATCGTCCGGACGACCGTGTCGGTCTCGAGGTCGACGCAGACCAGCTTGGGGCCGCCGGGCTTGGTGGGCTGGAACATCGGGCTGCCGGTGTCGAGGATCCACAGCCGGTCGGCCGGATCCACGACGATGCTCTGCACCGAGACCAGCGCCTCCGGGTCGGCGTCGTCCCGCGGCTGGTTCCGGTCGAGGTCGGGAAAGGGCACGACCTGCCCGTCCCGGATCTCCGCCACCGTGAAGGGAACGTCGTCCCCCCACTTCGGGAAGTTGACGAAGACACGGCCCGCGCGGGAGACACTGACGCCGGTGGGCATCGGCCCCGACTCGAAGGTGTGGACGGTTTCCAGGGTTCCGAGTGCGGTGTCACGTGGTTGCTCAGTCACGCCAGACGGATACCCGCCCCGGCGTCACGTAAGCGAACGCCCCGGTCGCGGATTGTGCCGTCGACCGGGGCGCAGCGAACGACGGGGTGTCAGCCGAGGTCGACCGACGGGTAGAGCGGGAAGCCGGCGAGCAGCTCGTTGGCCTGCTTGCTGACGCTGTCGGAGACGGCCGGGTCGAGGTGGAACTTGGCCTTGGAGCCCTCGGCCGGCTTGGTGCTGCTCAGGACCGTGTGGATCAGCTCGGCGATGGTGTCCATCTCGGCGGTGCCGAGGCCGCGGCTGGTCAGGGCCGGGGTGCCGATGCGGATGCCGGAGGTGTACCAGGCGCCGTTCGGGTCCTGCGGGATGGCGTTGCGGTTGGTGACCACGCCGCTGTCGAGCAGGGCCTGCTCGGCCTGGCGGCCGGTGAGGCCGAACGGGTGCACGTCGATCAGCACGAGGTGGTTCTCGGTGCCGCCGCTGACGAGCTGGACGCCGCGCTTGAGCAGGCCCTCGGCGAGCGCCTGGCTGTTGGTGACGATCTGCTGGGCGTACGTGGCGAAGGACGGCCGGCGGGCCTCGGCGAAGGCGATCGCCTTGGCGGCCATGACGTGGGCCAGCGGGCCGCCGAGCACCATCGGGCAGCCGCGGTCGACCTGGTCGGCGAGGGCGGCCGTGGCGAAGACGGCGCCACCGCGCGGGCCGCGCAGCGACTTGTGGGTGGTCGTGGTGACGATGTGCGCGTGCTCGATCGGGTTGAAGTCGCCGGTGAAGACCTTGCCCGCGACGAGACCGGCGAAGTGCGCCATGTCGACCATGAACGTCGCGCCGACCTCGTCGGCGATCTCGCGCAGCGTCGCGAAGTTCACCTTGCGGGGGTACGCCGAGTAGCCGCCCACGATGATCAGCGGCTTGAACTCGCGCGCCGTCTCACGCAGCGCCGCGTAGTCGATCTGGCCGGTGGCCGGGTCGACGCCGTAGCTGCGCTGGTCGAACATCTTGCCGGAGATGTTGGGGCGGAAGCCGTGGGTGAGGTGGCCGCCGGCGTCGAGCGACATGCCCAGCATGCGCTGGTTGCCGAAGGCGGCGCGCAGCTCGGCCCACTCGGCGTCGGTCAGGTCGTTGACCTGGCGCTTCTCGAACTTCCTGAGGTGCGGGACCTCGACCCGGTCGGCGAGGATCGCCCAGTACGCGACCAGGTTGGCGTCGATGCCGGAGTGCGGCTGCACGTACGCGTATTCGGCGCCGAACAGGGCCTTCGCGTGCTCGACGGCGACCGCCTCGACGGTGTCGACGTTCTGGCAGCCGGCGTAGAAGCGGCGGCCGATGGTGCCCTCGGCGTACTTGTCGGAGAGCCAGTTGCCCATCGCCAGCAGGACGGCGGGGGACGCGTAGTTCTCGCTCGCGATCAGCTTGAGCGACTCGCGCTGGTCGTGCAGCTCCTTGGCGATCGCGTCGGCGATGCGGGGCTCGACGGACCGGACCACCTCGAGGGCGGCGCGGAAGGCGGTGGATTCGGGATTGAGCTCAGACACAGGGACCTCCCTATCACGGATGAAGAGGCCCAGGCGCACGGCAAGTCTGAGGAGCCGCTCCCCGATGGTTGGCCCATCCGAACGCGCCAGTCACGGCCCGGAGCCAGCATACCGGTCGGAAAACCCGTTGCGCTCGCCGTGAGCGGGTTCATATCGTCGGCGGCCAACCCTGTGGAGGTGCTTGTATGACTGCCCGGAGCGTTCCCGTCTCTCCTTTCCGTTCGACTGACAGGACGCACCGACATGGATATCCCACGGCAGTTCCTCATCCGCGAGGGTGACCTCCGGATCCTCAACCCGTTCTCCCCTGCCAAGCTGGCCGCCCTCGGCCGGGCGCTGAAGCTGACGCCCGGCACGACGCTGGTGGACCTCTGCTCCGGCAAGGGCGAGATGCTCTGCACCTGGGCCCGCGACCACGGCATCACCGGCATCGGCGTCGACCTGGCGGCGGACTGGGTCGCGGTGGCGCGGCAGCGTGCCGCCGAGCTCGGCGTCGACGTCGAGTTCCGGCACGGCGACGCGGCCCGGTTCACCGCGCCCGACAGGGCCGACGTCGCCGCGTGCATCGGCGCCACCTGGATCGGCGACGGCGTCGAGGGCACCATCACGATCCTCGAGCGCAGCCTCCGGCCCGGCGGCATGCTCCTGATCGGCGAGCCGTACTGGCGGCTCGACCCGCCCGGCCAGGAGACCGTCACCGGCTGTCACATGACGTCGAAGGACGACCTGCGCGACCTGCCCGGCCTGCTCGCGCACTTCGGCGAGCTCGGCTACGACGTGGTCGAGATGATGCTCTCGAACGCCGACGACTGGGACCGCTACGAGGCGGCGCACTGGCTGAACGTCCGGCGCTGGCTCGACGCCAACCCGGACGACCCGATGCACGCCGAGATGCGCGCCGAGCTCGACACGGCTCCCGTGCGTCACGTCCGCTACCAGCGCGACTACCTGGGCTGGGGAGTCTTCGCCCTGATCCGGCGCTGACCGCTCAGGGGCCGGCCGTGGCGGCGGCCGGCCACCGCACCCCCGTCAGCCTCGGATGATCGAGATTGTCACCGCGGGGTTGCGTCCAGGAGAAACGATCTCTGCTTAGCCTGATCAGGTGAACGGCGTACAGATCCTGCTGATCATCGGCTGTGGCATCGCGGTGTCGTCGGTCGCCAAGCGGAAGGGCGTCGAACCCGGCTGGATCATCGTGGTGCTGGCGGCCGCCGCCTCGTTCATCCCCGGGGTGCCGCGGCTCGAGCTGGAGAGCGAGGTGATCCTCGCGCTGGTGGTGCCGCCGCTGCTCTACTCGGCGACCAGGGGCGCGTCGTTCTCCTCGTTCGGGGCGAACCTCCGCCCGATCATCAACCTCGGCGTGATCCTCGTGGTGCTGACCGCCGGCGTGCTCGGCTACGTCACGTCGTGGATCCTGCCGACGATCGGGCTGGCCGCGGCGTTCGTGCTCGGCTCGGTGCTGGCGCCGCCCGACACGATCACCACGGTGTCGCACGGCGAGGAGATGGGGCTGCCCAAGCGAGCCACCTCGGTGCTGACCGGCGAGAGCCTGGTCAACGACGCCACCGCGCTGACCCTCTTCGCGATCGCGGTGGGCGCGGTGAACGGCGAGCACGCCAGCTTCGGGGACGGCGTCGCCGAGTTCTTCCGCAACGCGCTCCTCGGGCTGCTCATCGGCGGCGCGCTCGCGATGCTCGCCCTGATCATCCGCAAGCGGCTGCGCAATCACACGCTCGAGACGTCGCTGGTGCTGCTGGTGCCGTTCACCGCGTTCCTGGCCGCCGAGGAGGCGCACGCCTCGGGCATCCTCGCCGTGGTGGCGGCCGCCTTCGCGATCACCCTGAACCTGTCGCTCGACCCGAACTTCCAGTACCCGGGCGGCTACCTGACCCGGGTGCAGGAGAACAACGTCTGGCCGGTGCTCGACTTCCTGCTGGAGACGTTCGTCTTCGCGTACATCGGCCTGCAGTTGAAGTTCGTCCTGCAGGACCTGGCCCACGCGGAGGACCCGGGACTGGCCCGCACGCTGCTCGCGGCGGGCGTGCTGCTGGTGACGGCGATCGCCTTCCGGCTGCTCGGGGTGTACGTGCTGTTCGAGCGCTACCGGCGGCGCGATCAGCGCCGCAAGCGCCGGGTCCGGGAGGACGTCTACTACCGGGCCCGCTGGCGGATGCGCGAGGAGGAGTTGCGCAAGCGGGGCGCCAAGCCGCAGGAGCCGCCGACCCGCAAGGAGATCCTGCTGGTCGGCTGGACGGGCATGCGCGGCATCCTCACGCTCGCCGCCGCGGCCGGTATCCCCGAGCACACGGCGTCGGGCGCGCCGTTCCCCGGCCGCGACGCGATCCAGGCCATCGCGCTGATCGTCACCCTCGGCACCCTGCTGATCCAGGGCACCACGATCGGCTGGCTGGCCCGCAGGCTGAAGTTCGACCTGGCCGCCGAGCACGCCGAGGCCCGCGCCGAGCGCGAGACGGCCGACCAGATCGTCGCCGAGGCCGCCGCCCGGCCGGCGGCGGACCTCGACGCGAGCTTCGACGCCCAGCGGCTCGCCCTGGCCACGGCGGTCCGCGACCACAAGATCGGCCAGGACGTCGCCCGCGAGCTCATCGACGAGCTCGACCTCAGGCAGGCCGCACGGCATACGTCCTGACGTAGTCGAAGCGGGCCGTCGCGCCCGTTCCGCCCATGGCGATCACGCCGATCTTCAGGGCGGCCGGGCGGGTGAGGGTCCAGGCGCCGCCCCAGTCCCAGGTGATGCCGTCGCGGCTGGTCGCCATGCGGGCCACGCCGTCGCGATGGAGCAGGCGCAGCCACATCGTGGCGGGCGCCGGGCCGCCGAAGGCCGGGCCCGAGGTGACCGCGTTGGTCGAGGCCCGGGTGTCCTCCTTGGTGAACTCGGTCTGCTGGAGGAACGAGCCGGCGATGCCGGCGAGCGGCAGCACCGAGTGCGCCAGCTTCACGAACCGGTTGTCGTTGTCGTAGAGGACGAGCCCGGCCTGCTGGTTGCCGCGCACGCCGTCGAACTGGAGCCTGGTCTCCACCACGAACGAGCCGGGCGGCGCGTCGCGCACCAGCACGCCGGCGCTGTTGCTGCCGAGCGCGATGTCGCCGGCCTGGGTGGGGCGCACCAGCTCGCCGCCGGTCACGGTCGCGGCGGGGTCCTGCCGGACCCAGCTCCAGCCGCCGTTCGGGGCAGTCCCGTCGAACTCGTCGGAATACTGAGCCAGCGGCCTGCCGGCGGCCGGGTCGTCGACGCGCCGGGCCACCGGCGTGTGCAGCGGTGCCGCGCCCAGGTTGTCCACCTCGGCGGCACCCGACCGGGAGACCGCGCCGATCCGGCCGCCGCCGAAGCCGGACGGGAGCGTGAGCGGCACGGTGGCGACGTCGTCGTGCAGCCGGTCGGCCGAGACCGAGACGGTCAGCGCGGCGCCCCGCCGGGTGAGCACGAGCGTGTGCCACGACTGGTAGTTGAAGGTCGCCGGCAACGGCGCCGAGCCCGAGACCGCGCCGTCCACGACGAGCCGCCGGGAGGCGCTGTCCAGCCAGGCCGTCACCGGGCCGTACGAGATGCCGGCCGCCTCGCCGCGCACATCGCCTTCGACACGGACGTCTCCGGAGACGGACCGGGCGGAGGACGACGCCGCGCCGGAGGACGCGACCAGCCGGCCGGAAGACCAGGAGAAACCTCCGGTGAAGCCGTCGGCCGAGGAGGAGAAGGTGCTGCCCACGGTCCACCGCGTCACCGGCGCGGCCTGGGAGCCCGCGGAAGGCCCGGCGCCGGCCCGGACGACCGGCCACCCGGCGATCCAGTCCAGCCGGTCGATCATCAGAGGCCGCTTGGTGAGGTTGAGCGTCGCGCCGTTGGCGCCGGTGACCGGCGGAAAGTCCGGGTCGTTCTGCGGGATCGCGTGATAGACGAGCCAGTCCTGCCCCGCCAGGTCGGTGACGATCGCGTTGTGCCCGGGCCCCACCCAGCCGTTGCCGCTGCCCGCCAGCACGATGCCGTCCTTGCTGGTGAGGTCGGTCAGCGCGACCCCGGTCGGCGTGGTGAACGGCCCGAGCGGCGAGGTCGAGCGCCCCACCTTCACGGTGTAGCCGCTGAACGCCCCGTCGCAGCAGCCGCCGTCGGAGTAGAAGAGATAGTAGAAGCCGTCCCGGTGGACGACGAAACCGCCCTCCATCCGCCGGCCGTGCCCGACGCGCGTGACCGGCCCGGCGAGCGCGGTGCCGTCGGCGTTCATCCTCGCCGCGCAGATGGTGTCGTAGCTGCCCCAGTAGAGGTAGTGCGAGCCGTCGGTGTCGGTGAACATCGCCTGGTCGATCGTGCCGCTCGGGCAGCCGTTGGAGGTGGGCACGATCAGCCCGCGGTCGGTCCACGGCCCGGCCGGGCTGTCGCTGGTGGCGAGCGCGATGCCGCCGACCGACAGCGAGTAGGTCAGGTGGTAGGTGTTGTTGTCATACCGGATGTCGGGGGCCCACGGCCGCGTGCCGGCCGGCCACCACGAAGGCTTGGCGCTCAGCGCGAAGACGTCACCGGCGTAGCTCCAGTGCACGAGGTCGGTCGAGGTCAGGGTGGGCAGGATGTGCTCGCCCGTCTCGCCCTTGCTGTTGAGGATCGGGTTCGTGGTGCCGTAGGCGTACCACTTGCCGTCCTTGGCCTTGATGATCGCCGGGTCGGGGAACGTGTCGACGGTTCCGGCGCTGACCGGATTCGTGTACGTCGCCGGCGCGGCGTGAGCTTGCGCCGGTGCTGCGGCGAATGCCGCGATTATCAGGACAAAAGCCCAGAGCGAGGTACGGCTGCGTGCCATCCGTGGCTTCCTTCGATGAAAGGCCGAGGGGAGGAGTGCGGGGGTTCAGCGGGCGACAGTGCGGAACCCGGTGTTTCCCGTCGAGGAGTCGGGGGTGTTCGACGACCGGGCGGCGTTGCGATAGCGATTGCAGGAGGAGTCGTGACAGAGATAGGACCCGCCGCGGATGACCCGGGCCGCGCCGATCGGCGGACCCGGCGGGTCATCCCGTGGGGACACCGCGTAATAGGTGGGCGAGAACCAGTCCGCACACCATTCCCAGACGTTGCCGACCGGCTGGTAGAGGCCGTACGCGTTGGGCTCGAAGAAGCGGGCGGGCGCGGTGGTGAGCCACCCGTCCTCTTCCGTGTTCACCGCCGGAAAGGTGCCCTGCCAGATGTTGCAGGCCCATTCCGCGGGCAGGTCGTCGCCCCACGGGTAGCGCAGCGACGGCGCGCCTCCGCGGGCTGCGCACTCCCATTCGGCCTCGGTGGGCAGCCGGCGGCCGGCCCAGGCGCAGTACGCCCGCGCGTCGTTCCAGCTGACGTGCACCACCGGGTGGTCGCCGGCGGCCGACGAGGACGGGCCGCCGGGGTGTGCCCAGTCGGCGCCCGAGACGCCCACCCACCAGGGCGTGCCGGCCATCGTCCCCACGATCGCGGACTCGTCGGTGACGGCCAGGTGGAAGACGGCCGACCAGCCGTACGTCTCGGCCTCGGTGCGATACCCGGTCGCCTCCACGAAGGCCCGGAAGTCGGCAACGGTCACCGCGGTCACGTCGATGTCGAACGCCGCCAGCCGCACCGGATGCACCGGCCGCTCGCCGTCGGGATGCGCACCGTCGCCGTGCGCGTCGCCCATGGCGAAGGTCTGCGCCGGGATCGACGCCTGCGGCACCCGGTGCCGTCCCCGCGCGGGCAGAAAGGCCGGCGCCGCGACACCGGGCCGGCCGGCGGACGGACTGCAACAGGCGGCGCTCACGCGTCCACCGGCTTCGGCTGGCTCGGATGCGGCTCGTCACCGAGACGGGCCTGCTCCCGCCACATGGCGGCCTTCAGTTCCTCGCGGACGACCGCATACGCCGGGTCGTCGTACACGTTGCGCACCTCGGCCGGGTCCGCCACCAGGTCGTACAGCTCCCACTCCGGCGGATAGGCCCCCCAGCCGCAGCCCGGGAGTCCCATCCCGTCGTTGTAGAAGTAGATGAGCTTGTATCGCCCGGTGCGATAGCCGTAATGAGCCGGCGCCTTGTGGAAGACGTCGTCGTGCTCCCAATAGCGGTAGTAGACGCCGTCGGCCGCCGCGTAGGCGGAGTCCGTCAGCAGAGGCCAGAAGCTGCGGCCCTGCATCCGCGGGTGCGGCGGCACGCCGGCCGCCTCCAGGATTGTCTGCGCCCAGTCCACATTGGTGACCATCTCGTCCACCACGCCCGGCGACACACGGCTCGGGCACGACAGGACGAGCGGCATCCGCAGCGACTCCTCGTACATGAAGCGCTTGTCGAACCAGCCGTGATCGCCGAGGAAGAAGCCCTGGTCCGAGGCGTAAAAGAGAAGGGTGTCGTCGAACTCGCCGCGGGCGCGGAGGAAATCGACGACCCGGCCGACGTTGTCGTCCACCGAGGCGACGCAGCGCAGGTAGTCCCGCATGAACCGCTGGTATTTCCAGAGCGCCTCCTCGTCGTAGGAGAGCCCGGCGGGCGGCGCCTCCTTGAGGTCTTCAAGCGTGAGGTGCTCGGCGATCCGCATGGCCGCGCGGCGGGCCGACGACGTGCGGGTGGCGTAGTCGTCGCCGAAGGTGGCCGGGAGCGGGATCGGATCCTCGTACAGGTGCCGGTGGGCCGGCGACGGGATCCACGGCCGGTGCGGTGCCTTGTGGTAGATCAGCACGCAGTAGGGCTCGCCGGCGCCGAGCGACGAGATCCAGGCCAGCGCCAGGTCGGTGATGATGTCGGTGGCGTACCCCGGGATCGTGCGGAGGCCGGAGGGTGAGAGGAACCGTGGGTCTACGTACTCCCCCTGGTCGATCAGCACGTCCCAGTAGTCGAAGCCCTGCGGGTCGTGGCCCGGCCCGTCCCCCATGTGCCACTTGCCGATCATGGCAGTGCGGTAGCCGGCCTCCCGCAGCTGCGACACGAACGTCGGCTGCGCGGCGTCGATCGGGGTGACCAGCGTGGTCACCCCGTTGACGTGGCTGTAGGTGCCGGTCAGGATGCTGGCCCGCGACGGCGAGCAGAGCGAGTTTGTCGCGAAGCAGTTGTCGAAGCGCCGGCCGAGCGCGGCGATCTCGTCTATCCGTGGCGTCGCGGCGACGGCCGACCCGTACGCGGAGATCGCATGCGCGGCGTGGTCGTCCGTCAGGATCATGACGATGTTCACCGGTACGACGATTCGTCCAGCCCACTGAGCGTGGGGTCGTGGTCGACCTCGCCGACGTCGTACATCGAGGTCATCCAGTGGTAGAAGCGGTCGTCGCGCTCCTTGAGGAGGGCGTAGAGCCGCCGCGTCATGCGCTTTCGCACGGGTGCCATCTCCGGATGCCGGTAGACGTTGATCAGCTCGTCCGGGTCGCGCTCCAGGTCGTAGAGCTCGTTTGTCGAGTCGGGGTTGACGACCAGCTTGTAGCGGTCCTCCCGGAGCATCCGCTGCGGGTACGGGAAGTGGTGCCCATGGAACTCGCCGAGAATGTCGGGCTGCCATTCGGGACGTTCTCCACGAATCAGCGGAACCAGGCTGCGCGAGTCCACAGCGCCCGACGTGTCCAGCCCCGCCAGGTCCAGGATCGTCGCGGTGCAGTCGAGGAGGCTCACGAACTCCCGGCGCACCTGCGGCCTCTCGCCGGGAATCCGGATCATCCCTGGCGTCCGATAGATGTCCTCATACATGGCGGGACCCTTGTCGTGCAGCCGATGCGAGCCCGTGAACTCGCCATGGTCACACGTGAAGAAGACGGTGGTCCGGTCGGTGAGACCGAGCGCGTCGAGCTCGGCGAGGATCCGCCCCACCTGCTCGTCGATCAGCGTCACGTAACCCCGGTAGACCGCGATCAGCTTGCGCGTGACCTCGATCGGCATGGTGTCGAACGTCCAGTGCGCGCTGTAGTTGGCCTGCACCGGCGGCTTGCCCTCGAACGTCTCCGCGATCGACTTCGGCAGCTCCACCTGGGCCGGGTCGATCAGGTCGAAGTACTCGTCCGGGACGATGTACGGCAGGTGGGGCCCGAAGAAGTGCGTGGCGAGGTAGAAAGGCGCGCCCGAAAAGGCGTACGAGCGCAACATCTCGATCGTCCGCGTCGCCATGTAGTACTCGAACGTCGCCTCGACCGGCTGCCGCAACCGCGCGGCAAGCAGGTTGCCCGGGCCGCCGTTCGGCAGCGTCCCCCGGATCCGATCCGTGATCTCGTACGGGGGAAGGTCGTGCTCCTTCAGGTAGGCCAGGTAGTCCTCGTGCTCGACCGGATTGTGCCAGCCCGGCAGGTGTGGCCCGTCGAACCCGTAGTCGGCGGGCACCTTCTCGGTGCCCGCATGCCACTTGCCGATCAGGCCCACGTTGTAGCCGCGTTCGCGCAACGCCTGCGGGAACGTGAACGTGCCGTCCGGCAGGTCTTCGAGATAGCCGACGTTGCGCTCGTGGTTGGCGAGCACCTTGTGCCGGAACGGCGCCTGGCCGGTGAGCAGGCTGGCCCGCGCCGGCGTGCAGATCGCCGTCGGCGTGTACCACCGGTCGAACCGCGTCCCCGTGGCCGCGAGGCGGTCCAGGTTCGGCGTGCAGACCCGGGTGTTGCCGTAGGCCCCGAGCGTGTCGACCCGGTGCTGGTCGGTCATGAGGAAGAGAAAGTTCATCCCGTGAACACGTCGCCCAGGTAGTAGGTCTTCGGGTCCGGGTTGGACGGCAGCTTCTTGGCGTCGACGAAGTAGTCGCCGAGCGCCGTCAGCCACTTGTCGATCGTGCCGTCCGCCGTGTAGCCGTCGAGCGTCTTCGAGTCGAGCATCTTGCTGTTCGCCGCGTCCGCCCTCACCGCGTCGACCGGCTGCTTGAGCAGCGCCGCGGTCAGCTCGATGGTCTTGTCGGGGTTGGCCGCCCGGTAGTCCATCGCCTCGCGCAGCACCTGCACGACCCTGGTGACCGTGTCCTTCTTCTTCTCGGCCACGTCGTTCGAGGCCACGAAGGCGGTCGGGAACGAGAACTCGCCCTCGAAGTCGCTGTCCTTCGCCAGCTCGACCAGGCCCGGCTTCTTCTGCTTGATGTTGTTGAGCAGCGGATACCAGATGCCGGCCGCGTCGATCTGGCCGGCGGCGAACGCCGAGACGATGGTGGCGGCGTCCATCGGCACGCGCTGGATGTCGTCGTTGGTGAGCCCGGCCTTCTTCAGCGCCAGGGTCAGGATCATGTCGCCCGAGGTGCCCTCCGGCACGCCGACCTTCTTACCCTTGAGCTGCGCCAGGTCGGTGATGCCGGGCTGGGCGATCACCCGGTCCGCGTTGCCGAGCGAGTTCGCCGCGACGATCTTCGCCTTGCCCGAGGCGGGCAGCCAGATCGCACCGGGGCCGATGTAGCCGAAGTCGAGGTCGCCGGCGTTGAGGGCGGTGATCTGGAGCGGGCCGTTCGTGAAGACCTTGATGCTCACCTCGACGTCGTGCTTGGCCCAGAGCTTCTGGTCGTCGGCGACCGCGAGCAGGCTGCTCCCGTTGTAGTCGGCGATGTACCCAAAGTTGACCTTCACGGCGCCGCCGGCCGACGAGTTGTCATCGGCTGATCCGCACGCCGAAAGCAGGAGGAGGGAGGCGGCCGCGAGGGCCGCGAGGACGCGTTTCATGCAACGGTCTCCTGGTGATAGACGGCGCTCCACACGCGATTGCGCAGCGCCGTGAAGGCGGGACTGAGCCGCATCTCTTCGGTACGGGGGTAGGGCAGATCGACGTCGACGACCTCGACGATCCGGCCCGGGCGGGCCGCCATCACGACGACCCGGTTGGCGAGGAAGACGGCTTCGTCGACGTCGTGGGTGATGAAGACGACGGTGCGCTTCTCCTGGCTCCAGGTGCGGAGCAGCTGTTCCTGGAGGCGCACGCGGGTGAGCGCGTCGACCGCGCCGAACGGCTCGTCCATGAGCAGGATCGAGGGGTTGACCGCGTAGGCGCGCGCGATCGCGCAGCGCTGCTTCATGCCCCCGGACAGGGTGCGGGGCAGCGCGTCGGCGAAGTCGCTCAAGCCGACCAGGTCGATGAAGTGCTCGGCGGTGCGGCGGCGCTCGGCCCGCGGCACGCCGGCCGTGCGCAGCCCGAACTCGACGTTCTTGCGCACGGTGAGCCACGGGAAGAGGGCGTACTGCTGGAAGATCACGCCGCGGTCGGGGCCGGGTCCGGAGATTGTCTCCCCGTCGACCAGGGCCTGCCCTCCCGTCGGGAAGTCGAGCCCGGCCAGGATGTTCATGACCGTGGTCTTGCCACAGCCCGACGGCCCCACCACGGTGACGAACTCATTGTCCGAAATGTCGAGCGAGACGTCGCCGAGGGCGGTGAAATTGGCGTCGGCGAAGACTTTCCGGACATGCTGCAACTTGATCATCGGCGCTCCTGCCAATGGGTGAGACGCCGTTCGGCGAACAGGAGGATCCGGTCCATCAGCAGGCCGAGCACGCCGATGCTGATCAGTCCGACGAAGATGGTCGGCAGGTCGTAGTAGAGCTGCGCGCTCTGCATGCGGTAGCCGAGGCCCTGCTGCGCCGCGATCAGCTCGGCCGCGACCAGGGTGGCCCACGACGAGCCGAGCCCGACCCGCATGCCGACCAGGATGAACGGCGTCGACGCCGGCACCACGACCCGCGCGAAGATCGTGCCGTCCCTGGCGCCGAGCACCCGAGCCGCGTTGATCAGCGTCTTGTCCACCCCGACCACACCCTGGAACGTGGCGATCACGCAGGCCAAGAACGAGGCGAGGAAGATGACGAAGATCTTCGGAGTCTCGCCGATGCCCAGGAGAACGACCGCGAGCGGGATGATCGCGAGCGGCGGGATGGTGCGGAAGAACTGCACCCACGGCTCGATCAGGCCGCGCACCATGCCGTACCAGCCCATCAGGAAGCCGACCGGCACGGCGAGGGCGACACCGAGCACGAAGCCGGCGAGCACCCGGCCGAGGCTGGCCAGCACGTCGTCGAGCAGGGTGCCGTCGGCGACCAACTCCCGCCCACGGCTCAGCACCTCGGGCGGCGCCGGAATGTCATGGCCGGCCAGCGAGAAGCCCCACCAGATCGCGATGCCGAGACCAACAGAGATCAAGTTCAGAACCGCTTTGGGTACGCCGCGGCGGCGCCCGGGCGCGGGCGCGCTCGCGGTCGCCACCTCGGCGTCGGCCTGCACGACGGTCACGAGCGGCTCCCGGGGAGAAGAAAGATGTGGGCGGCGGTCATGAAGGGTTTCCGGAGAGGGACGGGTAGTCGTCGAGCAGCGGGGACTGCCGGCAGCAGGCGGCGATCGCGCCGCGGGCGCCGTCGTCGTCGCCGAGGCGGGCGGCACGGATCAGGGGGCCCGGACCGCCGGCCGGGACGAGCTCGGCCGCGATCACCTCGCCGGCCCGCTCGACGATCGCCGGGACCGCGTGCGGCAGCGGACCGCCGATCACGATCTGCTCGGGGTCGAGGACCAGCGCGGCGTCGGCCAGCACCCGGCCCAGCGCGCCGGCGACCCGGTCCATCGCGGCGCGCACCCGGGGCTCGTCGCGCCGGGCAGCCAGCTCCTCCAGATCGCGGACGCCGGCGGCGGCCAGCGCCGGCGGCACGGACGCGACCGTCTCGAGGCAGCCGCGTTTGCCGCAGCGGCAGAGGCCGCCCTCGGGGTCGATCTTGACGTGCCCCAACTCGCCGGCGGCCCCGCGCGCGCCCGGCACCAGCCGGCCGCCGACCACGAGCCCGCCACCGATGCCGTCGGCGAGCCGCACGTAGAGCACGTCGCTCGCCCCGATGGTGTCGCCGGACTCGGCGAGCGCGGCGAAGCGGGTGTTGTTGTCGACGATCACCGGCGCGGAGAACCGCTCGGCGAACGCGGCGAGCACGTCGGCCCGGGAGCCATCGGCCGGACAGGGACCGGCGACGCCGACACCGATGCCCTGGAGCGCGGCGAGCGTGATGCCCTGCTCGCGGGAGAGCCGTTCGACGAGCTCCACACCGGCGGCCAGCCGCCGCGGCCACGGGCTGTCCGGCGGATAGGCGACCGCCTCGCTCGCGATGACCTCGTGCGCGGCATCGGCGACCGCGACGCGGGCCCGGCTGTGCCCGAGGTCGACGCCGAGGAACTGTCCCGAGCGGGGGTCGAGCGCGAGGAGCTCGGCGGGGCGCCCGCTGCCGGCGCGCTCCCGGGCGTCGGTGGTGACGACGACGATCGCGCCGCGGGCGAGCAGGTCGCCGGTTATCTCGCTGAGCGTCGTGCGCGACAGACCGCAGCGGGCGGCGATCTGTGCCCGGCTCAGGCCGCCACGCTCGCGCAGGATCGACAGCACGCGCTCTTCGTGAGCGCGCCTGACCAGCGCATGTACTCCTCCGGACCCGGACACGTCGCCACCGTAGGGCGGGCCGAATTTTTCCGTCAACAGTCCGGCAGAATTATCTCTTCAAAACCGGTAGGAAAACATCCTCGGTCGGGCAACGGACAGGACAATCACATCGTTTCCACAAAAAATCGCCCTAGGGTCTTCTCGACGGGTGCGGCACCACGACGAGGAGCGAGCCAATGACGCAACGGTACGAGGGAAGGCGACTCCCCCGCCCCGACGAGGAGGTCGTCGACCAGGGGCTCGGGTTCGACCTGGGCACCCTGATGAGCCGGCGGATGATGCTGCGCGGCCTCGGCGTCGGCGCGGCGGTCCTCGGGCTGGCCGCCTGCGGCGACTCGACGTCGTCGACCAGCACCTCCGCCACGACCACCGCCGCCGCCACCACCACCAGCGGCGAGATCCCGGACGAGACCGCCGGGCCCTACCCGGGCGACGGGTCGAACGGGCCGGACGTGCTCGAGCAGAGCGGCGTGATCCGCAGCGACATCCGGTCGAGCTTCGGCACGGCGAGCGGCACCGCCGAGGGTGTCGCCATGACGCTCGAGCTGACGATCTCGGACATGGCGAACGACGACAAGCCGTTCGCCGATGTCGCCGTCTACGTGTGGCACTGCGACCGGGACGGCAAGTACTCGATGTACTCCGACGGCGTCACCGATCAGAACTACCTGCGCGGCGTCCAGGTGGCCGACGGCTCGGGCAAGGTGACCTTCACCAGCATCTTCCCGGCCTGCTACAGCGGGCGGTGGCCGCACATCCACTTCGAGGTCTACCCCGGCAAGGCGGACATCACCGACGCCACCAAGGCGATCGCGACCTCGCAGGTGGCGCTCCCCAAGGCGACCTGCGAGGCCGTCTACGCGACCACCGGCTACTCGGCGTCGGTCCCCAATCTGGCCCAGGTCAGCCTGTCGAGCGACAACGTCTTCGGCGACGACTCGGGCGTGCTGCAACTGGCCACGGTCTCGGGCGACGTGACGAACGGCTATCGGGTCGCGCTCACCGCGAAGGTGGACACCACCACCACGCCGGCGGGCGGCGGTGGAGCTCCTCCGGCGAGCCGGTAGTTCCGCAACTCGGTTTACTTGCCTGTAACACGTTTCATCGATAAGACTGACTGCGTTGGACGCACCCCCGCCGGCGAATCCCCCACCGGATCACCTCGGCCGTTCCCCGGGCCGATCCCGGCCGCGACGGCAGGGGTGCGCCCCTGAGCTCCCGTCCGGCCACTCTGGACGGCCGCCGTGCGGCTGCCCGGCCGATGCCCGGCGGCGCGCGACGCGCCTGGCTCAGTGCCCCGTGACGCGCAGCGCGGCCCACAGGGCCAGCACCCCCGAGACCAGCGCGATCGGCACGGTCGCGAGGCCGAGCCGCAGGAAGTCGCGCGCGGCCGGCGCCGCGTCCTGCTCGTGCAGGATCTGCCGCCACAGCAGCGTGGCCAGCGAGCCCACATAGGTGAGGTTCGGGCCGACGTTGACCCCGATCAGCATCGCCAGCAGCAGCCCCGGCGACGACTCCACCCCGGGCAGCAGCACCAGCGTCGCCGGCAGGTTGTTGAGCAGGTTGGCGAGCAGCGCCGCGAGCCCCGCCATCGCGAGCATCTCGCCCAGTCCCGCGCCGTCCGGCACCAGATGCTCCACGAGCCCGCCGAGCCCGTGCGCCCGCACCGCCGCGACCACCACACCGAGCGCCAGGACGAACGCGCAGAACGCGGGATTGGCTTCGCGCAGCAGGGTCAAGGGCGACGACCGCAGCGGTACGGCGAGAGCGACGGCACCCGCGACCGCCACCCACGCCGGGTGCACGCCGAGCGGCTGGGCCACCGCGAAGCCGGTCAGCGTCAACCCCAGCACGGCCAGCGCGTAGCCGGGCGCCGGCCCGTCCCCGCCGCCGGCACGCGGCTCCACGCGCTCGCGCAGGCCGGCGCGGAAGAACCAGCGGAAGACCAGGTATTCGACGGCGACCACGACGATCCACGGGAGCGCCATCACCGCCGCGAAGCCGAGGAACGTGAGGCCGCTGGCCGCGAAGGCGAGCAGGTTGGTCAGGTTGGAGACGGGCAGCAGCAGCGACGCGGAGTTGGCGAGGTGCGCCGACGCGTACGCGGGCGGCCGTGACCGCACCCCGGCGCGCGCCGCGGTCACCAGCACGACCGGGGTGAGCAGCACCACCGTCGCGTCCAGGCTGAGCACCGCGGTCGTCAGCGCCGCCGCCACGAAGACCGCGCCGAGCAGCCGCACCGGGCTGCCGCGGCTGATCCGGGCGGCGACGCGCCCGGCGTACCGGAAGACGCCGTGCTCGTCCGCGAGATGCGCGACCACCAGGACCGCGGCGAGGAAGCCGACCGTCGGGCCGAGCTCGCGCAGCTCGGCCGTGGCGTCCCGCAGCGGCACCAGGCCGGCGCCGACCGCGATCACGGCCGCGGGCACCGCCGCCACCGCCTCCGGCAACCCGCGCGGGCGCACCACCGCGAAGGCCAGGACCCCGGCGAGCAGGAGCGCCGAAATGATCAAGTACACCGCGGGAGACTACGAGGCGAACAGCTCTCCCGCACCCGAGACGGCGAGAACGCGGGCGACCACGCCGGTGGCTCCGACCACGCGGAAGCCGGTGCCGGCGGCCGTCGCCGCGTTGTATCCGTCGATCAGCGCGCCGAGCGCCTCGGAGTCGAGGAAGGTCACGCCGCCGAGGTCGACGACGAGGTCGCCGCGGCCGACCGCGCCGAGAATCGCCTCGCGCAGGTCGTCGCGGGCGTTGATGTCCAGTTCGCCGCCGATGCTCAGGACCGTGGCCGTACCGTCGGCCGTCCGGTCCTGGCCGATCGCGTAGGAGTCCGTCACGGGCCTTTTCTACCAGCAGTTGAGCGAATCAGCCCGGGAAGCTGGCCCAGACGTGCTTGGCGTCCTCCGTCATGTACCAGCCGACGTCGATCGCGAAGGTCCGGGTGAGCTGGAGCCCGAGGCCGCCGGCGCCGAGCGGGCGGCCCTCGGCCAGCCGGGGCACGGCCTCGAGGTCATGGTCGGCGACGTCGATGATCAGCCGGTCGTCCTGCCGCAGCAGGCGCACCTCGGTCGGGGGCAGCCCGTGCCGCAGAGCGTTGGTCGCCAGCTCGGTGGCGACCACGGCGACCTTGTCGGTGAGGTCGTCCTGCGCGGCCGCGGGCACCTGCGCGATCGCCTCGCGCAGGGCCGCCCGCAAACCGCGCAGTTCGCCGAACCTGTCCAATGTCCAGCAGCGCAGCTCCGAGGCCGCCGGGAACGGCGTCGAGACGCGGAGCGAAGTCATGACGTCCATCTTGCCCGTTCTGCGCCTCCTGACACTGGCCCGAGCAGACCACTCGCGCCGACGTACGGACTAATCCGTTTTTGCACTGCCCGGCTCGGCCATCTTGCGGTGCATCTCCGCCTTGGCCTTGTCCGGCATCACCTTGGAGGCCGCGCCCTGCACCTTGGTCATGAGCGATCCGGCGACGACCTTCTCCTCGCCCTTCATGAGCGCCTTGAAGCCCTGCTCGGCCACCTCGGCGGGATCGTCCTTCTTGCTCGTGCCGACGCGCGTGTCCATCATCTCGGCGCGCTCGAAGAACTGCGTGTCCGTCGGGCCGGGCATCAGCGAGGTCACGGTGACCCCGGTGTCCTTGAGCTCGGCGCGCACCGCCTCGGCGAACGACTGCACGAACGACTTCGACGCGTTGTAGACGGCCTGGTAGGTGCCGGGCATCATCGACGCGATCGACGAGGTGAACAGCACCCGCCCCGCGCCGCGGGCGACCATGTCGGGCAGGACCCGCTTGGCGAGGTGCACTGTCGACGTCACGTTGACGGCGATGACGTCGAGCTCGTCCTCCAGATCGGTCTCCCGGGCGAAGTCGCCGCCGATGCCGCGGCCCGCGTTCAGCGCGATGGCGTCGACCGGGCGGCCGGCCGCGCGGATCGCCGCGTACGCCTGCTCCACTCCCTCGAAAGTGGCGAGGTCGGCGCGGACCGCTGTCACCTCACGCTCGCCGTCGCGGCGCAGGTCGGCGGCCGCCTGCTCGATGTCGGCGTCCTCGGCCACGACCAGCAGATCGAAGCCGTTCTGTGCGAATTGACGTGCCAGCTCATATCCGATGCCGCTCGAGGCACCGGTCACTACCGCGAAAGTCATGTTTCCTGGCGTGCCCGGAACGCGCCCATCCATTCACGCTCGGCAAGATCCGCTGCGTATACTTGCTATCACGCAAAGTAACTCATACTTTCGGCTAGTCTTTTCTCGACCTCTCGGCTAAGGTCGTCATATCCGAACGGCCACGTGTGCGGGTCGATGGAGACCGGATAGATCACCGTCGACCTGTAGATAGGGACACCCGACCGAACGGGTCCTGCCACCGAGCAGGACCGGCTCTCCGGACAGGTGCCAGGGAGGACCACAGCATGACCGTCACCGAGACGACCGCCGCTTCCGCCGCCGAGGCGACCGAGGCCGAGGCGATCCCCGCCGGTGCCGAGGCGCCCGCCGACAGCGCCGCCGAGCTGCTGAACGCGATGGCCGCCATGCCGGCGGGTCACCCGTCCCGGGCCGCCCTGCGCGACCGGGCGATCGAGGCGTGGCTGCCGCTGGCCCGCCACCTCGCCCACCGCTACTCCGGCCGC
>NZ_BOMI01000190.1 GCF_016862115.1 Paractinoplanes deccanensis
GGGCCGGCAGGTGCGCGCGGACACCGAGAACATGCGGCGGGCGCTCGACGCCTCGCTCGTCTCCTGGCTCGGCCTGATCCGCGAGGCCGCCGAGCGCCCCACCGGCTGAGCATGTGTGCCTGATCATATGTGACGGAGCGTTCTCTCTCATGGATTGACAAGAGAGAACGCTCCGTCTCATTCTGAGTGAGAACGTTCCGTCTCAAACTCGAGCGAGGCGGAGCAGGGGCACTCGCCCCGCTCAGAGCAAGGGATGATCATGCAGATCGACTTCACCGGCCGGACCGCCCTGGTCACCGGCTCCACGATGGGCATCGGCCTCGCCACCGCCGAGGCATTCGCCCGGGCCGGGGCCCGCACCGTTCTCAACGGCCGTGACGAGCAGCGCCTGAAGGCGGCGGCCGAGGCAATCCGCGAGCGCGTCCCCGCCGCGGACCTCGTCACCGTCGCCGCCGACGTCACCACCCCCGAGGGCGCCCGAACCCTCCTGGAGGCCGTCCCCGCCGTCGACGTCCTCGTCAACAACACCGGCATCTTCGCCTCCACGCCCGTCCTGGAGATCGACGACAGCGAATGGCGCCGCTTCTTCGACGTCAACGTCCTCAGCGGTGTGCGCCTGGCCCGCCAGTACATGCCCGGCATGATGGCTCGCGGCTTCGGGCGCGTCGTCTTCGTCTCCAGCGAGACCGCCGTCGACACCCCGCTCGACATGGTCCATTACGGCGTCACCAAGACGGCCCTGCTCGCCGTCGCGGCCGGCCTCGCCAAGGCCGCCGCCGGCACCGGCGTCACCGTGAACTCCGTGCTGCCCGGGCCCACCCACACCGAGGGCATCGAGGAGTACATCACCGCTCTGATTCCCGATGCCGCCACCTTCGATCAGGCCCAGCGCCAGTTCATCGCCGAGTACCGCCCCACCTCCCTGCTTCAGCGCCTGATCCGCCCGTCCGAGGTGGCGGACCTGATCGTCTTCACCAGCTCCGCCCAGGCCTCCGCGACCACCGGCGCGGCCCTCAAGGTCGAAGGCGGCACGCTCCGGTCCCTCGTTCCCTGACACCTCCGTCTCCTGGCAAGACCTGACACCTCCGTCTCCTGGCAAGACCTGACACCTTCGTCTCCTGGCAAGAAGAGCCGTCTGTGCCCGCCCTGCGAAGGGCCGGCACAGGCGGCTTCCGCCTTTCCGGTGCCGGGAGCTGACCAGCGATGAGCAGTTCTGAACAGTCGATGACCAGGCGAATGACCGGCTGCCGCCAGCAAAGTTCAAGTCGCACCGGTGATCGCCGGTGGGACCGGCCACCGCCTGGAGGAACCGACATGACCATCACTGACATCGACACCGGCGCCGCCGTCGTCGTTCGGCACGAGATCCGCATCGACGCCCCGATCGACCGGGTGTGGGCGCTGCACACGGACGTGAACCGCTGGACCAGCTGGCAGAGCGACATCGACACCGCGTACGCCGACGGACCGCTGCGGCCCGGCTCCACCTTCCACTGGACGACGGCGGGCCTGTCCGTCATCTCCACGGTCTACGACGTCGACGCCCCGCATCGCATCCTCTGGGGCGGCCCGGCCCACGGCATCACCGGCATCCACGAGTGGACCTTCACCGCCGACGGCGACGCGACCATCGTCGGCACCGCCGAGTCGTGGGACGGCAACCCGGTCCGCGCCGACACCGAGAACCTGCGCCAGGCCCTCGACGCCTCGATCCGGTCCTGGCTCGAGCAGCTGCGCAACACCGCCGAGAACCCCACCGCCTGAACAGGAGCATCAGCATGTCCACCCTCACCACCACCCCGGCCGACCTGGCACCGCACAAGAGCAGGAAGCGCAGGACGCGCCGCCGGATCGCCAAGGGCCTGGCCTACGTCTCGCTCGCCGTCACGGCGGTCCTCGTTCTCTCCGAGCCGTGGCTGCTGCTGCCGGTGCTCACCTTCGTCATCGCCCTGAGCCTCTGGGACTGACCCGCAGACGGGTGGGACGGCCGGCTTCCCCCGGCCGGCCGTTCCACCGCCCACCCGAACTCGTCTCGACATCGTGAGGAGAAACCGTGGCTGAGCCGCTGTTCATCACCGACCTGCTGCTCGCGGCCCTCGCCGCGGCCGGCGCCATCCCGCTCGGCCTGCGGGCCGCCCGCGGCCGCTCGCTGCGGTGGCCTCTGATCATCACCGTTGCGCTGGTCGCCGCCCGCGTCGTCGTGGCCGCCCTTCTCGCCGCCGAGAACTGGCACCTGGTCACCGACCGCGTCGCCGTGGGGCTGCCGGTGGCCGTGATACCCCTCGCGGTGACCGTCGCCTCGGCGAACCGCCCCGTCGCGAACCGCATCGCCGCCCAGATCGCCGCCGTGGGCGTCTTCCTCTCCACCTATCTCGCCTGGGTGCCGCAGGATCCGGCCGCCCGCGCCGTGGTGATCGCCACGGTCCTGACCGTCCTCGCCACCACCGGCGTGGCCGCCTCCGCCCTGCTGCGCCGCCGGAGCGCCGGATCGCCGGCCGCCCGCCTGCCGTGGCTCACCGGCCTGACCACGCTGGCGCTGGCCGCCGCGATCACGGCCCTGTACGTCCAGAACCAGGCGCCGGCGAGCGCCACCGGCCACGACCACCACGGCATCGACATCGCCACCCTCACCGGGCCCCGGCAGGGCACCCCGGACGTCAGGTTCACCCTGGTCGCCGCCCACGGCACCGTCACGCTGAGCTCGGGCGCGCGGATCGACGGGCTCACCTTCAACGGCACCTCCCCCGGCCCCACGCTGCGCGCCGAGCGGGGACAGCTGGTCGAAGTCACTCTGATCAACACCGACGTGACCGAGGGCGTCACCGTCCACTGGCACGGCGTCGACGTGCCCAACGCCGAGGACGGCGTGCCCGGCCTCACCCAGGACGCGGTGCCGCCCGGCGGCCGGCACGTCTACCGCTTCGTGCCCGACCGCGCCGGCACCTTCTGGTACCACACCCACCGCGACTCCGCCGACGCCGTCGCCCGTGGACTGTTCGGCGCCCTGCTGATCGAGGCTCCGCCCGGGGCCGAGACCCACGACGCCACCCTCTTCACGCACCAATGGCCCGCGGGCGACGACCTCGTCAGCGCGCTCGGCACGGCCGACACCGCGTCGGCCGAGCACGTCGATCCCCGTACGCCGGTCCGGCTGCGCCTGATCAACAGCTCACCGGACCCGCAGCGGATCCGGATCACCGGCACGGAACACCGCGTCACCGCCATCGACGGCAACGCGATCCACGAGCCCGGCGCCCTGCCCGCCGGCGGGATCCTGTTGCTGGCCGCGGGAGGCCGCTACGACGTCGGCTTCCCGATGCCCGCCACACCGGTGACCGTCAGCATGCACACCGACGGGGCGTCCACGACCCCTGCGCTGACCTTGACCCCGGAAGCCGGCGGCGCCGCTGTCACGGCGCCGGCCACCGCCGACGGGCCGCTGTTCGACCCGGCCCACTACGGAACCCCGGACGCCACCCCGGCTCCGGCGGCGAACCGCACCTACGACTTCGTCCTGGACAACGGCTTCGGATTCGCCAACGGCGCCTTCACCTGGGCCAACACGGTCAACGGCGCCTCCGCCCCGGCCATCCCGGCCGTCATGGCCGACCTGGGCGACACCGTACGGATGCGCATCACGAACCGCGGCATCATCGACCATCCGATGCACCTGCACGGCCACCGTGTCCGCGTGCTGTCCCGCAACGACACGGCGGTCGACGGCAGTCCCTGGTGGACCGACACCCTCAACGTCGCGCCCGGCGAGACCTACGAGATCGCCTTCACCGCCGACAACCCCGGCATCTGGATGGACCACTGCCACAACTTCGAGCACGCCGCCGACGGCATGCTCTGGCACCTCGCCTACACCGGCGTCGCCGGTCCCGCACACCCGACGCACGGCTCGGAGTGACACGAACCATGACTACCGCCATCTCGACACGGGCGTCGCGGCCGGCCGCCGCCGCACGCGCCACCATCCTCGCCGCGGCGAGCCTGACCATCATGGGTGCCGCGATCATCGCCCCCAGCCTGCCCGCGATGACCGCCGCGTACGCCGGCACCCCGGGGGCCGAGGTCCTGGTCCGCCTGACCCTCACCGTCACGTCCCTGGCGATCGCCGTGACCGCTCCGGTGGCCGGCCTGCTCGCCGACCGCGTCGGGCGCCGCCCGCTGCTGCTCACCTCGCTGGCGCTGTACGCCCTGGCCGGCACCGCCGGCTTCCTGATCACCGACCTGGGTGTCCTCATCGCCAGCCGGGCCCTGCTCGGCGCCGCGGTGGGCGGCGTCATGACAGCGGTCAGCACCGTCATCGCCGACTGGTTCGACGGGCCGGGCAGGGCGCGGTTCCTCGGCTTGCAGCAAGCGTCCGCCAGCCTCGGCGGGGTCGTGTTCCTGCCGCTGGCCGGCGTCCTGGCCGGAATCTCGTGGCGCTCGCCCTTCCTGCTCTACGCCGTGGCCGCGCTGATCCTGCCGGCCGCCGCCCTCTTCCTGCGAGAGTCCGCGCGGCGCACCGGCACGGCGAACGTCACCCCCACCGCGACGGCACCGGCAGCCGGCGCACGCCGGGAGATCATCGGGGTGTACGCCCTGGCGGCGGCCGTCACGGTCATCTTCTACATGGCGCCCACCCAGCTGCCGTTCCGGCTCACCGGCTTCCACACCGGCACCGCGATGACCGGCGTGGTGATCGCCGGCAGCACCCTCACCGGCATCGCCGGCGCCCTGGCCTTTCCCCGGCTGCGGCGGCGCCTGCACCCGGCGACGATCACCGCCCTGAGCATCGCGCTGCTCGGCGCCGGCTGGGCGGTCGCCGGAACCGCGACCGTGCTCGCTCAGCTCGCCGCCGGCGTGCTCATCGGCGGCCTCGGGGTCGGCCTGGTGGTGCCCAACCTGAACACCCGGCTCGCCGAGATCGCCTCCGCCGCCCGGCGTGGACGGATCCTCGGTGGCCTGGTCACCGCGATCTTCCTCGGCCAGTTCCTGTCGCCGCTGCTGATGCAGCCGATCGTCGACGCGCTCGGCATCGCGGCGACCTTCACCTACTCCGGCGCGGTCCTGCTCGCCGGTGCCGCAACGGCCCTCGGCGCCCGGTACCTCCGGCGCTGAGAACCCACCCACCCATCACAGAGGGAGAAGAAAGATGATCTACCACGGCAACCGTTTCAAGATCAAGGAAGGCGTCACGCCGGAGCAGCTCGAGGTCGCGCTGGAGAGCCTGCGCAACCAGGGCCGGGTGATCCCGTCGGTGAAGTCGTTCGTCGTCGGCCCGGACTTCGGCGGCGAGTTCGAGTGGGGCGCCGTCTTCGTCATCGAGGACCTGGACGGCTACTGGGAGTACCTCACCCACCCGGCCCACAGCAACACCGACCGGGTGGGCCTGCCCCTGGTGGAGAAGTTCGACTCGTACGACATCACCGACGACCCGGACCCCGAGATCGGCGCCAAGATCGCGGCCCTGCACAAGAAGCGGTACGAGAACGACGCCGAGCTCACCAAGCTCGTCGCCGACCTGCCCGAGTACTCCGGCAGCAGCGCCCCGCAGCGGGGCAACTGAGAACCCCGTCCGGGCCCGGTGCGTGACGCATCGGGCCCGGACCCGCTCATCGATCACCAGGAGGGACGCAGACATGACCTTGCCGGAGACAGCCGAGTACCTCGACCGCGACCACTACGAGGCGCTGGTGATCGGGAGCGGGTTCGGCGGCGCCGTCGCCGCGTGCCGGCTCGCCCAGGCCGGCGTCGACGTGGCGATCATCGAACGGGGCCGGCGCTGGCGGCCCGGCGACTTCCCCCGCGACCTGTCCCGCCTCGACGACGGCTGGCTGTGGATGTGCGGGCACGGCCTCTACGACGCGCTGCCGCTCAACGACATCCTCGCCGTCCGCGCGGCCGGCTACGGCGGAGGATCGCTGGTCTACGCGAACGTCGCCATGCGCGCGCCGGCCGAGGTCTTCGACGATCGCTGGCCGGCGCCGTACACCCGGCAGATGCTCGACCCGTACTACGACCTCGCCTCGTACATGTTGAACGTGCGGCCGGTGCCCGCCGACCCTCGCACCGGCGAGCTGCCCCCGAAGACGCGCCTGATGGCACGGGCCGCCGACGACCTCGGCCACGCCGACGGCTTCTTCCACCCCAACCTCGCGGTCACCTTCGACGACCACGGCCCGCACCAGACGAACCGGTTCGGCGTCCCGCAGCGGGGCTGCACGTTCTGCGGCGAGTGCGACATCGGCTGCAACGTCGGCGCCAAGAACACTTTGGACCTGACCTATCTCGCGGTCGCCGAGAAGCACGGTGCCACGGTGGGAGTGCGTACCGAGGCGGTGTACCTGGCTCGCACGGACGAGGGCTATCGCGTCCGGCTCCGCGAGCACGGGCACCCGGACGGAGCCGTCGAACGCGACGTCACCGCGCGGCATGTCTTCCTCTGCGCGGGCGCGCTCGGCAGCACCGAACTGCTCCTGCGCAGCCGAGACCAGTACGGCACCCTGCCCGGCCTGCCGGAGGCGCTCGGCAGCCGCTACTCCGGGAACGGGGACTTCCTCAGCTTCGGTGACGGCCTCACCGAGCCGTTCGAGCCGCACAGCGGGCCGACCATCACCACGGCCTCGCTGATCCGCAGCACCGGCACCGATCGGGAGCACTGGTTCGTCCTGGAGGACGGCGGGTTCTCCCAGCACCTCATGCGGCTGGTGCGCACTCTGCACCTGTCCCGCCTTCCCGCCCACGTCGCGCAGCTCGTCGGCGACGGGACCCGCCAGGTGCTGGCCGCCACCCGGGGCGTGGCGGCCAGGCTGGACGAGGCGCCGGGCGACGCCGCCGTGCTCCTCGCCATGGGCCGCGACCGTGCCGACGGCCGCATCTCGCTGACCCGCACGGGAAAGCGGCTGCGCGTCTCCTGGGACGTGACCCGCAACGACCCGCTCTACGCCGAGCAGCAGAGCATCTCCGGCGCGGTGGTCCGCGCGTTCGGCGGGCGGCCGTTCACCACACCGACCTGGCGGCTGTTCCGGCAGCCGGTCACCGTGCACAACCTCGGCGGCGCCCCGATGGGCGCGGGTCCGGACACCGGCGTCGTCGACGCGGACGGCCAGGTCTTCGGGCACCCCGGCCTGTACGTGCTGGACGGCGGCGCGCTGCCCGGCGCCACCGGCGGCAACCCCTCCCTGACCATCGCCGCGGTGGCCGAGAGGTGCATCGAGGTCGCCGTCCGCCGGATCACCGGCGATCCGGGCTGGACCGCCCCGGAACGAGCCCGGGCGGTGCGCGCCGTCGTGCCCGAGGACCGAGCGGTCCGGGCGGTGATCGCGCGTGGCCCTCGCCCCCGGCCGGCCGGCGGACTGCGCTTCGACGAGACCATGCGCGGTCACCTGAGGCTGCCGGCCGGCATCCGCCCGATAGTGCTGCGGCTCACCGTCGGCATCCCGGACCTGCGCGCCCTGCTCGACGATCCGGTGCACACGGCCGAGGTCAGCGGAACGGTGGAGATCGCCGGCCGGACGGCGTCGCCGGCCGCCGTCCGCGATGGGGTCCTGCATCTGCTGGCGCCCGCCGGCGGCAGCACCGAACGGTCGATGATCTACCTGCTGCCGTTCACCGACGACGACGGCCGCGACTGGCTGCTGCGCGGCGTCAAGAGCATCGGCCGCCGCCACGGGCTGCACCCCTGGCGCGCCACCACCCGGTTGCGCCTGTCGATGACCCGGCCCGAGGACCGGTACGAGGCGAAACCGATCGGCCACGCCACGCTCGAGGTCTGTGACGTGGCACGAATGCTCGGCACCGTGCGCCCCACCGGCACCCGGAAGGTCGCCACAGCCCTGCGATTCGGCGGGTTCTTCGCGAAGGAGGTGGCGTCCGCCTACCTGCCGACCCTCATGCGGCTGCCCTGAAGGCCGCACGCAGGACCGAGAGGGTCTCGTCGAGCCATCGCCGGGGCACGAAATGACCGAACGTGTCGTTGGCGAAATACGACACCCCGTCGATCGAGGCGGCCTCCGCCACCAGCACCTCGCGCTGGTAGCGGTAGGTCCGCCGATCGTCGAGGTGGGTGCGGTACCAGTACCAGGGGTCGACGAAGTCGAGCCCGAAGATCACCCGGGGGCCGTTGAGCGCCGCCTTGCTGCGCACGTTCGGCACGATCTGCGTCCGCTCGACGAGCACGGCGAAGGTCGAGACGAGAACGGCGTCGAGGGTGGCGTACGCCTCGTCGGTCATGCCCCAGGCCGACCGTTCGACGTCGACCGGCCAATAGGTGTCCATCCAATAGACGAGCGCCTCGCCGAGCTCGGCCCGCATCCGCGCGAAGAACCGATCGATGCCCGCGACCCGGGCCGGGGTGAGCGGCGGCGCGTTCGACGGCCGCCAGAAGCCCACCAGGCCGAACTGATTGCCCAGCAGCACGCCGTCGAGGCCGAAGTCGCGGACGAAGGCACCGGTCTGAGCCGCCACGAAATCGCCGGCCGGCAGGCCCTCGGGAACACCGCCGGGATAGGCGGCATATCGGTGCGGATCCGCGGCGAGCGGCAGCGTCACGTCGATGACGCCCGGCACGATGTGCCCGCCGGCGTCCGCTGTCGCGGCGGCCACCTCCGGATGCCGTTCCGTCTTCCATTCACTGCGGCAGAACTCGGGCCCGGGCTCCAGATACTCCAGCAGCCGGACGGAAAGGCCGCGCCGGGCGGCCGAGGAACGGATGGCGGCATAGATTCCCGCCAGCAGGCGGTAGTCCATCTGCTGTTCGGAGAGGACGAACATCGGGCCCGCCGAGTACGGGTTGTCCGACCGCTCCCCACCCTCACGCACCCGCGACAGCCAGTCGAGATTGTGCCGCCGGGTGACGCCGTCGCCGGCGGCGTAGCAGTTGTAGCGGGCCCAGTCGAAAACGACCGAGCGATCGCCCGAGTAGTTCAGGATGTGGTCGCCGTTGCCGGCGCAGAACGCGATGGTGACCGGCCGTCCGGCCAGCCATTGCGCGTGGTGGTCGAAGAACGCCTCCACGCCCGGTTCCGGGTCGGCGAGATCGTCGAAGATCTTCGGCGTGAGCCACAGCAGGACTTCCAAGGCGTTCCCCTCAGGCAAGAAAGGCGGCGAGCCGCGCGTCCGACGCGAGCCCGAAGTGCGAGACGTGCAGGTCGCCGGCGTCGCGAAAGGGCGGCCCCGCGCCGAGAATCGTGACGTAGGCGGCGAGAGAGGACTCGGGTCCCGCCGCCGCCCGGGCCGCCGCGAGCGCCTCCGCTCCGTTCTCCCAGGCCGGGATCACGTACGAGCCCGGCCTGTCGATCACGGCTGCCGCCGGGCCGGTCGCCCACGGGTCCGCGCTCGCGTGAAACGTGGCCGGCTCGGGCATCGCCGCCCGCAACGCGGCGATCGCGGACGCGCGCACCCTTCGCACGTCCTCGGTGAACGGCCCGAGAGCCGACGCCGGATCGGCGTGCCCGGCCCCGACGGCGCCGCGGACTCTGGACGCCAGCGCCTCGGGATAGCCGGCCCGGCAGGCATCGCAGAAACAGATCGAGAGCAGAGCCGCATCCGTCGGGGACCAGTCGGCGCCCGCCGTCTTCTCGTGCGTGCTCTGATGCCCGATGCCGAGCGGCCCGCACGCCTCGACGATCAGCTCGTCATGGGCGGCGACCTCGGCGGCCAGCCGGGCGCAGTAATCCCGCACCGAGGGTTGTGAAGGGCAGAGCGCATAGCGATAGCGGTCGCCGAAGGCGTTGCGGACGACCAGATCGGGGTGCCGGCCGCCGAGGGCCGAATTGTGCGTGAGCACCACCCACGCCCGTACCCGAATGCCATGAGAGACAAGGAGATCACGGGCCTGCAGATAGGCGTCCGGCGCGGCCCACTCCCCCGGCGCGAGGGGCCGCAACGCCGCGTCCCGCCACGCCGATTGCCGCACCGGCAGATAGAGCGCGGCATGCGACGCGTCGACGACCCGATGTCGCGGATGCCGGGGCGTCGCCGCCCGCACCGAATGGTAGGCCGCGGCCAGGGCGACATCGGTGACACCGAACGCGAGAAGGCGGTGCACAGCGGCCGGATCGCCGAGCACGTCCCACGGATACAGATACCAGGTCACCATCGCGGCAGCCGGGGATCGAAATCGGGCTGGACCGTCCGCAGATATCCGGTGTCGTCACGCACCTGCCGCCCGGAGCCGACGTATTGCCGGTGCAGCCGATCGAGCGCGTCGTGGTCGAGCGTCACGCCGAGTCCCGGCCCTCGGGGCACCGGGACGCTCCCGTTCTCGAATCGCAGAACCCCCGGCACGACCACGTCGTCGGCGGCGTTCCACGGATAGTGCGTGTCACAGGCGTACGTCAGATTCGGCGTGGCGGCCGCGAGGTGGGTCATCGCCGCGAGGCTGATGCCGAGATGCGAATTGGAATGCATGGAAAGGCCGAGCCCGAGGGCCTCGCACACCGCACCGAGCTGCCGGGTCCGCGCCAGGCCGCCCCAATAGTGATGGTCGCAGAGAACGATCTGAACGGCTCCCGCCGAGACCGCGGGCGCGATCGTGTCGAACGAGACCACGCACATGTTGGTCGCCAACGGCATGCCGGCCTCGCGCGCCACCTCGGCCATGCCCTCGACGCCGGCCACCGGGTCCTCCAGGTATTCGAGGATCCCGTCGAGCGAGGCCGCCACCTTGGCCGACGTCGGCGCGGTCCACGCCGTGTTCGGATCGATCCGCAGCGGGTGAGCGGGAAACGCGTCGCGCAGCGCGCGGATCGCCGCGATCTCGTCGTCCGGCGGGAAGACGCCGCCCTTGAGCTTGATCGAGGCGAAGCCGTAGCGGTCGATGAGCTGCCGCGCCTGCGCGACGATCCCGGCCGGGTCGAGCGCGGCGCCCCACTCGTCCGGGTCCTGGCCGGGATGCCCGGCCCACTTGTAGAACAGATAGGCGCTGTACGGCACGGCGTCGCGCACCGCGCCGCCGAGGAGCTCACTGACCGGCTGCCCGGCCAGCTTGCCCTGCACGTCGAGGCAGGCCACCTCGATGGCCGAGAACGTGCTGCGCCGGTCGATCGGGCGGATCCGCTCGCCCAGCGCCCGGTCCACGGCCTGCTCGATGCGGCTCGTCGCATAGACGCTCAGCCCGCGGATCGCCGCACGGACCGCGCGCAGCCGGTCCAGCGACGGCCGGTCGCCCGGGCACTCGCCCAGGCCGATCAGCCCGTCCTCCTCGGTGTGCAGCTGAAGGACGCAGCGCAGGGCGAGCGGCTCGTGCACGCCCCATGAGTTCAGCAGCGGCGGGTCGGCGAAGGCGATCGGCGTGATCTCGAGGTCGCGGATCCTCATGACCGCTCCGCGAGGCGCAGGCCGGTCTCGATCAGGGCGGCCAGCCGGTCCACGTGTTCCGGCGCGGCGTCGGTCAACGGCGGCCGCACACCACCGGCGTCGAGCCCGCGCAGCCGCAACCCGGCCTTGATGAGCGAGACCGCGTGCCCCGGCGCGCGGTCGCGCAGCTCGACCAGGGGGTGGTAGAAGCCGTCGAGCAGCGCACCCACGGTGGCCGTGTCACCGGTGATGATGGCCCGGTGGAAGGCGAGGGCGATCTCCGGCGCGAAGGCGAACACCGCTGAGGAGTACAGCGGCACCCCGATCCCCCGGTAGGCGGGCACGGTGACCTCGGCCGTGGGCAGGCCGTTGAAGAACTGGAAGTCGTCGCCGGCCACCCGCCGCACGGCCCGCACGGTGCGGTGCATGAGCTCGACGTTGCCCACGCCGTCCTTGAGCCCGACCAGGTGCGGCAGCCGCGCCAGCTCGGCCGCCGTCGAGGGAGTCGGCACCGCGTTGCCCCGCTGGTAGTAGACGGTCGGCAGCCCGGCCGCCTCGGTCACCGCCCGGGCATAGTCGAGGATGCCCTTCTGCGACCCGTTCACCAGGTAGGGCGGGAACAGCAGGACGCCGTCGGCGCCGGCGCCGCGCAGCCGGGCGACGTGGTCGAGCGCGACCGGCAGCGGCCCGCCGGCCGCGGCGAGGACGGGCACGCGCCCGGCGGCGGCGGTGGCCGCGACCCGGGCGCACCGCTCGATCTCGGCCGGCGACAGGGCGTGGAACTCGCCGGTGCCGCAGCCCACGAAGACGCCGCCGGCGCCGGCCGTGATGCCCCGGTCGACGTGCTTGGCCAGGGTGGCCTCGTCCAGCTCGCCGTCCGGGCCGAACGGGGTGACGGGGAAGAACAGAACCCCTTCGAACAACATGAACGTCCTCTCGGTGTCAGGGGGCCGGCCGGCGGGCGTGGCCCCGCCGGCCGGTGGTGTCACTTCTCGGCGGCGAAGGCCTCATCGAGTCGCTTGAGGACGGCCGGGACGTCGATGTCGCCGTTGAACAGCTCCTGGATGGCGATCAGGTGCTCGGACTGGACCTTCGGGCCGGGCCAGCGCTGGTCCGGGTAGACGGTCGACTTGCCGCCGGTCTGCGCGTCGAGGACGGGCTGCTGGAGGGCGTCGGCCTTGAACAGGGTGGTCGGCAGGGCGGGCGCGGCGGCGGCCTTGGTCGCGTACACCTCCTGGCCCTGCTCGCCGGCGACGAAGTCGAGGAACTTCTTCGCCAGCTCGGGGTTCTTGGCCTTGGCGTTGACGGCGTAGGCGATGCCGACCGAGACCGGGACGAAGGTGTCGGCCTCCTTGTCGGTGGCCGGGAACGGCGTCATCGAGAAGGTGGTGTCCGCGGTGGCGTACTTCTTGGCGTTGGCGACGGCGGAGAGCACGTGCACGGCGCCGAGCGCCTTGCCCTGGCCGAGCATTTGCATCTGCTCGTCGTACCCGACGCCGTTGGGGCTCGGGTTGAAGCACTGCGCGTCCTTCATCTGCGCGTACTTGTCCATCGCGTCCTTCCAGGCCGACCCGGCGAACGTGGTCCTGCCGGCGAGCTGGTCGGCGGTGAACTCCGGGTTCGGGCCGTAGACCAGGGTGGACGTCAGGGCGTACGGGATGAGCTGGGTGACCCAGGCCGATTTGAGGCCCAGGGCGAAGGCGTACGTGTCCTTGCCGCGCGCGGCCTTGCAGAAGTCGAGCACCTGCGGGAAGGTCGCCGGCCTGGTCAGCCCGCTCTTGGACACGGCCTGGTCGTTCCAGACGGCGCCGATCGCGCCGATGGTGACCGGCAGCGCGACGAGCTTGCCGTCGGCGTCGGAGCTGACCGTCTTCTCGGCGTCGTTGACCTTGGCCGCCCACGGCTCGCCGGAGAGGTCGGCCAGCAGCCCGTCCTTGCTCAGGTCGAGCACGGAGGTGGAGTTGCCGGCGCCGGGCCAGATGCGGAAGACGTCCGGCGCGGTGCCGGAGGAGAGCTGGGTGCGCAGTTGCTGCTGGTACGAGGCGTCGTCCTCGGTGAAGGTGGTCTTGACCTCGATGCCGGGGTTGGCCGCCTTGAAGGCGTCGATGACCGCCTGGGCGGGCGCCGAGCCGGCCGCCGCGAGGGTCAGCACGCTGTCGTCGCCGCCGGCGTCCCCGCCGCCGGTCGAGCAGCCCGCGAGGGTGAGCAACAGGGCCGTCGTGGCCACGGTGAAGCGTTTCATTCATGCCTCCGAATAAGGGGGATTCAGCCCTTCAGGCCGCCGGCGAAACCCTTGATGATGTATTTCTGCAGGGCGAAATAGACGACCAGAATGGGGATCACGCTGATCACCAGGCCGGCGAAGATGAGTGGCCAGAGCGAGACGAACTGGCTCACGAATCCGTAGATGGCCACCGGCGCGGTGGTGTTGTCGCTGCCGCCCAGATAGAGCAGCGGCAGGAAGAACTCGTTCCAGATGCCGACCGCGTTGAGGATGACCACGGTTCCGGTGACCGGGCGCAACAGCGGGAAGACGACGGTGAGGAAGGAGCGCAGCGGGCCCGCCCCGTCGAGCAGGGCCGCCTCCTCGTAGTCGAGCGGCAGCTCACGCAGGAACATCGTGTAGAGGAAGACCGAGAAAGGTAGTTGCTGACCGACGTTGATCAGGATCACCGACCAGAGCGTCCCCAGCAGCCCCAGGTCCCGCATGGTGGCGTAGAGCGGGAGCATGGCGAGCTGCCCGGGAATGAGCAGGCCGCCGATGATGCCGTAGAAGGTCCACCGCGACCAGGAGCGGGTCACCCGCGCCAGGGGGTACGCGGCGAGGGCCGCGATCGCCACGATCAGCGCGACGCTGACCAGGGTGATCAGGAAACTGTTGCCGAGCGCCGGGCCGAGATGGGCCTCGCGCCAGGCGGTCGTGTAGTTGTCGAGGGTGGGCGGCCAGGCGAACGACAGCGCGCTGGTCTGGCTGTCCTGCGGCTTGAGCGAGACATTGATCAGACCCACCAGCGGTACGAGGAACAGCAGCGCGACGACGATCAGCGCGCCCTCGCGGGCGAACGTCCACCAGGTGTATCGCGTGTGCATCAGGAGTTCGTCCTCAGCGTGAGGCGGTACTGGACGGCGGCACAGACCGCGATGACGACGGTCATGACGACCGCGAGCGCGATGGAGAACGGGAAGTCGCCCAGATTGAAGGCGCTCTTGTAGATGGTCGTGGAGATGGTCTCGGTGGCCGTTCCGGGCCCGCCGCCGGTCATCGCGATGACCTGGTCGAACTGCTTGAGGCCGCCGATCAGGCAGAGCATCACGTTGATCACGACCGCGCCGTTGAGCAGCGGGAGGACCACGCGGCGGAAGCGCTGCCACGGGCCGGCGCCGTCGATGGTGGCCGCCTCGAGGACCTCGGCCGGTATCGACTGGAGCCCGGCCAGGTAGATCACCATCGAGTAGCCGGAGAACTGCCAGACGATCTCCACGGCGATCGCGTAGAGCGCTGTCGACGGGTCGCCGAGCCAGTCGCGGGCCAGGAAGCCGAGGCCGGCGCCGTTGAGCAAGCCGTTCACCGCGCCGTTGGGCGAGAGCAGGAAGCTCCACACGTAGCCGGCGACCAGCGGGGTGAGCACGACCGGCGCGAAGTAGATGACGCGCAGCACGTACCGGCTCTTGACCATGCTGTTGACACCCAGCGCGAGCAGCAGGCCGACCACGTTCTGGGCGACGACGACCACGGCGGCCAGCACGACCGTGTTGACCAGCGCGGCCCGCGCGCCCCGGTCGGTGAAGACCGCGGTGAAGTTGTCCAGGCCGACCAGCGACCAGCCCTCGCCGAGCCCGTTCCAGTCGGTGAACGAGTAGAACGCGCCGTTGAGGCTGGGCACCACGACGATGAACAGGTACATCCCGACCGCCGGGACGACGAACCACCACGGCGCCCGCACTCCGACGCGCCTGCGCTTGCCGGATCCGCCCTCGCCCGCCGGAGTGGCGGCCGGCGCCCGGCTCAACTCTGTTGCGACCACTGGCATACCCCTTCACACCCTTGGCGCTCGTTCACATATGTGAAAGCTTCCGTGTGGGTGAACATGGCGGTACGCTATGGATCACTCACGGCAGATGTCAAGACCGTTACGGCGCTAAGGAGATCTTGTTGCCTTCCCTGCTCATCACCGGTGCTTCCGGCCGAATAGGCAGCTTGATCCGGCCGTTGCTGGCCCGGCCGGGCCGCGAGATCCGCCTGCTCGACGTCGCCGCGCCGCCCGGCCCGGCCCATCCGGGCGAGGTGATCCTGACCGGCTCGGTGACCGACGCCGCGCTGGTCGAGAAGGCGTGCGCCGGCGTCGACCTGGTGGTGCATCTGGGTGGGTACGCGAGCGAGCGCCCCTGGGAGCAGATGCTCGACGTCAACATCGGCGGCACCCGCACGGTGCTGGAGCAGGCCAGGTCCCAGGGCGTACGGCGGGTGCTGCTGGCCGGCAGCACGCACGTCGTGGGCATGACACCGATCGCCGAGGCCGGCGGCGACGCGATGCCGGCGCCCCGCCCCGACACGTACTACGGCGTGAGCAAGGCGGCGGCCGAGGCGCTCGGCAGCCTCTACGCCGACGCGTACGGGATGACGATCGTGACCGCGCGGATCGGCACGGTCGACGCCACCCCCATCCACGAGCGCGCCCTGTCGACGTGGCTCTCCCCCGCCGACGCGGCCCGGCTCGTCGAGGCCGTGCTGGCGCTGAGCACCCCCGGGCACCACATCGTCTGGGGCGTCTCGCGCAACACGCGCGGATGGTTCTCCCTCGTCCCCGGCGAGGCGATCGGCTTCTTCCCCGAGGACGATGCCGAGCGGTACGCCGGCGCGTTGCCGGCGACCCCGCTCGCGCCGGATGCCCGGGTCGGCGGCGTCTGGGGCGGGACCGACTGGAAGGTAGGCGGAACATGGTGACCCCCGATGTCGAGGCGGCCGCACACACCCTCGCCGGCATGCCGGCCGCCGACCGGGCGGCCGTGATGCACCGCGTCGCCGACGCGCTCGACTCGGCGGCCGGCGAGCTGGTGCCGCTGGCCGCCGGCGAGACCCGGCTGCCCGCCGAGCGGCTCACCGGCGAGCTGGCCCGCACCACGTTCCAGCTGCGCCTGTACGCCGACGAGATCGCGTCCGGGCGGCCGCTGCGGCAGCGGCACGACGCGGCCGCGCCCGCGCCGCTCCCCCGCCCGGACCTGTTTCGCACGGCGGTGCCGATCGGCCCGGTCGTGGTCTTCGCCGCGAGCAACTTCCCCTTCGCGTTCTCGGTGCTGGGCACGGACACGGCCGCCGCGCTGGCCGCCGGCTGCCCCGTCGTCGTCAAGGCGCATCCCGGCCATCCGCGGCTCTCCGACCGGGTGCGCGAGATCGCCGCCCCACTGCTGCCGCCGGGCGCCCTGACCCTCGTGCACGGCGAGGAGGAGGGCCGCGAGGTGCTGCTCGACCCGAGGATCAAGGCCGCCGCCTTCACCGGATCACTGGCCGGCGGGCGGGCGCTGTTCGATCTCGCCGCCTCCCGGCCGGAGCCGATCCCGTTCTACGGCGAGCTGGGCAGCGTGAACCCGGTCTTCGTGACCCGGTCGGCGGCCGAGCGGCGCGGGCCGGAGATCTGGGCCGGCTTCGCCGAGTCGTACACCCTGGGCCTGGGGCAGTTCTGCACCAAGCCGGGCGTGCTGATCCTGCCGGGCTCGGCGCTCGACGCGGCCGCCACCGCCGTCGCCGGGGCACTGAGCGGCCACCCCGGAGGCGACCTGCTCACGTCGAAGATCGCGGACGGCTTCCGGGCCGGCCGTCCCGGGCCCTCGGCGCGTGTCGTCTTCGAGGGGCCACCGGGCGAGGGCCGTTTCGCCGCGCCGGCGCTGTACGCCACCACGGCCGGCGCGCTGCGCGACGACCCGGAAGGCTTGCTGGAAGAGCGTTTCGGGCCGAGCGCGCTGCTGGTGGCGTACGACGACGAGGGGGAGCTGCCCGCCCTGGCCCGGCTGATCCCCGGCCAGCTCACCGCGACCGTGCACGGCGAAGAGGACGACGAGGTCGCCCCGGCGCTGGTGCGCGGCCTGGCCGGCCTGGCCGGCCGGGTGATCTGGAACGGCTGGCCGACCGGGGTGGCGGTCACCGGCGCGATGCACCACGGCGGCCCGTACCCGGCGACCACCGCGCCGCTGCACACGTCGGTCGGCACGGCGGCGATCGAACGCTTCCTGCGCCCGGTGACGTTCCAGAACATGCCGGCCGCGATCCTGACTACGCTGCCGTCCTCGAAGGAGGTCGATCGATGACCGAGGAAGAGCCGAAGCTGGTCAAATCGGCGCAGCGCACCATACTGATCATGGAGATGCTCGGCGCCGCCCGCGGCCCGATGACCGTCACCGAGCTGCACCGGCGCACCGGTTTCCCGCGCTCCAGCCTGCACCAGCTGCTGCACACGCTGATCGCGATGCGGTGGATCGAGACCACCGCGGACGGCTCGGCGGTCGGCGTCGGCCCGCACGCCCTGCTGTGCGGCACGGCGTACCTGGACCGCGACCCGGCGCTGCCGTTCGCCACCCGCGCGCTGGAGCTGATCGGCGACAAGCTCGGCTACACGGTGCACTACGCGCGCCTCGACGGCCCGAACGTCATCTACCTGGCCACCCGCGAGACGATCGAGCCGCGCCGGGCCACCTCCCGGGTGGGCCGGCAGCTCCCGGCCCACGCCACCGCCCTCGGCAAGGCCCTGCTGGCCGAGCTCACCCCGCGCGAGGTCGGCGAGTTGCTGCCGGACCACCTGGCCGGCCTCACCGAGCACACCATCGTCGACCACGAGGCCCTGCGGCACGACCTGGAGGCCACCCGCGCCCGCGGCTACGCCCTGGAGCGCGAGCAGAACACGCTGGGCCTGGGCTGCGTCTCGGTGGCCGTGCCGTACCGCATCCCCGCGACCGACGCGATCAGCTGCTCGATCCCGATCGCGGCCGTGACCGACGAGGAGATCGCGCGCGTCTCCGAGGTGATGCTCGACCAGGCCGCCGCCCTGGCCGCCCGCCTGCGCGCGGAGGGCATCCGCTGACGTCGGCGCGGCCCGCACCCGATTTCTCACCTACTCCGGCCGCCTGCCGATTGCTGGGACTGTGGAATCGCGGCGCAGGCTGACCCCCGACCCCGTGCTGGCCGGGATGGCCGCCTTCAGCCTCGCCCTCGTGTGGTGGTTCCTCGCCGGCCCAGGCGGGGCGACCGTCTCGTGGGCGGTGCAGACGGGCCTCGACGTGGCCATCGCCGTCTTCGCGTGGCGGCTCACGCGGCAGGACGCTGCCCGGCGGCAGGGCCGCCGCTTCTGGCCGGCCGTCCTCGTCACCGGTGTGTGCTGCGCGATCGGCGACGCGTTCCAGACGGTCCTGGTGGTTCTGGACCCCCGGTTCGGGCACCAGCCGCATCCCGTCCAGACCGGCTTCGTGGTGCTGGGCATGGTGATCGCGGTGGTCGCGATGCTGTTCCACCCCCTGGGCGGCGCGGGCCGCCAGCGCCTCCGGCTGTATCTCGACGCGGCGACGGTGCTCGCCGGCGTCGCCGTCTTCCTGTGGTATTTCGTGCTGGCCGGGGTCGTCATCGACGGCAACCTCGCCGAGGTGGCCGGCGCCGGCGCCACGTCGGCGGTCATGCTGCTCATCACGTTCAGCGTGCTCAAACTGCTGCTCGGCGGAACCGCTCCGTTCGCTTGGCTGCCCGGGGTCGTCGCCAGCACCGGCGTGGCCGGCACCGCGCTGGCCGCCTCGACGGTCACCCTCCTGACCGGCACCCACGACGCCGGCGTCATCTACGTGTCGCAGCTGCTGCCCTGCCTGCTTCTCCCCGTCGCCCTGCGCCTGCAGACCCTGCACACGCGCCGCGCCGCCGCGCGGCCCGCCGAGCGCGTCCGGCGCCGCTCGAGCCGCCTGCCCTACGTGGCCGTCGTCGCCGTGCATCTGCTGCTGATCGGCGCGCTCGTCGGCCACGGCGGCGACCTGCGCATCAGCGGCGTCGCGGTGGGCGCTATCGCGATCACCGCCCTGGTGCTGTCGCGGCAGTCGGCGGCGTTCACCGACAACGAGCGGCTCCTCGCCGAGCTCGATCGCCGGATGGCCGAGGTCCGCGAGCTGCACGACGAGCTGCGCCACCAGGCCACCCACGACGCGCTGACCGGCCTGGCCAACCGCAGCCTGCTCGAGCAGCGGCTCGCCGAGCGGCAGTCCGGTGACCGGGTCAGCGTGCTGCTCGTCGACCTCGACGGCTTCAAACCGATAAACGACTCGTACGGCCACCACGCCGGCGACCAGGTATTGGTGGCGGTGGCCGAGCGGCTGGCCGCCTGGACTCCGGGGAACGGCCTGGCCGTACGTCTCGGCGGCGACGAGTTCGCCGTCCTGCTGCCCGGCCCGGCCACCGCCGGCGGCCTGGTCGCCGCTCTGCAAGCGCCGATCATGCTCCCCGGCCACGCCGACGTCACCGTCGGAGCGAGCGTCGGCGTGGCCACCGGCCCCGCGTCCGATGCGCCCCGCCTGCTGCGCCAGGCCGACGCCGCCATGTACCGGGACAAAGCCCGGCGCAAGACGGCCGGCACCCCGGGCCTCCCTGTGTGAACCGACGCGCGCGCCCGGCGACGTCCGGACAGCCCGGATCCCGGAGGCGGTGCGCACGCCCGCCGCGGGCCTCCGCTCGCCGCTCCACAATGCGATCATCCGTGCGTGCGAATGATCTCCATGGCGGCCGTGCTGGCCGTGGCCCTGGTGGCCGCCGCGTCGTGCGGCTTCGAGGACCGGAACGACTTTCGAATGCGCTCGCCGACGATGGAGCCGACCATCGAGGAGGGCGACATCGTCACGGCCACCATGGTCGAGCCCGGCGAATACCAGCCACACGCGAGTGACGTGGTGGTCTTCCACGCGCCCAGCGACTGGGGCTCGTCACCGGGCGACCCGCCCCGGATCTACCGGGTGATCGCGGTGCCCGGCGACACCGTCAGCTGCTGTGACAGGGCGGGCCGGGTGCTGCACAACGGCACCGCTCTGCGCGAGCCGTACCTCGCCCCGGACGGCGAGCCACCCGTCGCCTTCGAGCCGCTCACCGTGCCGGCCGGGCACATCTTCGTGCTCGGCGACAATCGGGAGCTGGCCAACGACTCCGCGCACAACGGCCCGCTGCCGCTGTCCACCGTGATCGGCGTGGTCGAGGACTGACGGTCGTCGCACTACGTGTCTCGCCATGGACACGCAGCAACGCCGCTGGTACTAGTGGGGCGTGCTGAGGGCCATCGAATGGATCGTTCTGGGAATCGGCAGCGCGGCCGCCATCGTCTACGGCGTCCGCCGTCACCGGCCGGACCGGATCGGACCCTGGGTGTTGCTGGCCGGCGCCATCGTCGCGAGCGCCGCCGGGGACGTGTTGACCGCGCTGAACCGGCCCGGCGTGGCCGACATCTGCTTCTACGTCATGTTCGTGCTGGTGGCTTGCAGCCTGCTGCAGCTGACGCGCGTCGGCGCGGTCCTCGTCGACCGGGCACGGCTCATCGACCTGCTCGCTTTCGCGTGCTCGGCGCTGCTGGTGGTCTGGGTGTTCGTCCTCGGCGACGCGGGCCGGATCGGCGATGTCTCCGGCGCGTACGTCATCGGCGCCCTGCTGCTCCTCGCCGTCGTCGCCCGCGTCCTGGTCGCCGCGGGCCGCAACGTCTCGGCCGCCCTGCTGGTCATCGGCGCGGTGGGTGTCCTGGTCAGTGACATCGTGCAGCCGCTGTGGCCGGGCCGGCTGAGCGAATCCGGTTTCGTGGTGCTCTACCTGGCCTGGGGCGCCGCCGCCCTGCACCCGTCGATGGTCCGGCTCACCGAGCCCGCGGCGCCGCGCCCCAGTCCGCGGCTCGGGCGCTGGGCGACGCTGCTGGGTGTCTCGGTCGCCACCCCGCCGGTCGTTCTGCTGATCGAGGCGGCCGACGGCACGGTCGGCGACGGCGTGGTGATCGCCGTGGCCGGCGCGATCACCCTTCTCCTGACCATCACCCGGCTGACCGACTCGGTGACCGCGAACGGCCAGGCCCTGAAGCGTGAGCGCGGCCTGCGGCAGGCGAGCGCCGCGCTGGTCGCCGCCGCCGACGCACCGGCCGTCGACGAGGCCGTCCGGGCCGCGATCGCCCAGTTCATGCCGGCGGACGCGGTCCGCGGCGTCGTCTTCGCCCTCGACGACCGCCGGCTCACGCTCGAAGCGCCGACCGGCCCCGAGGCCGGCGCACCGCACCGCAGCTGGTGGATCGAGAACGGGGACCGGGACTGGGCCACCCTGGTCTGCCCGCTCTGGCTGGAGCCGCTCGCCGTCGCCCGGCCCAGCGGCGGAGCCCTGATCCTGCGCGGCCGCCGCGACGTCCTCACTGCCACGCGCGACACCCTCGAGGTGCTGGCCGGTCAGGCGGCGCTCGCGCTGGACCGCATCTCGCTGATGGAGGCGGTCGGCCGCCGCGACAGTGACCTCTATCTGCGCGCGGTGATCCGGAACAGCGCGGACATGATGATGGTGATCGACGACGACCAGCGCATCCGGTACGCCAGCCCTTCGCTGCGCGAGCGGCTCGGCGTCGACGACCTGCCGCCGCTGGCCACCGTCGACGACGTGGTGCATCCGGACGACCGCGACCAGCTGCGCCGGGCCTTCCGCGGCTCCGGCGACGGTGTGGTGTTCTGCTCGCTGGTGCGGGCCGACGGCAGCCGGGCGATGGTCGAAGCCACGTACCGCGACCTGCGCGAGGACCGATTGGTCCAGGGCTTCGTGGTGACCATGCGGGATTTTTCCCAGGGCCGTGAGCCGCACGGGCAGCGGCCCCACCCCGGCAACCGCGACGAGCTGCCGGCCCGGGCCAACCGGCGCAGCGCCCGGCACAAGTTCCACTACTAAGCGTCTGATCAGAAGTTCTGTACGTAAGGTCACCGCCCGTATGCGCCCTGCGCACGTCTACGCCCGGATCCCGGCCGAGCGACACACCGAACTGATTACCGCCCTGCACGGACCCTGGCGCACCGCCACCCGCATGGTCATCGTCACCCTGTCCGCCGCCGGCATGTCCGCCGGCGAGATCGCCGAGGTGTTGCACTACGACCCGGTCACCGTGCGCCGCTGGTCACCCGCCACCACCACGAAGGCCTGGCCGGCCAGATCCACCACCACGTCAGCGTCAAAGACGTCTCCGTGGTCTTCTGCTACTTCCTCCAACAACTGCTCGACGCCTGCCCGAACGCCCCAGCCGTCGCCGCCAACCGGACCCGCCAAGCCCACGCCTTCTTCCAGCACCGCACCAACACCCAAAACCTCACCACCGCCGCGCCCTGGACCTCACCCTGACTACCCCCGGGTTACGGACAAGACTTCCGGCCAGGCGCTTAGATCGGCATACGTCGATTGACAGTTTCTCGCTCCAGGTGCACGCTAAGTGTCATACGACGCGCGTTCGCCGGTCCGCGCGCCACAGCCGCGGCTCGGCGGCGCGCCGGCTCCCCGGCGCCGGTACGGGTGAGGACAGGGCAGATCACCCGCACGGATCGACGACGGGCCGGCCGGCAACCTCCAGCCTTCCGTCTGGGCTGCGCGCGGGCGTGCCAATCCCCGCGTGCGGTCCGGCCCGCTCCAGGAGTGACGATTATGAAGATCAGACGCCCTCTGCTGTCTGCCCTGGCCGCCCTGCTGGCCGTGGCAGGCATCGCCGTCTCGGCGCCCCGTCCGGCGTTCGCGGCGACCCTGACCGAAGTCGCGAACTTCGGCAGCAACCCGGGCGGGATGCGCATGCACATCTACGTGCCGGACGCGCGCCCGGCCAACCCGGCGATCGTGGTCGCCATGCACGGCTGCGGCGGCTCGGGTCCCGGCTTCTACTCGGGCAGCGAGTTCGCCTCGCTGGCCGATCGGTACGGGTTCCTCGTGATCTACCCGTCCGCGATGCAGGAGGCCGGCTTCGGCAGGTGCTTCGACACGTGGTCAGCGGCGGCCAAGCAGCGCAACGGCGGCAGTGACCCGGTCTCCATCGCGTCGATGGTGGCCTATGCGTCTCAGCAGTACGGCGGCGACCGGAACCGGGTGTACGCCACCGGCAGCTCCTCCGGCGGCATGATGACCCAGCACATGCTCGCCCTCTACCCGGACCTGTTCAAGGCCGGCGCGTCCTTCATGGGCGTGCCGTTCAACTGCTTCGCCAACGCGGCCGACTACCCGCCCGGCGGCCAGTGCACCGGCGGCAGCATGAACCGCACACCCCAGCAATGGGGCGACGCCGTCCGCCAGGCGTGGCCCGGATACACCGGCGCCCGCCCCCGGGTGCAGCTGTGGCACGGCACCAACGACACCCTCGTGCCGTACTCGTTGCTGCAGGAGTCGATCGAGCAGTGGACCAACGTCCTCGGGCTCAGCACGGCGCCCTCGTCCAGCGACACCCCGCAGCCGGGCTGGAACCGCCGCCGCTGGGCCGACCAGGCGGGCACCGTCCAGGTCGAGGCGTACAGCATCCAGGGTGCCGGGCACTCGCTGCCCAGCAGCGGCATGGCCGCCGCCGCCATCGCCTTCTTCGGACTCACCACACCGCCCACCACTCCCCCGACGACCCCGCCGACAACGCCGCCCACGACCCCGCCGACCACCCCGCCGGTGACGTCGGCATGCCGGGTCACCGGGACGGTCAACGCCTGGAACACCGGGCTGACCGCGACCATCACCATCACCAACGCCGGCAGCACCACCATCAACGGCTGGGAGCTCGCCTTCGACCTGCCCGCCGGTCAGACCATCACCGGCGGCTGGAGCGCCTCCTACGCGCCCACCTCCGGACGGGTCAGGGCCGGCAACGTCGGCTACAACACGAGCCTGGCGCCCGGCGCGTCGACCACCATCGGGTTCCAGGCCACCCACACCGGCAACACGGGAGCCCCCACCGGGTACGCGCTCAACGGCTCCCCCTGCGCCACCGGCTGACGAGGGACCGGCGGCGGCGTATCGGCGTGAGACGATCTCGGGAGCCGTGAGCCCCCGATTCTGCCGGAGCCGTCGCGTGACCAGCCCGTACGACATCGACGAGATCTTCCCGGACAACGCGGCAGGCGCCGTGCGCCTGCCGCGCCGGCAGGCCGGCAACTCGCCCCAGGACCTGACGGTGACCCTGCTCGCCGACTACACCCTGCGCACGCGGGCCGAGCTGCCGTCGGCCGCCATCGTGGCCCTGCTGGCCGAGGCCGGCGTGAGCCATGCCGGGGCCCGGACCGCGATCAGCCGGCTCGCCCGTCGCGGGGTGCTGCAGGTGCGACGGCAGGGCCGGCGCAGCGCGTACCGGCTCACCCCGGAAGCGGCCGACTTCCTCTCCGCGGGCGGGAGCTCGATCGTCTCGCCCACCGGCGCCGAACCGTGGGACGAGCACTGGACCCTCATCGCCTTCTCGCTGCCGAACGGGGAACGCGCCCAGCGACAGGAGCTCCGCAGCAAGCTCCGCTGGATGGGGTACGCCCCGCTGTACGACGGGCTGTGGATCTCGCCGCACGGCCTCTCGGACCGGGCCCGGGCACGGCTGGCCCCGTTCGCCCCCGGCGGCATGACCGTGTTCCGCGCCCGGCACGTCGAGCTCGGCGCCGGGCTCGACCGGAGACCCCTGGACGCCTGGGACATCGCGGCCATCGCCCGCGAGTACGAGGCTTTCGTCCGGCAGTGGCGCGACGTGCCGGCCCGGATCGCGGCCGGCCGGCACGCCGGAGCCGAGTCCGTACGGGCCCGCACGGAGGTGATGGACACCTATCGGCGCCTGCCCGTTCTCGACCCGCGCCTGCCGCTGCGGCTGCTGCCGGCGGGATGGCTGCGGCAGCCCGCTCGTGATCTGTTCGTCGCCGTCTACGACGGCCTGGCCGCCACCGCCGAGGAGCACGTCCGTGCCGTCGCGGCCGGTTTCGCCGACGGCCCGGTCACCGGCATCCGAGCGCACACGGTCGCCGACCTGTCCGCCGGTCTGCGCGACGAGACATGACCGTGGCGATCGGCTCGGCGCGGCTCGCCGCGCGTCATCCGTCGTGTTCGAGCAGCGAACGCAGCTTTGCGAGCGCCTTGGCCAGGAGCCGCGAGACGTGCATCTGCGAGATGCCGATGTGCTGGGCGATCTCGCTCTGCGTGCGGTTGCCGTAGAACCGCATCGACAGCAGTTGCTGTTCGCGTTCCGTCAGCCGGGCCAGCGCGGGGCCGAGCGCGATCCGCAGCTCCGCCAGCTCGTAACCGTGGTCCTCGGCGCCGATGGTGTCCCCGAGCTCGTGCGCGTGGTCCTCCCCGACGGGAGTCGACAGGCTGGTGGTGTGGTAGGCCAGCGCTCCCTCGAGCCCTTCCAGGACGTCTTCCTCGCTCACGCCCAGATGGGCGGCGACGTCGGCGGCCGTCGGCGGCCGTCCGAGGACGTGGGTCAGGGTGCTGTTGGCGGCGTTGATGGCCATCCGCAGCTCCTGCAGCCGGCGGGGGACCCGGATGGCCCACGACCGGTCCCGGAAGTGGCGTTTGAGCTCTCCCAGGACGGTGGGGATGGCGAACGGGGCGAAGTCGGTGCCGTAGGTGATGTCGTACCGGTCGACGGCCTTGATCAGCCCGACCATCGCGACCTGCACGAGATCGTCGGCGGGCTCACCACGGCCGGCGTACCGGCGCGAGAGGTGCTGAGCGAGCGGAAGCCACGCCTCGATGGCTCTGGCCCGCAGGCGGTCGCGTGACGGGTCGCCGGCCTCGGTCGTCGCGAACGCGGTGATCAGGGCACTGGCTTTTGCGCGGTCGACGTCGAGACGGGCGCGGTGCCCAGAGACGGCCGAAACCTTCATCAGGTGCTCTTTCCGAACGAGCGGTCCCCGCCGCCGTCGCCAACCTATCCCTTCGGACGAACAAGCGCCAACCGAACGGACGATGTGTTGCCGGGGCTGCCGGCTCAGCGCCTCGGCGGCGCCGTCGAGCCCCGGACGACGAGGCGGGTCGGCACGGTGACGCCGGTGGTGGCGGTCTCGCCGGCGAGCAGCGACAGCAGCATGCGGCCGGCCAGCACGCCCTGGTCGCGTACGGGCTGGGCGACCGTGGTGAGGTCGGCCAGCTCGGCCATCGGGTGGTCGTCGATGCCGACCACCGACATGTCCTCGGGGATGCGCAGGCCCGCGCGGCGCAGCGTGCGGACCGCGCCGAACGCCACCTCGTCGGAGTGGGCATAGACGGCCGTGGGCGGCTCGCGCAGGCTCAGCAGGCGCGCCATCGCGTCGGCGCCGTGGAGGCTGCCCCACGGCACGGTGACCACCAGGCTCGGGTCGGCGGGCAGGCCGGCGTCGGCCAGTGCCTCGTCGTAGGCGCGGCTGCGGCCGGGGTTGGCCGGCCAGTGCGGCTCGGCCGGGTCGACGGTGGCGATCATGCCGATCCGGCGGTGGTTCAGGAAGAGCAGGTGGTCGACGGCCTGGCGGGCGGCCGACGCGTCGTCGATGGAGACGTACGGGTACGCCTCGACCTGTCCGCCGGCCGCGACGATGTGCACGCCCATGGTCTCCAGCCGTTCCCGCTCGCCGTCGCGGACCGGCATGCCGAGCACCACCACGGCGTCGGCCTTGCGGCGGGCCGGCAGCCGCTGGAAGAAGTCGCGCCGGTCGGCGGCGTCACCGACGTGGTAGAGCAGCACGTCGAGGTCGGCGTCGCGCAGCACCGACTCGATGCCCTCGAGCAGGGTCGCGAAGAACCAGCGGGAGATGTGCGGCACCACCACGGCGACGCGGCCGGTGGCGCCGCCGGCCAGGCGCGACGCCTCGGGTGAGACGACATAGGACAGCTGCTCGGCGGCGGCCAGCACCCGGGCCCGGGTCGCGGCCGCGACGTGCGGGTGGTTGCTGAGGGCGCGCGAGGCGGTCGCCATCGAGACGCCGGCGCGGCGGGCGACGTCGGCCATGTTGACCCTCGTCTGCGGAGTCACGGGGCGAGCCTAGCAATCATTGGAAGCGTTTCCGATGACGCAGTGCGTGCACATAGCGACCATTGACGAGAGACATAGGTCACATCGAGGCTGGTCCTGCAAGCGATTCCAGCGCGCGAAGGGACGGCACCGTGTTCCCGCGACAACGATCACGCCGGTGGTCGGCCGGCTCCGCGCTCGTCCTGTTCGCCTCGGTCCTCGGCGGATGCGGGGGCGACGACGGCGGATCGACCACGCTGACGTACTACATCGCCGACGCCGCCCAGGAGGACGTGGCCACGCGCTGCTCGGCCGAGTCGGGCGGCGCCTACAGCTTCAACATCCAGCGGCTGCCCAACAACGCGGCCGGCGGGCGCGAGCAGCTGCTGCGCCGGCTCGCGGCCGAGGACCGCTCGATGGACATCGTGAGCGTCGACCCGCCGTTCATGGCCGAGTTCGCCAACGCCGGCTTCCTGCGCCCGTTCACCGAGCAGGAGCGGCAGCAGTTCTCGGCCGGCGTGCTCGAGGGCCCGCTGAAGCAGTCCACCTTCCGCGACACGCTCTACTCGGCGCCCCTCTACGGCAACACCCAGCTGCTGTGGTACCGCAAGTCGGTGCTGGCCGAGGCGGGCGTCGACCCGTCGGCCGGGCCGGTCACCTGGGACCAGCTGATCCAGGGCGCCTCGCGGGCCGGTGTCACGCTGGCCGCGCAGGGCCGCCGCAACGAAAGCATGATGGTCTGGGTCAACGCGCTGGTCTCGTCGGCCGGCGGGTCGATCCTGCAACCCGGCGCCGAGGGCCTGCCGGCCGACCAGGTCAGGGGCGGGCTGGACAGCCCGGCCGGCGCCGAGGCGGCCCGCATCATGCACGACCTCGCCGTCTCGCCCGCCGCGCCGGCCGGCTTCAGCACGGCCGGCGAGGAGGACTCGCGCGCCTCGTTCCAGGCCGCGGACGGCGGGTTCATGGTCAATTGGCCGTACGTCTGGGCCGCCTTCGACGCCGCCATCGAGGAGGGGACGCTGCCGGCGACCTTCAAGGACGACGTCGGCTGGGCCGCCTATCCGCGGGTCACGGCCGGCACCGAGAGCGCGTCGCCCTCGGGCGGGCTCGGCCTCTCGATCAGCTCGTTCAGCCGCCGGCAGGACCTCGCGGTCGAGGCCATCCGCTGCCTGGCCGCCGAGCGGAGCCAGAAGGACTTCATGCGGACGGCGGGCAACCCGGCCGCGCTGGCCTCGGTCTTCGACGACCCGGAGATCCGCGAGATGTTCCCGATGGCCGACCAGATCCGCACGGGCCTCGACGCCGCCACGCCGCGCCCGGTCAGCCCGTACTACGGCGATGTCACCGGCGCCATCCAGACCGCTTTCCACCCGCCGGACTCGCTGTCGCCCCGGACGACGCCCCGGGAGGCCAACGGCCTTCTCGAGGACGTCCTCTCCAACCAGAGACTGATCTAGGAGCGGCCATGAGCACCACGATCCCCGCCGCGCCCCCGGCGAAATCGCCGGCTCCCCGCACCCAGCGCCGCGTCCGGCTGACCGACCGCGCCCGGCACGAGCGCAACCTGGGCTGGCTCCTGGCCGGGCCCGCGTTCATCGCCATGGTGGCGGTCACCGGCTACCCGATCCTCAACGCCATCTGGCTGTCCCTGTTCGACTACCGGCTGACCGACCCCGGCGGCCGCGAGTTCGTCGGCCTCGGCAACTACGCGATGATCCTGACCGACGGGCTGTTCTGGAAGCAGTTCGGCGTCACCTCGCTGATCACCGTGGTCACCGTGAGCGTCGAGCTCGTTCTCGGCTTCGCGCTGGCCATGGTCATGCACCGGGCGCTCTACCTGCGCACGGCGCTGCGCACGGTGATCCTGGTCCCGTACGGGATCATCACGGTCGTCTCGGCGTACGCGTGGGCGTACGCGTTCAGCAACACGTACGGCTTCGTGAACGGGCTTCTCGGGCTCGGCGAGTTCGACTGGTTCGGCGGCACCTGGTCGGCGATCGCCACGGTGTGCGTGGCCGAGATCTGGAAGACCACGCCGTTCATGTCGCTGCTGCTGCTCGCCGGGCTGGCCCAGATCCCCGACGACTACCTCGAGGCGGCGAAGGTCGACGGCGCCCGCGCCTGGCAGCGCGTCAAGCGGGTGATCCTGCCCAACATGAAGGCCGCCATCATGGTGGCGCTGCTCTTCCGCACCCTGGACGCGTTCCGGATCTTCGACACCGTGTTCATCATGACCGCCGGCGCGCAGGGCACCGAGACCCTCTCGTTCCTGGCCTACCGGCAGACGATCAGCCGGGTGATGGTCGGGCTCGGCTCGGCGGTCAGCGTCATCCTGGCCGTCCTCGTCGTCCTCATCGCCGTGATGTTCGTGAAGGTCTTCAAGACCGACCTGTCGCAGCAGAGGGGTGATCGCAAGTGAAGACCAGTCGCAGGACCCAGGTGTTCTGGCTCGCCGGCGCGGTGCTCATCATCGCGTACGCGGTCATCCCGGTGATCTGGATCGTGTCGCTGTCGTTCAAGGAGGGCGACGACATCACCAACAAGTCGTTCCTGCCGACCGTGTGGAGCTGGGAGAACTACCGTACGGTCTTCGCCTCCGACCTGTTCACGACGGCGCTGCGCAACTCGGTCGGCATGTCCCTGATCGCCACGACGATCTCGGTGATCCTGGCGACGCTGGCCGCGTACGCGATCTCGCGGTTGAACTTCCCCGGCAAACGGCTGGTGCTCGGCGTGGCGCTGGCGATCACGGTCTTCCCGGTCATCGCGATCGCCACGCCGCTGTTCAACCTGTGGCGCACGATCGGCCTCTACGACACCTGGCTCGGCCTGATCATCCCGTACCTGTCGTACTCGCTGCCGCTGTCGGTCTACGTCCTGTCGGCCTTCTTCCGCGAGATCCCGTGGGAGATGGAGCAGGCCGCCCAGGTCGACGGCGCCACCAACTGGCAGGCGTTCCGCCGGGTCATCGTCCCGCTCGCCGCGCCCGGCGTGTTCACCGCGGCGATCCTCACCTTCTTCGCGGTCTGGAACGACTTCGTCTTCGGCATCACGCTCACCTCCAGCGAGGCGGCCCGGCCGGTGCCCGCGGCGCTCGCCTTCTTCCAGGGCGCCTCGCAGTTCTCCCAGCCGACCGCACCCATCGCGGCCGCCGCCGTGGTCGTCACGATCCCGGTGGTCGTCCTCGTCCTGCTCTTCCAACGCAAGATCGTGGCCGGTCTCACCAACGGCGCCGTCAAGGGCTGAGCCGTCAAGGGCTGAAAGGAACCTCGGCATGGCAGCCATCGAAATGCGCAACATCGTCAAGGAGTACGGCGACGGCTTCAAGGCGGTCAACGACGTCAGCCTGCACGTGGCCGACGGCGAGTTCATGATCCTGGTCGGGCCCTCCGGGTGCGGCAAGTCGACCCTGCTGCGCATGATCGTCGGGCTCGAGGACATCACCTCGGGCGACATGGTGATCGGCGGCGACCGGGTCAACGACAAGGCTCCCCGCGACCGCAACCTGTCCATGGTGTTCCAGAACTACGCGCTCTACCCGCACCTGACCGTCTTCGAGAACATCGCCTTCCCGCTACGGCTGATGAAGGGCGTCGGCGAGGACGAGATCCGGCGCCGGGTCACCGAGGCCGCCTCGATGCTGGAGCTCACCGAGCACCTCGACCGCAAGCCGGCCAACCTCTCCGGCGGCCAGCGGCAGCGGGTGGCGATGGGCCGGGCCATCGTGCGCAACGTCAACGCGTTCCTCTTCGACGAGCCGCTGTCCAACCTGGACGCCAAGCTGCGCGGGCAGATGCGCACCGAGATCTCGCGGATGCAGCGCCGGCTCGGCACCACCACGGTCTACGTGACCCACGACCAGACCGAGGCGATGACCCTGGGCGACCGGGTGGCCGTGCTGCGCCGGGGCCTGCTCCAGCAGGTCGCCTCCCCGCGCGAGCTCTACGAGCAGCCGGTCAACATGTTCGTGGCCGGCTTCATCGGGTCGCCGCCGATGAACTTCCTCCCCGCTGTCGTGGCCGGCGACCGGCTGCGGCTGCCGTTCCTCGATGTCGGCCTGCCGGACAGGGCGACCGGCAAGGTCACCGACGGCCAGCTGCTGATCGCCGGGATGCGCCCCGACCACTTCGAGGACGCCGGCCTGCTCGACCCGGCCAAGCGCGACCGGGGCGCCCTGTTCCGGGCCAAGGTCGACGTCACCGAATGGCTGGGCGACTCGCAGTACGCCTACATCCCGTTCGAGGCGGGCGAGGAGGTCACCCGGCAGCTCGCCGACCTGGCCGCCGAGCTCGACAGCGAGGCCCTGCGCACCCAGCTCATCGTCAAGATCGACGCGATGAGCCGGCTCCGCGAGAACCACGAGGCCGAGTTCTGGGCCGACACGGCGCGGATGCACCTGTTCGATCCGCGCACCGGAGCGAACCTGACCCGCGACGAGGCCGCCGCGGCCGACCTCGCCCACCTCGAGGAGGAGGAGCTCCGGGACCGGGTCGACTCGCCCGATGCGGCCCCCCGATGAGCCCGGGGCCCTGGTGGCGCCACGCGGTGATCTACCAGGTGTACGTCTGGAGCTTCGCCGACTCGGACGGCGACGGGATAGGTGACCTGGGTGGCGTCCGCTCGCGCCTGCCGTACCTGCGCGAGCTGGGCGTCGACGCCGTCTGGCTGAACCCGTTCTACCCGTCGCCGCAGGCCGACAACGGCTACGACGTGGCCGACTACCGCGATGTCGACCCCCGGTTCGGCACCCTGGCCGACGCCGACGCGCTGATCCGCGACGCTCACGCCCTCGGCCTGCGGATCATCATCGACCTCGTGCCCAACCACACGTCGTCGGAGCACCCCTGGTTCCGGGCGGCCCTCGCCGGCGGGCCCGAGCGGTCCTTCTATCTCTTCCGCGACGGCCGCGGCGACCAGCCGCCGAACAACTGGGAGAGCCGGTTCGGGGGCCGCGCCTGGACGCGGGTGCCGGACGGCCAGTGGTACCTGCACCTGTTCGCACCCCAGCAGCCCGACCTCGACTGGACCGCGGCCGAGGTCCGCGAGGAGTTCCACGACATCCTGCGCTTCTGGCTCGACCGCGACGTCGACGGCTTCCGCATCGACGTCGCCCACGGCCTGGCCAAGGACCCGCAGATGCCCGACCTGGGCGAGGACGACGATCCGGTCCAGCCGGGACCGGGCCACCCGCACTGGGACCTCGACGAGGTGCACGACGTCTACCGCGCGTGGCGCCGCATCCTCGACTCCTACCCCGGCGACCGGGTCTTCGTGGGCGAGATCTGGGTGCAGAGCGTCGAGCGGCTCGCCCTGTACCTGCGCCCCGACGAGCTGCACACCGCGTTCAACTTCGCGTTCCTGACCGCCCCCTGGGAGGCCGGCGCCCTGCGCGAGGCCGTCGACGACAGCCTGCGGGCCCTCGAGCAGGTCGGCGCCCCGCCGACCTGGGTGCTGTCCAATCACGATGTGGTACGCCACGTGACGCGCTACGGCGGCGGCGCCGCGGGCCTGCGCCGGGCGCGCGCCGCGACCCTGCTGATGCTGGCCCTGCCCGGCAGCGCCTACCTCTACCAGGGCGAGGAGCTGGGCCTGCCCGAGGTGGAGGACCTTCCCGACGCCGTGCGCCGTGACCCCGTCTTCGCCCGCACCGCCGGCGCCGACCCCGGCCGCGACGGCTGCCGGGTGCCCCTGCCGTGGTCGGGCGCCTCGGCGTCGCTGGGCTTCGGCCCCGGCCCGTCGTCCTGGCTGCCGCAGCCCCCGGACTGGCGCGGGCTGACCGTGGAACGCCAGAGCACCGACCCGCAGTCGACGCTGAGCCTCTACCGGGCCGCGCTGGCACACCGCCGCCACCTCGCGGCGCTGACCTCGGCGGACCTGACCTGGCTGCCCGCGGCCGAGGGGGTGCTGGCCTTCGCCCGCGGCCCCGGCTTCCTCTGCGTGGTCAACGTCGGCGACGACCCGGCCCCGCTGCCGGAGTGGAGCGGCACGGCCGCGCCCCTGCTGACCAGCGACCCGCACGCCCCGGCCGGCCCCACCCTGCCGGGCGCCACCGCCGCCTGGTACCTGCGCTGACACCGCCGCAAGTCACCCTGTGCGACGAATCCGCAGGTCAACCGGCCTGCGTAGCGTCTGTTCGGCATATGCTCCCGACGTGTTTCCGTATCAGCGCTTCGCCTGCATGGGGAGGAAAGATGTTGAACCACAGCGCGGTGGAAGCCAACATTCCCGCCGTCGACCTCGACCGGGCCCGTGAGTACTACTCGGACAAGCTGGGGCTGACACCCGTCGCCGAGTACGGCGGCGAGGCTCTGCGGTACCAGACCGCCGGCTGTGTTGCGGGGACACGGTTTGCACTGGCTCCCGCCGGTCGGTGAGCCGGACCGGCGACCACCATTCAGTGAAGGCGGGACCCGACATGGAGCAGGCGGCGACGACGGCCGGCGCATCATCGAGACCGGTAGTCGAAGCGGAGCGTTTGACCGTCTCGTACGGCGAGTTTCAGGCCGTCGAGGACCTGACCCTCCGGATCGAGCTGGGTCGGCATCACCGGCACCGACAGCCTCGCTCTGCGGCTGTTCCGGTGGGAACCCCGCCGCTGACGCCGGGTGTGTCAGCTTGCCGGTGAGGGCCGATCGGCACAGTGCCGAGGGCCGAACCGCCCTCGGCGTCCCGCTGTCCCACATCGGCGCGGCGATGGCCGACGGGAGGGTCCCTCCGGAGGTGCTGCGCCAGGTCGACGCCGAGCTCGCGGCCGAGGTCGAGCGCCTGAACAAGGCCCGCGCCGACATCGCGACCATTCTGCGCGACGGCGCGCCGGCGGACACCCCGGCGGGCTTCGAATCGGTAGCGCCCCGCCTGTCCGTTGGAGGTCTGCCGGCCGCGCTTCACGATGCGAGTGCTGCACGCTCTCCCGGGCTTCCGTGATGGCGCTGCGTCTACCGTGCTTGATACCGGTCGATATGTTGTGGAGAACTGTTGAGCCCCGGGGGCGTCATGCGGTTTCAGCTGCTCGGAGTGCCGCAGGTTCACGCTCGTGGACGGGCGGTGGCGATGGGGCCGCCCAAGCAGGCGGTCGTTCTCACGGCCCTGCTCCTCGACGGCAACCGGCCGCTCTCCACCGAAGTGCTCGTCGAACGAGTCTGGGGACCCGATGCCCCCGACCACGCGGCGCGCACGCTGCACACGTACGTCTCGCGCATCCGGCAGTTGCTGGAACCGGCGGACGGCCCGACCCGGTTGCACCGCCACCGCAGCGGCGGCTACCTGCTCGAGCTGCCCGAGGAGTCGTTGGATCTGCACTACTTCCGGCAGCTCGTCACCAGGGCGGCCGAGCTGGACCGGGCCGATCCGAAGCGCGCCCTCCTGCTACGCGAGGCCCTGACGCTGTGGCGAGGTCAACCCCTCGCCGGGCTCCCGGGCGACTGGGCAGCCCGGGCGCGCATGCTGCTGATCGAGGAGCGGATCGACGCGACAATCCACTGGGCCGATGCCGAGACCCGGACCGGCAACCCGGCCGCGGCGATCGGGCCCCTCACCGAGCTCGCCGAGCAGCACCCGCTCGTCGAGCCGCTGGCCGCCGCGCTGATCCGGGCGCTCGCCGCCGCGGGCCGCACCGCGAAAGCCGTCGACCAGTTCCTTGCCGTACGCCGCCGCTTGGTCGACGAGCTGGGCGTCGAGCCCGGTGCCGAGTTGCGGGCCGCCCACCGGGACATCGTGCGCCAGACGCACGAGCCCGACGAGATCGTTCCGGCCCAGCTGCCCCTCGACGTGCCGGACTTCGTCGGCCGCGACGCCGAGCAGCAGCGGTTGCACGACCTGGCCAGGACCGCGGTGATCGTCATATCCGGCACGGCCGGCGTCGGTAAGAGCGCGCTGGTCGTGCACTGGAGCCATCGGGTGCGCCGCCGTTTCCCCGACGGCCAGCTCTATGTCGATCTGCTCGGCTTCGACCCGGCCGGCACCGCGCTGAGCGCGGCCGATGCGTTGCGCAACCTCCTCATCTCCCTGGGTGTGCCCGCCGCGCGCATCCCGGCCGAGCTGGACGCACGGGCGGCGCTCTATCGCAGCGTTCTCGCCGACCGCCGCGTGCTGGTGGTGCTGGACAACGCGGCCCATGAACGCGACGTGCGCCCGCTGCTGCCCGGTGCGCCGAACTGCCTGGTCGTCGTCACCAGCCGCAGTCAGCTGCCCGGCCTGGTCGCCGCCGAGGGCGCCCGGCCGGTGGAGCTGGGTCTCCTGCCACCCGCGCAGGCACGGGAGCTGCTGAGCCGGCGGCTCGGCGCCCAGCGTGTCGCCGCCGAGCCGGCCGCGGTGGACCGCATCCTCGCTGCCTGCGCCCGGCTTCCCCTGGCGTTGACCGTCGCCGCCGCCCGGGCCCTGCTGCAACCCGAGCAAACGCTGGCGCGGCTGGCGGAGCAGCTGCACGCCGTACGGCACAGCCTCGATGCCTTTGCCGGTGACGACGAGGCGACCGACGTGCGCGCGGTGCTGTCCTGGTCCTATCGGGCCCTGACGCCCGGGGCCGCCCGGCTGTTCCGGCTGCTCGGCCTGCATCCGGGCCCCGACGTGGCAGTGCCGGCCGTCGCCGCCCTGCTCGGTGAGCCGATCGGGGTCGCCGAGCGACAGCTGCTGGTGCTGACCCGGGCCAGCCTGCTCAGCGAGCACCGGCCGGACAGGTACCAATTGCACGATCTGCTCCGGACGTACGCCGGGGAGCTGGTTCGGCCGGAGGAGACGGCGGGGCCGCTGGGCCGGATGCTCGACCACTATGTGCACTCGGCGTACGCCGCCGACCGGATCCTGTATCCGCATCGGACGGTTCCCGAGCTCACCACCGATGGCCCGGTGATCAGACCGGCCGACCACGCCGCGGCGCTCGCCTGGTTCGCCGAGGAGCACCAGGTTCTCGTACGCATGGTCGGGCACGCCCACGACACCGGCCTCGACTCCGGCGCCTGGCTGCTGGCGCGGGGTTTGACCACGTACTTCGACCTCCAAGGTCATTGGCAGGACTGGGTGCTGACCCAGCGGATCGCGCTGTCCTCGGCGACCCGCTCGGGAGATCGAGTGGGAGCGGCGTTCGCCCACCTCAACCTCGGTCAAGCCCTCACCCAGCTCCGCCCGGAGGATGCTGTTCGCCACCTGCGGCTCGCCCTCGACGGCTACCGGCGTCTCGGCGAAGCGAAGGGACAGGCCCACACGCACAACGCGCTCGCCCGGGTCCTCGGCAGCCAGGGCGATCCCCGCGAAGCGCTGCGCCAGACCGAGCAGGCGGTCGAGCTTTTCGGCCGGGTGGGTGACCAGGACGGGCAGGCTCGGGCGCTCAACAACCTCGGCTGGTATCACACCCAGCTCGGCGAGTGCGACCGGGCGCTGGCCCGCTGCCGGGAGGCGCTGCGGCTGCATCGCCGGATCGGCGACCGGTACGGCGAGGCGAACACACTGGACAGCCTGGGGCTGACCTATCACCACCTCGGCGACCACGACCGGGCGGTACAAGAATACCGGGCGGCGCTGGACGTGTGGCGTGAGATCGCCGACCGCTACAACGAGGCCGGCACGCTCGGCCGGCTGGGCGACACGTATCGCAGCATCGGCGAGGCCGGCAAGGCCCGGAAGGTGTGGGAGCGGGCGCTGACCATGTTGACCGACCTCGGCCACACCGACGCGGAACAGATCCGCCGCAGCCTCGACGCACTCGGCTAGACATTCCTTCCACATCGCTTCCACACGGTGGGCGCACCTTGTCAACCATGAACTCAACGAAGAAGCACCGGCCGGCCCTCACGTCACGAAGACTGCTGGGCATCCTGAGCGCCGCGACCATGACCACGGCGTCGTTGTTCGCCTTGTCGACACCGGCGCAGGCACAGGCGGTCTGCATCGAGCCCGAGCCCGCCGCGCTGTACCTGTACGAGAACCGCAACGGCAGCGGCGACGTCTTCCAGGCGACCGCGAGCGTCATCGACTTCCGCGTGTTCGGCTTCAACGACAAGGCCAGCCGAGTCTGGAACAAATACGATTGCCGCGCCTGGGTGCTGTACGACGACAACCAGTTCGAGGACCGGCACTACTGCATCCGGCCCAACCAGACGGTCGACCTGCATCGCGAGGCGTGGAACTTCGGCGACAAGATCTCGTCGGTCAAGAAGCTCACCGGCAAGAGTTGCAGCGGCTACCCGACGTTCGGGTGATCAGCGACGGTGGTGCGCGGGCTGAGAAACAACCGCGCCGCGACCTCCGGGTTGGTGAAGCCGTCCCGATTCCCGATCGCCTGGGAAACCGTGCCGGCCTCATGTATCGGTGGTCTCAGCGGCCTCGTCCCGGCGCAGGAAGCACGACAGGAGTTGCCTGAACTCGTGGGGGTGCTCGATCGCCGGCACGTGCCCACATCGGCCGAGCACGTGCAGGCGGACGTCGGCCAGGTGGCCGAGCAACGGCAGGGCCGCCGTCCCGAGCGGGGTGATCCGGTCGTCGGCGCCGTGCACGAGGAGCACCGGCGCGCGGATCGTGGCCAGCGCCGCCGCCGACAGGGTGAGGTCGCCGGCCCACCGCGCCCGGGGCGGGGGAAACAGCGAGGCGAAGGCGGCCGCCCCGGCTCGCATGGCGGCGGCACGGGCGTCGACGGCCGCATCGGTGACGAGCGCCTGGTCCAGAACGAGGCGACTCAGCATGTCCCGTGCCCCGGGCCGGCCGGCGGGTGCGGCCCAGACCGCGTCGAGCTCGGGCGAGAGCGGGGCGCCGGGGGCGCCCATGGTCGAGACCGCCACGACACGGGTGACCTGCTGGGGGCGCGCGGCCGCCAGCGCCAGCGCCACGGCGCCGCCCATGGAGTGGCCCACCACGGCGTAGCGCTCGGCGCCGAGGGCGTCCATCAGGCCCGCGGCCTGCGCCGTCCACAGCTGGAGCCCACCCCTGGAGCCCGGCGGCAGCGGCGTACGGCCGAACCCCGCCTGGTCGGGGGCCACCAGGCGCCAGGACGAGCCGAGCGCCTGCGCCGTCGTCCCCCAGGCTCCGGAGCCTGTCGTGCCGGGTCCGGAGCCGTGCAGCATCAGCACCGCGGGGCCGGTGCCGGTTTCCATGACATGCACCGGGGATCCGTCGACGGCGACGGTCCGCAGTGGTGTCACCGGGAGTCGACGGACTTCGCGAACAGCTCCATCATCGCGCGGCCGAACTGCGGCATGTCGGGCCAGCCCCGGCAGGAGACGAGGTTGCCGTCGACGACGTCGGGAGCGTCGATGACCGTCGCGCCCGCGTTTTCCATGTCACCGGTGATGGGCGGGAAGCACGCCGTCTTCCGGCCTTTCAGCAGCCCGTAGACCGCCGGCACCTGCGCGCCGTGGCACACCAGCGCGATGGGGAGGTTACGCGCGAAGAAGTGCTCGGTGATGCGCCGGACGTCGGCGTCGACCCGGATCCACTCGGGGGCGCGTCCCCCGGGGATGATGAGGGCGTCGTAGCGCTCGACGTCGACCTCGGCCCAGGGCACGTCGACCGGCAGCTTGCGGCCGTTCTTCTCCACGTACGCGTCGGAGTTGGGGTCGAACTCGTGGATGACCAGCTGCACGTCGCGCATCGTCCGGGACGAGACGTCGACGTCCCAGCCGCCCTCCTGCACGCGGTAGTAGGGGTACATCGTGTCGAGCTCCTCGGCGGCGTCGCCGGTCAGGAGCAGCGCTCTGGGCACCTGATTCTCCTCGCATCTGATGACGGGTGAGTTAAATCCGATCCGATCCGATCCGATGGAGTCAATATTCCCCGGCCCAGCCCGGCCGTCAAGCCTCCAGCGAGGACGCCTCGACCTCGTCGAACAGCCGCCGGAAGCGCTCGCCGGACCGCAGGATGTGCCGGCGCATCGCGTACGCGGCGGCGTCGGGGTCACGCGCGGCGATCGCGGCCACCACCTGCTCGTGCTCGGCCATGGCCAAGTGGGTGACCTGGCGGTCGTGGTGCAGCCGGAAGAGGTGCACGTGGCTGTGCAGCCGAGCGAGCGCCTCCCGGATGACCTCGTTCTCCGCGCTCAGGGCGACGAGATCGTGAAAAGCGGCGTCACGCAGCCCGAAGGCGCCATAGGCCAGGGGTCCGCGGCCGCCCTCCAGCTCCGCCATCTCCACCAGCATGCGCCGCAGGCCGGCCACCTGCTCCGGGGAGGCGCGCTCGGCGGATCGGCGCGCCGCCGCCGGCTCGAGGAGGAGGCGCACCTCCAGCATGTCCTCGAAGCGGTGACGGGTGATCTGGGGCGGGATGCGATAGCCGGCGTGCGGCACCCGCACGACCAGGCCCTCGGCCTCCATGCGGTTGAGGGCGTCCCGGATCGGCGTCTGCGAGACGCCCAGCTCTCGCGCCAGGACGTCGATCGTGACGCGGGAGCCGGGCTCGATCCGTAGCGACATCAGCTGTCCGAGCAGCGTGTCGTACACCTCGTCGGCCAGCCGGCCGCCGGATCTCGCGTGCGGCATCGCGTCCGTCATGGCTCTGCGTCCCCGCGCGATCGTCGCTTCGTCGTCCATCGTGACGAGAGGTCCTTTCTTGCGCCTTGACGAACCTGTTGACATCAGTCACAACGCTGCGACATGCTGACGCCCTCGCCGGATCGTATAGGAAAAGCGGCGGATGATCGCCATCCAGCACCGTCGCGGAACCTACCCCAAGCATTGTCGGCCTCCCGCCCGGTCCGTGGGCCGGCCGCCGCGACATAGCCCGGTAACACCCCCTTGAACTACCCAGCACCGATCACTCGGCGAAGCGCGTAGCGAGGTTCTAGAAGCCCCACTTCCGAAAGCAGGCAGGAATATGCGGCATCCACAGCGAATAGGACGACTGACGGCGGCCCTGCTGCTGATGGCCACGACCGTGGCGGCGTGCGGCGGCGACAAGGACGACGACCCGACGGCGAGCGCCCCCAAGGCGCCCGCGACCATCCCGGAGCTCACCACGGACCCGCTGACCCTCAGCTTCATCTGGTTCGAGTGGCCGCCCGCCCAAGCGCTGGAAGCCTTCGCGAACAAGGAGTACAAGAAGGTACGGCCGAACGCGACCATCAAGGTCAACACCGTGCCGAACGCCAACTGGCACGACGCGATGTTCACCCAGTTCGCCGCGCGCAAGACCGACTTCGACGTCGCGATCCTGGACTCGCAGCACATCGGCGAGGCCGTGACGAACGGCAACATCCTCGATCTCACCGACTTCGTCAAGAACAACATCGACGTCAACGCCTACAACCCGTACCTGCTGGCCGCCTACGGCCAGTTCCCGCAGGCGGAGACCGGTCAGCGCGACGAGAACGCCAGCCTGTACGGGCTGCCGCTGCTGGGCGACACCTGGACGATGATCTATCGCAAGGACCTGATCGGCGACAAGCCACCGCAGACCTGGGACGAGATGATCTCGGCGGCCGAGAAGTGCCAGGCGGACAACCCGGGCGTCAGCGGGCTGGCCTTCCACCAGGCCAACGGCTCCGACGCCGCGGCCGTCACCTACAACACGGTCAACGGCGTCTACGGCGGCAACCTCTGGGACGCCCCGAACCGCAAGATCGAGGGCGTCCTCAACGACGCGGCCGGCCAGGAGGCGATGGAGGTCCTGGTCAACAGGATGAAGCCGCTGACCGCCAAGGGCTCCGGCAACTGGTTCATCGACGAGGTGAACGCGGCGGTCGCGCAGGGCAAGGCCTGCATCGCGTTCAACTGGATCGCCGCGAGCGGCGGCCTGCTCGACCCGAAGCAGTCGACGCTGGGCACGACGCGGGAGCAGATCCTCGGCAAGCTGGGCTTCGCCACCCTGCCGAAGCAGAAGACGGACCTGGTGCCTCTCGGCGGCATGGGGATGCACGTGTCGGCCTACTCCCCCGCGGCGAACCAGGCCGAGGCCCTGAACTTCATGAAGTGGTTCGAGCAGGCCGACATCCAGAAGAAGTGGGCCGCGGCCGGTGGCGTGCCGTCACGCACGGACGCTCTGGCTTCGCCCGAGTTCCTCGACGCCGGGCCGTTCAACAAGGTGTACGCCGACTCGGTGCCCCGGATGCGGGACATGTGGAACGTGCCCGAGTACGCGCGCCTCGTCGACATCGAGAACACCAACGTGAACGCGGCCCTCAACGGCGCGAAGAGCCCGAAGGCCGCTCTCGACGACATCGCGAAACAGCAGCAGGACGTGCTCGACTCCAGCGGCCGCAAGGGTGGCGGCGGACTGTGAGCGACCGCGTCTCGCTGACGACCGACCGTCCGGGGCGGGCGGCAACGCCGAAGCCGCCCGCCCCGGTTCGGTCCCGCCGGCTGACCGACCGGCGGCTCGCCGTGGCCTTCATCGCCCCCGCGCTGCTGCTGTTGCTCGGCATGTCGGTGTTCCCGTTGCTGTGGGCGCTGTACCTGTCGTTCACCGACTACTCGGCCACCCGTGGCGGGCCCGCCAATTTCGTCGGGTTCGGCAACTACACCGCCATCCTGACCTCGGCGCAGGTCCACCTGAGGGCCGTGACGACGTTGGTCTACGTGGTCGGCGCGGTGACCCTGCAGACCGTGCTCGGTTTCACCATCGCCTACCTGATCTCCCGGCGCACGCGCGGGCGAGGGCTGCTGACCACGCTCTTCCTGGTTCCGATGATGTTGTCGCCGGTCGTGGTCGGGCTGTTCTGGCGGTTCATGCTCGACGCGCAGTTCGGCGTGGTCAACAGCATGCTCGGCTCGCTCGGCCTGGGTCAGGTCGAATGGCTGACCCGGCAGCGCACGGCGCTGATCTCGCTGATCGTTGTCGACACCTGGCAGTGGACGCCGTTCATCATGCTCATCGCGCTGGCCGGCCTCACCGCGGTCCCCAAGTACCTGTACGAGGCCGCCTCGATCGACCGGGCGTCCGAGTGGTTCCGGTTCCGCACCATCACCCTTCCGCTGGTGTGGCCGCTGCTGCTGATCGCCGTGTTGTTCCGGGCCATCGAGGCGTTCCGGTTGTTCGACCTCGTCTACATCCTCACCAGCGGAGGCCCGGGGGTCTCCACCGAGACGTTGTCGTTCCACGTCTACAAGGTCGCGTTCCTGGGCTTCAACACCGGGACCGCCTCGGCGTACGGGATCCTCATGGTCCTCGTCGTCATCGTCCTCACGCAGCTCTACCTGCGCTACCTGAACAAGCTCAAGGAGGACTGATGAGATTCTCCGTACGGGGCCGCGCTGTGCTGGAGGTCGCGCTGCTGAGCGTGCTGGCCGTCGTCATGTTGTTCCCGGTGCTGTGGATGATCGAGACGTCCCTCAAGGAGAACCGGGACGTCTACGCCGTCCCGGCGAAGCTCTTCAACTTCGACGTCACCCTGGACCATTACCGGGACGTCTTCGTCTCCTCCGGCTTGTCCGTTGCGTTCCTCAACTCCGTCATCGTCGCCGGGGCCTCCACGGTGCTGGCCACCGTGCTGGGGGTGCCGGCGGCCTGGGCCTACTCACGCTTCGCCGTCAAGGCCAAGAAGGACCAGCTGTTCTTCATCCTGTCCACACGCTTCATGCCGCCCGTGGTGGTCGTGATCCCGATCTTCCTCATGTACCGCTACATCGGGCTCATCGACAGCGCGCTCGGCCTGATCCTCATCTACACCGCGTTCAACGTCCCGTTCACGATCTGGATGATGAAGGGGTTCGTCGACGAGGTGCCCGCGGAGTACGAGGACGCCGCCATGCTCGACGGCTACACGCGGTTGCAGGCGTTCCGGAAGTTCACCCTTCCCCTGCTCGTGCCCGGCATCGCCGCGACGGCGGTCTTCGCGCTCATCTTCTCGTGGAACGAGTTCGTCTTCGCCATCTTCCTCACCTCCAGCGACGAGGTGCGGACGGCCCCACCGGCGATCGCCGGCCTCATCGGCGGCACCACAGTGGACTGGGGCCTGGTGGCCGCCTCCTCGGTGGTGTTCGCCCTGCCGGTGCTCATCTTCGCCTACCTGGTGCGCAAGCACCTCGTCGCCGGTGTGACGCTCGGGGCGGTGCGCCGCTGATGGCCGGCATCGAGGTGACCGCCCTGCACAAGCGCTACCCGGACGGGACCGTCGCCGTCGAGCACGTGGACCTGTCCATCCGCGACGGCGAGCTGTTCGTGATGCTGGGCCCGTCGGGGTGCGGCAAGACGACCACGCTGCGGGCCATAGCCGGCCTGGAGAGGCAGACGACGGGCGACATCCGCATCGGCGACACACTGGTCAACGACCTGCCGCCCGCCGAACGCGACATCGCCATGGTGTTCCAGTTCTACGCCCTCTACCCGCATCTGCGGACTCGCGACAACCTGGCGTTCCCCCTGCGGGCCGAGGGACTGCCCAAGGCGGAGGTGCGGGCGCGGGTGGACGAGGCCGCCCGGCTGATGCGGCTCGGCCCGCTGCTGGATCGGCGGCCGCGCCAGCTGTCCGGCGGGGAGCAGCAGCGGGTCGCGCTCGCTCGCGCCCTGGTGCGGCGACCGCGCGCCTTCCTCATGGACGAGCCGCTCACCAACCTGGACGCCGAGCTGAGGGCCGAGATGCGTACGGAGATCAACCACCTGCAAGGGGAACTGGGCACGACGATGGTCTACGTCACCCACGACCAGGTCGAGGCGATGTCGCTCGGTCACCGCATCGCCATCCTCAACAAGGGCCGCGTCGAGCAGATCGGCACGCCGCTGGAGGTCTACGACCGGCCGGCGAGCCTGTTCTGCGCCGCCTTCATCGGCTCCCCGCCGATGAACCTGATCGAGGTGGAGGTGGCCGACGGCAAGCTGCGTGGTCAGGGCGGCCTGGGCCTTACGCCGCCGCCGGGCCTGCCGCGCGACCGTGGCCTGATCGCGGGCGTCCGGCCGGAGGCGCTGGAGGTCACGGATCCCGGGGCGCACCGTTCGGTGCCGGCCCGCGTGGTCTCGGCGGAGTGGCTGGGCGACGAGATCATCTACGTGGTCGACCACGGCGGCCGGCACGACGTACGGGTGCGGATGCCCTCGACCGTCCGGTTCGCCGCTGACGCCAACGTCGGGCTGCGGCACACCGGCGGGGCCCCGGCGGTCTACGACATGAGCACCGAGGAGCTGGTGGCCTGATGGGAACCGTGGCAGCGCACGGCCTGCGCAAGTCCTTCGGCAAGGTGCAGGCCCTGGACGGAGTGACGCTGGACGTTCCGGACGGCTCGTTCTTCGTCGTGCTCGGTCCCTCCGGGGCGGGCAAGACGACGACCCTGCGAGCGATCGCCGGCCTCGAGCAGCTGGACGCCGGGTCGGTGCATCTGGACGGCCGGGACGCGACCGGTGACACCCCGGCCGAACGCGACCTGGCCATGGTCTTCCAGAGCTACGCCCTCTATCCGCGGCGCACGGCGTACGAGAACATCGCCTCGCCGCTGCGGGCGCGCCGCCGCTCGCCGGGCGAGATCGCCGCCGCCGTCGACCGGGTGGCGAGCCTGCTGCACATCGAACGCCTGCTGCAACGTCGTCCCGCGCAGCTGTCGGGCGGTGAGATGCAACGTGTCGCCCTGGCCCGGGCGCTGGTCCGCAGCCCGCGCGCGTTCCTCATGGACGAGCCGCTGACCAACCTCGACCTCAAGCTCCGCGTCGAGATGCGCACCGAGCTCACCCGCATCCACCGCAGCCTCGGGGCGACCTTCGTCTACGTGACCAACGACCAGGTCGAGGCGCTGTCCATGGCCGACCGGGTGGCGGTCCTCAAGGAGGGCAAGGTGCAACAGATCGGAACGCCGGCCGAGGTGTACGAGCGTCCCGCCAACCAGTGGGTCGCCGGGTTCGTCGGCAGCCCGCCGATCAGCCTGCTCCCCTGCCAGGCCCAGGGAGATCACCTGGTCGGCGCGGAGGGATGGACGCTGCCACGGCCCCGCTGGGCCACGGCCGAGGACGGTCGCGCGCTGGTGCTGGGCCTGCGCGCGGAGGACCTGTCCGTCGAGCGGCGTGGCGACGCGTCGTTGCCGGGCGAGCTCTACGGTCTGGAGCCGCTCGGCGACCGGACCGTGGTCGACGTCCGGGTGGGCACGGAGATCCTCAAGGTCAAGGCGAGACCCACAGTCACCGGTTCACCGGGCGAGCGTCTGCGGGTCACGGTCGACCTGGACCGCGCGCACCTGTTCGACGCGGGCACCGGGCTGTCGCTGGCCAAGGCGGGGACGCGATGAACGCCCTTCCCTCCGAGCACCGGCGGCTCCGGATCGGCGACGCCTGGCGGGATGCCACGAGCGGAGCCACCTTCGCCGTCGAGGACCCGGCGACCGGCAAGACCATCGCCGAGGTGGCGGACGCCGGCGTCGACGACGGGCTGGCCGCGCTGGACGCGGCGGCCAAGGCCCAGGCGCAATGGGCGGCGACCCCGCCGCGGAGACGGTCGGAGGTGCTGACCGCGACGTACCGGGCCCTGACCGAGCGATCCGAGGAGATCGCCCGGCTGATCACGCTCGAGATGGGAAAGCCGCTCGCCGAGGCTCGGGCCGAGGTGGCGTACGGCGCCGAGTTCTTCCGCTGGTTCGCCGAGGAGGCGGTGCGCGTCGAGGGGCGCTACAGCACCGCTCCGCACGGCGGATACCGCATCCTCACCGTGCCCAAGCCGGTCGGGCCGTGCGTCTTCGTGACGCCCTGGAACTTCCCGTTGGCCATGGGCGCCCGCAAGATCGCCCCCGCGCTGGCGGCGGGCTGCACGACGATCACCAAGCCGGCCGCCCTGACGCCGCTCACCATGCTGCTGCTGGCCCGCATCATGGAGGAGGCCGGCGTTCCGCCGGGCGTCGTCAACGTGGTGACCACCCGGCGTGCCGGCGAGGTGGTCTCGGCGCTGCTGGCCGACGGCCGTACCCGCAAGCTCTCGTTCACCGGGTCGACCGAGGTCGGGCGCGTGCTGCTGCGACAGGCGGCGGACAAGGTGCTGCGCACCTCGATGGAGCTGGGCGGCAACGCGGCGCTGATCGTGTGTGCCGACGCCGACCTGGACGTCGCGGTGGAGGGCGCCATGGTGGCGAAGATGCGCAACATCGGGGAGTCCTGCATCGCGGCCAACCGGATCTACGTCGAGGAGCCGGTACGGGAGGAGTTCACCGCGCGCTTCGCCGCCCGGATGGGCGCGCTGTCGATGGGCCACGGTCTCGACGACGGAGTGAACGTCGGGGCGCTGATCGACGAGGACGCGGTCGAGCGGATCGACGAGCTCGTCGCCGACGCGGTCGAGCGCGGCGCCCGGGTCCTGGTCGGCGGCGAGCGGCCGGACGGGCCGGGCCACTTCTACCCGCCCACGGTCCTGGTCGACGTGCCCGAGAAGGCGCGGATGCTGAAGGCGGAGATCTTCGGCCCGGTGGCCCCGATCCTGCCGTTCACGTCCGACGACGAGGTGATGGCCAGGGCCAACGACACCGAGTACGGCCTGGTCGGGTACGTCTTCACTCGTGACCTCCAGCGGGCGCTGCGGTTCACCGAGGGGCTCGACACGGGGATGCTAGGCGTCAACCGGGGCCTGATCTCGGACCCGTCGGCTCCGTTCGGAGGCGTCAAGCAGTCCGGGATCGGCAAGGAGGGGTCGCACGAGGGCATCCTCGAGTACCTCGAGCTCACGTACGCCGCGATCGACCTACCGTGACCGGAGGGACTGACATGCTCGAGACCGTCCGCGGACCACGCCAGCTGATCGTGGGCGAAGGAGTCGCGCAGAACATTCCCCGGGTGGTGGCCGAGTACGGCTCGCGAGTGCTCATCGTGACCGACCGGGTTCTGCTGGGGCAGCCGGCGGTGGCCGAGATCGTGGCCGCCGTACGGGACAAGGTCGAGGTCGCCGAGGTCTTCTCCGACGCGACGCCCGACGTGCCGCTCACCGACGTCGCCCTGGCCGTCGCCGCCGCCGCCGAGGTGGACGCCGACGTCCTCCTCGCCGTCGGGGGCGGCACGGTGATCGACCTCGCCAAGATGGTCGGCGTCATCCGGCGCCACGGGGGGACGCCGCGCGACTACTACGGCGAGTCCAAGGTGCCGGGCCCGACGATCCCTCTCGTCGCGGTCCCGACCACCTCCGGCACCGGCTCCGAGCTCACACCCGTGTCGGTGCTGACCGACCCGGACCGGGAGCTGAAGGTGGGGGTCTCCAGCGTCCACATCGTGCCCGACTTCGCCATCGTCGACCCCGTGCTCACGTACACCTGCCCGGCGACCGTCACCGCCCACTCCGGCATCGACGCGTTCTGCCACGCGGTGGAGAGCTACACCGCGCGGCCCCGGGCCCACGGACCGCGCGACCCGGTCGAGCAGGTCTTCCTCGGCCGCAACCCGATCACCGACCACTACGCGCTGCGAGCCGCGGAACGGATCGCCCGCAGCTTGCGCCGTGCCGTCAAGGACCCGGGCGACACGGAGGCGCGCGCGGACATGTCGTACGGGTCCATGCTCGCCGGCCTCGCGTTCTCCCACGCGGGCAACGCGGCCCCGCACGCTCTCCAATACCCCATCGGCGCGGCCACGCACACGCCGCACGGCCTGGGCGTCGGGCTGCTCCTGCCCTACGCCCTGGACGCGGCCAAGGACGCCATCAGCGACCGGTTGGCCATCCTGGCCAGGGTGTGCGGGCTCGACGTGACCGGCGCCTCGGACGCCGAGGCCGCCGACATGTTCCTCGCCTGGCTCGGCGAGCTCCTCGCCGACATCGGCATCCCGCGCACCCTGGCCGACATCGGCGTGGCACGCGCCGACCTGCCACGCTTCGCGAAGATGGCCAACGGCGTCACCCGCTTGATCCAGAACCATCCGGGCCCGGCCGACACCGCCAGCTTGACCGCGATCCTCGAGGCGGCCTGGACCGGAAAGGCCCTGCACCAGCATCAATAGTGGTACCGGCGGCGACGCGGCCGCCGTCGCGCCGACGTGGTACGCCAGGTGAAGAACGCTGCGGCCGCCAAGGCCGCGGCGAAGACCCCGATCACGAGTCCTTGGCTCGTGCCGCCGGACCGGGGCGCACCGGCCGTGGACAGAGCGGCCGGCGCGACCGCGGCCGTGGTGGCCGGAGCGGGCGCCGGCGCCGTGGGCAGCGCCTGGAAGTCGACGATGCCGCTCGACTCCAGCAGCGTCATGTGCGTGGCGACGAACTGGTTCGCCTGTTGCGCGAGCTTGCGGACGGTGTCGTTGCGGGTGCTGCTGCGAATCGTCGCGATCGCCGGGAAGATCTTGCCGTGGGCGGCGCGCAGCCGGTCGATGTAGATCCGGTCGAAGTCCTCGCCCTCGGCGTCGCGCATCTCACCGAGCCAGCCCTGCTGCTCGGCGTTCGGCTTGTCGGGCACCCTGATGCCGAGTTTCCTGGCGGCGGCCCGGTCCAGCCGGTCGAGGACGACATGCTGGTCGGCGATGCTCTTGCCGATCTGCCGGATCTTGGCATTGCGTGACTTCTCCTGCGCCATCTGGCCCGCCGGGATCTCCCACAGCCCGGCCAGCCGAACCTTGACGACCAGATCCCGGTCGGCATCGGTGATCTCACCGTCATTGGTGTCGGTGATGAGCTCGCCCGGTGGCACCGGCACGCCGGGCTCCGCCCGGGCCGGTGACCGCAGCGGATCGAGCAGAACCATGACCAGCGCCATGAGCACCGGACCCCACAAGTGACGCCGCCACCGCACGAGAACCTCCCGACACATCGACACCTTGGCAGGCAGTACGTGCGGCGCCGGCCTACGGATCACTTCTCGACCGCCGCCTTGACTGTGTTCCGAGGACACGGTCTGCACTGATTCCGCCGCTCAGTGGCGTGGAACCGAATGCAGCCGTCGCGGTGAACGTGCGCTGGGATCTGCTCGCCACCACACCATGGGGGTCATCCTCGGTGGGCTGCCCGCGGAACTCGCCCGGCCGCCGGTCACCATGCTGCGCCTCACGCGGCATCCCGACGGCCTGGCCACCCAGGTCCGCAACCTCGGCCAGTGGCGGGCCCACGGTCTTTGGATCGCCCCGCGACGTCACACTCGACGAGATAGCGATCGAGACGTTCTTTTCGGCCGATGCCGCCACTCGTGAGATCCTCCGGAACCTGGCGGACCGCACGCCCCCCGGCAACCGCACGGCCCTCGCCGGCCAGGCCGCGCATGATCGCTGAGCTTCGCGGCAGGAGTTCGATTAACATCTAAGCAATCGCGGCGAAGCGCGCTGTTAACGTTCACAGGACCGGCGAGAGGCCAGAGCGGTGACACGGCTAGACGATCCGAGCGGTGGCCCTCAACGGCCCGTCGCGGCACACGGCGGCAGTCCCCGCATGGAGTTGCGGCAACTGCGCTACTTCGTCACCCTGGCCGAGGAACTGCATTTCGGCCGCGCCGCCGCCCGCGAGCACATCGTGCAGTCGGCGCTGAGTCACCAGGTGCAGCGCCTCGAACGCACGCTGGGCGTCGTGCTCGTCGTGCGGAGCACCCGGCACATCGAGCTGACCGAGGCGGGCACCCGGTTCCTGGCCGAGGCGCGGCAGATCCTCTCCCGGGTCGAACGCGCGACGGCCGTGGCGCTCGGCGCCGCGAACACCGGCCCGGTGCTGCGGATCGGCGTCCTGGACGAGGGTTACGAGGCCGTGCGCCCGGTGCTGCACCAGTTCTTCGCGCGGCACCCCGACGTGGAGGTCCACCTCGTGCACGCCGGCGTGCCCGAGCAGTGCCGGAGCCTGCTCGACGGGCGTCTCGACGTCGGCATCGGGCGGGCCTCGGCCGTCCCGCCCGAGATCACGACCGAGCTGTTCCGGCTCGACCCGCTCGGGGTTCTGGTGGCCGACGGCCACCGGCTGGCCGGGCGCGCGGCCGTGCCGGTGTCGCTTCTGGCCGACGAGCCGCTGCTGATGCCCGATGAGAGGCAGGCGCCCGAGTCGCTACGGTTCCTGACTGAGCTGTGCCGTTCCGCGGGCTTCTTCCCCAACCGGTTCCGCGGCAGTGTGCAGGGCCTGCGGGCGGGCGCCGACCTCGTGGCACGGGGCTGCTGCTCGATGGTGGTGCCGGAATCGGCGGTCCCGGCGGGCGAGCTCCGGTGGCGTCCGCTGGTGCAGCCGACGCCGCGCTATCCCTGGTCGCTGCTGTGGCGGGCGCACGAGGTGCCGGACGAGGTCAGGATGCTCGTCGCGACCGCACGCAGTCTGAGCCGGCGGGAGAGCTGGAGAGCCGGCGACGTGGGCCTGGCCAGCTGAGGCATCAGAGGGTCAGGCGGACCATGTTCCAGGACAACGGCGGCAGCACCACCGTCAGGCGGCCCCCGTCGACCTTCGCGTCGCCGAGCCGGCGCGGTGTGACCCGCTCCGGGTTGTGCTGGTCGTTGACCGCGTCCGGGTCCGCGTCGGCGACGGTGATGTGCTCGCCGGCGACCAGCCGCGGCAGCGATCGCAGGTCGATGTCGACCGCCATCTCCTCGCCCTGGTCGCGGTTGACCGCGAACACCACCAGCCCGCCGTCGTCCCGGAGCACGGCCACCGCGTCGAGCAGCGCGACCTCGCCGTATGCGGACGTCTCGTGTGCCGGTGACCGTGCCTCCACCCGCAGGACCGTGCCGCGCCCGTAGCGCGAGGTGAGGGCGTACGGGTGATAGATGGTCTGCCGCCAGGCCGGTCCGCCCGGCGCCGTCATGATCGGCGCGATGACGTTCACCAACTGGGCCTGACAGCCGATCCTGACCCGGTCGGCGTGCCGCAGAAGGCTGATCAGCAGATTGCCGGCGACGACGGCGTCGGTGACCGAGTAGACGTCCTCCAGCAGCGGCGGCGCCTCGGCGATCGGCAGGTTCTTCTCGCCGGGGAAACGGCTCTGATACCAGACGTTCCACTCGTCGAACGCGATGGTGAGCCGCTTGGTGTGCCGCCCGACCGCTCGGACATGGTCGGCCGTGGCCACGATGGCGTCGATGAACCGGTCCATGTCGACCGCGGCGGCCAGGAAGCTGTCCCGGTCGTCGCCGTGCTGCTGGTAGTAGCTGTGCATCGAGATGTGGTCGACCGTGTCGTAGGCCTCGGTCAGCGCGATCCGTTCCCAGGTGCCGAAGGTCGGCATCCGGCTGTGGGAGCTGCCGGAGATCACGAGCTCGACGCCGGGGTCGACGAGCCGCATGGCCTTGCCCGCCTCGGCCGCGAGCCGCCCGTACTCCAGGGCGGTCTTGTGGCCGATCTGCCAGGGTCCATCCATCTCGTTGCCGAGGCACCACACCTTGATCCCGTACGGCTCGGCGGCCCCGTTGGCCCGGCGCCGGTCCGACCAGGCCGTGCCGGAGGGGTGGTTGCAGTACTCCACGAGGGCCCGCGCCTCGTCGATGCCGCGGGTGCCCAGGTTGACCGCCATCATCGTCTCGGCGTTGACCGTGGCCGCCCACCGCTGGAACTCGTCGAGGCCGACGCGGTTGGTCTCGATCGACCGCCAGGCGAGGTCGATACGTGCCGGCCGGTCGTGGACGGGGCCGATGCCGTCCTCCCAGTTGTACGCCGAGACGAAGTTGCCGCCCGGATAGCGGATGATCGGCACGCCGAGGCCCCGGACCAGCTCGGCCACGTCCCGCCGGAAGCCGTTCTCGTCCGCCGACGGATGGCCCGGTTCGAAGATGCCCTGGTAGACGCAGCGGCCGAGGTGCTCCACGAACGAGCCGTACAGCCGGGGGTCCACCGCGCCGATCCGGAAGGCGGGGTCGACGATGAGCGAAGCGGAACGCACGACGGAGCTCCCTTCAGCCCTTGAGACCGGTGCCGGCGATGCCCTCGACGATGTTGCGCTGGAACAGCAGGAAGACCGCGACCAGGGGGATCGCGCCGAGCACGGCGGAGGCCATGGTGTCGGCGTACCGGATGCCGAACGCGCCCTGCACGGTCGCGAGCCCGACCGGCACGGTCATCAGGTCGGGGTTGGTCAGCACCAGCAGCGGCCAGAGCAGGTCGTTCCACGAGGTCACGAAGGTGAAGATGGCGACCGCGGCCACCGCGGGACGGGCGAGCGGCATCACCACCTGGCGGTAGATGCGGAACCAGCCGGCCCCGTCGATCCGGGCCGCCTCCTCCAGGTCGCGCGGCAGCCCGTCGAAGAACTGCTTGAAGATGAAGATGGCGATCGCGGTGGGGATCTGCGGCAGGCTGACCGCCCAGTACGTGTTGAGCAGTCCCAGCGCGTCCATCTCCCGGAACTGCGGCACGATCAGCACCTGGCCGGGGATCATGATGCCGGCCAGGATGATCCAGAAGACCAGGTTGCGATAGCGGAACCGCAACCGGGACAGGGCGAACGCGGCGAGGCTGGCGGTGATGACCGTGCCCACGGCCGTCATCGTCGCCGTGATCAGGCTGGCGCCGAACCAGTTGAGGATCGCGGTGTCGTCCAGCACCCGCTGGAACGCGGCGAAGGTCGGGTTGTCGATGAGCCAGGTCGTGCGGGTCGTCTCGGCGTTCGGCTTGAGGGCCGTGTCGACCGCCCAGGCGAGCGGGACGAGCCACAGCAGGGCAAAGGCGATCAGCACCCCGAAGCAGATGCGGTTGAACAGCCTGTGCCGCTGTTCGATCTTCTCCTGGGTGACGCCGGCGCCGCCCATGGTGGTGAGCGCCACGATCAGACCTCCTTCTCCTGGCGCCGGACCAGCGAGAACCACACCGCCGACACGGCGAGCACGACGAGGAAGAACAGCATGGAGATGGCGGCCGCGTAGCCGAGCCGGAAGTTGGTGAAGCCCTGGTCGTAGACGTACTGCAGGATCGAGCGGGTGGCGAAGTTCGGGCCGCCGGAGGTCATCAGGTACATCTGGTCGAAGACCTTCAGCGACGCGATCACCTGAAGCACCGCCACCAGGGTCGTGGTGCGGCCGAGCATCGGAATCGTGATCCGCCGGATCTGTTGCCACGGGCTCGCACCGTCGATGGCCGACGCCTCGTAGAGCTCGCGCGGGATCTCCTGGAGCCCGGCCAGGTAGAGGATGAAGTTGAAGCCGAGCGTCCACCAGACGGTGGTCAGCGCGAGCGACGGCATCGCCCAGTTCGGGTCGCCGAGCCAGGCGGGCGACGTGATGCCGATCTTGGCCAGCGCCGCCTCGATCAGGCCCAGCTCCGGGGTGTACATGAAGATCCAGATCAGCGCGACGACGGCGGACGGCAGGATGAACGGCGCGAAGAACGCCAGCCGGAAGAACCAGCGGCCGCGATTGACCCGGTCGGCGAGCAGTGCGAGGACGAACGCCAGCACGATCAGCGGCGGCGTGGTCAGGATCGTGAACCACACCGTGTGCCACAGCGACGACCAGAAGTCGGGATCCTGCAACGCCTCCGCGTAGTTGCCGAAGCCGGCGAAGCTGCCGAGGCCGGAACGCACGAGGCTGGCGTCGAAGAAGCTCATGACCAGGCCGTAGACGGCCGGGCCGATGATGAAGGCCAGGTACAGCACGGCGAAGGGCAGCAGGAAGCCGATCGCCGGGCGACCGTGGCTCGGCCGCGCGGGCGCGGGACTGCCCGGCACCTCGGCCGGCCGGGCGCGGGGGGTGACGGTCTCGATGGACACCAGCGACCTCCGGTCGATCAGATCGGTGACGGGGTGCGGGCCAGGCCGCTGAGGGTGGAGCGCACCTGCCGCACCGCGGCGGCCGGCGCCACCTGGCCGTTCATGACACCGCCGACAGCGGAGCCCATGACGATCTCGAAGTTGGAGCCGGAGCCGGAATACCAGCCCTCCGCGTCGTAGGCGGCGGCTTCCGCGGCGGAGGCGTAGTTCGACTGCGGCTTCATCTCCCGGTATCCGGCGCTCTCCAGGAACGGCTGCCAGCTGGGCACGTGACCGCCCTCGGCCCAGGTCCTGCTCTGGTCCAGCATCGAGGCGACGAAGCCGAGCGCCCGGTCCACCCGCTCCGGGCTGTCGTCGGGGTGCCGGGGCAGCACGAAGGTGTGCGAGTCGGCCTGAACGGCGTACGGGCCCTCGCGGAAGAGGTGCGGCAGGAGCGTCATGGAGAAGGGCGTCTTCGCGGTCTGGAACGTCGAGATCTCCCATTCGCCCTGGAAGTAGAAGCCCGCCTGGCCCTCGGCGAACATCGCGATCGAGCCTTGGTAGTCGGCGGCCGCCGGGAAGAGGCCGTCCGCGGTCAGGCCGCGCAGGAAGGTCAGCACCTCGGTCGCCTTCGCGTCGTCGATGACGACCTCGCGGCCCTGGTCGGCTATGACCTGCCCGCCGAGCTGGGAGTAGAACGACTGGAAGATCCGCCACGGGGTGGCGGTCTCGCTGATGAACGCGACCACGCCGCCGTAGGCGCCGGTGACCTCCTTCGCCCGGCGCATGGCGTCGATGAAGGCCTCGGGGCTGTCCAGCGGGGCGAGGGCGCCACTGTCGTCGAGCAGGCCGGCCTTCTCGCAGACGTCGGTGTTGTAGAACATCACGAACGGATGGGTGTCCAGCGGGATGCTGAAGACGCGACCGTCCACCAGCCCGGCCTCCCAGGTGCGCGGGGTGAAGCGGTCGGCGCCGAGGCCGTGCCGGGCCAGCAGGGCCGGATCGAGCTCCTGGAGCAGATCGGCCTCGACCAGGTTCTTCATCCGGGTCAGATGCGAGACCGCCACGTCCGGCGGCTTGTCGCCGATCGTGGCCAGGGACAGCTTGGTGTAATACGGGTTGCCCCAGGCGAGCGTCACCGCGCTCAACTCCACCTGCGGGTTGGCGCGCTGGTACGTCTCGAGCATCTGCTGCATCCGCACGCCGTCGCCGCCGCCGAAAAGGTTCCAGAACTCCACGGAGCCGGCCGTCTCGCGGGAGGCGGTCAGCCCGCTGAGGACCTCCGTCGAGCAGCCGGACAGCGCCGCCGCGGCGCCGGCTCCGGCGGCGGCCGCGAGGCCACGCAGCAGCCCACGGCGGCTGAGTCCGGTGTGCGGTGTGTCGGGCACCTGCATGGCATGTCCCTCCTGGAGGGCACCCTGCCGGCGCGACACTCGCGCCGGGCAGAGAGGCTTCGGCGGGCGCATCCGAGCCTCGCGCCGGCCCCGGCCGCCGGTCAACATCCCGGCTTTCGCAAGAACAGATCCGTCCGATCCGGAATGCGAAAAGTCCGTGGCCACGGCGAGGATTCGGGGCGCAACGACGAGTTGCCTGTTGACAACGCCGCGCGGCCGGTACGGTGGTGGGCATCACCGTCCACAGGGGTTGGCAAAGCGGAGGTAAGGCGTGCCGGTCACAGGCCAACGCGTCGTGCGGCGGGCATTGGGGCGGCGATTGACGCGGCTGCGCACGGCGTCCGGCATGAGCCGGCGGGACGTGGTGGAAGCGCGGCTGGGCATCTCGGAGCCGACGCTGCACCGCATCGAGACGGGCAAGGTGCCGGTCACCGGGGCCAACGTACGCGCGCTCTGCTGGCTCTACGGTGCGGACCAGAGCATCACCGACGCCCTTGCCGACCTCGCGCTGGGCACGTCACAGCAGGAGTGGTGGGACGCCAGCCCGGTGATTCCCGAGTGGTTCAAGCTGTACGTCGGGCTGGAGGCGTCCGCGTCCCGCATGTTCGGCTACGACGGCGAGGTCGTTCCCGGTGAGCTGCAGACCCCGGAGTACGCGCGAGCCGTCTTCGGCGCCGAGCAGCCGGCCGACTCCGAGATCGCCGAGCGCCACATCAACCTGCGCCTGCAGCGGCAGAGGACGCTCTTCGCCCGCAACCCGCCGATCCGCCTCGTGACGGTGCTCGGCGAGGGGGCGTTGACCCGGCCGGTCGGCGGCGAGCAGGTGATGAAAGGGCAGATCGAGCACCTGCGGCGGCTGTCCGCACAGGACACGGTCGACATCCGGGTGCTGCCGTTCGCTGTCGGAGCGCACGCGGCGATGGCCGGCGCCTTCCGGATCCTGGAGTTCGACGACCCGGACGACCCCGACGTGGTCTACCTCGAATCCCACGTCGGCGCGCTCTACCTGGAGGAGCAGGTCGAGGTCGACGAGTACCGGCGCGTCTTCGATCTCATCACCAAGGACTCCATACCGGTCGGAGAGTTCCGGTGACGACTAGTCGGTGAGGAGCCGGTCGAACTCGCCGCGCTTGGCGCCGAACAGGAACGAGTCCCACTCGTCGGTCGTGAAGACCACGGTGCCCGCCTCGCGTGCCTTACTGTTGCGGACCTCGATGAGGCCGTCCTGGCGGCGGGCCTCGACGCAACTGCCGCCGTTGCCCGTCGACCTGCTGGAAATAATCCAGCCGGTTTCGCTGCTCATCAGTGCCCCCCGCCTGGAGTTGATTACCGTAAGTGACCGAAGCGCCACGGACCCGGCATCGGCCTGACGTGCAAAATCAGCACTTACGCCTCTGCACGACTCTTTCACCACGAAAGTGGCGGCACTTAGAGTAGCCGAAAACAGGTTCGGATGCATCCTGTCAGCGTGATACCCGTCTTCGTGAAATCTTGCACGGGCCCCGGCCGACTGTCATGATTCCACTGTGGCGCGTGGCGATCCCCTCGCCGTCAACTCGACAGCTCCAGCTGATCCGCCGCAGTTTTGAGAGGACGGCCGATGCGGATCCTCGCTCCTGCTGCCGCCGACACGGGCGGCGTACCGTCAGGCAACGCTCAGCCGCGCACCGGGCCCGACGTCGCCCGCCTCCAAGCCCGCATCGATCAGCTCGCGGCACACGTCCAGCAGTTGGAGCAGGAGCGCGCCTCACTGCGCTGGATGGCCGGCCACGACGAGCTCACCGGGCTCGCCAACCGCCGCCTCTTCCACGCGCTCGCCCCGGAGCTGCTGCGCGGCGACGATTGCTCGCCGGCCGTCGTGATCCTCGACCTCAACGGCTTCAAGCCGATAAACGATACGTACGGGCACGACGCCGGCGACGAGGTGCTCCGCGTGGTCGCCCGGCGCATGGCCGCCTGCCTCGGCGACCATCTGGTGGCCCGGCTCGGCGGTGACGAGTTCGCCGCCCTGCCGCGCGCCCCGCACGCCGACGTCCCGGAGACGTGGTGGCACGAGGTGGCCGGCTTGCTGAGCGCCGCGATCGCGCCCCCGATGGAGGTACGGGGGCACACCCTGTCCGTCACCGCCTCGATCGGCATCGTCCCGGCCGGGCGCTCCGCCGACCTTCTCGACCTGCTGCGCCGCGCGGACCGGGCGATGTTCAGCGCCAAGCGACACGCGAAAGCCACCGGCAGGACCGGCATCACCTGGGTCGTGTCCACCGAGAGCGGCGACCACACCGAGACGTACGGACCGGCCGCCACCCCCGCGCCCCCGCCGGGCCCTGCCGCCGCGGAGCCCGCCGTGGCGTGCCGGCCGGGCGACCCGGTGTGGGTGCACCGAAGTGGCGCCCGGCGTGCGGGAGTGGTCGAGAGTGCCTGCGAATGGGCGGCCCTGGTCCGCTACCGATGCCCGAACGGCGCCGGCACGATGGTCGACACGATCCCCACGAACTGTCTCACGATCCGAGCCGAAGCCGATCCGTACCTGGACCAGGGCTCCTCCGCCTACCGGTGATCGCGCGTCAGCCCACCGTCAGCACGAGCTTTCCGCGCAGGCCGCCGGCCAACACCCGCCGGTGGGCGTCGGCCGCCTCGGTCAACGGCATCGTGGCCGCTACCCGCGTGCGCAGACGCCCCGCCGCCACCTGCCCCACCAAGTCGGCCAACAGCTCGCGCTCGAGCCGGATGAGTTGCAGCTCCTGGCGCACACCGCGGGCCGGCACGATGGCCGGCGTGGGCCGGGTCACGACCACGATTCCCCGGTCCTCGACGGCAGCGGCGGCCGCCTCGCCGAGGGGGATCGCGTCGAACACCGCGGCCACCGGGCCCACCGTGGACAGATCGGCGGAACGGGGGACGACCTCGTGCGCGCCGAGCTCGTGCACCCATTGCTCATCGGAGTGGCTGGCCTGCGCCAGGACGCGGTAGCCGCGCTGCACGGCGAGCTGGGTGACGAAGCCACCGACACCGCCGCTCGCCCCGGTGACCAGAATGCTGCTGCCGGCCGGAAGCATCGCCAGCGACACCAGTGACAGCCCCTGGTGTGCGGTCTGGGCGTTGAGCGGCACGGTGGCAGCGGACACGAAGTCGAGCTGGTCCGGCAACCGCACCAACCAGTCCGTGTCGGCGGCCACGAGCTCGGCGTAGCCGCCCGGCACACCCCGCGTCGTGTACCACGGAATCATCCCGACGACCCGATCGCCCACCGTGTAGTCCGCCGCGCCGGGGCCGACCGACACCACCTCGCCGGCGATGTCCCAGCCGGGCGAGAACGGCGGCACATCCGGTCCGCGAGGGATCTCTCCGGTGGTGGCGGCGACGTCCGCCGGGTGCACGCAGACCGCGCGGATCCGGACCACCACCTGGCCGGGCCCCGCCTCGGGCTCGGGCAGCTCAGTCACCTGCAAAACCTCAGGACCGCCGAGCGCGGCCGCGACGACTCCCAGCACGTGTCCACTCTAGACCGTCGAGGCCCGTTGGCACATCACGCTCCGTCGCGGAGCTCTTGACCGCTCGAAGAGACGACGCATAGATTCCAGTCATTACTTCCGGAAGGTTTCCGGAAGTTTCGGATCCTCATCGCTCTCGTCGCAAGGAGCTCCGATGCGTCCTCTTCGACTTGCCCTTTCCGTCGTCAGCGCCGCGGTGGTGCTGGGCGGACAGCTGACTCTGGCCGGCTCGGCCCCGGCAGGCGCCACGCCGTCGGCCGCGAAACCGTCGCCGCCTCCCACGTACCCAGCCGATTCGCTACGCGCGCTCGCCGCCCGGGTCGGCCTGCGCATCGGCACGGCCGTCAACCCGGACCTGCTCGGCACCAACGAGAAGTACACGCAGATCGCCGCGGAGCAGTTCTCCTCGATCACCCCGGAGAACGCGATGAAGTGGGCCGAGGTGGAGGCCGTCCGCGGGACCTACACGTGGGAGAAGGCCGACCAGGTCGTCGCCTTCGCCAAGAAGAACAAGCAGCTGGTACGCGGCCACACGCTCGTCTGGCACAACCAGCTGCCCGCGTGGCTGTCCTCCGACGGCACCACGACCACCCTGTCGAACGACGAGGTGAAGGCGGTCCTGAAGAAGCACATCTTCGACCAGGTGCGGCACTTCAAGGGCGACGTCTGGCAGTGGGACGTGGTCAACGAGGCGTTCGACGACAACGGCCAGCCCCGCCAGACGATCTGGTACAAGGCGTGGGGCGGCACCGGCTACATCGCCGACGCGTTCCGCTGGGCGCATCAGGCCGACCCCAAGGCCCTGCTGTTCTACAACGACTACAACCTCGAGTTCACCGGGGTGAAGAGCGACGCCGTGTACGCGATGGTGCGCTCGCTCCAGGCGCAGCGCGTGCCGATCCACGGCGTCGGGTTCCAGGGTCACCTCTCCACCCAGTACGGCTACCCCGACCTCACGAACAACCTCGAGCGCTTCGCCGCCCTGGGGCTGAAGGTCGCCCTCACCGAGGTGGACGTCCGCACGCAGACCAGGCCGGACGCGGTCAACGAGCCGGTGAACCCGCTCGCCCCGTACGCCCAGGAGAGCTACTGGTCCCGCACGCTCCAAGCGTGCCTGGCCCTGCGCGCCTGCATCTCGTTCACGCCGTGGGGCTTCGGCGACGCCTACTCGTGGGTGCCCGGCTGGTTCACCGACCCGCAGGAGGGCGCCGCTCTGATCTACGACGAGCAGCTGAACCCGAAGGGCCAGTACGAGGTGCTGCAGCAGGCTCTGGCGCTCGCCTCGGGCGCCCCGCGCCGCTGAGACACGACCGCTGCCGCCGGCGCGCATGCCGGCGGCAGCACCGTCGCCGAGTCCCCGCGTCAGGTGACTCGCCCGAACAGATGCGCCTGGCGATCGTCCCGGAGAAGGACGGGACCGAACATGTACGCGTCGGAGACCGACCATGCCGTTTCGTCGGCGGGGAACTCGTGGAACAGCGCGCGCATCACCGGCCGGCCGTTGCGGTGCGCGTCGCGCATCAGCTCACGCACGTACGGCGCGCCCGTGGGCAGCCGCGGTGATCCGTCGGCGGCGTGGACCGGCTCCGCGGGCATGCGGTCACCGTGCAGGCGCATGACCGGAGTGAACGCGCCGAACTGGAACCAGCGGATGAGCAGCTCCACGAAGGCCGGATCGTCGACGTCGCCGCCGGCGAAGCCGCCGATGTCGGTGGTGAACCACGGGATCCCGGCGATGCCCAGGTGCAGTCCGACGGCGATCTGCCGGCGCACCTACTCTGCCGCCGCCGCGTCACTTCGGCTTGGGGCCGATCGCGAACCTCGGGCAGTGGGCGACCCCATCGCGCGGGGGCGCCATGTCGAACGTGCCCAGCGCCCGTACCGACGCCCTGGTGATGGCGCGAAGGCCACGCTCCGGCTGGAACGCCTGGAGCGCACTGGTGTACTGCCCGGGGCCGGCCGCATACAGCACCAGCTGCATCCCGTCGATGTACGCACAGGCCGACCGGTCGTGACCCCAGCCCATGATGTGGTGCCCGCGGTAGACCTCGAAGAATCCGGTCCCGTACGCGGGGCTCGCCGCGGGCGGAGCCGGATCGCGCGGGGCGCCCGTGGGTGCCGCGCTGACCGAGCCGGCCATGCTCAGCACCGCGGCGGCGGCCAGGCCGGCGACGACCCGCCTGCTGCCACTTCGCATGCCCGCCCGTCGTTCCCTTCGATGCATTCTCGCCCCATCCAAGAATGTGAACGTCTGGCATTCAGGCGCCCGGTATCACCACGAATTCACTTTCGATCGTACGCTCGAACTGCCGTCGTAGCGGCGCGGCACACGGCGTTCCCCCGCTTTCTCACCGAATGCATCGACGCAGGTCACCCGAAAGATGAACGATGGCGCACTCGCCCCGGAAGGCGCGGTCGCACGCTTGGTGGACAGTGCTGTCAAACAGTCTGCGCCGTGGTTACATCAATGCGAGAACCTCGATCATTCGAATGGTGTCCCGCTGGTGCGGCGGAATTGCTCTGTGGATGGAGTAATCGTATGACAAAGACAAACCGTCGTGACGTCCTGCGCTACGGGGCAGCCGGAGCCGTGACAGCCGCGACCGCGGCGGTCGCCGCGCCCGGCCTCGCCGGCGCCGGCCCGCGCGGGGGCCTCGGCGAGGCCGCCCCGGCGGATCCGCGCGACTTCGACGAGACCTACAAGGGCAAGAAAATCAAGGGTAAGCACAACCGGCAGGGCCACGACGAGCTGCACATCAACAACAGGAAGCTCGCCGTCACCGTGGTGAGCACCTTGTTCATCCCCGAGGACGGGTCGCAGCCGCACGTCGGGGTGGGCTACATCAGCGCACTGAACCACTACGACCCGGTCGAGATCGACCAGGACAAGAACAAGGACGGGCTCAGGCGGTTGGCGAGGAAGGTCGTCGACATCCTGGGCGACCTGGAGCTCAGTGACGAGGCCGCTCAAGAGCACCGTCACTGACGTCTCCCCCACCGACCGCTCCCTCAAAGGAAAGGCAACTCCACCATGGCCGTCGTGCGCCGGAGTGCCGCAACGCTGACCGTTGCCGAGAAGACCGCCTTCATCAATGCCCTTCGCCTCTTCAAACGCACATCGGCGAACGGGCGGAACTACAACTGGTACATCGATCAGCACATCTCGTTCTTCGCGCGTACGTCGGACAACATCAGCCACGCGCACCGGTCCCCGTCGTTTTTCCCATGGCACCGTAAGTACCTTCAACTGCTGGAGTTCGACCTGCAGACGGTCAGCGGGGATCCGAACCTTTTCATCCCGTACTGGGACTGGACCGGATCCGCCTCGCCGTTCACGGCCGACTTCCTCGGTTCGATCACCAACGGCAGCGTCTCGAGCGGAAACTTCAGCCCGTCCTGGGGGTGGTCGCTCTACCGGAGCAGCATCTCGACCAGCTACCTGCAGCGCCGGCTGGGCCAGAACGCGAGCCGGCCCACCGCCGCCACGGTCAGCACGGTCCAGGGCTACTCCGTGTACGACCAGTCGCCGTGGGACTCGACGGTGTCGAACAGCTACCGCAACCGCAACGAGATCGAGCTGCACAACCGGGTGCACAACTTCGTCGGCGGCCACATGGGAACGCGCGAGGCGCCCAACGACCCGGTCTTCTGGCTGCACCACTGCAACATCGACCGGCTGTGGTGGCTGTGGCAGGGCACCCGGGGAATCGACACCTATCAGCCACGCACCGGTACGACGTCCGGTGTCGTCGACAACACCGAGACGATGCGTCCGTTCGCCGGCGGCAGCACACCGTTGTCGGTGAGCGACATCGGCCCGCTGGCCTACAGCTACGCCTGAGGATTCCTAGAGGCGCTGAAGCTGGAAGCGCTGGTTGGCGCCGCCGCCGGGCGTCCACTGGGAGATCCGTGCGCCGTCGGCGGTGGCGGCCTGCCAGACGTCCATGGCCAGCCCGCTCGCGCGGTTGACCAGCCTGACCACTCCCCCGCCCTGGTCGTCCACCCGCCACTGCTGGGCGGTGGCGTTCGTGTCGGGCTGCTGGGTGATGTCGGCGCCGGTGGCGGTGCCGGCGACCTGGAGCACGAGGCCGCTGTGCCGGCCCCGGATCCGGTAGTAGCCGCTGCCGGAGGACAGGAAGTCGAACTGCTGGTTGAGCGCGCTGGTGATCTGCCACTGGATCAGCTGCGCGCCGGCGCCGGTCGACGCGCCGTTGATGTCGGCGGCCTTCCCGCTGTGCTGGGCCACCAGGCGGTAGTACACGCCGGTCTCCACCGGTCCCGATGACGCGGCCGACGCGCGGTAGGCGTGGCCGGCCTGGCCGGGGAACTCGACGAGGTCGGTCTCCAGACGCGTCGGCTGCACCGCCACGCCGCTCGTGTCGTCGCGGAGCTCGAAGGCGCCGGCGAAGACCCGGCTGCGGACCCGGACCGGGCCGGACCGGTCCGGGGTGACGACGAGCTCGGTCCGGGTGGTGCTCCAGGTGGCCCCGACCGTGTATCCGCCGCGGCCGCGCAGGCCGGTGACGCTGCCGGCCGGCCACGCCGACGGCAGGGCGGGCAGCACGTGCAGCTCGCCGTTGTGGCTGTGCAGCAGCATCTCGGCGATGCCGGAGGTGGCGCCGAAATTGCCGTCGATCTGGAACGGGGGATGCAGGTCGAACATGTTCGGCGCCAGCCTGTCCGTCCGCACCAGGTCGCGCAGGAGCTTGTGGGCGCGCGCGCCGTCCTCCAGCCGGGCCCAGAAATTGATCTTCCAGGCGAGCGACCAGCCCGTCCCGTCGTCGCCGCGCAGTTCGAGCGTCTGGCGCGCGGCCTGGTAGAGCTGGGGTGTGCCGCGCCGGGTGATCTGGTTGCTCGGGTGCAGGCCGTACAGGTGGGAGACGTGCCGGTGGGTGCGCTCGGTCTCCACCCAGTCGGCGAGCCACTCCTGGATGTTGCCGCGCGAGCCGACCCGGGTGGGTGCCAGCCGGTCCCGGGCGGCCAAGGCCTGGGTGCGGAAGGCGGCATCCACGCCGAGAACCTCGCCGGCCCGGGCGACGCCGGTGAACAGGTCGCGCAGGATCTGGTTGTCCATGGTCGGCCCGGCACAGACGCTGGCGTTGGCGTGGTGGGCCAGCTCCGGGGAGTTGGAGGGGTTGGTGACCAGGTAGCCGAGCGACGGGTGGGTCACCAGCGAGTCGAGGAAGAACTGCGCGGCGCCCTTCATCGCCGGGTAGTTGGCCCGGAGGAACTCGACGTCGCCGGTGAACAGGTAGTGATCCCAGATCATCGTGGCCAGCCAGGCGCCGCCGGTCTGCCACATGCCCCAGAACGCGCCGTCGACCACCGACGATCCTCGCCAGGCGTCGGTGTTGTGGTGGGTCACCCAGCCGCCGGCGCCGTACTGCACGCTCGCGGTCCGGGCGCCGGTCACGGTCAGATCCTTGATCATGTCGAAGACCGGCAGGTGGCACTCGGCGAGGTTCGTGGTGCCGGCCGGCCAGTAGTTCATCGGCAGGTTCGCGTTGATGGTGTATTTCGAGTCCCAGGACGGGGCCATCTCCTGGTTCCAGATGCCCTGGAGGTTCGCCGGCTGGGTTCCCGGCCGGGACGAGGAGATGAGCAGGTAGCGGCCGTACTGGAACAGCAGGGCGGCGAACTGCGGATCGTTCTGCGAAGCGTGCTGGGCAATGCGTACGTCAGTGGTCTGATCGGCCGCCGCTGTGCGGCCCAGGTCGATCGTCACCCGGTTGAACAGCGCTTGATAATCGGCCACGTGCCGGGCACGCAGCTGGTCGAAGCCGACACCGCGGGCGGCGGCGAGGTGCCGGCGCGCGATGCCCTGATAATCGCCGTTGACCGTGCGGTAGTTGACGTAGCTCGATCCGATGGACACGAGCACCGTGACGCTCGTGGCTCCGGAGACCCGCAGCGTGCCACCGGAGCTGCTGACCGTGCCGCCGGTGGCGCTCACCCCGGCCAGGGCGTGGAACCGGACCGAGCCGGCGATGCCTTCCATGTCCCCGGAGATACCGTCGAGGGCGATCGTCGACGAGTCCGGACTCGACGTGGTCGTCCGCTGCGGGCTGTCGAACGTGCCGGTGAAGCCGATCGCGTTGGCCCGGTCGGCGGTCAGCCGCACCACCACCACCTGGTCGGGCGCGCTGGCGAACACCTCCCGCTGATATCGCACCCCGTTCAGCACGTACGTGGTGGTCACCGTGGCCGTCGTCAGGTCGAGCGTCCGGCTGTACTGGGTCGCGCCCGAGGCGCTGCCGACCGCCAGCCGCAGGTTGCCGACCGGCTGGTACGCCAACTGCCCGCCGGGGGTGCCCATCATCGTCTGGTTGATCAGGTCCTGGGCCGAGGTCCATTGGTCGGCGAAGACCCGCCGCCGGATCTCGGCGAGGTTGGCCGCTCCCCGGGTGTTGGCCGAGTCGTAGGGTCCGCCCGCCCACACGGTGTCCTCGTTGAGCTGGAGCCGTTCGGTGTCGACGTTGCCGAACACCATGGCCCCGAGGCGTCCGTTGCCGATCGGCAGGGCCCGCAGCCAGTCCGTTCCCGCGCCCTCGTCGTACCAGAGGGACAGGTCCCCGGCCGCGGCGGCCGCGGCGGCGTGTGCGGTTGCGGACCACCCGGCCGGCAGCATCGCGGCCCCGGCCCCTGCCATCCCGGCGGCGAGGAGGCTTCGGCGTGTCAGTTCGGTCATGTCAGGGTCTCCCCGCCGCGCTTACGGAAGAGTCCAGCGCTGGTTCGCAGCGCCGTGACAGGTCCAGATGATCAGTTGCGTTCCGTTCGCGGTGCCGGCGCCGCTGGCGTCCAGGCACTTGCCCGACTGCGGGTTCACCAGCGAGCCGCTGGATCCCGCGGTCCAGTTCTGGCCGCCCGAGCCGTTGCAGGTGGCGAGCTGGATCGCCGCGCCGTTCGCGGTGCTGCCGCCGGCGACTCCCATGCACTTGCCGAGCGAGCGCAGGGTGCTGCCGTTGACCGTCCACTGCTGGTTGGCGGCGCCGCTGCAGGTCCACAGCTGGATCTTCGTGCCGTCGGCCGAGCTGTTGCCGTTGACGTCGACGCACTTGCCGGTGGCGCTGGTGATCGGCCCGGTCCGGGTCGGCGTGCCGCCCAGCTCCTTGATCCGGATGTTGCGGAACGACACGTCGTCACCGGCGCCGTGGTTCTGGAGGCCGATGTAGCCGGAGGCCAGCGACCGCACCGGATCGGTGTTGGTGAAGTCGTTGATCAGGCGGCCGTTCAGGTAGACCCGCAGCCGCTCCCCTTCGACGAGCAGCTCGTAGGTGTTCCACTCGCCCGGCGCGTTCAGCGCCGCGTCGCGGGCGGCGATGTCGGCCGACTTGACCCCGTAGACCGAGCCGGTGGTGCGGTCGCTCGAGTCGGTGGCGTCGATCTGCACCTCGTAGCCGTTGGCCATCGCCGCGTCGGGGTCGCTGCCGGCCGGGAAGCCGATCACCACGCCGGAGTTGTCGTCGCCCGGCATCATCCAGTCGAGCTTCAGCGAGTACGACGCGTACTCCTTGGCGCTGTACCACAGCATGCCCAGCCCACCGGACGAGGTCAGGGTCGCGTTGCTGTTGGTGAAGCCGCCCGGGCCGGCCTGGGACCAGCCGGTCGTGCTGCCGTTGTAGATCGCGGTGTAGCCGGTTTCGACGCGGCAGTCGGCCTTGCTGCGGTTGGCGGCGTAGCGCAGGCCGCCGAGCAGGTGGTTGCGGAAGTTGGTTTCCGAGTAGGAGGCCTGGGTGTGGCCCAGACCGGTGTACCAGGAGCGCCCGCTGTCGATCGTCTTGCACCAGGCGATGGGATGGTCGCTGCCCATCGTGCCGCCCGAGTAGGTGGACTCGTCGAGGGTGGCGAGCACGTGGGCGGTGCTGCGGGGGTTGGTGGAGTAGTTGTAGAGCTCGTCGGTGCGGGTCCAGGCCTGGGGCAGGTGGGCGGTGCTGGCGTGGCCGCGATCCTGGACACGGGTGGTGACCTGCTGGATGGCCGGGTGGGAGCTGAAGTAGGCCCCGACGAGCTGGCCGTAGAAGGACCAGGTGTATTCGGTGTCGGCCGCCGCGTGGACGCCGACGTAGCCGCCGCCGCCCCGGATGTAGGACTCGAAGGCGGTTTCCTGGGAGGAGGTGAGGACGTCGCCGGTGGTGTTGAGGAAGACGACGGCTTCGTACTGGGCGAGGTTCGAGGTGGTGAAGGCGTTCGCGTCCTCGGTGGCGGTGACGGTGAAGCTGTTGGCCGCCCCGAGGTCACGGAGGGTCTGGATGCCGGTCGCGATCGCGTCGTGCCGGAACCCGGCGGTCTTGGAGAAGACCAGCACGTCGTACGGTGCGTCGGCGGCGCTCGCCGGGAGGGCGGTGCCCGCGAGGGTCAGCAGCACCGCCCCCGCCACGCCGAGCATCTTGTGAGTGAGTCGTCGCATGGCCGGTCGTCCTCTCATGGCAGGGTCCAGCGCTGGTTGGTGCCGCCGTGGCAGGTCCAGAGGATCAGCTGGGTGCCGTTGGCCGAGCTGCCGCCGTTGGCGTCCAGGCACTTGCCGGAGCCGTTGACCAGGGATCCGTTGGAACCCGCGGTCCAGTTCTGCGCGGCGGAGCCGTTGCAGGTCGACAGCTGCACCAGACTGCCGTCGGCGGTCGCGCCGCCGGCCACGCTCATGCACTTGCCGAGCGACCGCCAGGTGGTGCCGGTGCGGGTCCACTGCTGGTTGGCGCCGGTGCCGCAGGTCCAGAGCTGGATCTTGGTGCCGTCGGCCGAGCTGTTGCCGTTGACGTCGACGCAGGAGCCGCTCGCGCCGACGATCCGGCCGGTGCCTCCGGGGCTCGACGTCGCGCCGAAGGTGAAGGCGTCCACGTCGAACAGCGTCCCGCTGCCGCCGCTGAACGTCAGGTACACAGTGGTGGTGCCGGACGGAACGTTCGACAGGGTCGTCGACACCTCGGTGAAGGTCTCATAGCTCCCGGTGACCGGCACGGTGACCGAGCCGAGCACCGTGCCGGTGGCCGATCCGGCCCGCACCGACAGCGTGCCGCCGGCGCCGCCCGACGAGACCCGCGCCGTGAACCGGGTCTCGCTCCCGAGGGCGTACCGCTGGAACGCGATCCAGTCGCCGTTCTGGATGTCGCCGACCGTCTGACCGCCCTCGGCGGTCGTCTTGCTGTACAGCGAGGTGCCCGACTGGCCGCTGCGGTGCTCGGCCTGCCGGTGCCGCGGCTGGAGGATCTTCTGCGCCCGGGTGGTCAGCGCGGGCTGGCCGTTGGCGCCCTGGTCGGTGTACTCCGCGTCGAGCACCGCGAACAGATTGGCCGCCGTGTCGTGCTCGCCGTCCACCGGGATCTGCAACGTTCCCGAGCATCCGGTGGCCGAGGTGATCGGGTGCGCGTGGTCGTCGTGGCCGAGCAGGTAGCTCAGCTTCACCCGGGTGCAGTCGACAGTGCCGTCCTCGGGGTCCGACACGGTGATCGTGTAGGGCACGCTGTCGCCGAAGCTGAACAGCGCTCCGTCGGCCGGCGTGTTGAGCGTGACCGTCGGCGCGGTGTTGCCGACCGTTACCGTCATCGAGGCGGTGGCGGTGAGCCCGGCGTTGTCGGTCACGGTGAGCGTCACCGTGCGCTGGCCGGCAGCGGTGTAGGTGTGGCTGGGGTTGGCCGCCGTCGAGGTGCCGCCGTCACCGAAGTTCCAGGCGTACGTCAGCGCTCCGCCCTCGGGGTCGGACGAGCCGCTCGACGAGAAGGCGACGGTCAGCGGCGCGGCGCCGGACGAGGGGTTGGCCGCGACGCGGGCGATCGGCGCCTGGTTGTTGCCGGCCCCGTTGTACTCGATGCGGTACAGCGCGGAGCTCGCGTCGCCGCTCCCCCAGCCGGTGCCGTAGTCCAGCACGTACAGGGCGCCGTCGGGGCCGAAGGCGCTGTCCATGATCTGGGTGCCGCGCCACGGGAAGTCGCTGATCTGCCCGGCCGACCCGTCGGCGTTGACGTCGATGCTCTTGATCCAGCGGCGGCCGAACTCCATCGCGAAGTAGTGACCGTCGAGGGCGGACGGGAACTTGACCGTGGACGGGTTCGCCGCGTCGTAGCGGTACACCGCGCCGCCCATCGGCGACTCCGACCCGCAGCCGAACGCGGCGAGCGAGCAGTTGTCGTACTTGATCCACGCCGGGCGCGCGGCCGGCAGGGTGGTCAGTCCCGTGTTGCGGGGCGAGTTGTTGACCGGCGCGGCGCAGTTGAACCGGCTCCCCGAGGGCCCGGACGGGAACGTGTAGTCCACATAGGTCTCGTTCGTCGTGTTCGAGCCGGTGCAGTACGGCCAGCCGTAGTTGCCGGCGGAGGTGACGCGGTTGAACTCCACCTGGCCCGCCGGGCCGCGCGTCGAGCTGGCCGTGCCGGCGTCGGGGCCGTAGTCGGCGACGTACAGCACGCCGCTCGCCTTGTCGACGCTGAGCCGGAACGGGTTGCGCAGGCCCATCGCGTAGATCTCCGGCCGGGTCCGGGCGGTGCCGGGCGGGAACAGGTTGCCGGAGGGGATCGAGTACGACCCGTCGGCGTTCACCTTGATCCTAAGCACCTTGCCGCGAAGGTCGTTGGTGTTGCCCGCGCTGCGCTGCGCGTCGTAGACCGGATTGCGGTTGCTGCGCTCGTCGATGGGCGTGTAGCCGCTCGAGTCGAACGGGTTCGAGTCGTCGCCCGTGGACAGGTAGAGGTTGCCGGCCGCGTCGAAATCGATGTCGCCGCCGACGTGGCAGCACATGCCCCGGTTGGTCGGCACCTCCAGGACGGTCACCTGGCTGCCCGTGTTCAGGGTGAAGTCCGCGTTGAGCGTGAACCGGGACAGCCGGTTCACGCCGTTCCACGCGGAGAAGTCCGTACCGGTGGCCGGAGCGTCGCCGCTGGGCGTGGACAGGGGCGGCGCGTAGAAGAGGTAGATGAACCGGTTGCTGGAGAAGCCGGGATCCACCCCCACGCCTTGCAGGCCTTCTTCGTCATGCGTGTAGACCGGCAGGGTGCCGATCACGCTGGTGACCCCGGCGGCGGTGGTCCGGCGCAGGACGCCGTTGCGGGCGGTGTGCAGCACCGAGCGGTCCGGCAGGACTGCCATCGACATCGGCTCGCCCATCTCTGCGACGCCCCGGGCGAGCTCGACCTGCTGGAAGTCGGCCGCGTTCACCGGGTGGGCGGCGACCGGCGACCCGCGGCCGAGAACGGTCGCCACCATGCCGGCGGCCGTCAGAACGGCGGTCGCTGCCGCCACTGTCGCGCGTGTTCTCATGAGCTCGCCACCTTTGCCGTCGGCTGCGTCGCTGCTGTCGCGACCGCGATCTCCGCCAGAATTCGTGAACGTTAACAAGGACGCTCGTGTGACGTCTCACGCTAAATATGAGATAGAAGTGAGTCAATAGTTAACATCCCCTTCATCTACGCTGACGCCGCACGACTTCTGATCATCGAGCGGCATAACACTTTTTGGGCGGCTTTTATGGAAAACTGCAAAGGCATTCCCAGGCTTGAATGTCCGGTCGCATTCTGGCAACGTGCGGCCAACACGCTGTTAACGTTCACTCTTCGGGAGTGCCTGTGCAGAAGCGAAGAAGCTGGATCCTCGCCGCAGCCCTCGCCCTGGGGCTGTCGGCGACCGCCGCGGCCGTCCCCACCACCGCGACCGCCGCCGAGTCGAACGGTGGGGTCCGGGTCCTGCCGCTGGGCGATTCCATCACCGAGGGGACGCAGGTTCCCGGTGGCTACCGCATCGGGCTCTGGCAGCGGCTGGCCGGCGCCGGCTACCGGGTCGACTTCGTCGGCACGCAGGTCAACGGCCCGGCCGCCCTCGGCGACCACGACCACGAGGGCCATCCGGGGTGGCGGATCGACCAGATCGACGCCACCATCACCGGTTGGTTGCAGGCCGCCAACCCGCGCACCGTGCTGCTGCACATCGGCACCAACGACATCCTGCAGAACTACAACGTCGCGTCCGCGCCGAGCCGGCTCTCCACCCTGATCGACCGCATCACCGCGACCGCCCCCGCCGCGGACGTCTTCGTGGCCACGCTGATCCCGCTCGCCTCGTCCGGCCAGGAGGCGGCGGCCCGCACCTTCAACGCCGCCCTCCCGGGCATCGTGCAGAGCAAGGTGAACAGCGGCCGGCGGGTTCACCTGGTCGACATGCACGCCGCCCTGACCACCGCGGATCTCATCGACGGCATCCATCCCACCGCCGGCGGCTACGACAAGATGGCCGCCGCCTGGTACGCCGCGCTGCGCTCGGTCCCCGGCACCATCGGCGATCCCACCGGCACTCCCACCGCGGGAGCCCTGGTCGGCGCCGGCTCCGGGCGGTGCCTGGACGTGCCGAACGGCAACAGCGCCAACGGCACCCAGCCGATCATCTGGGACTGCACCGGCGCCGCCAACCAGAGGTGGACCACCGCCGGCCAGACCCTCCAGGCCCTGGGCAAGTGCCTCGACTCACCGACCGGCGCCACGGCCGGCGCCAAGGTGCAGATCTGGGACTGTTCCGGGGCTGCCAACCAGCGCTGGAACCGCAACGCCAACGGAACCATCAGCAACGTGGCGTCCGGGCTGTGCCTGGACGTCAGGGCCAACGCCACCGCCGCCGGCAGCCTGGTCCAGTTGTGGACCTGCACCGCCGCCGCCAACCAAGTCTGGACCGGTCGATAAGCCATGAGACGCCTCAAGACCATGCTCGCGGCGGCCCTGCTGCTGCTGTCGGGCACCGCGTTCGCCGCCACCGCCACACCGGCGCAGGCCCT
>NZ_BOMI01000191.1 GCF_016862115.1 Paractinoplanes deccanensis
TGACCCGCCAGCACGGCAGGCGACGGATAGTCGAACGCCAGCGTCGCCGGTAGCGGTTCGCCGACGGCCGTCGACAGCTGATTGCGGAGCTCGACGGCGCTCAGCGAGGTGAAGCCGAGATCCTTGAAAGGCCGCTCCAGGTCGATCCGGCTCGGGTCGGTCTGGCCCAGCACGAGCGCGGTGTGCTCGCGGACGAGTTCGGTGAGGCGTGCCCGGCGCGCGTCGGGGGTGAGCTTGCCGAGCTCGGCGGCCGGGCGGCGGTCCGGTGCCGGCGGCGCGGCGGCGGCGAGGTTGCTCAGCAGCGGGCTGGGCCGGGTGGCGGTGAAGGCGGCCGGGAACCTCTCCCAGTCGATGTCGGCGACCACCACCGCGGTGTCGCCGCGCTCGAGGACGTAGCGGAGGGCGTCCAGGGCCCGATGTGGTGGCAGCGGCGTGTAGCCGGTGCGGCGGAGCTCGCGGACGCCGTCGGCCATGCCTCCGCCCGCCCAGGGGCCCCACGAGATCACGACGGCGGGCCGTCCGGCCTTGCGCATCCGGCGGCCGAGGGCGTCGAGGTAGGCGTTCGCGGCGGCGTAGTTGGCCTGCCCGGGCGTTCCGATGGCTCCGGCGACCGAGGAGAACAGCACGAACGCCGTCAGCGGGTGGTCGAGGGTCAGCTCGTCGAGCAGGCGCGCCGAGTGCGCCTTGGCCGCCAGGACGGTCTCGAACCGGGCGGGCGACAACGACTCGATCACGCCGTCGTCGAGGACGCCGGCGGCGTGGAAGACGGCCGTGACCGCGCCGACAGCCTGGAGCGCGCCCGCGACCTGCTCGCGGTCGGCGACGTCGCACGCCAGGACGGTGACTTGCGGCCCGTGCTCCCGCAACTCCCGCACGAGATCGGCGGCGCCGGGCGCGTCCGGGCCGCGCCGGCTGAGCAGGACGACGTGGTCCGCGCCGCCGCGCGCCACCCATCGGGCGACCGCGGCGCCGAGCGCACCCGTTCCCCCGGTGATCAGCACCGTGCCGTGCGGTGCCCACGGAGCGTCTCCCGTGGAGCGCCCGCTCAGCGGCAGCCGCTCGAGCCGGCGGGCGAGCACTCCGGCCGTCCGGATGGCGATCTGGTCCTCGTCGCCGCCGGAGAGCAGGACGTCGGCGAGGCGCTCGGCGGCGGCCCGTCCGGCGGCGGGAAGGTCGACGAGGCCACCCCACCGCGTGGGGTGTTCGAGGGCTGCCACCCGCCCGAGGCCCCAGACGGCCGCGGCGGCGGGGTCCTCCCCGGCGCCGGTGGTGGCCGCCCACAGGCGGCAGTGATGTGCCGTGTCCGGGATGGCGTGAAGCAGGCTCAGCACCCCGGCGAGGCTCGGGGGCACGGCGGCGGCCGGATCGTCCGGGCCGTCGGCGCCGAGCAGGGAGAGGACCCCGTCGTAGTCGTCCCCGATCGGGTCGAGCGGCGCCGAGGGGTCGACGACGAGCCTGGTGACGTCGGCGCCGGCGGCCGCGAGCGCGGTGGCGGCGAGATCGCCCCACCCGCCGGAGTCACGGTTGCCGGTGACCACGAGCCATCGGCCGGGGCGCCGGGTGCGGTCGAGCCGCGGCACGCTGGTCCATGTCTCGCGGTAGCACCAGCCGCGCAACTCGGCCTCGTCCCGCTGCCGGTGCCGCCAGGCGGTGAAGGCGGGCAGCAGGGCGGCGAGGTTCTCGTCGAGGGGGATGTCGCCGCTTTCCACGGCGTTCCAGAACCCGCTGTCGTCGTCCGTCGTGGCGGGACGCGGCGGCAGCCAGAAGCGTTGCCGCTGGAAGGCGTACGTCGGCAGGTCCAGCGGCCCGGCAATAGCCGGCAGCGCGGGCGTCCAGTCCACCGGCACCCCGGCGGTGTGCAGAGCACCCAACGCGCTCAGACACGTGACCGCCTCATCGCCGTCACGGCGCGACACCGGCACCACCCGACGATCCGCCAACATCGCCGTCAACGTCGCATCCGGACCCACCTCCACACACAACCCGGCATCCACCACACCCATCGCCTCGGCAAACCGCACCGTCTGCCGAACCTGCCGCACCCAATAGTCGGTCACGGTCACATCGGCGCCGACCTCGACGCTCGACACCAACGGCACCCTCGCCGGCCGAAACTCCACCGACCCCGCCACCTCAGCGAACTCGGCAAGCATCGGCTCCATCAACACCGAATGGAAGGCGTGCGACACCCGCAACCGGCGCACCCGCACACCCCGGCCCGTCAACTCCTGCGCGACCGCATCCACCGCAGATTCCAAGCCGGACAACACGACCTGATCGGGGCCGTTGACCGCCGCCACATCCAAACCCGAAGCGACCGACTCGTCCGCCTGCACCGCCAGCATCGCCCCACCAGCCGGCAACGCATCCATCAACCGCGCCCGCGCCGCCACCAACCGACACGCATCCGACAGGTCCAACACTCCGGCAACCACGGCGGCCGCGTATTCACCAACGGAATGCCCGATCACTGTCTGCGGGCGCAGCCCGAACGAGCGCAGCAACGCCGCCTGCGCGACTTGCACCGCGAACAGCCCGGTCTGCGCATACAAGGTTCGGTCCAACAACGGACCGCCTTCGGCGATCACCTCACGCAACGGCCGCGGCAACAACTCATCCAACAGTTCGCACACCCGCGCGAACTCCTCAGCAAACACGGGGAATCGGTGCGCCAGCCCGAAACCCATGCCCTGCCGCTGGGAACCCTGACCCGAAAACACCCACGCCACGCCCACACCCGAACCCGCGGCCACCGGGTCCGGTGCCTGCCGCAGGCTCGCCAGCAACTCCGGCGCCGAGACGCCGACCCCGACCGCCCGGTAGGGCAGCAGCGCCCGCGCGGCGAGCCCGGCCGCCACCGCCTGCGCCGGCACGTCCGGCCGCTGCTCGGTGTAGGCGGCCAGCCGGCCGACCTGCGCCCGCAGCGCGTCCGCCGAACGCGCCGACACGGTCCACACCGTCGGCACCGGCTCGGCCTCGGCGACCGGCGTCTCCAGGGGTTCCGGGGCCTGCTCCAGGACGACGTGCGCGTTGGTGCCGCTCACCCCGAACGACGAGACACCCGCCCGCCGCGGACGGTCCACCCGCGGCCACTCGCTGGTCCGCGCCGCCAGCTTCACGGCGCCGGCCGACCAGTCCACCTGCGGCGTCGGCTCGTCGACGTGCAACGACCGCGGCACGACTCCGTGCCGCATGGCCAGCACCATCTTGATCACACCGGCGACCCCGGCCGCCGCCTGCGTGTGACCGACGTTCGACTTGATCGAGCCCAGCAGCAGCGGCCGCTCCCGGTCCTGCCCATAGGTGGCCAGGACGGCCTGCGCCTCGATCGGGTCGCCCAGCCGCGTGCCCGTGCCGTGCGCCTCCACCACATCCACATCGGCGGCCGCCAGGCCCGCCGAGGCCAGCGCCTGACGGATCACCCGCTGCTGCGACGGACCGTTCGGCGCGGTCAACCCGTTCGACGCACCGTCCTGGTTGACCGCCGAGCCACGCACCACCGCCAGCACCTGATGACCGTGGCGCTGGGCGTCCGACAGCCGCTCCACCAGCAGCACGCCGGCGCCCTCGGACAGCCCGAACCCGTCCGCGGCCGCGGCGAACGACTTGCACCGCCCGTCCGGCGCGAGGTTGCCGTGCGTGCTGAACTCGATGAACATGCCGAGGCTGGGCATGACGGTCACGCCGCCGGCCACCGCCAGGGAGCACTCGCCCCGTCGTACGGCCTGCACCGCGAGGTGGAGCGCGACCAGCGACGAGGAGCATGCCGTGTCCACGGTCACCGCCGGGCCTTCGAACCCGAACGTGTAGGAGACCCGGCCGGCGATGACGCTGATCGTGTTGCCGGTGAAGGCGAACCCCTCGTGCCCGGAGCCCTCGTCGAGACGCGGGCCGTACTCCATGCCCATGGCGCCGACGAACACCCCGGTCCGGCCGCCGCGCAGCGTGGTGGGGTCGATGCCCGCCCGCTCGAACATCTCCCAGGTGGTCTCCAGCAACAACCGCTGCTGCGGGTCCATCGCCAGCGCCTCGCGCGGGGAGATGCCGAAGAAGTCCGCGTCGAACAGGTCCGCGTCGTACAGGAAGCCGGCTTCCCGCTGGTAGTAGCGGCCCGGCCCGGTGGGCGGCTCGGCGTAGGCGCCCTCGTTGTCCCAGCCGCGGTCGGTGGGGAACTCGGACACCAGGTCGGCGCCGTCGACGAGCAGCGGCCAGAGCTCCTCGGGCCCGGTCACTCCGCCGGGCAGGCGGCAGCCCCAGCCGACGATGACGACGGGGTCGTCGTCGGCCGGCTCCGCGGGCGCCTCGCCGGCCGCGGTGCTCTCCCACCCGGGCACGAGCTCGGCGTGCAGGTGTTCGGCGAGACGGCGGGGGCTGGGGTAGTCGAAGATCGCGGTGGCCGGGATCCGCAGTCCGGTCGCCGCCGCGACCCGGTTGCGCACGGCCATGCCGGTGACGGAGTCGAAGCCGAGCTCACCGAACGTCCGGTCCTCGGCGAAGGTCTCCACGCCGAGGGCGGCGCACTCGTGGCGGATCAGGTCGATCAGGCGTCCGCGCTGCTCGTCGGGGGTCAGCGGGATCAGTTCGGCGGCCAGCGCCGAGGGCCCCGGCACGCTGTCGCCGGCCTCCCGCTCGTAGAGGCGGCGGCCGAGGTCGCCGGGCAGGGCGGCGGCCGTGTCGCCGTAGACGGTCGCCGGGTCCAGCGTCGCCCCCGCCACGTAGAGCTCGGCCAGGGACGTCGCCAGACGGCCGGGCCCGCCCTGGCCGCGGCGCAGCGAGCCGACGGCGGCCAGCGGGCGGTTCACGCGCTCCGCGGTCTGCAGCATCGCGGCGGTGAGCACGGGATGCGGGCTGATCTCCAGGGCGAGCTGGTAGCCGGCGTTCAGGGCCGCCTCGGTCGCCAGATCGAAGCGGGCGAGGCCCCGCAGGCAACGGCACCAGTAGCCGGCGTCGGCGAGCGTGTCGCCCAGCGGCCCGCCGCGCGACGCGGTGAACAGGGGCAGCGCGGCCGGGCCCGGTCGGATGCCGGCCAGGTCGGCAGCCATGCGGGGGACGATGCGCTCGATGTGCGCCGAGTGGGCGGCGTGGGCGACCGCGGCGTTGCGGGCGTGGATGCCGCGCTCCTCGCAGACCCGCCGGAACTCGGCGGCCGCGTCGGCGTCGCCCGTGACGACGACCGAGGTGGGCCCGTTGACGACGCCGACGACCAGCCGGCCCGCCCAGCGGTCGAGCATGCGGCGGACGTCGTCGAGCGGCGCCAGGACGGAGACCATGGTGCCCGCTCCGGCCAGGGTCTGCTGAGCCCGGCTCCAGAGGGCCATGATGCGGGCGCCGTCGTCGAGGCCGAGCACGCCGGCGACGACGGCGGCGGGCACCTCGCCGATGCTGTGCCCGATGACCGCGGACGGCTCGACCCCGGCGGCGCGCCAGACCTCGACGAGGCCGAGGGTGACGGCGTACAGCGAAGGCTGGATGACGTCGGTCCGCTGGAACGTCTCGGCCGGCGCGTGGCCGCGCAGCACGTCGAGGACCGGCCAGTCGACGAAGGGCTCGAGCGCCTGGGCGCACTCGTCGACGCGGCGGGCGAAGACCGGTGACGTGTCCAGAAGCCGCGCGGCCATGCCGTCCCATTGGGCGCCCTGGCCGGGGAAGACGAACGCCACACGGTCGTCGTCCACCGGCTCGCCGCGTACCAGCGCGGGGGTGTCGTCGCCGGCCGCGAGCGCGTCCAGCGCCGCGGCCAGTTCGTCCAGGCCGCCGGCGACGACGGCCGCCCGTGGCGCCCGGGACTCGTGCCCGGCGGCGAGGAGCGCCAGGGCGTGCGCCACCTCTCGCGGATGCGCGTCGCCCAGGGCCGTCAGATGGTCCCGGAGGATGCGCGCGCGCCGGGCGGGTGATCCGGTTCCGGGCAGGACCCACGGCAGGAATTGTTCTGCAGGGCTGGCGCTCATCCGCTACCACGGCTCCTTCTCGAATGACACCGCAACGCAGATCGAGCCTCACACGGCACCTAGCGGCCGGACACCCCTAAGAAACCCCTACGGCCCTGGCAAACCGTTTTCCGGAGTACTCGTGAATGCCTTTCGGCTCTAGGCTCGGGTCGTCATGGTCCGGTCACCTCGAGTTGGGAGAAGAAATGACCGAGGTAGTATCGAACGCTCCCCCGCTGCCGACCGCGCGCACGTCGCCATTCGATCCGCCGGAACCGTTGAAGGAACTGCGGCAGCAGTGCCCGATCTCGCACATGACATTTCCCGACGGTCACGTCGGCCGGCTGATCACCAATCACGCGGCGGCGCGGGCGGTCCTCGCCGACTCCCGGTTCAGCTCTCGTCAAGAATTGCTGCGCTCACCCATTTCGCTGCCGGTGCCGGAGCCGCGCGTGCCGGCCGACCCGGGCAACTTCATCCGGATGGACCCACCCGAGCAGACCCGCTACCGCCGGCTGCTGATGAGCCAGTTCACCGCCCGCCGGCTCAAGCAGCTGGAGCCCCGGATCGCCGAGATCGTCGATGGCCGGCTGGACGCCATGGCCGGCTCCGGCACGCGTGCCGACCTGCTTCAGGTGTTCGCGCTGCCCATCCCGTCCCAGGTCATCTGCGAGCTGCTCGGTGTGCCGTACGCCGACCGGGAGCAGTTCCAGCGCGACGTGGCCACGCTGCTCAACATGACCTCGACGGTGGAGGCGATCGTCGCGGCGCACCGCAGCGCCGACCGCTTCGTCGAGGAGCTGGTGCTCGACAAGCGCGCGCAACCGGCCGGCGATCTGCTCAGCAGCCTGGCGGCGCTGCCGGAGCTGACGGTGCAAGAGCTCAAGAGCATGGCATTCCTGCTGTTCTCGGCGGGCTACGAGACCACCGCCAACATGCTCGCCCTGGGCACTTACGCGCTGCTTACCGAGCAGGACCAATTGGCCGCCCTCAAGGCCGACCCGGCACTTGTCGACGGCGCCGTCGAAGAACTGCTGCGCTATCTCACCATCATCCATATCGGGCCGGTCCGCACCGCTCTCGAGGACGTGGAGATCGACGGGGTCACGATCCACAAGGGCGAGAGCGTCACCCTTTCGCTGAGCGCGGCGAATCGTGATCCGGCGAAATTCGAAGAACCCGACCGGTTCGACATCAAGCGCAGCGCCTCGGGCCATCTCGCATTTGGGCACGGCGCGCATCAGTGCCTGGGCGCGCAGCTGGCGAGAATGGAGATGCGGATCGCCTACACGCGCCTTTTCCAGCGCTTTCCGAACCTGCGCCTGGCGGTGCCGGCCGACGAGGTCGAGGTCGCCGCGGACATGACCATCTACGGCGTGCACCGGCTGCCGGTGCGCTGGGACTGACCCGCACACGCTGACGCGTATCCCGTCGCCGGGATACGCGTCAGATCGGCGGAGCGGTCCGGTCAGGCGCCCGACGAGGTGACCGCCGGCACGCTGCGCGTGCGGGCCGGGGCGGGGTGGCTCCAGCGCCGGGCGATCGGCCGCTCGACGGTGATGTAGAGCAGCCAGGCGAGCAGGATGCTCAGCGCGACGGCCAGCGCCACGAGCCCGAGCGCGACCGGCGTGCTGAACTTCTGGTCGCCGAGGAAGAACGGCCGTCCCCAGTAGAGGACGATGGCGTGCGACATGAACAGGGCGTACGAGATGTTGCCGAGCCAGAGCGAGAGCCGGCTGCCGAAGAACCTGTTCGTGCCACGGATCTCGGTGGTCGCCGCCGCGAGCACCAGCAGGGCGGACGGGGCGACCTCGACGGCGACGATGCCGTACGGGATCGGCACGGGCAGCATGGCGAGGTAGGTCACGCCCAGGATCGCCAGCGCCGCCCACAGCGGCAGCCCGAACCACAACCGCTCCCGCACGATCCGGGCCAGCACCATGCCCAGGACGAACTCGCCCAGGCGGGCGACCGGGAAGTTGTAGGAGAACCAGTACTCGTACGTCGGCACGTTGATCACCGGGATGACCGGCTGGTCGGGCATCACGAGGACCGCGATGAACGGCACCGCGATCGTCGTCAGCAGAGCGCCCACCGCCCAGTACCACAGTCTCCCCCGCGTGATGCGCTGCACACCACGCAGCAGGAACGGGAAGAGGGCGTAGAAGAAGACCTCGCAGGACAGCGACCACGTGACGATGTTGACGCTGGAGGCCACCTCCAGCCGGGGCACCCACGACTGCACGAGCAGCAGGTTGAGCAGCGCGATCCAGACCGGCGCCCCGCCGAGGAGGATGAGGCACGCCGCCCAGGTGACGACGTGATTGGGGAAGATCCGGAAGAAGCGGCGGCGGTAGAACATGCGCGGCGTGTCGTCGGCGCGGGCCGACCAGGTGAGCACGAAGCCGCTGAGGATGAAGAAGAACGTGACCGAGACGAAGCCGATCTTGCCGACCAGGAACGCCAGGATGCCGTTGACCTTCTCGTCCTGGAAGACCGTGATCGGCGGCAGGACGATCGCGTGAAAGACGATGACGGCTACGGCTCCGAAGAAGCGGAGCCCGGTCAGCGAGGGCAGCCGGTCGGGGAGCCGGACGGGTGGGGTCATGAGTTACTCCTCGGATGTGGGGGCGTGACGGCCGACGGCCATGACCGGGTGGCCCACCCGCCGTGGCGAGCGGGCACACCCGGGAGGAGCACCGATGACTCAGCCGGCCGCGACGGTCGCTTCCGAGCTCACCCGGCTGATGCCCAGACGCGGCTCGGTCACCAGATAGAGGCCGCTGGCCGCGTCGTACAGGTCGTTGGCGTCGATGTACATCGGCGCGATGGTCACGCGCTGGTTCGGCGCGGCCTCCTCGGCCCGCAGCCGGGCCTGTTCGGCGGCGCCGAGCAGTTCCTGGACGGGCTTGGCGCCGCCGGTGGCCGCCGCGTCGATGGTCTCCGTGATCGGCTCCGCCGCCGCGCCCGTCTGGTCGGCGGCTTCCCGCAGGTCGGTGAGGCCGGCGATGATCTCGCCGAAGGCCAGGTCGGCGCTCTTGGCGCCGTTGCCCTGCGCCGCCCGGCTCAGCGTGTCGGCCAGCGCGAAGTACCGGTCCTTGCCGGCGTGCTGCTGGTAGAAGCTGATGACGAGGGTGAAGAGGCGGTGGTAGGCGTTGCGGTAGAGCGACTCGAAGAACGCCTGGGCCTCCGGCTCGTTCACCTCACCCCGGGTGAGCGAGAGGATGGACGCCGCCGAGAGCATGCCGCTGTACATGGCGAGGTGGACCCCGGTGGACAGCAGCGGGTCGAGGAAGCACGCCGAGTCGCCGACCAGGAAATAGCCGTCACCGCAGAACTTGTCCGCGGCGTACGAGAAATCCTGCTCCACCCGCACGTCGGGCAGCTGGGTGGCATTGGCGAGAACCTGCTTCATCGTGTCCGACTGGTCGATCATCGCCGTGAGCATCGCCTCCTGCGAATCGAACCCGCGGCGCTTTTCCACGAAATTCGTCTTGTGCGTCACGAAACCGACGCTGAAACGGTTGTCGCGCAGCGGGATGAGCCAGTACCAGCCGTCCGGGGAGGAAATGACGTTGATGCCGCCGGCCGGACTCTCGGGCAGCAGCTCGGCGTTTTCCCAATAACCCCAGATCGCGACGTTGCGGAAGATCTCGTGCGGTCGCCGGTTGTTGTAGTGCTGGGCCGAGATCAGGCCGGCGCGGCCGGAGGCGTCGACGACGTAGTCGGCCGTCTCGATCCGCGACTCGCCGCCGGCCGGCTGCCACTCGACGCCGACCGCCCGGTCACCGTCGAACAGAACCCGCTTGACGTGGGCCTTCTGCACGACCTCGGCGCCGCTGTCGGCCGCGTTGTCCAGCAGCACCTTGTCGAAGACGTCGCGGTCGACCTGCCACGAGCGCGTGTCCGCCCCGAACTGCGCCGTCCAGTCGATGACCCAGTCCCTCTCCTGGCCCCACCGCATCAGCACGCCGGTCTTCGAGGTGAACCCGCACGCGTTCACCTTGTCGAGAGCGCCGACGTAATCGATGATCGCACGGCAGGAGGTCGTGATGGACTCGCCGATGTGATAGCGCGGGAATTCGGCGCGCTCGAGCAGCTTGACCTCAGCCCCGCCCTTTGCGAGAAGCCCGGCGGCGGTCGAACCGCCGGGCCCACCACCGATGACAATTACCTTCGGCATCGCGTCCGCCATTCTCTCGGAGATCTGCTGCCGGGACATCGATCCCGGTCAGGCATCTTCGACCCTATTAAGGCGCAATTCGATGCCCCAACCCCTAAGCGCCCCAGACCCCGGGAAATTGACGGCCGGCGGTCAGGCGGAATCCGCCATGGTCGGCATGCAGGCCGCCGCCAGGTCGGCCCGATTGGTCACATTGAGTTTGCGGTAGGCCTTCGTGAGGTGCTGCTCGACCGTGCTCACGGTGATGTAGAGCTTCTGCGCGATCTCCCGGTTGGTGTGCCCGGTGGCCGCCAGGGCGGTGACCCGCCGTTCGGCCCGGCTCAGCTTCACCAGCCCGCCGTTGGGCTGTTTCGTCACGATCGATTCGGCGTGCTCGTCGGAGGACTGGTGCAACAGGGCCCGGCGCAGCGGCTCGGCCCGGCACTCGGTGGCCAGGCGGAGAGCCTGCTGGAACACCGCGTTCGCCCGCTGCCGCTCGCCCGTCGCCTGATGCGCCCGGTGCAGGTCGGCCAGCGCGCAGGCCAGCTCGAAGCGGTCGCCGGAGGCATGCAGCACATCGACGGCCTCGCGCAGCAGTTGCAGGCGCCCGCGCGTGCCACCGCAGGCGGCCACCGCACGCAGCGAGATGCCGGCCGTACGGGTCAGCCCTTGCTTGGCACGTATCAATTGCGCCCCGGCGAGCTTCTGGGCGCGGTCCCGGTCCCCGAGCTTCAGGTACAGCCGTGCGGCGGCGCCGCGCCACGGGACGAACGAGGGGACGTCCATCTCCCATTCCGAGGCCAGCTCGCCACAGGTGAGCAGGTCGCTCAGGGCGGCATGCCAGCGGTCGCACGCGGAGAGGTAGAGACCCCGCGCGTAGAGGTAGCGCAGGCCGAACCGAGTCTTGAACATCTCCTGCGGCACCGGCGCCTTGGCGTAGGCGCCCGCCGCGTCCAGGTCGCCCATCATCGTGGTCGCCTGGATGTACGTGGCCAGCGGCGCCCCCACGGCCACGCCCCAGCCACGCGGGGCGATCCGGTCGAGGGCGGCGCGGGAGTATCGCTCGGCGTTGGGCAGGTCGCCCTGGTACAGCGCGATCTCTCCGCGTACGGCCTCGAGCCGGGCGTTCCACGTCGGCGCGTATCGTTCCGACGCCGCCGCGAGCAGCGGATCGCACCAGGTGAGCGCCCGTTCCGCGTGATCGGAGTAGAGCAGGGCCAGCAGCGCCGACTCGGCGGGCTCCAGCGTGGACTCGTCGACCTCGGTCCCACAGCCGCGCAGGATGTCCTCCGCGCGGCGCACGACGTCCTCGGCGCCACGCGTCAGCACCTCCGACAGCAGCGCCGCACCGAGGAGGCGCTCGTCGGCGAGATCCGCAGCGTCCAGCGTCTCCGGCTGCCGCGGCGCCCCGGTCACCATCTTGGCCAGCGGCGGATGCCACGACCGCAGCCACCGCCGGATCATGCCGAGCTCGGCGTCGCGCCGCTCGCCGCCCGCCTCGCCGATGCGGCCCGTCGCCTCGATGACCTCCTTGGCCTCGCCGGTCATGCCGTGCCATACCAGCGACCTGGCCACCGCGGTGACCTGCCGGTCGGAGAGCAGCCCGCGGCGCGACGGCTCGATCAGCAGGGAGACGTGGCGTACGGCGGCGACCGGGTTGCGCCGCCACACGACCCCGGCCAACCGGGCGAGCGCGGTCGCGCGCTCGTGATCGTCCGGGCTGCTCTCGAGCGCCAGGCCGAGGCAGTCGCTGGCGAAGTCGAGGTCGTCGGACGCGGTGGCGACCTCGGCGGCCTCGCGCAGCAGCCGCTGGGTCCACCGCTGCCGCGTCTCCCCCGTCTGGAGGAGGTGCCGGGCCACCGTCGAGGCCGAGGCGCCCTGGAGGTACAGCAGCTCGGCGGCGCGCTGGTGCAGCCGGCTCCGCTCCTCGGGGCGCAGCTCCGCCAGGACGGCGGCCCCGCCCGCCGGGTTGCGGAAGTCTCCGCCGGTCACCAGACCGGCCGACTCAAGCCGGCGCAGCGCGGTCCGGGTCTGCTCCTGGCCGAGCTCGACGAGATCGGCCAGGAGCGGGACGCCGGTGGGCCGGCCCAGGACCGCGATACCGCGCGCGACTGCCAGCGTCTCCGGCGAGCTTCGGTGCAAACAGGCAAGCAGAGCCTGCCCGAACGCACTGTCGGGCCGGCGCGGATCCGCCGTGCGCACGTCGTCGAGCAGAGCACGCACCAGCAACGGGTTGCCTCCGCTGAGCCGATGGATCTCCGCGGCGGACAGCGGCAGGCGGGCCGGGTCCGTCTGTGCGCGCACCAGCGCCGCGACGCCCTCGACCGACAGCAGGGTGAGGTCGATGCGCCGCCAGTGGTGGTGCCTCAGCAACTCGGCCCGCACCAGCGCGGTCGCCGCGTTCTCGTCGTCGGACTGGGTGAAGACGAGCAGCGCCGAGGCCCGCCGCAACCGCGAGACCAGGTCGAGCAGCTCCCGCAGGGACTCGTGATCGGCGCACTGGACGTCGTCGACCAGGATCACCACGGGGCGGTCAGCGGTCCAGGCCAGCAACTCGGCGTAGAGGATGCGCAACGCCTGCGTACCGGAGGGGTCGGCCAGGTCCGCGTCCACGAACTTGTCCATCTGCGCCCGGAGCCGCCCGGGTGCCGTGCCGGCGCCGAACAGCTGCACCAGAACGTCGTACGGCACCTCGGCACCGGATCTTTTCGCGGTGGCGCTGAAAAGAAGCGCGCCGGCCCGCACCGCCCGATCCGCGAACGCGTCCAGCACTTCCGTCTTTCCACAGCCGACCGGCCCGCTGATCAGAGCCAGTTGACCCACTCCGCTTCTGCATGCCGACAGCATTTCGTCGAGGACAAACAGTTCGTTCGTTCGCTCCGTCAGCGCCATGGACATTCCCGCTTCCCCGTGTGCTGCCGCGGTCGCTCGTGGCCCGGCGCCACCGCGACCGCGATCGTCATTTACCGCTTGTCGCGCTTACCTCCGGCTTGTCCGCCGCGGCCGGCACTGGCCTGGTGGCGGTCTTGGAGCCGTTGGCCACCGGCTTCTTCGACGGTGTGGCGGCGTTCGCCGCGTCCTCGGTGTTCTCGAACTCCGGCGGCACCGGATAGTCGGGCATGAGGTAGCGAGGCCCCTGACGCTTCACCTCGTCGGGAATCATCGCGCCGAGACCGCCGTCCTCGTTGATGCCCTTCTCGACGATCGCCATGGAATGGAAGAAATGAATTCCCACCACGCTGCGATCGGTCGGCCTCCGCCGGTAGGTCGTGTCCGAGGTCATGGCCTCGTAGTTCATACCGTCGACCATCTCCTTGAGATAGCCGACGCCGGTGGACGGGCTCGTGAAATCGCTGCTGGAGCCGCCGAAACCGGGCCAGTACGACGTTTCCATGTCCTCGATGACATAGAGACCGTCCGCGGCGAGCCGCGGAAAGAGAAACTCGAACGACTTGATCTGGTCGGAACAGAAATGGCTGCCGTCATCGATGACGATGTCCAGCTCGCCGGTCTCCTCCAGCACCTTCGACAGAAATTCCGGATCGGCCTGGTTGCCGCGGAAAGTGCGCAGCCGTTGCGTTTCCAGGAAGCGCTTGTCCTCGATGTCGATGCCATAGACCAGCGCCCGCGGGAAATAGCGCTTCCACATCTCCAGCGAGGCGCCACCTCGATCGGCCTCCTGAAAACCGCCGATGCCGATCTCGAGAATGCGGACCGGCCGGTCGCGATAGGCGTGGAAGAATCGCTCGTACTGGCGGGCGTACCAGCGGGCGCCCCACTTGTCGGAGCCGAAGCGCAGGGCGAGACCGGCCAGGTCGGCGTTGCGGCGGGCCCGCTGCGCGAAGATCTCGCCCCACGGCAGGCCGGTGCCCCGGTCGCCGGCCGCGAGAACGTCCGCCACGGACGCCAGCCCGGAGCCCGATTCCGGCCCGAACACCGCGCGCAACATACCCGCGAAGGCCGAAAGATCCTGATGAATGCGCAGGTCAGCCTCGGCTGCACCGTCCCGGGAAAGATCCTGGCTCCACGGCAGCGGCTCGACGGTCACCCGGTCGCGCTCGGCGCGGACGAGGTAGCCCACCACGTGGCGGGCGATCTCGAGGTCGTGCTGCACGACCAGTTTCTCCCGGCCGTCATGGGGCAGGACGTCCAGCAGAACCTCCTGGTACAGCAACTCCAGGACGCACTGGTGCTGCCGCCGGTTCGCGATTCGGAGAATAGCTTCGTCGTCCAGGCCCGCCGCGTTTGTCAGATCGGCGATCGCGGCCATTCTGCTATCCATCAAGCCAACCACATCCTTGATCGATCGTCGCCACAGGGCATACCGACGTAATGACTATCACCGCTGATCCAGCACGGTGAACCCCTAGTTCTCCTATGCCCGTAGGGGCCACGGATTCCCAGGTCACACGCAGTGGCAACGAATCGCTCAACTCCCCGAAACACATCGGACGCACGACATGTGATATCGACGTCAGTAATTGCCGCCGGCACCGCGTAGCACGCGCCAAGGTGTTCCGCGCCGAGGTGGCTGCACGTCCGCACAGCGGGACGCGGCATCCCACGCTCTGATTGACGATGATCGATCACGCGATCCATTCGTCAGACTGACCAACATCGCTGTCAGTGTGCCAGGGATCACCGCGAGCAACAAGGTTTGGCGCGAGTAGGGCGGAAATGACCCGGCATGCAGGACGAATGCCCGAAGTGTGCGCTGCGTCACACATCGTGGCACCCCTTGCCTCGCAGGGATAGGGGTTAACGGCCGCCGTGCCCGACGTTAGCTTCGATCTGGCCTCGCGCGCCTGAGCGGGCGACGACAGACGACCACGGAGGCACCATGCCAGACGCCAGATTTCCGTTTCCGGAGTCCGGGGGCGCCGGCCCCGCACCCGAGTTCGACGAGATCCCCGATCGCCGTCCCTGCCCCGTCTCCCTGTACGGCGGCGCCCCGGCGCTGCTGCTCACCGCGTACGAGGACGTGCGCCGCGTGGTCACGGATCCACGTTTCGACCGGGTCGGCGCCGCGCGGGTCGGGCTCACCAACCGCTCCCCCGACTCGCTGGAGCACAACGAGGCCGACGCGCCCGACCCGGCACGCCGCCGCCGGACCATCACGACGGCGTTCACGGCCAGGCGCGCCCAGACGCTGACGCCCGAGATCGAGGCCATCGTCGCGGAGCTGATCGACGACCTTCGCGCCCGCGGCGGCGAGGCCGAGTTCCACGACGCCTTCGCCCAGCCCCTGGCGGTCCGGGTGATCTGCCGGCTGCTCGGCATTCCCTACGCGGACTACAAGACCTTCGGGCCGCTCGTGGAGATCCTCATGTCGGCGACGGCGTACCCGCCCGAGCAGGTCCGCCAGGCGCACGGTCAGCTCTTCGCCTACTTCGCCGAGTTCTACGACCAGCGCGCGGCCCAGCAGAGCCCGGCGGAGAACGACGTGCTCACCGACCTGATCGAGGCGACCCGCTCCGGCGAGCCGATGAGCCGGGAGGAGGCCATCAACGCCGGGTACGGCCTGCTCATGGCGGGCTACGAGACGACCAGCCACCAGCTCGCCATCTGCCTCTATCTGCTGTTGTCGGAGCGCGACCGCTGGGAGCGGCTGCGCGCCGAGCCGGAGCTCGTCCCGACCGCGGTGGAGGAGCTGCTGCGCTCGACCTCGCTGCTGTCCACCGGCGGCGCGCCGCACATCGCCGCCGTCCCGGCGACCCTGGGCGACACGCCGGTCGAGCCCGGCCAGGTCATGGTGCCGGTGTTCGCGGCGGCGAACCGGGACCCCCGGGCGTTCGACCGGCCCGACGAGATCATCCTCGACCGCAGCCCCAACCCGCACCTGGCGTTCGGCCACGGCCGCCACGTGTGCCTCGGCGCGTCGCTGGCCCGCATCGAGCTGACCGCCGCGATCTCGGGCCTGCTGCGCGAGTTGCCGACACTGCGGCTGACCGGTGCGGACCTCAAGTGGCGCGAGGGAACCTTCATCCGCGGCCTCACCGCCCTGCCCGTGCGGTGGTGATCGCGCGCTCGGCGGATCTGCCTCGACACCGGTCGGCACCCCGGCTCGATCGCCGGGGTGCCGACCGGTGTGTGCGGAGCCGGGCGGGCCCGGCCGCACTCACAAGGGAATGTTGCCGTGGTTGCCCCGCCCCGCCGGAGCGGTGGCCAGCGCCTCGGCGATCCGCCGGCGGCTCACCGCCGGGTCGATCACCTCGTCGATCACGCCCAACCCCACCCCGCGCTGGGTGCCACCGGAGATGCGGCGGTGCTCGGCGGTCAGGTCCTGCCGCAGGCGCTCCCGATCGGCCGCCGGCGCCGCGGCGAGCGCGCGGCGGTGCAGGATGCCCACCGCGGCCTCCGGGCCCATCACGTCGACCTCCGCATCCGGCCAGGCCAGCACGGTGGTGGCGCCGAGCGAGCGAGAGTTCATCGCGATGTAGGCCCCGCCGTAGGACTTGCGCACCACGAGGGTCACCCGCGGCACGACCGCCTCGCCGAAGGCGTACAGCAGCTTGGCGCCGCGGCGGATCACCCCGCCCCACTCCTGGTTCACGCCCGGCAGATAGCCGGGCACGTCGACCAGCACCAGCAGGGGTATGCCGAACGAGTCGCACTTGCGGACGAACCGTGCCGCCTTCTCCGCGCTGAGCGAGTCGAGACAGCCGCCGCGGTGCAGCGGATTGTTCGCCACCACCCCGATCGCCCGGCCCGCGAGGCGGCCGAAGCCGACGACGATGTTGCGGGCCCAGCGCGGCTGCAACTCCAGGAAGGCGCGGCCGTGGCCGTCGTCGCCCGGCTCGTCGACCAGGCGCGAGATGAGCGGGTGAACGTCGTAGGCCCGGCGCGCCGACGCCGGCAGGACCTCGGCCAGGCCCTCGTCGTCCTTGACCGAGGACAGGTCGAACCAGCCGGGGCGGGCGAACAGGCCGACGAGATGACGTGTGGTGGAGTACGCCTCGCTCTCCGAGCCGGCGCTCACGTGCACGACCCCGGACTTGCGCCCGTGCGCCTCGAGGCCGCCCAGCCCCTCCATGTCGATCTGCTCCCCGGTGACCGAGCGGACCACGTCCGGGCCGGTGACGAACATCCGGCCGCCGTCGGCCATCACCACCACGTCGGTGAGAGCCGGGCCGTAGGCGGCGGCGCCCGCGGCGGGGCCCAGGACGACCGAGATCTGCGGGACCCGCCCGGACGCCCGGATGATCGCGGCGAAGATCCGGCCGACGCCGTCCATCGACTGCACGCCCTCGGTGAGCCGGGCCCCGCCGGAGTGCCAGAGCCCGATCACCGGCACCCTGTCCCGCACCGCGAGGTCGATGGCCGTCACGATCTGCATGCTCTCCTCGGCGCCGAGCGAGCCGCCGACGCGGGTCGCGTCGGTGCAGAAGACCACCACCGGGCTGCCGCCGATCCGGGCGTGCCCGGCCTTGACCGCGTCGTCCGGGGCGAACAACCGCAACGAGCCCGGATCGACCAGTTGCGCCAGGCGGGTCAGCGGCGCACGAGGATCGCCCGTGTCCGGAGCCGCCGCGTCACTTACCTCGGCCATCGTCATAGCGGAGCCTCATTTCCTGTCCGGGACGGCGGCCCGGAATCGGTTGATGGCGTTCTCGTGGCGAGCACGCGTCTCGGGGTCCGAGACGCCGCCGCCCTCGTCCGCGAGGCAGAGCACGCCGACCTTGCCGTGATGCTGGTTGCCGTGCACCTCGTCGACGGCCTGCCGCACCCGGTCGAGGGGGTAGGCCGCCGACAGCGTCGGGTGGATCCGGGCCCGCGTCACCAAGCGGTTCGCCAGCCACGCCTCCCGGTAGTTCGCGAAGTGGGAGCCGACGATGCGCTTGAGGTGCATCCACAGGTACCGGTTGTCGTACTCGTGCCGGAAACCCGAGGTCGAGGCGCACGTCACGACGACGCCGCCGCGGCGCGCGACGTAGACGGAGGCGCCGAACGTCTCCCGCCCGGGGTGCTCGAACACGATGTCCGGGTCGTCGCCGCCGGTCAGCTCGCGGATCCGCTCGCCGAGACGCCGCCACTCGCGCGGATCGGGAGTCTGCTCGTCGGCCCAGAACCGATACTGCTCGACGCTGCGGTCGATCACCGCGGAGGCGCCCATGGCCCGGCAGATCTCGGCCTTCTGCTCGTTCGAGACGACGCAGATGGGGGTTCCGCCGCCGTTGAGGACGTACTGGGTGGCGTACGAGCCCAGGCCGCCGGCGGCGCCCCAGATCAGCACGTTGTCGCCCTGCCGCATGACCGCGCCGTGCTGCGAGACCAGCTGCCGGTAGGCGGTCGAGTTGACCAGGCCGGGCGCGGCGGCCTCCTCCCAGGTCAGGTGCGCCGCCTTGGGCATCAGCTGGTTGGCCTTGACCAGGGCGAGCTCGCCCAGGCCACCGAAGTTGGTCTCGTATCCCCAGATCCGCTGCTGCGGGTCGAGCATCGTGTCGTCATGGCCCTCCGGCTCCTCCAGCTCGACCGAGAGGCAGTGCGCGACCACCCGGTCGCCCGGCTTCCACAGGCGCACCCCGGGACCCGTCCGCAGTACGACGCCGGACAGATCGGAGCCCAGGACGTGGTACGGCAGGTCGTGCCGGGCCGCGAGGCCACCGGTCCGGGCGTACCGCTTGAGGAACTGGAAGGTCGGCACCGGGGCGAACAGCGCGCTCCACACGGTGTTGTAGTTGATGGCGCTGGCCATGACGGCGATCAGGGCCTCGCCCGGTCCGGGCTCGGGGGTCGCCACCTCCCTGAGGTGCAGCGCCTTGCCGGGCTGCCGGTCCGCCATCGGCACCCCGGCGAACATCTCCTGCTCCTCCTCGAGGAGCACGGCCGCCCGATAGCTCTGCGGCACGGGCAGCGCCTCGACGGCTCCCCGGCCGGCGTCGGCCGACTCGAGAGTCTCCACGAAAGCACGATTCATCGACTTGCCCCTTCGCTCGGGCGCTGGACATGGAAGCCGGCGCCCGACTTGCGGCCGAGCCGGCCCTCGGCGACGAGGCGGGTGAGCATCGGCCCGGGCCGGGTCGCCGGGTCGCCGAACTGCTGGTGCAGGCGGCGCAGAATGGCCAGGGAAACGTCGAGGCCGATGGTGTCGAGCAGGGCGAACGGGCCGATCGGGAAGCCGTGGACCTCGTGCATCTCCCGGTCGAGCTCCGCGACGCCCGCCTGGCCGCGCTCCACCATGCCGATGGCGTCGTTGAGGTAGGGGAACAAGAGGTAGTTGACGATGAAGCCGGACCTGTCCGGGCAGGAGACCGGCACCTTGCCCAGGTGGCGGGCGAGGGCACGGGCCGCCGCGGTGGTCCGCGGGGCGGTGTGCGGGGTGTGGCCGACCTCGACGAGCTTCATGACCGGCGCCGGGTTGAAGAAGTGCATACCGACCACGTCGGCCGGGCGGCCGGTCGCCGCGGCGCAGTCCGCCACCGACAGGCTGGAGGTGGTGGTCGCGAGAACGGCGCCGGGACGGCAGACCCGGTCGAGGGCGGCGAAGACGGCGCGCTTGGGGTCCTCCTCCTCCACCACCGCCTCGATGACGAAGTCGCAGTCGGCCAGGTCGTCGATCGAGACGCTCGCGCGGAGCCGGCCGATGGCCGCCTCCCGCGTCGCGGGCTCGAGGCGGCCCCGGGCGACTGCCTTGTCGAGCGCCGCCGAGACGGAGCGCAGAGCGGCCGCCGCCCGCTCGGCGCCGCGCGCCACGAGAGTGGTGTGAACGCCGTGCACGGCAAGGGCCTGCGCGATCCCGGCGGCCATCGTCCCGGATCCGACGATGCCGGCGGAGGCCGGCGGCACGGCGGCCACCGGTTCCGGCTCGTCGGGCCGCGCGTGGTCGCCGAAGCCGAGCCGTCCCTGCCGCGCCATGGCGGTCAGCAGGGGCGCCGGGGTCACGGCCGCGCCGGCCATGAGCTCCAGCACCCGGCCGAGGCCGATCGCGTCCATGACGGACAGTGGGCCGGCGGCCAGGCCGCAACCGAGGCGCATCGCGGTGTCGAGGGCCGAGCCGGGCACGTATCCCTGTTCACACAGGACGGCGGCCCGGTTCAGATATCGCAGCAGCAGCACGTGCCCAGCAGCGATCCCATGCTCCTGTACAGTCATCGCCACCCCTTGATCGCGTCGTTTCGCGCGGCCGCACTGCCGGATCAATGCGGACTCTAAGAGGGCGCGGCGGGCGACGGTAACCCCTACAAGCGCTGCGCGCCGCGCTCGCCTAGGGGTCGGGACGGCGTGGAGGACCAGGCTTGATCGAGGCGATTCTGCCCCCTGCGGTGGTGGCCGTGGAGGCGTTCGACGACATACCCGGGGAGCCACCGTTTCCCGGTGAGGAGCACCTCATCGCCGAGGCGGTCGAGTCGCGCCGCCGCGAGTTCGTCACCGCCCGGCGCTGCGCGCGGGCGGCGCTGCGCACCTTCGGCCACCCCGACGCGCCGATCCTTCCCGGGCCCCGGCGCGAGCCCCGGTGGCCGGCCGGGATGACCGGCAGCATCACCCACTGCGCCGGTTACCGGGCCGCGGCGGTCGCCCGCGCCGCCGACGTTCCCCTGCTCGGCGTCGACGCCGAGCCGAACGGGCCGCTGCCGGAGGGCGTCGCCGAGTCGGTCACCGTGCCCGGCGAGCTCGAGATGCTGGACCGGCTGGACCGCTCCCACCCGGGCACGCACTGGGGACGGCTGCTGTTCAGCGCGAAGGAATCGGTCTACAAGGCCTGGTTCCCGGTGACCCGGCGCTGGCTGGGCTTCGAGGAGGCCCGCCTGACCATCGACCCGGACGCGGGCACGTTCACGGCGAAGCTTCTGGTGGACGGCGCCCGCGTCGACGGTGGCCCCTCGCTGACCGTCCTGAACGGCCGCTTCCGCGTGGGCCGCGGCCTGATCCTGACCGCCGTGACCGCGATGTGACGGGCGCCTCACCCGCCGCCGCGCGCCACATGCGAAGATCGTCGATGTGACGGGGTCCTTGCTCGCGGTCAGCGATCTGCACGTCTCGCACGCCGAGAACCGCCGCGTCTTCGATCGGCTGCGCCCCACGTCGCCGGACGACTGGCTGATCGTCGCCGGCGACGTGGCCGAGATGTTCGCCGAGGTCGAGAAGGCCCTCCGCGGCCTGCGCGATCGATTCCGGCGGGTGATCTGGGCGCCCGGCAACCACGAGCTGTGGACCCACCCGGACGACCCGGTGCGGCTGCGCGGCGAGCAGCGCTACCAGGCGCTGGTGCGGATGTGCCGCGACATCGGGGTGCTGACGCCCGAGGACGAATACCCGGTCTGGCGAGGCGCCGGCGGCCCGGTCACGGTGGTGCCGCTCTTCCAGCTGTACGACTACTCGTTCCGCGTCCCGGGCGCGCACACCAAGGAGGAGGCGCTGCGGCGCGCCTACGAGGCCGGGGTGGTGTGCACCGACGAGATGCTGCTGCACCCGGACCCGTACCCCAGCCGGGAGGAATGGTGCTGGGATCGGATCCGCAAGACCGAACGGCGGCTGGACGCGCTGGACCCCACCCTGCCCACCGTCCTGGTCAGCCACTGGCCGCTGGTCCGGCGGCCGACGGACGTCCTGTGGTTCCCGGATTTCGCGCAATGGTGCGGGACGGAGCGCACGGCCGACTGGCACACCCGCTACCGGGCGGTCGTCGCCGTCTACGGTCATCTGCACATCCCCCGGACCACGGAGTACGACGGAGTGCGGTTCGAGGAGGTCTCGCTGGGCTACCCCCGCGAGTGGAGCCGCCGCGCCGCCGAGCCCGACCCGATCCGCCGCATCCTGTGACCCCGGCGAGCGGTCAGGACGGCTGCCGCTCGGTCAGCCGGTCGTGACGCTGCTTGACCGCCTGCGCGCTGTTGAGGCCCATGCCCTGGGCGATGGCCTGCCAGGTCAGCTCCCGGCCTCGCGCGGCGTTGAGCAGGCCCAGCTCCAGCTGGTCCACGTCGGCCCGCACGTGGGCGATCAGCGCCAGCGCGGCCAGGACGTCCTCGTCGGCGATGTCGGGCTCACCGAGCTCGAGGTCGATCGTGCCCAGCGCCAGCCCGGCCACCAGGCGCACCGCCTCGTGGGGCTCGATGGCCACCGGATGGGCGGACCGCCGCCGCTGCTCGTCGGTGGCGGCGTGCCGCTCCGCGATCCGGCTCAGCGCCGCCCACTGCTGCCGCGCGACGTCCGCGGCCGGTGCCGTACTCGTCTCCGTCATGCGTTGATCTCATCACTTCAACGAAGTGTTGTCAACACTTCGTTGAAGTGATGAGGGATGCGGACCCTACTCGACCGTGGCCGACTCGATGACGATCTGCTCGCGCGGGACGTCCTGGGCGCCGGTCGGCACCTGGGCGATCCGGTCGACGACGTCGAAGCCCTCGGTCACCTTGCCGAACACCGCGTAGCCCCAGCCGTCCTGGCCCGGGTAGTCGAGGAACGCGTTGTCCACAGTGTTGATGAAGAACTGCGCCCCGGCCGAGTGCGGATCGGACGTCCGGGCCATGGCCAGGCTGTACTTGACGTTCTTCAGTCCGTTCTTCGCCTCGTTCTCCACCTGGTGGGGAGCGGGCTTCTGCCGCATGGTCGTGTCGAAACCGCCACCCTGGATCATGAAGGTGCCGATCACCCGGTGGAAGATCGTTCCGGTGTAGTGGCCTGAGTTGACGTAGTTCAGGAAATTCGCGACGGTCTTCGGCGCGTTCGCCTCGTCGAGCTCGAGCACGATGTCGCCGTAGCTGGTACGCAGTCGGACTGTAGACATATCGGCAGTTTCTCACAGCCGCCGATTCGCCCGCGGCCGTGCCCGGGGCGACGAGCCCCGGGCACGGCCGGACGAGGCGCCTATCCGACGAGCAGAGGGAGCTTCTTGGGCCCGTTCATGGTCGGGTCGGGGTGCGGCCGCATCGGGCGGTCCGGATCGAGCCGGATCCGGTCGAAGCGGCGCAGCAGCACGCCGAGCGCCGCCTGCGCCTCCAGCCTGGCCAGCGGCGCGCCGAAACAGAAATGGATGCCCTTGCTGAAGGCCAGATGCGGGTTCGGCGAGCGCTCCGGGTCGAACTCGTCGGGCCGCTCGAACTGCCGCTCGTCGTGGTTGGCCGACAGCACCGAGCACACCACGATCTGGCCCGGCTCCATGGCCACGCCGCGCAGCTCGGTGGCCTTCTTCGTCACCCGCGGCACGATGCCCACGGGACTGCGGTAGCGCAGCACCTCCTCCAGCGCGGTGGGGATGACCTCCGGCCGCCGGCGCACCAGCTCCTCGGCCCCCGGGTTCTCCGCCAGGCACAGGATCGCGTTGCCGAGCCACAGGGTGACCGTGACGTGCCCGGCCAGCAGCAGCACGGTGGCGAATCCGGCGATCTCGCGGTCGGTGAGCCGCACGCCGTCGACCTCGGCCGTCACCAGGTCGCTGAGCAGGCCGGGCTCGGGCTTGGCGCGGCGCCGGACGGCCAGGTCGAGCAGGTAGTCGTGGAACGACTTGGACGCGTTCACCGCCGACTCGTTGTTCGGGTCGAACGCGCCACCGGCGTACAGGGCATCGGCCCAGTCCTTGAACTGCGGCCGGTCCCGCTCGGGCACACCCAGCAACTCGGTGATCACCGTGAGCGGCAGCGGGTAGGCGAAGTCGTCCACGAGCTCGAGCCGGCCCGGGTCGGGAGCGCGGTCGAGCAGATCCCCGGCCAGCTGCTCGATCCGGTCCTTGAGCCGCGCCACCGACCGCGGCGTGAACGCCTGGCTGACCAGGCGCCGCAGCTGGTGGTGCCGGGGCGGGTCGAGCGTGCCGATGTGCCCCTCCATGAGCTGGACCTGATCGGGATAGACGGAGCCGAAGTCCGATGAGAACGTCTCCGGGTCGTGGAGCACGCTCACCGCGTCGTCGTACCGGAAGACCTGGTAAACGCCGCTGGCCGGGTCGCGGACCACCGGGCTGTTGTCGCGCATCGTCCGGCACAAATCGAGCATCTCGAGTCCCGGCCGCACCGCTGGCGCTTCTGCCGACATGATCAAAACCTCCAAGGTGTACGGGTCAGCCGGCCACGATCTCGTAGTAGGCGAACCGGAACGCGGTGTTCGGAGCGGAGAGGATGCGCCGGCAGGTGAGCCCGGCCGCCTCGATGACCTTCAGCCAGCCGTCGCGCGGCCGGGGGAAGCCCTGCTCGGTGAGGACGTGCACCAGGTAGAAGTCGGCGTCCGAGCCGTCGACGTACAGCTCCGGCTCGCACAGCAGCATGCCCCGGTCCGGCCCGGCGCGAAGCATGTCCGCGTACCGGCGCAGCAGGTCGACGACCGCGTCCTCGCCGTCGCGGAAGTGCTCGTGCAGCGCGCCGACCGCCACGTACAGGTCGGCCGTCTCGGCGACCTCCGCCGGCCACGACTGCGGTTTGAACGCGTCGCCGACCACGAACGAGAGACGGTCGGCCACCCCCTCGTCGTGGGCGCGGCGGGTGGCGTACCCGATGGCGTCCTCGGCGATGTCGAGGCCGAAACCACGCAGGCCGGGCTCCGAGCGCACCAGGTCGAGCAGCAGGCCGCCGGTGCCGCACCCGAGGTCGAGCACGCCACGCGCGCCGCGGTCGCGCACCACGTCCCGGACGATGCTGCCGCCGAAGCTGCGGAACAGGACCTCGCACCGCAGGCCCAGCTGCTCGGTGTCACGGTGGACGTCGATGCCGTACGTGCGGCTGCCGTCGACGAGGCCGGCGATGTTGTGCAGCACCGGCCCGTACGCGTCGACGTAGTAGCCGATCAGCGACTCGGCCACCTCGTTGAACAGCCCCTCGCCGCGCTCGGTGAGACGCCAGCGATCGCCGTCGGACTCGGCCACCTCGCGCAGCTCCAGATAGCGCAGGACCTGGCCGGTCTTCTCGGTCCGCGCGGGGTCGACGGCCAGCCGGTCCAGGGGCGTGAAGTCCCGCGACATCCGGCCGGCCACGCCGGAGCGGGCGAGACCCACGATCGCCGTGCACAGCACGTAGGACGACGCGAGCTCGCCGGCGCCGGCCCGCGCGACCCCCTTCCAGGTGCTCTGCACCTCGTCGTCGAGAACCTTCTCGGACTTGTCGTCAACGGTCATGGTGTCCTCCGCTCAGGAATTTCCGCATCCGGTCCAGGGCCTCCTCCGTACGGCCCCCGTCCCGGACGAACGTCATGCGCACCCACCGCCGGCCGCCGGCCGGGTCGGTGAAGAAGCTGGTGCCCGGGGCCACCAGCACACCGGCCGAGCGCACCAGCTCCTCGGCCAGCAGGTCGCTGGGCCGGCCGAGGGTGTCCACCGCGGCCAGCACGAACCAGCCGCCCTCGGGCCGGGCCACGGTGAGGCCGAGCTCCGCCAGCCGGTCCACGAGGTGGTCGCGGCGCCGCTGGAAGGACGCCGAGTCGTCGGCCAGACTCGCCACGTCGACGGCGGCCGCGCCCACCTGCAGCGGGCCGGGCGCGCCGACCGTGGTGCGCTCGTGCACCCGCCGCACCGCCGCGGTGAGCGCCGGCGACGCGAGGCAGTAGCCGAGCCGCCAGCCGGACATCTGCAGCGACTTCGACAGGCTGCCGACGACGATCGCGTGCTCGCCGGCGCCGGGCCGGCCCAGCGGCGACACGTGCCGGCGGCCGTCGTAGACGTACCCCTCGTACACCTCGTCGGTGATCAGCACGAGGCCGTGCCGGGCGCAGAGCTCGAGCAGGCCGGCCACCTCGTCCTCGTCGAAGGCGCGGCCGGTCGGGTTGTGCGGGGTGTTGAGCAGCACGGCGCGGGTGCGCGGGGTCAGCGCGGCGCGCACGGCCGCCAGGTCGAGGCGCCAGCCGGGCCCGTCCAGCGGCACCGGGCGCGCGACGGCACCGGCCAGCTCGATCATGCCGGGATAGTTCTCGTAGAAGGGCTCGAACAGCACGACCTCGTCGCCGGGGTCGGTGACCGCCAGCAGCGCGTTCAGCACCCCCTCGGTCGCACCGCAGGTGATGGTCACCTCGGTCGCCGGGTCGACGCTCACGCCGCGGTGGCGCCGGGCCAGCTCGGCGATCGTCTCGCGCAGGGCGAGGAGGCCCTCCGGGGGCGCGTACTGGTTGCGGCCGCCGGTGAGGGCCCCGGTGGCCGCCCGTACGGCCTCGGCGGGCGGCTCTCCCGGCGGGATGCCGAGGGCGATGTCGATGGCGCCGATCTCGGCGGCGAGCCGCATCAGCCCGGCCAGCCGCATCGACCCGATGCCGGAGACCCGGCGCGAGAGGCGGGCGCCGGCGCGCGGCGGATGCTCAAGCGAGGAGGTCACGGATCGCCTCCCCCGCCGCCCGGGTGCCGAGCGAGCCGCCGATGTCGGCCGTGCACCGCCCGTCGGCCACCGCGCGATCGGTCGCGGCGCGCACGGCCGCGGCCTCGTCCCGATGCCCGAGCCGGTCGAGCAGCAGCGCCGCGGACAGCACGGCGCCGATCGGGTTGGCGGTGTCCGTGCCGGCGATGTCCGGCGCGCTGCCGTGCACCGGCTCGTAGAGGCCGAACCCGGTGCCGGGGTTCAGGTTCACCGAGGCGGCCGTGCCCAGGCCCCCGGCCAGCTCGGCCGCGAGATCGCTGAGAATGTCGCCGTAGGAGTTGTTGGTCACGATCACCTCGAACTGGGTCGGGTCCTGCACCAGCCGCATCGCCGCGACGTCGACGTACAGGTGGGTGGTCTCCAGGTCCGGGCGCTCGGCGCACGCCGCGCGCCACAGGCGCTGCCAGACCCGTCCGCCGTTGGGCACGGCGTTCGACTTGTCGACCATGCACACCGCCCGCGACGCGGCCGACATCGCGTAATCGATGACCCGCCGCACGCCGAGGTGGGTGGTGACCTCGGTGTCGATGGCGACCTCGGCCTCGGTCCGCGACCGCAGCGCGCCGCCGATGTCGGCGTACAGGCCCTCGGTGTTCTCCCGCACGATGGCGCAGTCGATCTCCCGGCGGCCGGCCCGGCGCAGCGGGCTGAGCCGGGCGTCCAGCAGGCGCACCGGCCGGTAGTTGACATAGAGGTCCAGCTCGAAACGCAGGCGCAGGAGAACGTCGCGGGCATACCGGGTGCCCGCCGCGCGCGGGTCGCCGACCGCGCCGAGCAGGGTGCCCGCGCTGCCGGTGATCCGCTTGAGGTCGACCTCGGAGAGCGCCACGCCGGTCTCCAGGAAGGTGCCCGCGTTGACGTGGTCGAGGACGTCGAGCTCCAGCCCCAGGCCGAAGGCGCCGAGCACCAGCAGGGCCTGCTCGGTCACCTCCGGCCCGATGCCGTCGCCGGGGATCACGGTGATCCGGGTCATCGCCCTCACCCGGCCCGGGCCGCGCCGAAGACCGGCAGCCAGTGCGGCCGGCCGCGCTCGTACGCGGCGATGCGGTCGCCGTCGGCCAAGGTCACCGCGATGTCGTCCTGCCCGTCGAGCAGCAGCCGGCGGGCCCGCGGATCGACCTCGAACGCCTGCCGGCCGCCGTCCCAGCGCACCTCGCACGCCACCAGGTCCACGGTGACCAGGAACCCCGGATCGCGGTCGGCCGCGTCCAGCAGGCCGGACACGACCGCGTCCGGCAGCTGCACGGCGAGCAGCCCGTTCTTCAGCGCGTTGCGCCGGAAGATGTCGCCGAAGCTCGGCGCCAGCACCGCGGCGATGCCCCAGTCCCGCAGGGCCCAGACGGCGTGCTCGCGGGAGCTGCCGGTGGCGAAGTTCGGCCCGGCGACGAGCACCGAGCCGCCGGCGCGGGCCGGGTCGTTGAGCACGAAGTCGTCCGCCTCCCGCCAGCGGGCGAACAGCCCGTCCGCGTACCCGGTCTTGGTGAGCCGGCGGCAGAAGCGGCTCGGGATGATCTGGTCGGTGTCCACGTCGCTGCGGCGCAGCGGCAGGACCCGCCCGGTGTGGTCGGTCAGCGGTTCCACGCGCGTGCCTCTCGCTTCCAGTCGTCGTTCAGCTCAGGTCCGCGGGCGCGGCGAGACGCCCGGCGACCGCGGTGGCCGCCGCCACGGCGGGCGACACCAGGTGGGTGCGCGCGGTGTCGCCCTGCCGGCCCTCGTAGTTGCGGTTGGAGGTGGACGCGCAGCGCCGCGGCCCGCTGAGCCGGTCGGCGTTCATGCCCAGGCACATCGAGCACCCGGACAGCCGCCACTCCGCGCCGGCCGCCCGGAAGACCTCGTGCAGGCCCTCCCGCTCGGCCTGGTCGCGCACCTGCATCGAGCCGGGCACGACGAGCATGCGCACCGACGGCGCCAGCACCCGCCCGCGCAGCACCGCGGCCGCCGCCCGCAGATCCTCGATGCGCCCGTTGGTGCAGGAGCCGAGGAAGACGGTGTCGACCTCGATGTCGCGCATCCGGGTGCCGGGCTCCAGGGCCATGTACTCCAGGGCTCGGCGGGCGGCGGCCCGCTCGGCGGCGTCGGTGAACCGCGCCGGGTCCGGCACCGCCTGGCTGAGCGGAACCGCCTGACCGGGGTTGGTGCCCCAGGTGACGACCGGGCTGAGCGCGCCGACCTCGAGCGTCACCGTGCGGTCGAAGACGGCGCCGGGATCGGTGTGCAGCGTCGACCAGTGCGCCAGCGCCTCGTCCCAGTCCGTTCCGGCCGGCCGCCGGGGGCGGGTGGCGAGGTACTCGAAGGTGACCTCGTCCGGCGCCACCATGCCGGCCCGCGCCCCGGCCTCGATGCTGAGGTTGCACAGGGTCATCCGGCTCTCCATGGACAGACCGCGGATCGCCGCGCCGCGGTACTCCAGGACGTGGCCGCGCGCGCCGTTCGCCCCGATCTCGGCCAGCAGCGCCAGCATGAGGTCCTTGGCGGTCACGTCCGGCGGCAGCGTGCCGGTGAACTCCACGGCCATCGTGCGCGGCCGCGGCATCGGGAGCGTCTGCGTCGCCAGCACGTGCTCGACGTCGCTGGTGCCGACGCCGAACGCGAGAGCGCCGAACGCGCCGTGCGTCGAGGTGTGGCTGTCGCCGCAGACCACCGTCATGCCCGGCTGGATCGCGCCCAGCTCCGGCCCGACCACGTGCACGATGCCCTGCCGCGCGTCGCCGTGCGGGAAGAGCTCGATGCCGTGCTCGGCGCAGTTGCCGCGCAACCGCGCGACCTGCTCGACGCTGATCGGATCGGTGATCGACAGGCTGTCGGTGGGCACGTTGTGGTCCTCGACGGCCAGCGTGAGATCGGGCCGCCGCACCTTGCGGCCGGCCAGGCGCAGGCCGTCGAAGGCCTGCGCCGAGGTCGCCTCGTGCACCAGGTGGGCATCGACGTAGAGCAGGTCGGGGCCGTCGGAGCCGGACGGGATGCGGTGGGCGTCCCAGATCTTCTCGACCAGCGTGCGCGGTTCGCTCACGCCCGCGCTCGCAGGGTCGCGGCCAGCCGCTCGCGCACCACGTTCAGCTCGTCGGCCCGGCCGTCCGGGCGCTCGGAGACATATTCGAGGTACAGCCGGTCGACCACCTTCTCGTCGACCGGCTCGCCGAGGTCCTCGAGCAGGTAGCGGATGATCGCGCGGCCGGAGTGCCGGCCGACCAGCAGCGAGCGCTCCCGATCGAACCGGTACGGGTTGATGAACTCGTACGTCGCCGGGTTCTTGAGGATGCCGTCCTGGTGGATGCCGGCCTCGGTGGCGAACGCGTTGTCCCCGAAGATCGCCTTGTTGCGCGGCGCCGGCATGCCGATCGTCTCGGAGAGCATCTGGAACGTGCGGTAGAGGTGCTCCAGCCGGACGCTCGTGGTGGCGCCGAAGCACTCGCCCTTGTAGGCCAGCGCGGCCGCCAGCTCCTCGACCGGCGTGTTGCCGGCCCGCTCCCCGATGCCGGCCAGCGTGGCCTGCACCTCGTCGGCGCCCGCCTCGATGCCGGCCAGGGCGTTGGCCAGCGACAGCCCGAGGTCGTCGTGGCAGTGCGTGGAGAGCTTGACGTCGTCCGGCAGCAGCGATCGCACCATGGCGCACAGGTCGCCGTACTCCTGCGGGGTGGCGCAGCCGGTGGTGTCGGCCAGGATGACCGTCGTGACACCGGCCGACAGCGCCTCGGTCACCAGCGCCTCGATCAGGTCCTTCTCGCCGCGGCTGGCGTCCTCCACCCCGTACGAGACGTCCTGCGCGCCCATCTCGTGCGCGAACCGGATCGCCTCGCCGGTCTCGCGCACCGCCTCGGCCCGGGAGATGCCCCGCTTGTACCGCAGGTGCAGATCGCTGCCGGTGCCGCAGATCTGCACCTGGTGGTTGGGGCCGGTGCCGCCCGCCTCGATGGAGAGCTTGACGTCGGCGATGGACGTGCGGTTGAAGGTGGCGAACCGCGCGGTGGTGAGCGCCGCGGCGATGAGCCGGGTGGCCTCGAAGTCCACAGGGGACGATCCGGGGTAGCCGGCCTCGATGATGTCGGCGCCGTAGTCCTCGATGGCCAGCGCCAGCCGCACCTTCTGCTCGGCCGTCATGGCGTTGCCGGGAGCCTGCTCGCCGTCGCGCAGCGTCGCGTCGAACAGCGAGATGCGCCGCGGTGACGTCGCTTCGTTCATGATGTTCAGCCCTTCCGGGCGGCGACGATCAGCACGCAGCCCAGCTCGCCCGTCATCTGGCCGACCATGCTCTCGGCCGCTTCCGCCTGCTCGGGTGTGAAGTTGAGGATCTTCGCCAACTCGTCGCGGTTGTCGTAGGTGATGTCGGTCATCATCGAGAAGGAGGGCGCCACGTTCGCCGAGATGTCCTCGAGCTCGACGACCTCGAGGCCGGCCTCGGCCAGCAGGGCCGGATATCCGTCGAGCCGGGGCAGCGCGCCCGGCTGGCCGGCGCGGTCGCGGGCCTCGTCCGCACTGATCTCCTCGCGGTCGAACAGGTCGGTGAGGACCACCCGGCCGCCCGGCCTCACCACCCGGCCCGCCTCCTTCAGGGCACGGGCACGGTCCATGTGCACGATGGACTCGAACGCCAGCACCGCGTCGAACGAGGCGTCCGGGAACGGCGTGGCCATGCCGTCGGCGACCTGGAACCGCACCCGGTCGGCCAGCCCCTCGGCCGCCGCCCGCTCGCCGGCCACCCCGATCTGGTACGGGCTGATCGTGATGCCGACGACGTCGGCGCCGGTCGCCCGGGCCACCCGGACCGCCGGCTTGCCCAGCCCGCAGCCCACGTCGAGGACCCGCTGCCCGGCGCCGACGCCGAGCTTGGGGATCAGCAGGTCGGTGAAGCGGTCGGTCGCCTCGGACACCGACGCCTTGTCGTCCGGGCCGAGCCAGTACGCGAAGTGGAAGTTGTCGTCCCACACCCGGCGCAGCAGCGGGCCGACCATCTCGTAGTAGTCCATCGCCGGGAAGGCTTCCTGGGTTTCCATGGTTCTCCTTCGATCGGTGTGATCACTGAGGGGTGGTGCCGGTCAGGGACTCGACGATGTGACCGGCCCGCTGCGCGGTGGTCGACAGCAGGCTCGACGAGATGCCGTGCGTGTGTTCCGTGCCGCCCTGCAGGTAGATGCCGCAGGCGAGCTTGTCCGAGGTGCGCAGGCGGTAGTCGCGGCCGACCTGGACCATGCCGTCGTCGTCCAGCTCGACGAACTCCATGAGCTCGCCGAGCAACGGCCGCGGGTCCAGCGGGCGATACCCGGTGGCGAACACGACGACGTCGCTGCGCAGGTCGGTGTGCTCCCCGGTGGGCAGATACTCGACGTCGACCGAGACCGCGCCGCCGCTCTCGCGGACCCGCCGCACCCGCGAGACGTTGACGATCCGCAGCCGGTCCCGCCCGCGCACGCGCTCCTGGTATTGGCGGCGGTAGAGCTCACGGATCAGGTCGAGGTCGACGACCGAGTAGTTGGTGTTGGCGTGGTAGGCCATCAGCGACTCGCGCACCGGCGCAGCGGCCAGGTAGTAGTCGTCGACCGCGGCGGCGTCGAAGATCCGGTTGGTGAACGGGCTGTCGTCGGCGACGCTGTAGCCGTACCGGGGGAACACGGCGTGGACGGTCGCCTCCGGGAAGCGCGACATCAGGTCGTTGGTGATCTCCGCGGCGCTCTGCCCGGACCCGACCACGGTGAAGCTGCCGGCCGCCTCCGGCGGCAGCCCGGCCAGCCGGTGCAGGTAGTCCGCGCTGTGCCAGACCCGGCCGGAGGCCCGCACGCCGTCCGGCAACCGGGGTTGCAGGCCGGTCGCGAGCACCACGTTGCGCGCCCGGCACACGTACGGCTCGCGGTGCGCGCCGTCGCGCACCACCAGCTCCAGCAGGTCCACCACGCCGTCGCCGGAGAGCGGGCGGATCGCCAGCACCTCGCTGTCGTAGCGGACCACGCCGGCGACCCGCTCGGCCGCCCACTGCAGGTAGTCGTGGAACTCCACGCGGGAGGGCACGAGCGTCTGGTGGTTGATGAAGTCGGCGAGCCGGCCGCGGTCGTGCAGGTAGGCCAGGAAGCTGAACGAGCTGACCGGGTTGCGCAGCAGCACCAGGTCCTTGAGGAACGAGATCTGCATGGTCGCGTCGTCGAGCAGCATGCCGCGGTGCCACCCAAACGACGGCTGCCGCTCGAAGAAGACCGCCTCCGTCCCGGCCGGGCGGCATTCGCGCAGCGCGATCGCGAGCGCCAGGTTGGACGGCCCGAAGCCGACCCCGGCGACCTCCACAATGTCTTCTGTCACGTCAGTCGTTCCCCCACTTGTCGGTCAGCGTCCGCAGCAGCGTGGTGATCCGCGTCCGGGCCGCGTTCTCGGGTGGCAGCGCGGTGACCGCGCCGTCGAGCTTGGTGAGCTCCTCCAGCACCATCAGCGCGGCCGCCACGTCCGCCGGGACGTCGCCGTCGGCGATCACCGGCGCCTCGGCCGGCACCAGCGCGGCGTGCAGGTGCTCGGCGAGCGCGGCCGGCGTCGGGTACTCGAAGATCAGGCCGGCCGAGAGACGCACGCCGCAGCCGGCCGCCAGCTGGTTGCGCAACCGGACCGAGCCGAGCGAGTCCAGCCCCAGCTCGACGAAGCTGCGGGCCGGTTCGAGCCGGCCGGGATCGGCATAGCCGAGCTGCGTGGCCGTGGCACCGAGCACCAGCTCGAGCACCAGCTGCTCGCGCTCGCCCGGGCCGGCGGCCCGCAGCCGGCCGAGGAACGCGCCGGAGTCCGCGGCCGGCGGCGCCTCCACCGGCCGGTCACGATCCTCGCCGGGCAGGCCGGCCAGGATCGGCGGCAGCAGGCCGGCCCGGCGCTGGGCCCGCAGCGCCGCCATGTCGAGCGGCATCGGCACCACCGCGGCGGAGCCGGCCGAGAGCGCCCGGTCGAACAGCGCGAGGCCGGCCTCGGCGCTCAACGGCACCACGCCGCCGTGCCGGGACAGCTCACGGGCCACGTGGCCGGTCATCGTGGTGGCGTCGGCCCAGAGGCCCCAGGCCATCGACACGGCGGGCAGTCCGCCGGCCCGCCGGTGCGCGGCCAGCGCGTCCAGATAGGTGTTCGCGGCCGCGTAGTTCGCCTGGCCGGGGTTGCCCAGGACGCCGGCGGCCGCGGAGAAGAGCACGAAGGCGGCGAGGTCCCGGTCGCGGGTCAGCTCGTGCAGATGCCGGGCGCCGTCCACCTTCGGCCGCAGCACCGCGTCCAGCTGGTCGGGGCGCAGTGCGCCGATCAGCGCGTCGTCGAGGACGCCCGCGGCGTGGACGACCGCGGTGAGCGGGTGCTCGGGCGGGATCGCGTCCAGGGCGGCGGCGAGCTGGGCGCGGTCGGCCACGTCGCAGGCCCGCACCGTGACGTCCGCGTCGATCTGCGGCGCCGGGCCGCCGCGGCGGCTGAGCAGCAGCAGGTGCCGCACCCCGTGCCTCTCGGCCAGGTGCCGCGCGACCAGGGCGCCGAGGCCGCCGGTGCCGCCGGTGACCAGGACCGTGCCGTCGGGGTCGAGCGGAGGCTTGGCCGTGGTCGCCGGTGGGACGGGCGCCAGGCGCGGCACGCGGAGCTCCGGACCGCGCACGGCGATCTGCGGCTCGCCGGTGGCCAGCGCGCCGGCCAGCACGGGGAGCGGGACGGCCGGCCCGGCGTCGAGGAGCACGATCCGGCCGGGGTCCTCGGACTGTGCCGAGCGGACCAGGCCCCACACCGCTGCGGCGTCCAGGTCGGTCACGTCCTCGCCGGGCGCCGTCGCGACCGCGCCCGAGGTCACGACGGCCAGCGTGGCGGCGGCCGTGGCCTCGTCGGCGAGCCACCGCTGCACCAGCGCCAGCACTTCCCGGACGTCCCCGGCGCGCGCCAGCAGGACGTCGGGCACCGGCCCCGCCTCGCGGAGCGCGGCGAGGTCCGGGTAGGTGGGCACGTCCCAGGCGCCGCCGAGCGCGGCCCAGCGCCCCGGCGCCGCGGTGGCGGCCGGCAGGGCGGGCCAGTCGACCCGGAGCAGGCCGGTGCGCGCGGGCGCCACCGTGAGCCAGTAGCGCTCGTGCTGGAACGGGTAGGTGGGCAACTCCACCGGGCGCGCCCCGGTGCCGTCGAACACGCGGGGCCAGGCGACCGGCACGCCGTAGGCGAAGACCTCGGCGGCCGACTCGAGCAGGCGGCGGGTGCCGCCCTCGCCCCGGCGCAGCGTGCCGCAGGCCAGCACGTCGCCGTCGAGCTCCTGCACCGCCGCCGCCAGCACCGGGTGCGGGCTGACCTCGACGAAGCAGGCCGGCCCGGCACCGGCCGCGGCCTTCGCCGCGGCCTCGAAGCGCACCGTGCCCCGCAGGTTGCGATACCAGTAGCCCGCGTCCCACTGCGTCGTGTCGGCCGGCTCCCCGGTCACCGTCGAGTAGCACGGCACCTCGGCCGCGCGCGGCCGCACCGGCGCCAGGGCCTCGAGGACCTCGGCCCGGATCGGCTCGACGAGGGCGGAGTGCGAGGCGTAGTCGACCTCGATCCGGCGGGTGCGGACGCCCATCGCGGTGGCCCGGTCGACGAGCTCGTCCAGCGCGGCCGGCGTGCCCGACACGACCACCGAGGCGGGCCCGTTGACCGCGGCCAGCGAGAGGCCGTCGCCGATCAGCTGCCGGGCCCGCTCGGCCGAGACCGCCACCGACACCATGCCGCCCCCTCCGGCCAGCGCGACCAGGGCGCGGCTGCGCAGCGCCACCACGCGGGCGCCGTCGTCGAGCGACAGCGCGCCGGCGACCACGGCGGCGGCGATCTCGCCCTGCGAGTGGCCGATCACCGCGTCCGGCTCGACGCCCCACGAGCGCCACACCTCGGCCAGCGAGACCATCACCGCGAACAGCACCGGCTGCACGACGTCGACGCGGGCCAGGGCCGCGTCGTCGGCGAGCGCGTCGTGCAGGGACCAATCCGTGTACGGGCGCAGCGCCGCGGCGCACTCGGCCATCCGGGCGGCGAAGACCGGCGAGGTGGCCAGCAGCTCGGTGGCCATGCCGGCCCACTGGGCGCCCTGCCCGGGAAAGACGAACACGACTCGCGGTGCGGGCCGGGCCCGGCCGGTCACGCCGGCTCCGGCCTCGGCCGCGCGCAGCAGCTCGCCGCGGTCGGCGCCGATCAGGACCGTGCGGTGCTCCATCGTGGCCCGGCCGGCGGCGAGCGTGTAGCCGACGTCGACGGGGTCCGCCCGCACCTCCGCCAGCCGCGCGAGCTGTTCGCGCAGGGCGGCCTCGTCGCGAGCGGAGACCACCCACGGGATGGCGGGAAGCGGCTCCGGCCGCCGCTCCTCCTCGGGCTCGGTGGGCAGCTCGAGCACGACGTGCGCGTTCGTGCCGGTCACGCCGAAGGCCGAGACGCCGGCCCGGCGCGGGCGGCCGGTCGCGGGCCAGTCCACGGCTTGGCCGAGCAGCTCGACCGCGCCGGAGGACCAGTCCACGTGCGAGGTCGGCCGCTCGGCGTGCAGCGACCTCGGCAGCGTGCCGTGCCGCATGGCCAGCACCATCTTGATCACACCGGCCACGCCGGCGGCCGCCTGGGTGTGGCCGATGTTCGACTTCACCGAGCCCAGGAGCAGCGGGCGCGCCCGGTCCCGGCCGTAGGTCGCCAGCAGAGCCTGCGCCTCGATCGGATCGCCGAGCGCGGTGCCGGTGCCGTGCGCCTCCACGGCGTCCACGTCGGCCGCCTCGAGCCGGGCGTCGGCGAGCGCACCCCGGATCACCCGCTGCTGCGCCAGCCCGTTCGGCGCGGAGAACCCGCTGCTGGCGCCGTCCTGGTTGACCGCCGATCCGCGCACCACGGCGAGCACCCGGTGGCCGTTGCGGCGCGCGTCGGAGAGCCGTTCGAGCAGCAGGACACCGACGCCCTCGCCCCAGCCGGTGCCGTCCGCCTCCTCGGCGAACGCCTTGCAGCGGCCGTCGGGGGCCAGCGCCCGCTGCCGGCTGAACTCGACGAAGGCCGCCGGGGTGGCCATCACCGCGGCGCCGCCGGCCAGCGCCAGCGTGCTCTCGCCGCGGCGCAGCGACTGGGCGGCCAGGTGCAGCGCCACCAGCGACGAGGAGCACGCCGTGTCGACGGTGAGCGCCGGGCCCTCCAGCCCGAACGTGTAGGAGATGCGGCCGGAGACCGCGGCCGCGCCGTTGCCGGTGCCCACGTAGCCGCCGAGGTCTTCGCCGGAGGCGTGCGCCAGGAACGCGTAGTCCTGCCCGTTGGTGCCGACGAAGACGCCCGTGCGGGTGCCGCGCAGCCCGTGCGGGTCGAGGCCCGCCCGCTCCACCGCCTCCCAGGCGGTCTCCAGCAGCAGCCGCTGCTGGGGGTCCATCGCCAGCGCCTCGCGCGGGCCGATCCGGAAGAAGCCGGCGTCGAAGCCCGGCGCGTCGCTGAGGAAACCACCCTCGCGGGTGTACGACGTGCCGGCGCGCTCCGGGTCCGCGTCGTAGAGCGCGCCGAGGTCCCAGCCCCGGTCGCCCGGGAACTCCGAGATCGCGTCGATCCCGTCGCGGACCAGCCGCCAGAGGTCGTCGGGGGACCGGACGCCGCCGGGGAAGCGGCACGCCATCCCGATGATGGCGACCGGCTCATCGGTGCCCGGGCGCTCCCCCACCTCGCCGGCGGCCGGCTCGCCCTCCCCGGTCAGCAGCGCGAGGAGGTGGCCGGCGAGCGGGCCGGCCGCCGGGTAGTCGAAGGCGAGCGTGGTGGGCAGGGCCAGCCCGGTGGCCGTGGCGAGCCGGTTGCGGAACTCGACAGCGATCAGCGAGTCGAAGCCGAGGTCCTGGAACCCACGGTTGGCCGGGATCGGGTCGGTGTGCCCGAGCACGGCCGCGGCGTGGGCCAGGACCAGGTCCAGCACCCGCCGGTGGCGGCGCGGCCCGGACAGCCCGTCGAGGGTCAGGGCCGGCGTGACCGCGGCGATCGGCGCGGCCGCGGCGTCCCGGGCCTCCGGCAGGTCGCCGAAGAGCGGCGCCGGCCGGACCGAGGAGAAGAGCGGGGCGAACCGAGTCCAGTCGATGTCGGCCACGGTGACCGTGGTGTCGCCGTCGCCGACCGCCCGCACGAGGGCGGCCACCGCGTGCTCCGGGTCCATCGGGAGGACCCCGCGGCGGACCAGCTCGTCCTTCTCGGCCATGCCGTCGCCGGCCCACGCCCCGAAGGCGATCGACGTGGCCGCCCGGCCGAGCGCTCGCCGGCGGCGCGCCAGCCCGTCCAGGAAGGCGTTGGCCGAGGCGTACGCGCCCTGGCCGCCGGCGCCCCAGGTGGCGGCGATCGAGGAGCACAGGACGAACGCGTCCAGCGGCCGGTCGGCCAGCAGCTCGTCCAGGTGGGCCGCGCCCGCCACCTTGGCCTCGACGACCGCGGCGAAGGCGGCCGGATCGGTTCCGGCCAGCGGGGCGACGGTGCTCACGCCGGCCGCGTGGATCACCGCGGACGGGGGGTGCTCGGCCAGCACGGCTTCGAGCACGCCCCGATCGGCGACGTCACCGGCGATCAGCGTCACCTCGGCGCCGCGGCGCCGCAGGCCGGCGGCGAGCTCGTCCGCGCCGGGGGCGCCGGGACCGCGGCGGCTCAGCAGGACGAGGTGCTCGGCGCCCGCCTCGGCCAGGTGCCGCGCGATGTGCCCGGCCACCGCGCCGGTGCCGCCGGTGATCAGCACGGTGCCGCGCGGCGTCCACGCCGGCCGGTCCGCCGGCGGCCGCGCCCGGACCAGCCGGCGCGCGTACGCCGCGCCGGGCCGCAGGGCGACCTGGTCCTCGGGGCCGCCGAGCACGCCGGGCAGGCGGGCCAGCGACGCGGCATCCGGGTCGGCGGGGAGGTCGACGAGGCCGCCCCACCGGTCCGGGTGCTCCAGCGCGATCACCCGGCCGAGGCCCCACAGCAGGCTCTGCGCGGGCCGCACCGGCGCGTCGGCGTCACCGCCGGCGTCCGTCGCCGCGCGGGTCACGCTCCACACCGGGGCGCGGACCCCGGCCTCGGCCAGCCGCTCGATCAGCGCGAGCGTCGCGGGCACGCCGAGCGGGAGCACGGGGTGCTCCGGCGACGGCCGGTCGTCGAGGGCGAGCAGCGAGAGGACGCCGGTCACGTCGCCGTGGCCGGCCAGGTCGGCGGCCGTGGCGGCGGTGCGGACCCGCGCGCCGTGCGCGGCCAGCGCGGCGCCGATGCCCGCATCGTCCGGCCCGACGAGCAGCCAGGTGCCCTCCAGCGTGCGCGGCTCCGGCTCGGGCAGCTCCCGCCACCGCTCGTGGTAGCGGCGGCCACCGGCGCTTCCGGTTGCCACGGCGGCGTGCGGTTCGAGCCAGAAGCGGCGGCGCTGGAACGGATAGGTGGGCAGGTCGGCCCGGGGGCCGCCGGTGCCGAAGAGCCGGGCGCTGTCCAGTGGGACGCCGCGGACGTAAAGGCCGGCGGCGGCCGACAGCGCCGCCACCGTCTCGTCCCGGTCGGGCCGCAGCGTGGCGAGCGCGGCGACGTCCCCGCCAAGCGTCTCGGTGACCAGGGGCGCCAGGCCGCCGCCGGGGCCCACCTCGAGGAACGTGCCGGTGCCGAGCCGTTCCAGCGCCCGGACGCCGTCGGCGAACCGCACGGTGGCCCGGACCTGGCCCACCCAGTACTCGGCCGAGGTGGCCTGCTCGGCGGTGAGCAGCTCACCGGTCACCGTGGACACCACGGGCAGCGCCGGAGCGGCGGGGCGCAGCTCGCGCACCACCCGCTCGTAGTCGGCCAGCATCGGGTCCATCAGCGGCGAGTGGAAGGCGTGGCTCACCCGCAGCCGGCGGGTCCGCCGGCCGCGCTCGGCCCAGAGCCGGGTCACGCGCTCGACCTCCGCGCCCGCGCCCGAGATCACGGTCGAGGACGGCCCGTTGACCGCTGCCACGCCGACCGTCGCGGGCAGCGTCGCGGCCACCTCGGCGGCCGGCGCCTGGATCGCGGCCATCGCGCCGCCGTCCGGCAGGGCCTGCATGAGCCGGCCGCGGGCGGCGACCAGCCGGCAGGCGTCGGCGAGGGAGAAGACGCCGGCCACGTGCGCGGCCGCGATCTCGCCGATCGAGTGCCCGATCAGCCGGTCCGGCCGGATCCCCCAGTCGCGCAGCAGCGCGGCCAGCGCGACCTCGACGGCGAACAGCGCGGGCTGGGTGTGCCGGGTCTCGTCCAGGGCCGTGCCGTCGAGCACGAGCGGATCGCCGAACTCGGCGGCCACGGCGTCGAAGGCGGCGGCGTAGGCCGGGAACGTCTCGTGCAGGCGGCGTCCCATCCCGGCGTACTGCGCGCCCTGGCCGGAGAACATGAACGCCAGGCCGCCGGTGGTGACCGCTCCCTCGATCACCCCCGGCGCGGGCGACCCGGCGGCGAGCGCGGTGAGACCGGCGGCCAGCGCGCCGGGGTCCGCGGCCACGATCGCGGCCCGCTGGTCGTGACCCGCGCGGGAGGTGGCGAGCGTGGCGGCGACGGCGTTCGGGTCCTGGCCGAGGTGGCCGCTCAGCCGGCCGGCCAGCGCGCGCAGCGCCGGGCGGGTGCGCGCGGACAGCAGCCACGGCAGCAGCGGCCCGGGCGCCGGCTCGGGGGTGTGCGCCGGGACGGATTCGGCCGCCTCGAGGATGACGTGAGCGTTGGTGCCGCTCACGCCGAACCCCGAGACGCCGGCGCGGCGGGGCCGGCCGTGCTCCGGCCACGGGGTGCGCGCGGTGGCCAGCCGCACGGCGCCGCTCTCCCAGGGCACCTGCGGCGACGGCTCGTCGGCGTGCAGCGTGCGCGGCACCACGCCGTGGCGCAGGGCCAGCACGGTCTTGATCACGCCGGCGACGCCGGCGGCGGCCTGCGTGTGCCCGAGGTTCGACTTGACCGAGCCGAGCAGCAGCGGCTCGTCCCGGTCCTGGCCATAGGTGGCGAGCAGCGCCTGCGCCTCGATCGGGTCGCCGAGCCGGGTGCCGGTGCCGTGTGCCTCCACGACGTCGACCTCGGCCGCCGAGATCCCCGCACTGGCCAGGGCCTGCCGGATCACCCGCTGCTGGGCGGGCCCGTTCGGCGCGGTGAGGCCGTTCGACGCGCCGTCCTGGTTGACCGCCGAGCCGCGGATCACCGCCAGCACCGGGTGGCCGTTGCGGCGGGCGTCGGAGAGCCGTTCGAGCAGCACCATGCCGGCGCCCTCGGACCACCCGGTCCCGTCCGCGCCGGCGCCGAACGACTTGCACCGGCCGTCGTTGGACAGCCCGCCGTGCCGGCTGAACTCGACGAACACCGCCGGACTGGACATCAGCGTGACACCGCCGGCCAGGGCCAGGGAGCTCTCGCCCTGGCGCAGCGACTGGCAGGCCAGGTGCAGCGCCACCAGCGACGACGAGCAGGCCGTGTCGACGGTCACGGCGGGGCCCTGCAACCCGAACGTGTAGGCCACCCGGCCCGACGCGACGCTGCCCGCGCTGCCGTTGCCCAGATAGCCGACCAGCTCGTCGGGCACCACGTCGTGCAGGCGGGACGCGTAGTCGTGGTACATCACGCCGGCGAAGACGCCGGTCGGTGTGCCGCGCAGCGAGGTGACGTCGATGCCGGCCCGCTCGAACGCCTCCCACGCCGTCTCCAGCAGCACCCGCTGCTGGGGGTCCATCGCGAGCGCCTCGCGCGGCGAGATGCCGAACGCGTCCGGATCGAAGTCGGCCATGTCGTGCACGAAGCCGCCCTCGCGGGCGGACGACCGCACCGTGCGGCTCGTGTCGAACAGCCGGTCGAGATCCCAGCCGCGGTCGGACGGGAACTCCGAGATCGCGTCGGCCTCGTCCAGCAGCAGCTGCCAGAGGTCCTCCGGCGTCCGCACGCCGCCGGGATAGCGGCAGCTCATCGCGACGATCGCGATCGGATCGCCGGCGGTGCCCGCGGTGGCCGGTGCGGCGGCGGCCGGCGCCGTCCCGCCGGTCAGCTCGGCGAGCAGGTGCTCGGCGACCTCGGCCGCGGTGGGGAAGTCGAAGACCAGCGTGGCGGGCAGGCGCCGGCCGGTCGCCGCGGCGAGGCGGTTGCGCAGCTCGACCGCCGTGAGCGAGTCGAAGCCCAGCTCCTGGAACGGCCGGCCCGGCGCGACGGCATCGGGGCCCGCCTGGCCGAGCACCGCGCCGGCGTGGTCGCGGACGAGCGCGAGCATCAGCTCGGCGCGCTCGCGCTCCGGCAGCCCGAGCAACCGGCGGCGGAACAGGTCGCCGTCCGGCGCCTGTCCGGCCGTGCGCCGGGCGGCCCCGTGCACGAGGCCGCGCAGCAGCGGCGGGACCGGCTGCTGCCGCCCGCGCGCGCCGGTGCCGGTGAAGGCGACCGGCACCACGACCGGCACGTCCCGGGTCAGCGCGTCGTCGAACATGGCCAGGGCCTCGGCCGCCGGCAGCGGGCGGATCCCGGTGCGGGTCAGACGGTCGAGGTCGCGGCCGGAGAGCCGGCCGGTGAGCCCGGAGCGGTCGGCCCAGAACCCCCAGGCCAGCGACTGCCCCGGCAGCCCCAGCTCCCGGCGGTGGGTGGCCAGCGCGTCGAGGAACGCGTTGGCGGCCGCGTAGTTGCCCTGTCCGGCGCTGCCGAGCGTGCCGGCCGCCGAGGAGAACAGCACGAACGCCGTCAGCCTCAGGTCGCGGGTCAGCTCGTGCAGGTGCCAGGCGGCGTCCACCTTGGGCCGCAGCACCGCGTCGAGCCGGTCGGGGGTCAGCGATCCGATCAGGCCGTCGTCCAGCACCCCGGCCGCGTGCACGACGGCGGTCACCGGGTGCTCGGCGGGCACCGCGGCCAGCGCGGCGGCCAGCTCGGCCCGGTCGGCGACGTCGCAGGCCCGGACGGTCACGTCGGCGTCGAGGTCCTCGACCGTCCCGCCACCGCGGCTCAGCAGCAGCAGATGGCGGACGCCGTACGCGGTGACCAGGTGCCGGGCCAGGAGCCGGCCGAGCACGCCGGTGCCGCCGGTGACCACGACGGTGCCGGAGCCCAGCGCGGGCCGCTCCCCGGCCGGCGCGCGGAGCCGGGCCAGCCGGGCCGCGAACACCCGGCCGTCGCGGACGGCGAGCTCGTTCTCGTCGCCGGCCGCGGCCACGGCGAGGGCCGCGCGCGGCACCGTCCCGGCGCCGGCGTCCAGCAGCACGAGAGCGCCGGGGTGCTCGGACTGCGCCGAGCGGGCCAATCCCCGCACGGCCGCGCCGGCCACCGTGCCGCGGAGGGTCAGCACCAGCCGGACCCCGGCGAGGCGCGGCTCGGCCAACCAGGATTGCAGCAGCGCGAGCGCGGCGCGGGTGTTCTCGTGGACGGCGGCGGGAACGTCATCGCCGGAGGCGGCCGGGGCGGCGGCGAACACCACGTCCGGCAGCGCCTCGGCCGCGAGCACGGCGGCGAGGTCGGCGTAGCGGTCGCCGCCGACGGCGAGGCCGGTGTCGCCGAGCTCGGCCCAGCGCCCCGACTCGGGCCGCTCGGCGGCCTCCACCCAGTCCAGGCCGTAGAGCGGCGCGGCGCCGGCGATACCGCCGGCGGCGACCGGCCGAGCGGTCAGCGAGCCCACGTACGCCACCGGCGCACCGGTCCCGTCGGCGAGCAGCACCGTCGTCGCGTCCGGGCCGGCCGGCGTGATGAGCACCCGGGCGGCGGTGGCGCCGGACGCCGACAGCTCTACGTCCGACCAGGTGAACGGCAGGTGTGCGGCGCCGTCACGGTCCGCGGTGAGCCCGGTGGCGTGCAGCGCGGCGTCCAGCAGCGCGGGATGCAGACCGAACGAGGCGGCCGCGCCGCGCTGCGCCTCGGGCAACTCCACCTCGGCGTAGACCCGGTCGCCGTCGCGCCAGGCCGCCCGCAGGCCGCGGAACACCGGCCCGTAGTCGACGCCGGTCGCGGCCACCCGCTCGTAGAAGTCGCCCAGCGGCACCGCGGCGGCGCCCGGCGGCGGCCAGGCGGCGAGGTCCTCGGCGACCCGGTCCACGGCCGGGCCGAGCACCCCGGTGGCGTGGCGGGCCCAGTCGCCGCCGTCGCGGCACGCGTGCACGTCCAGGCTCCGGCGACCCGCCTCGTCCGGCGCGCCCACCGTGACCTGGAGCCGCACCGCGCCCTGCGCCGGCACGACCAAGGGTGTCTCGAGGACGAGCTCCTCGATCCGCGGGCAGGAGACCTCGTCACCGGCCCGGATCGCCAGGTCCACATAGGCGCTGCCGGGCAGCACCGCCGAGTCGAGCACCCGATGGTCGGCCACCCACGGGTGCGCTCGCATCGACACCGAGCCGCTCAGCAGACGGGTGTCGGTGCCGGCCGGCGTGGTCACGGTGCGCAGCAGCGGGTGCCCGACCCCGGTGAGCCCCAGCCCGGTCACGTCCCCGGCGGTCGCGAGCAGCGTGTCCGGCCAGAAGCGGCGGCGCTGGAACGCGTAGGTGGGCAGATCGATCGTCCGGCCGCCCGGGTAGAGCACGGTCCAGTCGACGGCCACGCCCCGCACGTACGCCTCGGCCAGGGCCGTGCGCCAGCGGCGCGGCCCGCCCTCGTCGCGGCGCAGCGTGCCGAGCACCGCGACGTCGTGGTCGAGGGTCTCGGCGATCTCCCGCAGCGCCGGCACGAGCACCGGGTGCGGGCTCACCTCGATCAGGACCGTGTGACCGTGCTCGGCCGCGAGGCGCACGGCGGGCTCGAACCGGACGGTGTGCCGCAGGTTGCGATACCAGTAGCCGGCGTCGAGCGCCGCTGTGTCCAGCAGCTCGCCGGTCAGCGCCGAGTAGAACGGCGTGGCCGAGGAGCGTGGGCGGATCGGGGCCAGGGCCTCGGCGAGCTGCCGCTCGATCCGCTCGACCTGCGCGGAGTGCGATCCGTAGTCGACGTCCACCCGCCGGACGCGCAGGTCGCCGCAGGCGGCCACGAACTCGTCGAGCGCGGCGGTCTCACCCGAGACGACCACCGAGGCGGGACCGTTGACGGCGGCGACCGCGAGGCGCTCGCCCCACGGCCGGATCCGCTCGGCGACCTGCTCCGGCGGGGCCGGCACGACGGCCATGCCGCCCTGCCCGGCCAGCGCGGCCAGGGCCCGGCTGCGCAGCGCGACCACCCGGGCCGCGTCGGCGAGGGTCAGGCCGCCGGCGACGCAGGCGGCGGCGATCTCGCCCTGGCTGTGCCCGATGACGGCGGCCGGTTCGACGCCGTGCGCGCGCCAGGTCCCGGCCAGCGACACCATGACCGCGAACAGGACCGGCTGCACCACGTCGACGCGGGCCAGCGCCGCGGGGTCGTCGAGCACGTCGAGCAGCGACCAGTCGGTGTGGTCGCTCAGCGCCGCCGCGCACTCGCGCATCCGCTCGGCGAAGGTGGCGTCGGCGGCGAGCAGGTCGCGCGCCATGCCGACCCACTGCGACCCCTGCCCGGGGAAGACGAACGCCACCCGGGGGCCGGTGACGGCGGTGCCGCGGACGATTCCCGGCGCCTCCGCGGCGTCGGCGAGGGCCCGCAGCAGGGCCGGCCGGTCCGCGTCGCGCTCCGGCAGCAGGACGGCCCGGGTGCCGAACGAGGCGCGGGTGGTGACCAGCGACCGGCCCGCGTCGAACGGATCACCGTCGTACGCCAGGAGGCGCTCCGCCTGCGCGGCCAGCGCGGTCTCGGACGGCGCGGACAGCACCCAGGGCACGACGCCGTCCGGGCGCTCGGCCGGCACCGGCTCCTCCGGTGCGGCCTGTTCGAGGATCACGTGCGCGTTGGTGCCGCTGATCCCGAAGCTCGACACCCCGGCCCGGCGCGGCCGCCCGGAGTCGGGCCACGGCACGGCCTCGGCGGCCACCTCGACGGCGCCGGCGCCCCAGTCCACCTGCGACGAAGGCGCGTCCACGTGCAACGTGCGCGGCACCACCCCGTGCCGCATCGCCATCACCATCTTGATCACACCGGCCACACCCGCGGCGGCTTGCGTGTGACCGAGATTCGACTTGATCGACCCCAACAGCAGCGGCGTCTCCCGGCCCTGGCCGTACGTGGCGAGCAGCGCCTGCGCCTCGATCGGGTCACCGAGCCGCGTACCGGTCCCGTGGCCCTCGACCGCGTCCACCTCCGCGCCGCTCAGGCCCGCGTTCGCCAGCGCCTGCCGGATCACCCGCTGCTGCGACGGACCATTCGGCGCCGTCAAGCCGTTCGACGCGCCGTCCTGATTGACCGCCGAACCGCGCACCACCGCGAGAATCCGGTGGCCGTTACGACGGGCGTCCGACAGCCGCTCGACGAGCAGCACACCGACACCCTCGGACCAGCCGGTGCCGTCCGCCCCGTCCGCGTACGACTTGCACCGGCCGTCCTCGGCCAGGCCGCGCTGCCGGGTGAACTCGACGAACGGCATCGGCGTCGACATCACCGTGACGCCGCCGGCCACCGCGAGGTCGCACTCACCGGACCGCAGCGACTGCGCCGCCAGGTGCAGCGCCACCAACGACGACGAGCACGCGGTGTCGACCGTGACCGCCGGACCCTCCAGGCCGAACGTGTACGCCACCCGGCCGGAGAACACCGCCGCGCCGTTGCCGGTGCCGACGTAGCCCTCCAGCTCCTCCGGCAGGTCCTGGAGCAGCAGCGCGTAGTCCTGCCCGTTGGTGCCCGCGAACACGCCGGTGCGGGTGCCGCGCAGCGTGGCCGGGTCGATGCCGGCCCGCTCGAACAACTCCCAGGTCGTCTCCAGCAGCAGGCGCTGCTGCGGATCCATCGCCAGCGCCTCGCGCGGTGAGATGCCGAAGAAGCCGGGGTCGAAGTCGGCCGCGCCGTCGAGGAAGCCGCCGTACGCGACCCCGGAGCGTCCCTCGCCGAACAGCTGGTCGATGTCCCATCCCCGGTCGTCCGGGAACGGCCCGATGCCGTCGCGGCCGTCGGCCAGCATGCCCCAGAGCTCCTCGGGCGATCCGGCGCCGCCGGGGAACCGGCAGGCCATGCCGACGATGGCGATGGGCTCGTCGGCCGCGGCAGCGGCGGTCGTGGCGGCCGGCGCGGCCGCCGATCCCGCGAGCTCCGCGGCCAGGTGGCCGGCGAGGTGGTCCGGCGTCGGGTAATCGAAGATCAGCGTGGCCGGCAGCCGCAGCCCGGTGTCGGCGGTGAGCCGGTTGCGCAGCTCGACGGCGGTGAGCGAGTCGAAGCCGAGGTCGCTGAAGAGCCGGTCCGGCGCGGCGGCCTCGGACGAGGTGTGCCCGAGCACGGCGGCCGCGTGCCGGCGCACCAGGCCCAGCATGGCCCGGCGGCGCTCCTCGTCGCTCATCCCCGCCACCGCCACGGCGGGAGCCTCGGTGCGGGCCGGCGCGGCGATCAGGCCGCGCAGCAGCGGGGGCAGCTCGCCGGCGGCCGCCCGGGCGCGCCAGGCCGCCAGGTCGAGCGGGGCCGCGACGACCACGGGCGGCACGACGGTGGTGAGGACCGTGTCGAAGAGCGCGAGGCCCTCCTCGGCGGACATCGGCAGGATGCCGGCGCGCCCGGCGCGGACCTGGTGCGCCTCGCCGAGCGGGGCGGTCATGCCGCTGCGCTCGGCCCACAGCCCCCACTCGACGGCGACCATGGGCCGGCCGGCGGCCGCGCGGCGGGCCGCGTAGGCGTCCAGGAACGCGTTGGCCGCCGCGTAGTTCGCCTGCCCGCCGGCGCCGATGCTGGCGGCCGCCGAGGAGAAGACGACGAACGCGGCCAGGTCCAGGCCGGCGGTGAGCTCGTCCAGGTGCCGGACGGCGTCCGCCTTCGGCCGCAGCACCGCGTCGATCTGCTCGTGGGTCATCGCGGTGAGCAGGCCGTCGCGGACGACGCCGGCGCTGTGCACCACGGCGGTGAGCGGGTGGCCGGCCGGCACCTGCTCGAGGCAGGCGCGCAGCTGGTCACGGTCGGCGACGTCGGCCGCGACGATCGACGCCTCGGCACCGGCCGCGGCCAGCTCGTCGAGGAGCGCGGCCGCGCCGGGCGCCGCCGCCCCGCTGCGGCTGACCAGCAGGAGGTGCCGCAGGCCGTGCCGCTGGACCAGGTGCAGGGCGACCAGCCGGCCGATGCCGCTGGTGGCGCCGGTGATCAGCACGGTGCCGGCGGGGTCGGGGGCCCGGGTCGCGGCCGGCTCCGGCATGCGGGCCAGCCGCGGCGCGAGGATCCGGCCGCCGCGCAGCGCCAGCTGCGGCTCGCCGGTGGCGAGGGCGGCGGCGAGCAAACGGTGGGAGGCCGCGGCGCCGTCGGTGTCGAGCAGCGTGAGACGCCCGGGGTGCTCGGACTGCGCCGACCGCAGCAGTCCCCAGGCCGCGGCGCCGGCCGGGTCGGCGCCCGCACCGGTCGCGTCCCGGGTGACCACCACCAGCCTGGCCGGCTCCAGGGCGTCCGCGGAAAGCCACGCCTGCACCAGCTCCAGCGCCGCGCCGACGGTGGCGCGCACCGAGCCGGAGGCGGCCGGGGCGGCCAGCACGATCTCCGGGACCGCGGCGCCGTCGCGCACGGCGGCGGACAGCCCCGCGAGATCCGGGAACGCCGGCGGCACCCCGCACACACCGGTCGCGCCGATCGCGGCCCAGCCGCCGGTGTGCCCGGCCTCCCCGGCCGGGACCTCGGCCCAGTCGACGACGAACAGCGAGTCGCCGCGCCGGTGCCGCACGGGCCGGTCGGCGGTGCCGACCGCCGTCGCCGAGAACACCGGGCGCCCCTCGGCGTCGCGCAAGTCGAGCGCGAACGTGTCGTCACCGGCGGCGGTCAGGTGGGCCCGGGCCGCCGTGGCGCCGGCCGCGGCCAGCACCACGCCGCGCCAGTGGACGGGCAGGCGCACGTGGCCCTCGCCGGCCGGCCGCAGCCGCTCGGCCACCGCGACCGCGGCGGCCAGCAACGCGGGGTGGATGCCGAAGCGCGCGGCCTCCGGCAGCCGGTCGGCGGGCAGCGCCACCTCCGACCACAGATCGTTGGCGGCCGCGCCGGAAGGCTCCGACGTGCGGGGCGCGACGGTGCCGGCGGCGTGCCGGGTCCACGTGGCGCCGGGCCGATCGTCGCGGGAGTGCACGCCGACCGGCCGCCGCCCGGCCTCGTCCGCCGCGCCGAGCAGCACCTGCAGCTGCACGGCGCCGCGCTCGGGCAGCGTGAGGGGCTCCTCGACGGTCAGCTCGGCGAGCTCGTCGCAGCCGGTCTGCCGGCCGGCGTGCAGGGCCAGCTCGACGACCGCGGCGGCCGCGGTCAGCGGGTCGGCCAGGGCCGATCCGGCGGCGCCCGCGACGCGGCCGGTCAGGACGAGCCCGTCGCCGTCGGCCAGCCCGACGGCGGCGCCGAGCAGCGGGTGGTCGACCGTGCCGACGCCGAGCCGGGTCACGTCGCCCGTCGCCGAGAACGGGTGCTCGAGCCAGTACCGCTCGCGCTGGAACGCGTACGTGGGCAGCTCCACCACGCGAGCGCCGGTGCCGTCGAACACCGCCGCCCAGTCCACCCGGGTCCCGTTGGTGTGCACCGCCGCGAGCGCCTCGACCACGCCGTCGCGCTCGGGCCGGTCACGGCGCAGGGTGGGTACCAGCGCGACGCCGGCGCGGCCGGCCGGCACGCAGGCGGCGGCCATCGCGGTCAGCACCGCATCCGGGCCGAGCTCGACGAAGGTGGTCACCTCCCGGTCGAGCAGCAGCGCGACGCCGTCGGCGAAGCGCACCGCCGAGCGGACGTGCCGGGTCCAGTAGTCGGCGGTGCCGATGCCACCGAGCCGGCCGGTCACGTTGGACACCACCGGGATGCGGGCGGGCTGATAGTCGAGCCCCTCGGCCACCGCCCGTAAGTCGTCCAGCATCGGCTCCATGGCGGCCGAGTGGAAGGCGTGCCCGGTCCGCAGCCGGGTCGCCTTGCGATCCGGCAGCGCGGCAGTCACCGCGGCGACCGCCTCCTCGGTGCCGGAGACGACGACCGACCGCGGGCCGTTGACCGCGGCGATCGACACGTCACCGGTCAGCAGCGGCGCCACCTCGTCCTCGGCGGCGGCCACCGCCACCATCACGCCGGGGGCCATCGCCTGCATGAGCCGGCCCCGCATGACGACGAGCACGGCCGCGTCGCCGAGCGAGAGGATCCCGGCCACGTGCGCGGCGGCCAGCTCACCGACCGAGTGGCCGAGGACGAAGTCGGGCCGCACCCCCCAGTCCTGCCAGAGGCGGGCCAGCGCGACCTCGAGGGCGAACAGGGCCGGCTGCGCGTGCTCGGTGCGGTCCAGCCGGCCGTCGCCGGAGAACAGCGCCTCCCGCACGGACCAGCCGGCGACCGGATCGAGCGCGGCGCACACCTCGTCCAGGTGGGCGGCGAAGCGCGGCACCCGCTCGTAGAGGTCGCGACCGGCGGCGACGTGGCGGGCGCCCTGGCCGCCGAAGAGAAACGCGGTCCGGCCGTTGCCGGCCACGGTGGCCGGGCGCTCGCCGCGGGCCAGCTCTGCCAGGGCGTGCCGGGCCTCGTCCGGGCCGGCGGCGAGCACGGCGGCCCGGTGCCGCTGGGCCGACCGAGTGGTGGCCAGCGACGCCGCGAGGTCGAGCAGGCCGTGCTCCGGGGTGCCGAGAAGCCGCGCGGCCTGCTCGCGCAGGGCCGGCTCGCTGTGGCCGGACAACAGCAGCGGAACCGGCCCGGCACCGAACAGGCCGTCCGCCGGAGCCGGCGAGGCGTCCGGCGCGGGCGCCTGCTCGAGGATCACGTGCGCGTTGGTGCCGCTCACCCCGAACGAGGACACGCCGGCGCGGCGCGGCCGGTCCAGCTCCGGCCACGGGGTGAGCGTGGTGGGCAGCCGCACCGAGCCGGACGACCAGTCCACGTGCGTGGTGGGCCGGTCCACGTGCAGGGTGGCCGGCACGCTGCCGTGCTGCAGGGCCAGCACCATCTTGATCACACCTGCCACGCCGGCCGCGGCCTGCGTGTGCGCGATGTTCGACTTGACCGAGCCGAGCAGCAGCGGCCGCTCGGGCGAGTGGTGGCGGCCGTAGGTGGCCAGCACGGCGTTGGCCTCGATCGGATCGCCGAGCCGGGTGCCGGTGCCGTGCGCCTCGAGCACGTCGATCTCATCCGGTCCCAGGGCCGCCGCCGACAGCGCGGCCCGGATGACGCGTTCCTGCGAGGGGCCGTTGGGCGCGGTCAGCCCGTTGCTGGCGCCGTCCTGGTTGACCGCGCTGCCGCGGACGACCGCGAGGACCCGGTGGCCGTTGGCGACCGCGTCGCTGAGCCGTTCGAGCACCAGCACGCCGACGCCCTCGCCCCAGCCGGTGCCGTCGGCCCGGTCGGCGAACGGCTTGCAGCGACCGTCCGGCGCCATGCCGCGCTGCTTGCTGAACTCGATGAACGCGCCCGGCGTCGACATCACCGTGGCGCCGCCGGCCAGCGCCAGCGTGCATTCGCCCTGCCGCAGCGCCTGCGCGGCCAGGTGCAGCGCCACCAGGGACGACGAGCAGGCGGTGTCGACCGTGACGGCCGGGCCCTCCAGGCCGAGCGTGTACGACACCCGGCCGGACAGGACGCTCGCGGTGTTGCCGGTCAGCCGGTGCCCCTCCAGCGACTCGGACTCGTGCGAGGTCATCAGCAGGCGCACGTAGTCCTGGCCGTTGGTGCCGGCGAAGACGCCGGTGGGGGTGCCGGCCAGTGCCGACGGGTCCAGGCCGGCCCGCTCCAGCGCCTCCCACGACACCTCGAGCAGCAGTCGCTGCTGCGGGTCCATCGCGAGGGCCTCGCGCGGGGAGATGCCGAAGAAGCCGGCGTCGAAGTCGGTGGCGCCGGACAGGAACGCGCCCTCGTTGGTGTAGCTGGTGTTCGGCCGGTCCGGGTCCGGGTCGTACAGCGTCTCCAGGTCCCAGCCGCGGTCGGCCGGGAACTCGCCGACCGCGTCGCCGTCGGCGGTGATGAGCCGCCAGAGGTCCTCGGGCGACGACACACCCCCGGCGTAACGGCACGCCATGCCGACGATCGCGATCGGCTCGCGTCGCTCCTCCCGCGCCGCCCGCAGCTGGCGCCGGGTGTCCTGCAGGTCCGCCGTGACCCGCTTGAGGTAGTAGCTGAGCTGTTCCTTGTCCACCATGGTCGTTCGTCCCTCCGGGTCGGAAAGCGTGTGCGGGCGGATCAGGAGATCCCGAGTTCCTTCCCGATGAAATTGATCAATTCCTCGTCGGAGGCGGCCGTCAGGTCGCCGGCGGCGGTCTGTTCCGCGTCGCCGGTCAGCCGCGCGAGCATCGTCTGCAGCCGGTCGGTGACCGCCCGGCGCGCCGGCCCGGAGGCCGCGATCGCCGCAAGCCGGTTCTCGAGCTGGTCGAGCAGCGCGGTGGCCGGGTCGGCGCCGTCCGGGCCGGCGTCCGGCGCCAGCTCGTCGTGCAGCCGGCGCGCGACGGCCCGGCCGGTCGGGTGGTCGAAGACCAGCGAGACCGGCAGCCGGAGCCCGGTCGCGCGGCCGAGCCGGTTGCGCAGCTCGACGGCCATGACCGAGTCGAGCCCGAACGAGGTGAGCGGTTCGTCGGCGGCGAGCCCGTCCGGCGCCGGGAAGCCGAGCACGGCGGCCAGGGTGGTCCGGACCAGATCGAGCAGCGTGTCCTCGCGTTCCGGGCCGGTGAGCGCGGCCAGCCGCTCGCGCAGCGCGGCACTGGCGTCCCGGTCGGCGGCACCGTCCTCGGCCTCGGCTCCGGCCAGCGCCTGGCGGGCCGCCGGGACGCCGGTCAGCAGCGGCATCGGGCGCAGCGCGGCCAGTCCGCCGGCGAAGCGGTCCCAGTCGATGTCGGCCACCAGCAGGAAGGTCTCGTCGCCGCCGACGGCCCGGTCGAGCAGATCCAGCGCGGTCTCCGGGTCCATCGCCCGCACGCCGCGGCTGCGCAGCCGGGCCTCCACCTGGTCGCGCCCGTCCAGGCTGCCGCCGCCCCAGGCGCCCCACGCCACCGAGGTGGCCGGCCGCCCGGCCGCGCGCCGCTGCCGGGCGAACGCGTCCAGGTAGGCGTTGGCGGCGGTGTAGCCCGCCTGGCCGGTGCTGCCGAAGGTGCCGCCGGCCGCCGAGAAGAGCACGAAGGCGTCCAGCGGAAGATCCGCCGTCAGCTCGTGCAGGTTTCGCACGGCCGCCACCTTGGCGGCGAAGAGCGGGGCGAGCCGGTCGGCGGTGAGCTCGCCGAGCCGGGCGTCGTCGATCACGGCGGCGGCGTGCAGCACGGCGGTGAGCGGCGCGTCGGCGGGCACGGCCGCGAGCAGGCGGGCCAGCGCGGCGCGGTCGGCCATGTCGCAGTCGGCAACGGTCACCCGGCTGCCGAGCCGCCGGACCTCCTCGGCCAGGGCGGGCAGGCCGGGTGCGGCGCTCGCGTGCCGGCTCGCCAGCACGATGTGCGGTGCGCCCTTGCGGGCGAGCCAGCGAGCCAGGTGGCCGCCGAGCGCGCCGGCGCCGCCGGTGACCAGGACCGTGCCGGACGGCTGCCACCTGCGGTCGCCGGCGGGTCCGGCGGGCTCCAGCCGGCAGCCGTGTGCCGTTGCCGCGCGGACCGCCACCTGGTCCTCCGGTCCGCCGAGGACGGACAGCGTGCGGGTCAGCGCCGCCTCGTCGAGGACCTCCGGCAGGTCGATCAGGCCGCCCCAGCGATCCGGGTGCTCGAGGGCCGCGGTCCGCCCGAGGCCCCACACCTGCGCCGCCGCCGGATCGCGCACGGGGTCGGCGGCCCCGGTCGACACCGCGCCGCTGGTGAGGCACCAGAGCGGGGCGGACACCGCGGCATCGCCGAGCGCCTGCACGAGCGAGAGCGTGGCCGTGGCGCCGGCCGCGGCGCCCTCGGCCGAGAGCTCCGGCGAGTCGCCGAGGCCGAGCAGCGACAGCACCCCGGTCACCGGCGCTGCGCCGGCCGCGGCCCGCAGGCGCAGGGCCAGCTTCTCCCGGTCGGCGCCGGAGCACTCCACCGTCGTCACCGTGGCGCCGGCGCCGGTCAGGGCCGCCAGGACCGGGTGCTCGCCGAGGCCCTCCGGCACGACGGCCAGCCAGGCGCCGCCCGGTGCGGCCGAGCCGGCGATCGCCGGCCAGGCGACCGTGTAGCGCCACGAGACCGGCTCGTCCGCGCCCGCGACCGGGGTCTCCAGCCAGTAACGGCGGCGCTGGAACGGATAGGTGGGCAGGTCGGCCCGGCGGGCGCCGGTGCCCGCGTACAGCACGGCCCAGTCCACGTCCACGCCCTGCACGTACGCCTGCGCGGCCGAGGTGAGGAACCGGCGCAGCCCGCCGGCGTCGCGCCGCAGGGTCGAGACGATCACCGGCTCGCGCTCCGGCCGGCCGGGCGCCGCCTCCAGGTTCTCCTGGATCGACATCGTCAGCAGCGGGTGCGCGCTGACCTCGACATACGTGCTGAACCCGGCGGCGGCCAGGGAACGCATCGCGCCTTGGAAGTCGACCGTCTCGCGGATGTTGCGGTACCAGTACCGGCTGTCCATCGTCGTCAGGTCGAGCTCGGCGCCGGTCACCGTCGAGTGGAGCGGGACGCGCCCGGCCCGCGGAGCGACCGGGGCCAGGTCGGCCAGCAGGCGGTCGCGGAGCACGTCGACCTGCGCGGAGTGTCCGGCCGTGTCCACGCCGGGGATGCGCCGGGCGCGGACCCCCTCCGCCGCGCACTCGGCCACGAGCTCGTCGCACGCCCGGGGGTCGCCGGCCACCGCGCAGGACGCCGGGCCGTTCACCGCGGCGACCGACAGCCGGTCGCCCCAGCGGGTCAGGCGGGCGGCCGCCTCCTCGGCCGGCAGCAGCAGCGAGGCCATGCCGCCGCGCCCGGTCAGCTCCAGCCAGGCCAGGCTGCGCAGGGCCACGATGCGGGCCGCGTCGGCCAGCGTGAGGCCACCGGCCACGTACGCGGCGGCGATCTCGCCCTGCGAGTGCCCGACCACCGCGGCGGGCTCCACACCGTACGACCGCCAGAGCGCGGCCAGCGACACCATCATCGTGAACAGCGCGGGCTGTTTGACGTCGACCCGGTCCAGCGGCAGCTCGGACTCGCCCGTGAGCACCTCCAGGACGGACCAGCCGGTGAAGACCCGCAGCGCCGCGTCGCACGCCTCGGCCTCCGCGCGGAAGGCCGGCGCGGTGGCCAGCAGCTCGCGCCCCATAGCGGGCCACTCGGCGCCCTGGCCGGGGAAGACGAAGACGGGACGGCTGTCGCCGGCCGCCACGCCCCGTACGGCCTCGGCTCCGTCGCCGTCGCCGAACAGGACCGCCCGGTGGGCGAAGGTCGAGCGGCCGTGCACCAGCGAATAGCCGGCGTCGACCGGGTGGAGCCCCGGATCCGCCGCGAAGCGGGCGCGCAGCCGCTCGATCGACTCGTCCAGGGCCGGCTCGGAGCGGGCCGAGAGCACCAGCGGAACGGCCGGGGGCACGACCCGGGCGGCCGCGTCCGGCGCGTCGTGCGGGGGCGGCTCCTCGATGATCAGGTGTGCGTTGGTCCCGCTGATGCCGAACGAGGACACCGCGCCGCGCCGGGTCCGCTCGCCCCGCTGCCACGGCTGTTCCGCGGTGAGCAGTGCGACGGCCGACGACTCCCAGTCCACGTACGGCGTCGGCGAGTCGACGTGCAGGGTGCGCGGCAGGACGCCGTGGCGCAGCGCCAGCACGAGCTTCATCACCCCGGCCACGCCGGCGGCGGCCGCGGTGTGGCCGATGTTCGACTTGATCGATCCCAGCCACAGCGGACGGTCGCGGCCGCGGCCGTAGCTGGCGAGCAGGGCCTGACCCTCGATCGGGTCACCCAGCCTCGTTCCGGTGCCGTGCGCCTCGACCACGTCGATGTCGTCGCCGGTGACGCCGGAGCCGGCCCACGCCTGCCGGATGACCCGTTCCTGGGAGGGCCCGTTCGGCGCGGTCAGGCCGTTGCTCGCGCCGTCCTGGTTGACGGCGCTGCCCCGGATCAGCGCGAGCACCGGGTGGCCGTGCCGGCGGGCGTCGGAGAGCCGCTCGATGAGCAGCATGCCGGCCCCCTCGGACATGCCCATGCCGTCGGCGGCCGCGGCGAACGGCTTGCAGCGGCCGTCGGCGGCCAGCACGCCCTGCCGGCTCAGCCCGGTGAAGCCGCCGGTCGAGGCCATCACGGCGGCGCCGCCGGCCAGCGCCAGGTCGCATTCGCCGCGGCGCAGCGCCTCGGTGGCCAGGTGCAGCGAGACCAGCGACGAGGAGCACGCGGTGTCGACGGTGAGCGAGGGGCCTTCGAGGCCGAGCACGTAGGACACCCGGCCCGACATCACGCTGGTGAACACGCCGGTCATCAGGTGCGCCTCGAGGCGCTCGCTCGGCTGGGTGGCGGCGCCGTAGAACGAGTACATGCCGCCGACGTAGACGCCGGTACGGCTGCCGCGCAGCGTGGCCGGGTCGATGCCGGCCCGCTCCACGGCCTCCCACGAGGTCTCCAGCACCAGGCGCTGCTGCGGGTCCATCGCGAGGGCCTCCCGCGGCGAGATGCCGAAGAAGGCCGGGTCGAAGTCGCCCGCGTCGTGCAGGAAGCCGCCCGCGCGGGCGTACGTGCGCCCGGCCCGGTCCGGGTCCGGGTCGTAGAGCTGGGCCAGGTTCCAGCCGCGGTCGGCCGGGAACGGCGTGATCGCGTCGCCGCCGTCGGCCAGCAGCTGCCAGAGCTCCTCGGGGGTGCGGACACCGCCCGGGAACCGGCAGCCCATCCCGACGATCGCGATCGGCTCGTCGGCGCGGGCCGCCGCGGCGGTGACCGCCACCGCGCCGTCCGCGCCGGTCACCCGGCCGAGCAGGTGACGGGCCAGGGTCCGGGCGGAGGGGTGGTCGAAGACCAGCGTGGCGGGCAGGCCGAGGCCGGTGGCGGCGGAGAGCCGGTTGCGCAGCTCCACCGCGGCGAGCGAGTCGAAGCCCAGCTCGCGGAACGCCCGGTCGGCCTCGATCGCGGCGGCGCCGGAGTGGCCGAGCACCACGGCCGCCTCCGCCCGGACGAGCTCGAGCACGACCCGCTCGCGTCCGGCCTCGGGCACCTGCTCGAGCCGGGCCGCCAGGGCCGACGATCCGGCGTCCCCCGTCGCGCGGGCTCCGTCGAGGGCCCGGCGGGCCTCCGGGATCTCGAGGATCAGCGGGCTGGGCCGGGCCATCGTGAACACCGGCGCCGCGCGGTCCCACTCGACGTGGGTGACCACGAGGTAGGTCTCGTCCGCGGCCATGGCCCGGTCGAGCAGGTCGAGGGCGAGATCCGGGTCGAGCGCGGGGAAGCCGCGGGTCCGCAGCCGCTCGGCGACGTCCGCGGCCATGCCGGCGCCCCAGGATCCCCACGCGATCGAGGTGCCCGGGAGTCCGCGCTGCCGGCGCTGCCGGGCCAGCGCGTCCAGGTGCGCGTTGGCCGCGGCATAGTTGCCCTGCCCTGCCGCCCCGAAGCTGCCGGCCACCGACGAGAACAGCACGAACGCGTCGAGCGGCCGGTCCGCGGTGAGCTCGTCGAGGTGGCGGGCGCCGTCCACCTTGGGCCCCCGGACGGCGGCGAACCGCTCCGGGGTGAGCGTCTCCAGCATGCCGTCGGCCAGGACACCGGCGGCGTGCACCACCGCGGTGAGGCCGGGCAGGGTGTCCAGCAGCGCGGCCACCTGCTCCCGGTCGGCGACGTCGCAGGCCACCACGTCGGCGCGGGCGCCGAGCGCGGTCAGCTCGGCGGCGAGCTCGGCCGCGCCGGGCGCCGCGGGGCCGCGCAGGCCGGCCAGCACGAGGTGCGGCACGCCGCGGGCGGCCAGCCGGCGGGCCAGGTGGGCACCGAGCAGGCCGGTGCCGCCGGTGATCAGCACCGTGCCCCGCGGCCGCCACTCGGCCGCCTCGGCGAGCGGCTTGCGGACCAGGCGGCGCACCAGCGCCCCGCCCTCGCGGACGGCGATCTCCTCCTCGCCGTGCTGCCCGGCGCCGGCGAGGAGCGCGACGAGCCGGGTCACCGCGCGGTCGTCCGGGTCGGCCGGCAGGTCGATCAGGCCGCCCCATCGGCGCGGGTGCTCCAGCGCGGCGACCCGGCCGACCCCGCACACCTCGGCCTGGGCCGCGCTCACCAGCGGGTCTTCGGGTCCGGTCGAGACGGCGCCCGAGGTGACGCACCACAGCGGCGCGTCGGCGCCGCTGTCCCCCAGCTCGCGCAGGAGCGCGGCGGTGGCCGCGGCCGCGTCGTCACCGGCCGTCCCGGCCAGGAACAGCGCCCCGGCCAGGCCGTCCGGAACCGTCTCGCCCGGCGCGGTCAGGTGCGGCTCCAGGCCGGCCGCCCGCAGGGCCGCCGCCACCCGGGTGACCAGCGGGTCGGCCGGATCGCCGGCGACCAGCCAGCGGCCGGGCGCCGGGGCCGCCGCTCCGATCGCCAGCGGCCGCCACGCGATCGTGTAGCTCCAGTCCTCGTGTGCGGCACGCGCGGCCGGCGCGTCCGGTCCGGCCGGTGCGTCCAGCCAGTACCGCTCGCGCTGGAAGGCGTAGGTGGGCAGGTCGACCCGGCTCGGCGCGGCCACGGTGAGCAGTTCCTCCCACCGGACGCCGGCGCCGTGCACGTACGCCTCCGCCGCCGCGGTGAGCAGGCGCGCCTGACCGCCCTCGTGACGGCGCAGCGTGCCGATCGCGATCGCGCCCGGTGCGGCCGGGCTGTCGTCGATGATCTCCTGGATGCCGACCGTCACCACCGGGTGCGGGCTCACCTCGATCAGGCAGGTGATGCCCTCGGCGAGCAGCCCGCGCACCACCGGCTCGAAGCGGACCGGCTCGCGCAGGTTGCGGAACCAATAGCCGGCGTCCAGCGCCGTGGTGTCGATCGGCTCGCCGAGGACCGTGGAGTGGAAGGGGATCCGCGCCGGGCCGGGCCGGATCCCCTCGGCCGCCGCGAGCACCTGGTCGCGCACCCGGTCGACGTGCGGCGAGTGGGAGGCGTAGTCCACCTCGATCCGGCGGTTGCGCACGCCGTCGGCGTCCAGCGTCGCGCGGAGCTCGTCGAGGGCCTGCGCGGCGCCGGACACGACGACCGAGGACGGCCCGTTCACCGCGGCCACCGACAGCCGGCCGGCCCAGGGTGCGAGCCGCGCGCCGATCTCGTGCTCCGGCAGCGCCACCGACACCATGCCGCCCTCGCCGGCCAGGCTCAGCAGCACGCGGCTGCGCCGCGCGACGATGCGGGCACCGTCCTGCAGGGAGAGCGCGCCGGCCACGCACGCCGCCGCGATCTCACCCTGCGAGTGGCCGGCCACGGCCGCCGGCTCCACGCCGAGCGAGCGCCACATCCGCGCGAGCGAGACCATCACCGCCCACAGCGCCGGCTGCACCACGTCCACCCGGGCCAGCGCGTCCGGATCGTCGAGCACTTCGGCGAGGTCCCAGTCGACGTGTGCGGCCAGGGCGGCGCCGCACTCGGCCAGGGCCGCCGCGAAGACCGGAGAGGTGGCGGAGAGCTCACCCGCCATGCCGGCCCACTGCGAGCCCTGGCCGGGGAAGACGAAGGCGACGCGCGGCTCGGCGACGGCCCGGCCCAGGACGACCCCGGCGGCGCTCCGGCCGGCGGCCAGCGCGCCGGCGCCGGCCCGCAGCGCGTCCGCGGTGTCGCCGAGCACCACCGCGCGGTGCTCGAAGCGGGCCCGGGTGGTCAGCAGCGCATGGGCCACGTCGACCGGGTCGCCGGCCACGGACGGCAGGCGCCCGGCCTGGGCCCGCAGCGCGGCCGGGGACTTGGCCGAGACGACCCAGGGCACCCACGGCACCGGGCCGGCCGGCTCGGCCGGCTCGGCCGGCTCGGCCGGCTCGGCCGGGGGCGCCTGCTCGACGACCACGTGCGCGTTCGTGCCGCTGACGCCGAACGCCGACACGGCCGCGCGGCGCGGCCGTCCGGTGCCCGGCCACGGCACCGGCTCGCCGAGCAGCCGCACCCGCCCGGACTCCCAGTCCACCTGCGAGCTCGGCCGATCCAGGTGCAGGGTGCGCGGGAGCACGCCGTGCCGCATCGCCATGATCATCTTGATCAGGCCGCCGACACCGGCCGCGGCCTGGGTGTGCCCGAGGTTCGACTTGAGCGAGCCCAGCCACAGCGGCTGGTCGCGCTCCTGGCCGTAGGTGGCGAGCAGCGCCTGCGCCTCGATCGGGTCACCCAGCGGGGTGCCGGTGCCGTGCCCCTCCACCGCGTCCACGTCGGACGGCAGCAGACGGGCGTCGGCCAGCGCCGCGCGGATGACCCGCTGCTGCGCGGGACCGCTCGGCGCGGTCAGGCCGCTGGAGGCGCCGTCCTGGTTGACGGCCGAGCCGCGGATCACCGCGAGCACCGGGTGCCCGTTACGCCGCGCGTCGGAGAGCCGCTCCAGCAGGAGCATGCCGGCACCCTCGGACCAGCCGGTGCCGTCCGCACCGTCGGCGTACGACTTGCAGCGGCCGTCCGGCGCCAGGCCGCGCTGCCGGCTGAACTCGACGAACGCCGCCGGCGAGGACATCACCGTGACACCGCCGGCCAGCGCCAGCGAGCACTCGCCCGAGCGCAGGGCCCGAGCGGCCAGGTGCACCGCCACCAGCGACGACGAGCAGGCGGTGTCGACGCTGACCGCGGGGCCCTCGAAGCCGAACGTGTAGGCGATCCGGCCCGAGGCGACGCTGGCCGAGCTGCCGTTGCCGACGTACCCCTCGAAGCCGTCCGGTGCCCGGTGCAGCCGGGTGGCGTAGTCGTTGTACATGATCCCGACGAACGTGCCGACCGGCGCGCCGCGCAGCGCGCCGGGGTCGATGCCGGCCCGCTCCAGAGACTCCCAGGAGATCTCGAGGAGCAGGCGCTGCTGCGGGTCCACGGCGAGCGCCTCGCGCGGGCTGATGCCGAAGAAGCCCGGATCGAAGTCGGCCGCCTGGTAGAGGAACCCGCCCTGCCGGGTGTACGAGGTGCCGGCCCGGTCAGGATCCGGGTCGTAGAGCGACTCGAGGTCCCAGCCCCGGTCGCCGGGGAAGCCGCCGACGGCGTCCCGGCCCTCGTCGACGAGCTGCCACAGGTCCTCCGGCGCCCAGACGTCACCCGGGTAGCGGCAGGCCATGCCGACGACCGCGATCGGCTCGTGCGACTGCTCGACCAGCTGCCGGTTGCGCTGCCGCAGCCGGTCGGCTTCCTTCAGCGAGTCCCGCAGCGCCTGGATGACGCGCTGCTCGTCGTGCTGGGTCATCGACTCCCCCTAGTCCCGGCCGTGCTGGTCGTGACGCGCCAGCTTGATCAGGTCGTCCAGTTCCATCTCGTCGACCGCGTGCGGCCCGGCCGCCGGCGAGACCGGTGTCACCGCGGCGTCGTCGCCGGCGTCCTCGCCGCCGCCTCCGGCCAGGCGCACCAGCACGTCCAGCAGGCCGGCGTCGCGCAGCCGGTCGAGCGGGATCGCGTTGATGGCCCGGCGCAGATCGGCGTCGTCGTCCGGCTCGGTCGCGGGCGCCAGCAGCCCGGCCAGGTGCCGCGCGAGCACCTCGACGCTCGGGTGGTCGAACAGCGCCGTGGCGGGCAGCCGGAGCCCGGTGCGCGCGCCGAGCCGGTTGCGCAGCTCCACCGCGGTCAGCGAGTCGAGGCCCAGCTCCAGGAAGCCGCGGCCGACGGCGATGTCGGCGGTCGTGGCGTGGCCCAGCACGTCGGCCACCTCGCGCCGCAGCAGCCCGCGCAGGATGCCCTCACGCTCGTCCGCGGTCGCCGAGGCCAGGCGGTCACGCAGGTCGCTCTCGGGCTCGGGCCCGGCCGGTGCGGCCGGCGCCGCCGGCACCAGGTCGAGCAGCAGCGGCCGCAGCGTGCCGGCCCGGGCCTGCGCGGCCAGTGCCGGCCGGTCCAGGGCGACGGCGGCCAGCACGGCGTCGTCGGCGCCGGTCGCGGCGTCGAAGAGCGCGAGCGCCTCGCCGGCCGACAGCGCACCGATGCCGAAGCGGGCCATCCGGCGCCGGTCGCCGTCGTCGAGCCGGCCGCCGAGGCCGCCGTCGTCCGCCCACAGGCCCCAGGCCACGGCGTTGGCCGGCAGCCCGGCCGCGCGCCGGTCCAGCGCCAGCTGGTTGAGCGCGGCGTTGGCGGCCGCGTAGTTCGCCTGCCCCGGACCGCCGAACAGGCTGGTGGTCGACGAGAACAGGACGAAGGCGTCCAGCGGCCGGCCGAGGGTCAGCTCGTGCAGGTGGCGCGCGCCGGTCACCTTGGGGCCCAGCACGGCGTCCAGGCGCTCGCCGGTCAGTCCCTCCAGGACGCCGTCGTCGAGCACGGCGGCCAGGTGCACCACGGCGGTCAGCGGGCGCTCGGCCGGGATCCCGTCGAGCACGCGGGCCAGGCCGTCGCGGTCGGTGACGTCGCAGGCGGCGACCGTCACGGTGACGTCCGGCCGGCCGAGGTCCGGTGCCGGGCCGCCGTGCCGGCTCAGCAGCAGCAGATGCCGCACGCCGCGCTCGGCCAGGTGCCGGGCGACCGCCACGCCGAGGGCGCCGGTGCCGCCGGTGACGAGCACGGTGCCGTCGGCCCGCCACGGCAGCGGCTCGGGCCGCCCGGTGGCGGCCTCGAGGCGCGGGGCGTGCAGCACGCCGTGCCGTGCGGTCAGCTCCGGTTCGCCGGTGGCCGCGGCGGCACCGGCGAGGGCCGGGTCGTCCGCGGTGAGCAGCACGAAGCGCCCGGGATGCTCGGCCTGGGCCGAGCGCACGAGCCCGCGGACGGCCGCGGCGCCCAGCGAGTCCCCGGTGGTTCCGGTGACCACGACCAGCCGCGCCCGCGCGTACCGGTCGTCGCGCACCCAGCTCCGCACCGCCTCCAGCGCCTCGTGCACGTCGTCGCAGGGCAGCGCGACCAGCTCGGGCACCGCCTCGGGCAGCGCGCCGAGCCGGTGCACCACCGTGGCCGGCGCGGTCGCGGGCCCGGCGGCGACGGCTCTGTCAGTCAGCCGGAACAGCGACTGCCCCTCGGCGCGCCGCGCGTCGCGCAGCTGCCGGGCCGACGCCGCGCGCATGAGCAGCGCGTCCACCGAGAACACCGGGTTGCCGGCATCGTCGGTGGCGACGATCGTGAGCGCACCGTCGGGCCGCTGGGAGAGCCGCGCCCGCACCGCCGCGGCCCCGCTCGCCGTCAGCTGCACCCCCTGCCAGGCGAACGGCAGCCCGGCCTCCGGGCGGATCAGGGCCGAGGCGTGCAGGACGGCGTCCAGCAGCGCGGGGTGCACGCCGAACTGGCCGGCCGTCGCGGCCAGCTCGTCCGGCAGCCGCACCTCGGCGTGCACGTCGTCGCCGTGCCGCCAGGCCGCGCGCAGCCCCTGGAAGGCGGGGCCGTAGCCGAAGCCGTGCTCGGTCAGCAGGGGGTAGAACGCGGTGAGGTCGACCGGCTCGCCGCCGGCCGGCTCCGCGGCCGCCACGGTCTCGCCCGCGCCGGCGTCCATCCGCCCAGCGGCGTACCGGATCCAGTCGGCGCCGCGCCGCGCGTACACGCTGAACGGCCGCTCGCCGCCGTCCTCGGCCGGGCCGACGGTGACCTGGATCGGCACGCCGCCCTCCGCCGGCAGCACCAGCGGCGATTCCAAGGTCAGCTCGGCGAGCCGGGTGCAGCCCACCTCGCGGGCGGCGCGCAGGGCGTACTCGACGAAGACCGCGCCGGGCACCAGCGCCGTGCCCATGATGGTGTGGTCGGCCAGCCAGCCCTGACGGTCGCGGGACAGCCGGCCCGTCAGCAGGTGCCCGCCGGAGCCGGGCAGCGCGACCACGGCGCCCAGCAGCGGGTGCCCGGCCGCGGCGAGCCCGGCCTCGGTGACGTCGCCGGCGGTGGCCGTGCCCGCGAGCCAGAAACGGCGGTGCTGGAACGCGTACGGGGGAAGCTCGACCGCCGCGGGCCGGGAGTGACCGAAGACCGCGTCCCAGTCGACCGGTACGCCGTGCGCGTACGCCTCGGCCACCGCCGTCAGCACCGACGCGCCCTCCTCTCGGTCGCGCCGCAGCACCGGGACGAAGACGCCGTCGGCGCAGTCGCGGCCCATCGCGCTCAGCACGCCGTCCGGCCCGATCTCGAGGTACGTGGCGGCTCCGCGCTCGTGCAGGTCGCGCACGGCCCCGGCGAACCGGACCGGGCGCAGCACCTGGTCGATCCAGTACCGCGGGGTGGCCACCTCGCCGGTGACCAGGCCGCCGGTCACCGTGGACACGAAGTCGACGGCCGGCGGCGCGAAGTCCAGCCCGTGCACGACCGCGGCGAACGCGTCGAGCATCGGCGCCATCCGCGGCGAGTGGAAGGCATGGCTGACCCGCAGCCGCTTGACGCGGTAGGCGGCGAAGCGGCGAAGCACCTCGTCCTCGTCGCCGGAGACGACCACGGCGTTCGGCCCGTTGACCGCGGCGAGGGCCACCCGGTCGTCGAGCAGCGGCCGGATCTCCTCCTCGCTTGCCTCGACCGCCGCCATCGCGCCGCCGGGCGGGAGGGCCTGCATCAGCCGTCCACGCGCGGTCACCAGCGTGGCCGCGTCGGCCAGCGAGAGCACCCCGGCCACGTGGGCCGCCGCGATCTCGCCGACCGAGTGCCCGGCGACCAGGCCGGGCCGGATCCCCCACGACTCGAGCAGACGGGCGAGGGCCACCTCGACGGCGAACAGCGCCGGCTGCGCGTTGCCCGTGCGGTCGAGCTGGTCCTGGTCGTCGCCGAACAGCACGTCCCGGACGCCGAGCCGGCCGAGCACCTCGTCCAGCGCCGTGCGGAAGGCGGGGAACAGCTGGTAGAGCTCGCGGCCCATGCCGGCCCGCTGGGCGCCCTGCCCGGTGAACAGGAACGCCGTCCGGCCGCCCGCGGCGCCCCGCACGATCCCGGGCGGTTGTTCGCCGGCGGCGACGGCGTGCAGGGCGCGGCGCAGGTCGCCGGCGTCACCGGTGGCCAGCACGACGGCGCGGTGCTCGAGCGCGGGACGCCGGGTGAGGGCATGGCCCAGCGCGGTCACCGGCACGTCCGGCAGCGCGGCCAGCCGGGTCGCCTGCTCCCGCAGCGCGGCCGGGGTGTGCGCCGAGAGCACCACCGGGACGACCGGCAGCTCGGCGGCGGCCGGCACGGGCTCCTCGGCCGGCGCCTGTTCCAGGATCACGTGGGCGTTGGTGCCGCTGATCCCGAAGCTCGACACCCCGGCCCGCCGCGGCCTGCCGGTGGCCGGCCACGGCACCGCCTCGGCGGCCAGCCGCACCGCACCGGCCGACCAGTCCACTTGCGACGACGGCTCGCCGGCGTGCAGGGAGCGCGGCACGATGCCGTGCCGCATCGCCTGCACCATCTTGATGACGCCGGCCACGCCCGCGGCGGCCTGCGTGTGCCCGAGGTTCGACTTGACCGAGCCCAGCCACAGCGGCTCCTCCCGGTCCTGGCCGTACGTGGCGAGCAGCGCCTGCGCCTCGATCGGGTCGCCCAGGCGGGTGCCGGTGCCGTGGCCCTCCACCGCGTCGACGTCGGCCGCCCGCAGCCCCGCGCCGGCGAGGGCCTGGCGGATCACCCGCTGTTGCGACGGCCCGTTCGGGGCGGTCAGGCCGTTGGAGGCGCCGTCCTGGTTCACGGCCGAGCCGCGCACCACCGCCAGCACCCGGTGCCCGTTGCGGCGGGCGTCGCTCAGCTTCTCCAGCACCAGCACGCCGACGCCCTCGGACCAGCCGGTGCCGTCGGCCGCGTCCGCGTACGACTTGCACCGGCCGTCCGGCGCGAGGCCGCGCTGACGGGCGAACTCGACGAACACACCCGGCGTCGCCATCACCGTGACTCCGCCGGCCAGCGCCAGCGTGCACTCGCCCTGGCGCAGCGCCTGCCCGGCCAGGTGCAACGCCACCAGCGACGACGAGCAGGCCGTGTCGACCGTCACCGCGGGGCCCTCGAGGCCGAACGTGTACGCGATCCGGCCCGAGGCGATGCTGCCGGCGCTGCCGTTGCCGAGGTAGCCCTCGAGGTCCTCGGGCACGGCCGGCAGCCGGGACGCGTAGTCGTGGTACATGACTCCGGCGAACACGCCCGTGCGGCTTCCCCGCAGCGTCGCGGGGTCGATGCCGGCCCGGTCGAACGCCTCCCACGAGGTCTCCAGCAGCAGCCGCTGCTGCGGATCCATCGCGAGGGCCTCGCGCGGCGAGATGCCGAAGAACCCGGCGTCGAAGTCGGCGGCGTCGTGCAGGAAGCCACCCTCGCGGGCGTACGTCGTGCCCGGCCGGGACGCGTCGGGGTCGTACAAACCGTCGAGATCCCAGCCGCGGTCGACGGGGAACCGGGAGACGCCCTCGGCGCCGTCCACCACCATCCGCCACAGGTCCTCGGGTGAGCGGACGCCGCCCGGGTAGCGGCAGGCCATGCCGACGATCGCGATGGGCTCGCCGCTGTCGGCGGCCGCCGCCGGCGCCGGCTCGGCCACCGGCCGCGCGCCGCCGAGGAAGTCGGCGAGCGCCCGCGGCGTCGGATGGTCGAAGGTCAGCGTGGCCGGCAGCGACCGGCCGGTCGCGGCGCGCAGGCGGTTGCGCAGCTCGACCGCGGTCAGCGAGTCGAAGCCCAGCTCGCTGAAGGCCCGGCCGGCCGGCACGGCGTCCGGCGTGCGGTGCCCGAGCACCTCGGCGACCTCGGCGCGGACCAGGTCGAGCAGGTCACCGGCCGGCGCGGCCGGCGGCCGCGCGGCCGGTGACGGCGGCTTCGGCACGATCCGGCCGAGCCGCGGCGAGAGCCGCCCCTGCCGGGCCGCGTCGCGCAGCGCGGCCCGGTCCAGGCCGGCCGCGACGACCTCCGGCTCGCCGGCGCCGAGCGCGGCGTCGAAGCGGGCCAGCGCGTCGTCGGTGGCGAGCGGGACCAGGCCCCGGCGGCCCATCCGGGCCAGGTCGGCGTCGCCGAGCCCGGCGGTGATCGCGCTGCGCTCCGACCAGATGCCCCACCCGATCGAGACGGCCGGGCGTGCCGTCGCGCGCCGGTGCTCGGCCAGCCCGTCGAGGTAGCCGTTGGCGGCGCCGTAGGCGGCCTGCCCGGGCGAGCCGACCGCGGCCGTGATCGACGAGAACAGCACGAAGGTCTCGGCCTCGGTGGCCAGCTCGTGCAGGTGCCACGCGCCGTCCACCTTGGCCCGCAGCACACCGGCGACCCGGTCGGCGGTCAGCGACTCCAGCACGCCGTCGTCGCGGACGCCGGCGGCGTGCACCACCACCCGGACCGGCCCGATCTCGGCGAGCAGCCGGGCGAGCGCGTCGCGGTCGGCCACGTCGCAGGCCCGCACCCGGACGCGGCCGGCCAGGTCGTCCCCGAGGCCGGGCGGGGCGCCGCCGGTCCGGCTCACCAGCACGACGTCCCGCGCGTCCCAGCGCTCGGCGAGGTGCCGCGCGAGGGCCCGGCCGAGCGTGCCGGTGCCGCCGGTGACCAGGACCGTTCCGGAGCCGTCCCACGCCGGGGCGGCGCCCGGCCCGGCCGGCACCAGGCGGGGCGCGAACAGCTCGCCGTCGCGGACCCGGATCTCGGGCTCGCCCGTGCCGGCGGCCCGGGCGAGGTCGTCCGGGCCGCCGCCGTCGACCAGCACGATCCGGTCCGGGTGCTCCTGCTGGACGCAGCGGGTCAGCCCGCGCACCGCCGCACCGGCCCAGCCGTCCGTCCAGACGACCACCGTGCGGTCGTCGCCGGCCAGCCGGTCGCGCAGACCGGTCACGGCGTCCCACACCGCGGCGTGCACGTCGCCCGGCGCGCCGGTGACGGCGCGGAAGTCGAGGACCTCCACGTCCGCGAGCGGCGCGCCTGGGCCCGGCACGGGCTCCCACACGGTGTGCAGCAGGCCGGCCGCGCGTGCGGCCGGCAGCGGCCGGACGGTCACCCCTCGCGCGCTCAGCACGAGGGCGCCGGCCCCGTCGGTGGCGGTCACCGCGAGCGTGTCCGGTCCGGTCGGCGTCAGCCGCACCCGCAGGACGGTGGCTCCCGGCACCCGCACCCGCACACCGGACCAGCTGAACGGCAGGCGGGGCCGGCCGGTCTCGCCGAGCGCCCAGGCGTGCAGCGCGGCGTCGAGCAGCGCCGGGTGCGCGAGGTAGCCGCCGGCCTCGCCGGGCAGCGCCACCTCGGCGTACACCTCGGCCTCGCGCCGCCACGCGGCCCGCAGCCCCTGGAAGAGCGGCCCGTAGGCGAAACCGGCGTCGGCGAGCCGCGGGTAGGCGTCGGTCAGGTCGACCGGCTCCGCCCCGGCCGGCGGCCACTCCGGCGATGCACCGGCGGTGTCCGGGTCGTCATCGGCCGGGCCGAGCAGTCCGGTGGCGTGCCGGGTCCAGTCGCCGTCCGCCGCGTCCCGGGCGTAGACGGTGACCGGCTGGCGGCCGCCGGCGTCGCTCGGCGCGACGACGACCTGGACGGTGAGCGCGCCCCGCTCGGGCACGACCATCGGCTCGTGCAGCACCATCTCGTCGACTTGCGCGCGGCCGGTCGCGGCGGCGGCGTGCAGCAGCCACTCCAGGATCACGGTGCCGGCCACGGTGACCCGGTCGCCGATGACGTGGTCGGCGAGCCAGCGGTGCTCGGCGACCGACAGGCGGCCGGTCAGCGTCACGCCGTCGGAGTCCGGCGCGGCCACGACCGCGCTCAGCAACGGGTGCCGGGCCGCGCCGAGACCGGCGGCGGCCAGCTCGGCGGGGGCCGTGCGGGTGTCGAGCCAGTAGCGGCGGTGCTCGAACGGGTAGGTGGGCAGGTCGGCGAGCAGCGCGCCCGAGCCGGCGAGCGCGGCGTCCCAGTCGACCCGGACGCCGCGCAGGTGCACGGCGGCCAGCGCGGCGAGCAGCAGGTCCGGGCCGCCCTCGCCGCGGCGCATCACCGGGTGCGCCCCTTCGGTGACGGCGCTGAGCGCGCGGTCGGGGCCGATCTCGAGGAAGGTGTCCACACCGGCCGCCGCCACCGCGTCGGCGAAGCGGACCGGCTCGCGCACCTGCCGGACCCAGTAGGCCGGCTCGTCCACGGGCGGGTTGCCGGCGAACGGGATGGCCGGCGCATGGAGCTCGAGCTCGCCGACCACGTCGGCGAGGTCGCCGAGCATGGGCTCCATCAGCGCCGAGTGGAACGCGTGGCTGACCCGCAGGCGGCGCGACCGGAAGCCGTCCGCGGCGGCCAGCACGGCGTCCTCGGCGCCGGAGAGCACCACCGACCGGGGACCGTTGACCGCGGCGAGCTGCACCCGCTCGGACAGGCGCGGCGTCACCTCGGCCTCGCTCGCCTGCACGGCGACCATCGCGCCGCCGGGTGGCAGGGCCTGCATGAGGCCGGCGCGGGCGCCGATCAACCGGCAGGCGTCCGCCAGCGACAGCACGCCGGCCACGTGCGCGGCCGCGATCTCGCCGACCGAGTGACCGATCAGCACGTCCGGCACCACGCCCCACGACTCCAGCAGCCGGTAGAGGGCGACCTCGAAGGCGAACAGCGCCGGCTGGGCGACGGCCGTGCGGTCCAGGTCGCCGTCGAGGTCCAGCCGCGCGGCGATCTCGTCCCACGCCGCGGCGAAGACCGGGAAGCGCTCGTGCAGCGCGCGGCCCATGCCGGGCCACTGCGAGCCCTGGCCGCTGAAGAGCATGCCCAGGCGGCCGTCGCCGGCGGTGACCTCGACGGCCGGGCGCTCCAGGCCCGCGAGGAGCGCCGCACGGTCGCCGGCGGGCACCACGGCGCCGAAGTCGAGGATGGGGCGGGTCAGGCTGGTGCGGGCGATGCCGGCCAGCGGGACGTCCGGCCGGGAGGCGACGTACTGCCGCAGCCGCTCGGCCTGCCGGGCGACCGCCTCGGCGGTGCGGCCGGAGAGCACGACCGGGACGGCGCCGGGCGGCTCGTCGCAAGGGGCCGGGGTCTCGGCCGGCGGCTGTTCGAGGATGACGTGCGCGTTGGTGCCGCTGATCCCGAACGCGGACACACCGGCCCGCCGCGTGCGCGGGGTGTCCGGCCACGGTGCGGCCTCCGCGACCACTTCGATCGCGCCGGAGGACCAGTCCACCTGCGACGACGGCGCGTCCACGTGCAACGTCCGCGGCACCACCCCGTGCCGCATCGCCATCACCATCTTGATGACGCCGGCCACACCCGCGGCGGCCTGCGTGTGCCCCAGATTCGACTTGATCGACCCCAACAGCAGCGGCGTCTCCCGGCCCTGCCCGTAGGTCA
>NZ_BOMI01000192.1 GCF_016862115.1 Paractinoplanes deccanensis
TTATTGCCGCAGATGGTCCGCTGGATATGGATGTAGACGACCCCGTTATCAAGATCGACCTTCGACCACCGCAGCCCGGCGATCTCCCCGCGGCGAGTACCGGCGACCACCGCGAGCGCCCACGCCGCATACAGCCGCGAATCGCGGTGGAACCTGAGGAACTGCTTCGACTGCGCCGGCGTCCACACCCCTTTACGGCCCTGATCCTCACGCTCCGCCGGGCGTGGCTGCCGCACCTGACCGAGCTCGATACCGAGATCGCGGAACGCTTTCATTAGTACCCGGTGCACGGTCCGGACGGTCGTCGGGGACAACGGCTTCTTTTTGGCGCCGCCTTCCTTCAGCAGCGTCTTGTAGAAGTCCTGAACGGCCCGCCTGTCGAGGTCATAGAGCTGCCGGCCACCGATGTGCGGATACACGTACATCCGGAAGAGGTTGCGGTAGTTGTCCTGAGTGGTCTCCTCGATGTCGAGTTCCCGCTCCGACAACCAGCCGTTCAGCTCGGCCGCGACACTGCCGTCGGCGCCGATGCTGGCTTCGCCGTACGCCTTACGCGCTTCGGTTTCCGCTTTCTCGGCCGCCGTTTCGCTGGGATACCCGCGCCGCTTGTACTGACGCCGTTTCCCGTCGTCAGCGGGAGGCAGGTCGATGACGAAGTACCAGAGGGTCTTCTTGTTGGAGAGTTGGTACGAGCCGACTGTCATGGTCATCCCCCGTGGTCACACGATCGAGCAGGTGAGATCCACGGTAGCCATCGATGTGACCACGCCCGTGACCACAAGACCCACTAGGGCGATCTTGGTCGAGCGACGATCGTCCATTGAAAAAGCCGCTGACCAGGACTTTCGTCCTTGCCAACGGCTTGAAAAAGCTGGTCGGGCTGACAGGATTTGAACCTGCGACCCCTTGACCCCCAGTCAAGTGCGCTACCAAGCTGCGCTACAGCCCGCCGCCACCTGGCACCAACACCGCGCGGCAACTCCGAAAGCTTACCAAGCCCTACCCATGAGCCTTACCCCGCCCCCCAGGCCCCGTCTTCTTCCGGGGTTTCACGGAGATCTCGACGGGCGACCCCTCGAAGCCGAACTCCTCGCGCAGCTTGCGCTCCACGAACCGCTGGTAGCCAGCGTCCAGCGGCCCGGTCGTAAAGAGGACGAAGCGCGGCGGCGCCACCCCGGCCTGCGTCGCGAACAGGATCCGCGGCGCGCGCCCCCCTCGTACCGGATGGGGGGTGGCCTGGGTCAAAGCCGTCAGCCACTGGTTCAAGGCGCCGGTGGGAATCCGCTGCTCCCACGAAGCCAGCGCACGGCGCAGGGCCGGAGCGAGCTTGTCGACCGCGCGCCCCGTCTTCGCCGAGATGTTCACCCGAATGGCCCACGGGATGCGCTTCAGCTCGCGGTCGATCTCCTTGTCCAGGTAGAAGCGGCGGTCCGCGTCGACCAGGTCCCACTTGTTGAAGGCGATCACCAGGGCACGGCCGGCCTCGACGACCTGCGTGAGCACGCGCTGGTCCTGCTCGCTGATCGGCTCGGCGGCGTCCAGCAGGACTACGGCCACCTCGGCGGCTTCGACGGCGCCGGCGGTGCGCAGGGACGCGTAGTACTCCGTACCGGAAGCCTGGTTGACTCTTTTGCGAAGTCCTGCCGTGTCGACGAACTGCCAGACCTCGCCGTCCATCTCGACGAGGCTGTCGACCGGGTCGACGGTGGTGCCGGCCACCGAGTCGACGACGGCGCGCTCCTCCTTGGACACGCGGTTGAGCAGGGACGACTTGCCCACGTTGGGGCGGCCCACCAGCGCCACGCGGCGGGGGCCGCGCGGGCCGTCCTCGACGATGGGGGGCGGGTCGGGCAGGGCCGACAGGATGTCGTCGAGCAGGTCGCCGGAGCCGCGGCCGTGCAGGGCCGAGATCGGATGTGGTTCGCCCAGGCCCAGGGACCAGAGGGACACCGCCTCCATCTCGAGGTTCTGGTTGTCCGCCTTGTTGGCGACCAGGATCACCGGCTTGTGCGAGCGGCGCAGCATCTTGACGGCGGCCTCGTCGACGTCGGTGGCGCCGACCGAGACGTCGACCACGAAGACGACCACGTCGGCGGTCTGCACGGCCAGCTCGGCCTGCTTCGCGATGGCGGCCGCGCGGTCCTTCGCGTCGGGCTCCCAGCCGCCGGTGTCGACGACCGTGAAGCGCCGGCCGTTCCACTGGGCGTCGTAGGGCACGCGGTCGCGGGTCACGCCCGGAACGTCCTCGACGACGGCCTGGCGGCGGCCGATGATGCGGTTGACCAGGGTGGACTTGCCTACGTTGGGCCTGCCGACGACGGCCACCACGGGCACGGGACCGGCCGGGACATCCACGGAGAGAAGCTCCGCGGGAAAGTCACTCACGACTTCACCTTGCTGTTCAAAAGATTCAAAAGGTACGCGACGACCTCGTCGATGCCGATCTCGGTCGTGTCGACCTCGACGGCGTCGTCCGCCTGGCGCAGCGGGTCGGCCGCGCGGGACGAGTCGAGCTTGTCGCGGCGGAGCAGCGACGCCTCGGTGGCGGCGACGTCGGAGGTGGCGTCCTCGGCGCTGCGCCGCTGGGCGCGGGCCGCCGACGAGGCCGTCAGGTAGACCTTCAGGTCCGCGTCCGGCGCGACGACCGACGCGATGTCACGGCCCTCGACGATGATCCGGGGGTGGCCGGTGATGATCGCCCGCTGGAGCGCGACGAGGTGCCGGCGTACGGCAGGGACCGCAGCGACCGCGGAGACGGCCTGGGTGACCTCGACACCTCGGATGGGCGCGTCGACATTGACCCCATTTGCGGCGAAATGGGGCGCGGACGGGTCGGTCCCGATCGACAGCTCGGTCTCCAGCGCGACCTTCGCGATCGCGTCCTGGTCCGCGAGGTCCGCCCCGGCCTGCAGGACAGCCCAGGTCACGGCCCGGTACATGGCGCCGGTGTCGAGGTAGACACCGTCGATCGCCGCCGCCAGCCGCCGGGAAACGGTGGACTTGCCGGATCCGGACGGGCCGTCGACCGCGACCACACACTTTTCCGGCCGTACTTCTTCCGCCACCGTTCCTCCAGGGTTTGCCCGCCCGACCAACCCTCCCATTGTGCCCGGAGCACGGACCGCCGACGAATCAGGGTTGGTGACAACCCATTTGGTACGGGATTCCGCAAGGTCCCGTGCGACAGGCCCGGCTAGCTGCCGTCCCGATCCCTCTGCCGCGGCTGCCGGGCTGTCCTGCAACGCGAGCCGGCGGTATGTTACCGAGCAGTAGCTACGAGGGGAGCCCACCGTGCCAACTCTGGAAAGACTCGACTCCGTCCACGTCCTCGATCTCGGCGACGGCGAGAACCGCTTCCACCCCGACTGGCTCACCGAGGTGAACGCGCTGCTCGACGAGGTGGCCAAGGGCGACGGCCCGCGCGCGCTGGTCACCGCCGCCACCGGCAAGTTCTGGTCGAACGGCCTCGACCTCGAGTGGCTCTTCGAGCACCCGGACGAGTTCGCGGCCTACGGCGCCCGCGTGCACGCCCTGCTCGCCCGGGTCCTCAGCTTCCCGTTCGTCACGGTCGCCGCCCTCCAGGGTCACACCTTCGCGGCCGGCGCCATGCTCTCGCTGGCGCACGACTTCCGCGTCATGCGTGCCGACCGGGGCTTCTGGTGCCTGCCCGAGGCCGACATCAACATCCCGTTCACGCCCGGCATGTCCGCGCTCATCCAGGCGCGCCTGACCCCGCAGACGGCGCACGAGGCCATGGTCACCGCCCGCCGTTTCGGCGGCGAGGAGGCGCACGCCCGCCAGATCGTCGACAGCGCGGTGGCCGAGTCCGAGGTCCGCGGCGCCGCCATCGCGCTCGCCGAGGCGCACGCCGCCAAGGCCGGCCCGACCCTCGAGACCATCAAGACCAGGATGTACGCCTCCGTGCTCGCGGCCCTGAGCGACTTCTAAAGGTCCACCGAGCGCAACATCTCAAGCAGGTCGTCGGTGTTGTCCAGCGCCGCTTGCAGCACCTTGCGCGCCTCCCGCAGGCGCCCGGCCTGGGCGGCGAGCCGCTTCACGTCGCCCTGCTCCACCGCTCCGCGCGTGGCGGCGCCGACCGTCAGCAGCATCTGAAGTCCCTCGGCTGCCTGCGCCGCCGCGAGCGGGACGGGGTCCGTGCGGTTCTCCTGCGCCATCGCGGGCAGCGGCGCGCACGCCCGGCGGACCTGCCACTGCACCAGCGCGTCCGGATCCTCGATCGAGCCGGACGCGATGAGCTGGCGCTGCCAGAGCGCGTACCGGGCCTCGCGGCTCATGATGAGCGCGTCGGCGGCCATCGCCTCGGCCTGCGCCGCGCCCAGCAGCGCGCTCGCGAACCAGGCGCGCCGCGCGTTCGTGTCGGTGAGGCCGTCGGTATCCGGCTCGATGCCGAGGGCTTCCAGGGCCGCGGCGAGTCGCTGTTCGGACTCCATCCGGCAAAGGTATCGACGGAAGTCACCGAACGCGGGACGCCACGCGGATCACGGAACCGGATATGACAGCGGCCGCGCCCTTCCGGGCACAGGCCGCTTCAAGGCGCCGGATGGGCACAGGCCGCCTCAAGGCGCCGGATGCGGCAGGGGTCGCGCTCCCTCGGGCCGCAGGCCGTCGAAGATGATGCCGAGGTAGCGCCGCCACAGATCCGGCGGCGCGTCGGGCACGAAGCTGACCACGTGGTTCGGGGCGCACATCAGCAGGATGACGTCCATGCCTGAGATGTCGCCGCGTACGGCTCCCGCCGCCTGAGCCCGCTCGACCAGCGCGATGATCGCCGCGAACAGCCGCTCGCGGGCTCCCGCCAGCCGCTCGTTGACCTCGCCCGACTCGCGCAGGAACGACAGGTCGAGCTGCTGCTGCCGGCCCGCGGCCTCGTCCATGAACTCCAGCAGCGCGGCCCCAGCGTCGTCCGCGTTCGCCAGCCGCGCGGCCAGGGCGGCGAGGTCCTCGATCCGGTCGAGCACCACCGCGGCGAGCAGGTCTTCCTTGGTCGGGAAGTGCCGGAACACGGTGCCCTTGCCGATGCCGGCGCGCCGCGCGATGTCGGCCACCGAGGCGTCCGGGCCGCGCTCGGCGAACTCCCGCGCCGCCGCGGCCAACAACGACGAACGGTTGCGCGCCGCGTCCGCCCGCAACGGCCGCTCGGCGCCCTCCCTCATCACGAGCCCAGCTTAACAAGTTGACCGCCCGGTCCGTTTGGCTCTAACGTGACCGCACGGTCCGGTTAAGGCCGCCTCCGCACCGCCGCTCCCTGCCCCGCCGCCCCAACGCTCCCCGCTCCGCCGATCCCGCTCCGCCGATCCCCGCGCACCACCCCGCTCCAACGGGTCCCCGCCCACCCCTCCCGCTCCAACGCTCCCCGCCCACCCCTCCCGCTCCAACGCTCCCCGCTCGCGATCCCCCACTGCCCCACCCCGACCTCCCTTTTTGTCGCTTTTGAGGAGATGCCATGAAAGCCATCGTTGCCCGCGACTTCGGCCCGCCCGAGGGCTTCGAGCTCGCCGACGTTCCCGTTCCGCAGGCCGGTCCGGGTCAGATCCAGGTGCGGATCGCCGCCGCTTCGCTCAATCCCGGCGACCTCGTCATCCCCAGCGGCGCCTATCCCGTACCGCTGACGTTCCCGCATGTTCTCGGCAACGACTTCGCGGGCACGGTCACTGCGGTTGGTGACGGCGTGACGGCGTACGACATCGGGAATGAGGTTTTTGGCCACTCGGTCCCGCGCGCCCTCGGAGCGCTGGCCGGCGCGAAACGGCCTTCGGTGACGACCGGGACGCTGGCCGAGTACGCGGTTTTCGAGGCCGGCACGCCGTTCATCGCGCACCGCCCGCCCGAGCTCGACGTCGTCACCGCCGCCGCGCTGCCCACCGTCGGCCTGACCGCGCACGCGCTGATCGCCCCCGCCGAGCCGAAGCCCGGCGAGACGGTCCTGGTCATCGGCGCTACCGGCGGCGTCGGCACCACGCTGCTGCCGCTGCTGCGCCACACGCGCGTGATCGCCACGGGCCACCCCGGCGACGCGGACCTGCTGCTCCGGCTCGGCGCCAGCGAGGTGATCGGCTACGACGACTACCCGGCCGGCGTCGATCTCGTTCTCAATCTGGTACGCCCCACCGACCAGCTCCGCGACGCCGCGCGCACCCTGAAGCCCGGCGGCCGGCTCTTCACGATCACGTTCCCGCCCCCGAGCCCCGACATGATCGACCGCGACGACATCCGCTTCGAGCTCGTCCTGGACGTGGACGGCGACCTGGGCGGCATGCGCGAGGTGGCGGCGCTCACGCCGTACATCAGCGCCCGTTACTCGCTCGACGAGGGTGTGCGCGCCCTGACCGACTTCGCCCGCAAGCACACGGTCGGCAAGCTGGTCGTCAACGTATGCGATACGCATACAATGAACGGGTGACCATCGACCGCTGGCACCAAGCCGTCAACGACGGTGACCTCGAGGCCGCCCGCCGGACCGTCACCGACCCGGTCCTGGTGAGCGGCCCCCGAGGCACCGCCCCCATCACCCGCGACGAGTTCGCGGAGTGGATCGTCCGCTCGGGCATCGAGATCCGCGCGACCGCCCTCCACCCGATCACCGCGCACATCACCGTCGCCGAGCAGGAGGCACGCTGGCCCGGCAGCCCCGACTGGACCCGCGTCGCCACCGTCTTCAGGGTCAACGCCGACCGCGTCGACGCCGTGCTCCGCTACCCGAGTCTCGGAGAGGCCCTCGACGCCGCCCAGCAATTGGCGGGCTCGGGGGACACTTCCACACCCGCTGAGCGCCTCACCGGCGGCCCGCAGCCGACCGACGCCGCCCGACCGCCCAAGCCGACGGACGCCGCCGCAGGGCCAGGCCACGCCACCGCAGAGCCAGGCCACGCCACCGCAGAGCCGAGCCGCGCCGCCCCTGAGCCAGGTCACGCCGCCCCTGAGCCAGGCCACGCCGCCGCTGGGCCAGGCCACGCCGCCGCTGGGCCGGATCACGCCGCCGACCGGGCGCCGCATCCCGACGCCACTGCCGAGCCGCCGCGATGAGTGCCGGCCAGACCCTGTTCGAGTTCGTCCGCCACTGGTCGCGCCGCACCGCCGCCGAAGCCGACCGCGGCCGCGACGTCCAGGTCACCGAGGCCGTGCACGCCCTCCGCGGCCTCGGTGAGATCACCGTCAACGACGTGGCCGCCGAGCTCGGCATCGACCAGTCCGGCGCCTCCCGGATGATCGCCCACGCGACCGCCGAGGGCTATCTGACCGCCGCCCCGTCACTCCAGGACGCCCGCCGCCGCACGATCAGCGTGACCCCCGCCGGCGCCGAACTCCTCGAGGCCGCCCACGCGTGGCAGGAAGCCGTCTTCGCCGATCTCACCGCCACGTGGACCGGCACCGAACGCGCCGACTTCCACCGCGCCCTGCGCCGGCTGCTCGACACATCCCGCGCCCGGATCACGGCCGCGGCGACACCCGGGTCCAGTTCCGCTCGCCGCGCCGCGAGGTAGCCGCCACACACCGCGGGCAGATGTGCCGCACCTCGTCCTCCGGCGTGATCACGTCGGTCGCCCGGAAGTCGAACCGCACATGCGGAAACCGGCGCAACCGTGTCCGGCTCAACGCCAGCCCGCAGAGCGTCTGATTGGTGCCGGCCTGCCAGGCGTGCACCTCACCACCGGGCTGCCGGACACCGTCGTCCCCCACCCACTCGCTCGACGCCGCAACCGCAGCCGACTGCCCACGCTTCATAAGAGGGAGGCGTGCCCACCAACCCGCCAGATATGCCCGTTAGTTGCCCGCCGCGCGGGGAATCCGGAGATCATGACGGACCAACCACACCGCATAGACATCCGCCAGGGCGACGAGCCCGACGGCACCACCGCGTACGAGGCGTCGCTACGCCCACCCGGTCACTCGGTGGACCCGGGCACCACATCCGACGACCGAGCCGACCGAGCCCCCGAGGACCGCACCGGCGAAAAGGGCGGCGGCACAGCGGACCGCTCCGGCTACGACTCCCGCAGCCTGGCCGGCGACTCCCCCAACTACCGCCCGGAGTGAAGCCCCACCACAACGATGCGCCTGTCCCCGCCCGACCATGCCGGGGACAGGCGCAATCCCGATCTCGACGTGGTGTGGGGATCTCTCGGTACGGCCATCAGCTCGACGCTTCGGCGTAGTGCGCGGCGCTTCCACGGGCGGCGGTCAATCCGGCTCGACAGCCCCTGCTCCGGGCCGGACGACACAGGATCCGGAGCTTGGAGCATCGTCGGCGGCGGCGCGCAGCCGGGCACCAGGTCCCCGAGCCGACGAGCCCGAACGTGTCGCTGACGCTCCACCGCCGAAACCAGGCCGCGCGGGCTGTGGACGAGCCGGACTGTGGAAACCGCGCGCCCGCCGAACTCTGTGCTAGGCAGCGCCCCGCGAACCTAGTCGCCGACGGCCTTGAACAGGGCGGCGACCTCAGCGTTCGACAGATGCCGGAAACCGCCCGGCCGCAGGTCGCCGAGCCGGATCGGCCCGACCGACGTGCGGACCAGCCTGGTGACCGGGTGGCCGACCGCGTCCATCATGCGGCGCACGATGTGCTTGCGGCCCTCGTGCAGGGTGATCTCGACCTGGGCCGTCTTGCCGAGGGCGCCGACGAGCTTGAACGCGTCCGCCTTCGCGGGGCCGTCCTCGAGCTCGACGCCGGCGAGCAGGTTGCGGCCGACGTTGCGCGACAGCGGGCCGTTGATGACCTCGGCCAGGTACGTCTTCTGGATGCCGTACTTGGGGTGGGTCAGCTTGTTGGTCAGTTCGCCGTCGTTGGTGATCAGCAGCAGGCCCTCGCTGTCCGCGTCGAGGCGGCCGACGTGGTAGAGGCGCTGCTCGAACTGGCCGAGGAAGTCGGCGAGCTCGGTGCGGCCCTTCTCGTCGTCGAGGGACGACACCACGCCGCGGGGCTTGTTCATGGCGAGGTAGACCAGCTTGGTGTCGGTGATGATCCGCTGCCCGTCGACACGGATCTCGTCCGTGTTGGGGTCGGCCTTGTCGCCGAGCTTGGCGATCTTGCCGTTGACCGTCACGCGCCGGCGGAAGATCAGGTCTTCGCAGGCGCGGCGGGATCCAACACCGGCGGCCGCCAGCACTTTCTGGAGGCGTTCGGCGGTGTCAGCCTGAGGCATCGAGCACTTCTTCCACGTCGTCGGGCAGGAACGGAGCGAGCGGCGGCAACTGGTCGACCGAGTTGAGACCCAGTTTTTCCAGGAAAAGCGCCGTCGTGCGATACAGGTGTGCCCCGGTTTCGCTCTCCGTGCCGCATTCCTCGATCAGGCCGCGCGTCACAAGCGTACGCATGACCCCGTCGCAGTTCACACCGCGGATGGCGGAGATGCGCGACCGGGTCACCGGCTGCTTGTAGGCGACTACGGCCAGTGTTTCCAGCGCCGCCTGGGTCAGCCGAACGGACTGCCCGTCGAGAACGAACCGCTCCACGTACGCCGCGTATTCCGGCCGCGTGTAGAGACGCCAGCCACCCGCCACGCGCCGCAGGTCGAACCCGTGCCCAGCCGCCGTGTACCGCGCCGACAGATCTTCCAGCATCGCCCCGACCCGCTCGGTCGGCTGCTCCAGGATCTGCGCCAGCTGCATCTCCGCCACCGGCTCATCCACGACCAACATGATCGCCTCAAGCGCCGCCGCCAGCTCCGCGTCGTCACTCAACCCCGGAAGATCATCATCATTTGTACGGGTCGCCGCGCCCCCAACCGCAGCAGCACCGTCCCGGGCCTGGCGGCTCGCCTGCCCGGGCACCGCCGCCGCGACGGCAGCCCCCTCGCTCCGCTCGGCCGCAGCCTCCCGCGGCTCGTCATCGTCATCCGCCCCGGCGCCGGCAAAATCGTCGTCGTCCGAGACGTCATCGTCGTCGTCCTGCCCCGCGTCCTCCGGCACCTCGTCCGCGAACGGCAGATCGTTCTCCCCGTCATCGCTGACGTCATCATCGGCCGCCGCGTCGAAAACGTCCCCCGCGTCGTCCCCGTCCTCCGGCAGCGGCGCATCCACCGGCGCCCCGTCGTCGTCCTGGACCTCCGCCTCAACGGCATCCTCGATCGACTCAGGCAACGGCAGCTCAGGCCCAGGCGAGACCTCAACGGGATCGGCACCCACCCCACCAGCGGGCGCGTCAACCGCGACCTCGTCCTCGCCGGCCTCCCCCAGGGCCGGCGCCTCCGTCGCCGGGTTCACCCCCTCGAAAGCCGGGTCGAAGTCGTCATCCGAGTCGAGCCCCGCCTCTTCGAGCTCGTCCCCGTCATCCCCCAGCTGCCGGTTGTCCGAGGCCCCGCCCCCCTGCCCGACCGGCCCCGACTCGGCACGCTCCAGGCCGCCAAGAGCCCCCGGACCGCCCAGGCCCGACCCCGCACGCTCCCGGTCACCAAGAACTCCCGGACCGCCCAGCCCCGACCCCGCACGCTCCCGGTCACCAAGAACTCCCGGACCGCCCAGCCCTGACCCCGCAGACTCTCGGTCACCAAAAGCCCCCGGATCGCCCAGCCCTGACCCCGCAGACTCTCGGTCACCAAAAGCCCCCGGATCGCCCAGACCCGACCCCGAGCCGACAGGATGCGCGCCCGAGAAGTCATCACCGCCGTCGTCCCCGCTCGACGACGTAGGCGTGGCCGCCGACCAGTAACGACCCCCCGCCTCAGCCTCGCCGGAACCGTCGGTCTCGTCGCGATCGGAGCCGACGGACTCGTCATCACCGTGACCCGAAGCCGGCCCTTCGACACCGTCCCGCTCCGGGCGCGCCTCGTCCTCGGCCTCGGACTGGAACTTGCGATCCGGCGACCGCTGCGCCCGCTCCCACGGCGGCACCCAGGCGGCAGCCTGAGCCGCAAGCGATTCCGGCTGCTCCTCGCTGCTCACGATCGTCCCTCCGCCTCGTCGTCTACCCCCCCAAGATCATCGCCTGGACCGCCGACGTCAAGTCGGCCCGCCTCGCCCTTCCCCGATTCAGCCCCGGCCGAATCCGCCGACTGCGCCACATCGGGCCCACCGCCACCAACACCACTCTCGCCCCGCCCGGCACCAACGACGCCACTCTCGTCCCGCCCGACGCCCCTCTCGTCCCGCCCAGCACCACCGACGCCGCCGTTCATCATCGGCCCGGAGCCGCGCCAGGCATCGTCGGATTCAAGCGGCGGAGCGCCCTTAACCGACATATCGCTTATGTCCGAGCCTGGGTTCGGCGCACCGTCCAGGGCGACGGACGGCGAGGCAGAATCTGGGTTCGGCGCACCGCCCGGCGCGACGGACGGCAAGGCAGAATCTGGGCTCCGCACACCGCCCGCCGCGACGGACGGCAAGGCAGAATCTGGGCTCCGCACACCGCCCGCCGCGACGGACGGCGAGGCAGAATCTGGGCTCGGCACACCGCCCGGCGCGACGGACGGCGAGGCAGGATCCGGCCCACCGAACGACCCGAGCAAGGAGACAGACTCCGCCGAGCCGAAGTCATGAGGCGCGGAAGACCGAGGCTCGATCATCGACTCGGAGATGTCGGACTCCCCGGAGCCAGAAGGCTCGGAGCCGCCGACCGACCCCGACGAAGGCTCGGAAATGTCGGAAAACTCCGCATCGGCAGGGAACGCGCCGTCGGGCAGCTCGGCGCCGTCCACGACGTCCGCGCTCTCCGGATCTGACGACGCCTGGCCTGCCTTCGGCGGCGCCTCCTCGCCCTCCGCCGGCTTGGTGCCCTCGTAGTCGTCGATGTCGAGTTCGATGTCGGGGGCGTCCCCGCCGATCCAGCGGACCGTCAGCTCGTCGAGCGACACCGGCTGGTCGAAGTCGATCAGGCCCTCGCGGTAGAGCTCGAGCAGCGCCAGGAACCGGGCCACCACCTCGAGCGTGTTGTCGCAGTCGGCCACCAGCAGGGTGAACGTGGCCGAGCCCGCCCGGCGGAGGCGATCGCGGAGCAGGGCCGCGTGTTCGCGGACGCTGACGCGCACCTGGTGGATATGGGCGATCGAGACCTGGGGCGGGCCGGGCTTGGGCACGAACTGCTTGAGGGCCAGCTTGAACAGCCGCTCGGGGCCGATGCCGAGGACCAGGTCGGGGAGCGCCTCCGCGTACCGCGGCTCCATCGAGACGGCCCGGGGCCAGCGCTTGCCGCCGGTGAGCTCGAGCTCGGCGATGTGGGCCGCGGCCTCCTTGAAGGCCTTGTATTGCAGGAGCCGGGCGAAGAGCAGGTCGCGCGCCTCGAGCAGGGCCAGGTCCTCCTCGTCCTCGACGTCGGCGGCCGGCAGGAGGCGGGCCGCCTTGAGGTCGAGCAGGGTGGCCGCCACGAGCAGGAACTCGCTGGCCTCGCCGAGGTCCCAGTCGTCGCCCATGGCCCGGATGTAGGCGATGAAGTCGTCGGTGACCTGGTGGAGCGCGACCTCGGTGACGTCGAGCTTGTGCTTGCCGATCAGCTGGAGCAGCAGGTCGAACGGCCCGGTGAAGTTGTCGAGCCGCACCAGGAACTTGCCCGAGTCGTCGGCGGCCGCGACTTCCTCGGGCGAGAGCGGGGAGACAGGCTCTTCAGGCACCTGCTGACCGTAGACCACCGGTACGACAACTTGCTCAGTGCTCACCGCGCCCCTTCCGCTCCGTACCGGTTAAACGGGACAAATCCACAAACGGCGCGGAGGCGGGCAAAGATCAACCCCAGAGGCGTACGAAGACCAGGCCGAGCGCGTCGAGGATGCGCAGCAGGAACGGCGCCCCGAACGGGAACAGGCAGAGGATCAGCAGCACCAGGACGCCGATGTTCTTGTCCTCGAACCACAGGCGCATCCACTGCATGCCGTTGCCGGGCGTGCGCAGCGCCGAGTAGAGCGCGCCGAACCCGTCCAGCGGCGGGATCGGGATGATCGCCAGGATGCCGAAGCAGAGCAGCCCCACCGCGAGCGACAGCAGCACCTGCTCCCCCACCGGCAGGTCGATGCCGAGCAGCACGTCGGCCGGCCCGATGAAGGCCAGGAAGTTCTCCGGGTACGCCAGCGAGTAGGCCAGCATCAGCAGTTGCGACGCCACGATGCACACCAGCGGCCCGGACAGGAACACCGCCACCGCCCGGCCGCGCCCGCGCCATCGCGGCACCTCGTCGACCGAGAGCATCTTGCCCCAGCCCATGCCGCCGATCGCCGCCGCGACCGCGCCGAACGGGTCGACGTCCTCGCGCAGCCGCGGGGTGATCGACTCGCGGCGGTCGGACAGGCCCAGCGAGCGGGACGTCAAGCGGATGGCGAGGGCACGCAGCACCAGGCCGAGCAGGAAGGAGACGACCAGGGCGACGAACGCCACCGGCTCACCGAGCGCGTAGAGCACCTTGTCAGCCGCGCTCCGCCTTGGCGGCGATGACCTCGCGGGCGAGCTGGCGGTAGTTGCGGGCGCCGGAGGAGGCCGGGTCGAGGGTGAGGATCGGCGCGCCGGCCACCGTGGACTCGGGGAACTTCACCGTCTTGGTGATGACCGTCTGGTAGACCTTGTCGCCGAACGCCTCCACGACCCGCTGGAGCACCTGGCGGCAGTGGGTGGTGCGGCTGTCGTACATGGTCGCGAGGATGCCCTCGAGCTCGAGGTCGAAGTTGAGCCGCTCGCGCACCTTGTCGATCGTGTCGAGCAGCAGCGCCACGCCGCGCAGCGAGAAGAACTCGCACTCCAGCGGGATGAGCACGCCGTGCGCGATGGTCAGCGCGTTGATCGCCAGCAGGCCCAGCGAGGGCTGGCAGTCGATCAGGATGAAGTCGTACTCCTTGCGGACCGAGCGCAGCGCCCGGGCGAGGGCCATCTCGCGGGCGACCTCGTTGACCAGCTGGATCTCGGCCGCGGAGAGGTCGATGTTGGCGGGCAGCAGGTGCAGGCCGGCCACATCGGTCTTGATGATGACGTCCTCGGTGGCGACGTCGTCCTGCATGAGCAGGTTGTAGACGCTCAGGTCGAGGTTGTGCGGGTTGACGCCGAGGCCCACCGAGCAGGCGCCCTGGGGGTCGAAGTCGACGAGCAGGACCTTGCGGCCGTACTCGGCGAGCGCCGCGCCCAGGTTGATCGTGGTGGTGGTCTTGCCGACGCCGCCCTTCTGGTTGGCCAGGGCGATGATCCGCGCGGGGCCGTGCCGGTCGGTCGGCATCGGCTCGGGGATCGGACGGCGCATCGTGTACGCCGTCGGGTCGGCCGGGCCCAGGTCGGCGCCGAGGTCGAGAGAGCTCTGCTGCTCTCGGAGCGTCGAGGTCCAGGCCTCCGCCCGGTCGCCGTTCCCCGCCATGCCTTCGCCCCCTCCCGACTCGGGTAATGCCAGAGCCGATGCCCGACTCTACGCCACGCGCGCCGCACCACCGGGGTCAGCCATCGGCGTGTCGCTTCAAGAAAGCCGAGATGGATGCGCAGCGTCTAACGAGCGCGCGGGTGAGCGGTCGCGTACACCTCGCGCAGCCGCTCCACGGTGACCAAGGTGTACACCTGCGTCGTGGTGACGGACGCGTGTCCCAGCAGCTCCTGGACGACCCGCACGTCCGCGCCGCCGTCGAGCAGATGGGTCGCGTACGAGTGACGCAGCGTGTGCGGCGAGACCGCGTGCGGACCGTCCACCGGCAACCCGGCCGCCGACGCCGCTCGATGGAGGATCGTCCAGGCGCTCTGCCGCGACAGCCGGCCGCCGCGCGCGTTCAGGAACACCGCCGGCGTGCCGCGCCCGTTCGCCGCGAGCGCGGGCCTTCCCCGTACGAGATAGGCGTCCAGGGAAGCCCGCGCGTAACCACCCACCGGGACCAGCCGCGTGCGCCCGCCCTTGCCGTGCAGGACCGCCGACGGCTCGCCGTCGAGCGTGAGATCGTCGATGTCCGCGCCGACCGCCTCGGAGATCCGCGCCCCGGTGCCGTAGAGGAACTCCAGCAGCGCCTTGTCGCGCAGCCCCAGCGGCGTGTCATCGGGCACCGCGAGCAGCCGCGTCACCTGGTCGACGTCGAGCGCCTTGGGCAGGCGCTTCGGCGGCGCGGGCGGGCGCACCTCGGCCGAGACGTCGGCGCCGGCGTACCCCTCCCGGGCCGCGAAACGGTGCAGGCCGCGGACGGCGCTGATCGCCCGGGCCGCGGAGGAGGACGCGAGGCCGTCGTCGCGGAGGAAGGCGAGATGATCGGTGATCGCCGAGGCGCTCACCTCCGACAAATCGGAGATGCCGGATTCAGCGAGGCGCGCGGCGTACCGATCGAGATCCCGCCGGTACGAGGCCAGGGTGTTGCGCGACAGCCCACGCTCGACGGTCAGATGGTCGAGGTAGGCGGTGATCACACGCTGGAGGCTCAGGTGAGCACCTCGGACACTGACAGGGTCTGCATGCCGTGTGCCTCCGCGACCGGTCCGTAGGTGACGTGCCCGTCGTGGGTGTTGAGGCCCAGCGCGAGCGCGGGATCGGCCCGCAGCGCCTGCCGCCAGCCGAGGTTCGCCAGCTCCAGAGCGTACGGCAGGGTGACGTTCGTGAGCGCGTAGGTGCTCGTGTGCGGCACCGAGCCCGGCATGTTCGCCACGCAGTAGAACAGCGAGTTGTGCACCTGGTAGACCGGGTCGGCGTGGGTGGTGGGCCGCGAGTCCTCGAAGCAGCCGCCCTGGTCGATCGAGATGTCGACGAGCACGCTGCCCGGCTTCATCCGCGCCACCAGCTCGTTGGGCACCAGGTTCGGGGCCTTGGCGCCGGGGATCAGCACGGCGCCGATCACCAGGTCGGCGTCGAGGACGGCTTTCTCGATCTCGTACGCGTTGGAGGCCACGGTCTGCAGATGCCCCCGGTAGTCGGCGTCGGCCGCGCGCAGCTTGGCGATGTTGCGGTCGAGCACCAGGATCTCGGCCTGCATGCCGAGCGCGATCGCCGCCGCGTTCATGCCGGAGACGCCGGCGCCGATGACCACGACCTTCGCCGCGTACACGCCGGGCACTCCGCCCATCAGCACGCCGCGGCCGCCGCCGGAGCGCATCAGGTGGTACGCGCCGACCTGCGGGGCGAGGCGGCCGGCGACCTCGGACATCGGGGCGAGCAGCGGCAGCGAGCGGTCGGGCAGCTCGACGGTCTCGTACGCGATGCCGGTGACCTTGCGGTCGAGCAGCGCGTCGGTGCACTCCTTGGAGGCGGCGAGGTGCAGGTACGTGAAGAGCACCTGGCCCGGGCGCATCCGCGGGTACTCCTCCGCGATCGGCTCCTTGACCTTGAGGATCAGCTCGGCGGTGCCCCACACGTCGTCCGCGCCGGGCACGATCGTCGCCCCGGCCGCCTGGTAGTCGCCGTCGGCGATCGACGACCCGGCGCCCGCACCGGCCTGCACGTACACCTCGTGCCCGGCCCGCCGGAACTCGTAGACCCCCGCGGGCGTGATGGCGACGCGGAACTCGTTGTTCTTGACCTCGCTCGGAATGCCGACCTTCACCGCCGACACCGTCCCTTCCACTCGACGCTGAGTAAGGAATCTCTGCCCGATTTGGACAGTACGGTAAGTCGCCCACCATGGCAGTGGATCCACCGGCCGCGGCATCAGCGCATTCCCGACATCGGCACCGGCATTCCCACCAGCCCCACGATCCACGCCCCGATTGCACCCGGCGCCGTCGTTCAAGCGCGGCCGTGCGGGGTACAGAGCGATCATGAGTGACGTCAGCCCCGAGACCGAGTACGCCGAGTACGCCACGCAGGACGGCCCCGGCTCCGCGAACGCGGACGGCGACGCCGACACGCCCGCCGAGCGCCGGCGCCCCGAGGAGAAGGCCCACGGCGGCAGCATGGCGCCCGGCCTGGTCGACGACGCCGGCCGGCAGACCGCCGAGCCCCCGCCCGGCGATCCGTACTAGGCGCCCCGCCCTCCGCCGGGCCGCCTCGGTCAGACCGCCTCCGCCAGGCCGCCACGGCCGGGGCCGCCTCGGTCAGGACGCCTCGGTCAGGACGCCTCGGTGAGGTCGGCGAACAGGTCGGGGCGGTCCGGGTCGTCGGCCGGGCGGCGCGGTGCGAGGACCGTGGCGGCCACGTCGGCGACCGGGATGGCCTCGAGGGTGCGGCCGGCCCACAGCATCAGTGACAGGTCGACGCCGGCCAGCGGCGCGGGGGCGCGGGACACCGTCCACACCGCCGCGGCCGGCACCTGCGCGGCGGCGACCAGCGGTGCCGGGCCGGCGAGCAGGAAGTCGAGGTCGAAGTCGACGAGCAGCCGCAGCATGGTGGCGCGGTTCGCCGGGTCGACGCCCTCGAACGCCTCGTCCAGCCAGAGCGGGCGGGGCGCGTCCGCCGAGCGCGAATAGAGGGCGACCAGCGTGGCCAGCAGCGGCTGGAGCAGGGTGACGACCTTGCCGCCGCCGGAGTCGACGCCGTGCACCTGCTTGGTCAGCGGCTTCCAGTCGCCGCCCTCGACGCGGTAGTAGCAGACGCAGTCGAACCAGGCGCGGTAGTCGAGCAGCCGGGCCAGGTGGCCGACCCACTCGTCGGTGGCGATGACGCCGGAGTCCTGGGCCTCGCGGAGCCGGTCGCCGAGGAACAGGCGGATCTGCTCCTGCGCCGCGTCGGACTCGATGCGGCCCTCCTCGAGCGCCTTGAGCAGGTTGAACCCGTGCTGCTGGCCGTCGGCGGGGCGGCGCCGGATCTGCAGGACGGTCTTGTTGGCGCCGGTCGGGTGCCGCAGAAGCACCTCGTTGACCGTGGTGAGCAGCGTGACGACCCGGGTCATCCGGTCGGCGAGGTGGTCGATGAAGGTCGACGACAGCAGCTCCGCGTACATCTGGTGCAGCTTCTCGTCGTGGGTGGCCGACAGCTCGGCCACCGCCTGGTCGAGCCGCTCCACCGCGGCGGGCGGGTCGAGCGGCGCCCCGGCCGCGTCGACCACCAGCGTGATCGAGGGGAGCGGGCGCGCGTCGTCCGCCTCGTTGACGATCACCGAACGCCCGCCGGACGCCTCCAGCAGCGTCTGGAGCTCCGTCATGGCGCCCCGCAACGCCCGCTGCATCGCGGTGTCGACCCGCCGCTCGCGGTCGGCCGCGTTTTCCGGCCAGGACGGCGGCCGCACGGCGTCCACCACGGCGCGCGCCTGGCACAGCGCGTCTTCGAGGGTCCGGCCCGGACCATCGGCGAAGCCTTCCTCGGCGCGATCGGCGGATCTCACCGGCTCGTCGGGACCGACGCCACGCCCGTCGGGGCCGACGCCACGCCCGTCGGGGCCGACGCCACGCCCGTCGGGGCCGATGCCACGCCCGTCGGGGCCGATGCCACGCCCGTCGGGGCCGATGCCACGCGCGGCGGCCAGCCCGGCGTCGACCGGCACCCACCACGCCCGCGCCGCCGCCTCGCGGGCGGCGATCGCCGAGCTGACCGCGTCGTGGCGCCGCTGGGCCTCGCCCTGCGCCGTGCTGGCGGCGGCCGCGAGCGTCAGCCCGCGCTGGCGGCTCGCCGCGATCGACGTGTCGAGCTCGCGGATCCGCTCCTCCAGCTCGGCGGAACGGGCGAACTGCTCCTTGTCGTCCAGGCTCACCGACGCCTCGGCCTCGCTGGCCTCGGCGTCGAGCTTCGCCGCGGCGGCCGCGGCCTCCCCGGCGGCCCGGTCGGCGGCGGTGCGGGCCGCCTCGGCCGCCTCGACGCCGGTGACGGCCGCCGCGACGGCCCGTTCGGCGACGTCCTGGTCCTTGAGGGCCAGCCGCAGCGAGCCGGCGGACAGCGCGGCGGAGTCGAGGGCGGCGCCCACGGCGTCCAGCTGCTCGTCGGAGGTGGGCAGGCCGTGCTCGTCGGCGTATCCGGTCACCGCCGCGGTGGCCTCGTCGGCCTCGCTCTTGGCCGCCAGGGCCCGGTCGGCCGCGACCGCGTGCGCCGTCTCGGCCCGGTCGCGCTCCGCGTTCGCGGCGGCAAGACTGATCGCGGCGGCGACCACATCGGCGTCGCTCGGCGCGGCCGTGGCCGCAGCCCGCAGCGCGGCGCTGCGCTGAGCCGCCTCCTCGGCCCGCCGGGCCGACTCCTCGGCGAGCCCCCGATCGCGCGCGGCCTGCTCGCGAAGCGCCGCGATCCGCCGCCGCCGCGCGGCCGCCCGGGCGGCGGCACCGATCAGCTCGGCACCGTCGGCCGCACGCCCGGCCAGCCCCTGGGCAACCGGCGTGCGCCAGCGGCCGTCCCCCGCGATGACCAGGTCGCCGGCGAGCGGCTGCCCGGCCGGGACATAGCCGATGCGCGCGAGAATCCGCTCGACCGTGCCGGCCAGCGCCCCGGCATCCTCAGCCGGCTGAAGAACCGACGCCAACGGCACGACCGCCCCGCCGGCGCCAACACCAGACCCGGCACCCACAGCAGGCGCAACGCCAACACCAGACCCGGCACCCACAGCAGGCGCAACGCCGGCAGCGGACCCTTCACCTGCAGCAGGCGCAGCGCCGACACCCACACCGGGCGCGGCGATCGAGTCGGCGCCGTCGCGATCGCCCGACCATTCGCCGTCCTCGGTGACCCACGCGTCGAGCAGCCCCGCCGCGGCCAGGGCCGCCTCGATGTGGTCGAGCTCCTCCCCCGCCACCCCGCCGGCCGGGTCGACGAGCCGCCACAGCGGCGCCCCCGCCGCCGCCGGGAACGCCGGCCGCTCCCGCCGCAGCCAGCCCGACGGCGCCGCCGGCTGGGGATCGCCCGCCTCGCCGAGCAGCGCCGCCTCGCGGTCGGCCTCGTCGGCCCGCTGCCCCGCCGCGCGCGCCTCGGCACGCAGCGCCGCGATCTCCTCGGTCAGCGGCCCCACCGACGGGTCGAGCCATTCCCGGGCGAGCAGCCCGCCCAGCACCTCCCGCGGCCGCGCCGCGTGGGTCTGCGCCACCACTTCGCGCACCCAGTCGTCGCGCAGCGCGACCGGCGGCACCGCGGCCGGCAGGGCGACCGCCCACCGCTCCAGGTCGTCGGAGAGCTGCTGCACCGCGTCGGTCACCGCCGAAGCCGCCGTCTCAGCGGCCGCCGACCGCGCCCGCCAGTCGTCACGCAGCCGGGAAGCCGTCGCCGACTCGGCCTGCCAGCGGCCCACCGCCCCCGCGGCCGTCCGGGCCAGCTTGCGCAGCGCCGCCACCTGGGAGCGCCGCGCCGCGACCGCCGCATCGATGCGGTCGACGTCGCCACTGGCGGCCCACTCGGCAGCCGCCGAGCGAGCCCGCGATCCCGGACCGCCGGCCCGCGACCCCAACCCGGTGGCCGACCCACCCAGCCCGCCAGCCGACCCACCCAGCCCGCCAGCCGACCCACCCAGACCGCCAGCCGACCCACCCAGGCCGGCAGCCGACCCACCCAGCGCGGCAGCCGACCCACCCAGCCCGGCGGCCGCCACCGCCGCCTCCGCGTGGGAGATCGCCGAAGAAGCCGCCGCGCGCGCCAGATCGAGCCGCCCGGCCGCCTCGGAATGGGCCGCCCCCGCCGCCTCGAGCGCCGCCATCGTGCCCGCCAGGTTCTTGCGCGCGGCCGCCTCGGCCACCGTCGCCGCCCCCGCGTCGCGCCGCATCCGCTCCGCGTTCTGCGCGCGCCCCGTCGCGTCCCGATACGCCGCCGAGCGCAACAGCTGCGTCAGCGCCGCCCGGGCCCGCTGCACCGCCTTTTCGAGCTCGTCGCTGCGGCCGGTCTCCTCGGTCAGCGCCTCCCGCGCCTTGTCGAGCCCTTCGTCGGCCGACGCCGCCGCCGACCGGGCCGCCGCCACCGCCTCCTCCGCGGCCAGCAGGTCGTCGGCGCGGGCCCGCAGCAGGGCGTCGGCCCATGGCCGCCAGGCCCGCGCGAGGTAGACACCGACCGCGTCGCGCGCCGTCACCGCGTGGTCGCGGTCGCGGCTGAGCTGTTCGAGCTGCTGCCAGCCGTCGGCCAGCTTGTCCACCTCGGACTCGGCCACCGCGGGCAGGCTCATCCGGATCTGCTCGGTGAACCAGTCCGGGTTGAGCTTCTGGCCCAGGTGTGGCGTGCGGAGCACCTTGAGCATCTCGAGCACCGTGGCGAACCGGTCGTCGTCGGAGAAGCCGAACAGGTCCGAGGCGATCCTCGCCGCGTACCGCTTGCCGCTGCGCATCACCTCGAGGCCCTCGACGCCGGCGAGCTCGCGGGGCTCCACGGCGGACGAGCCCACCGCCAGGGTGAGGCCGTGGCGGACCCGGGCCGAGCCGCGGCAGATGATCCACACCGGGTCGAGCTGGCTGACGCCGCGCTTGGCCTGCGCGTAGAGCAGCGTGGTGAAGAACTCGGGGCCGTCGTCGCCGAGGCGGCCGTATTCGACCCAGGCCCAGCCGCGGTGGGTGGAGCCGGTGGCCTCGCGGCGGTCGCGGGCGTCGTCGGTGGGCTCGACGTAGTAGCGGAACGACTTGTCGGACTGGCCGAACGTGTCGATGTACTGCCGGTCGAGGCTGCCGGACAGCATGATCAGCGTGGTGAGCGCCATCAGCGTCGACTTGCCCGACTGGTTGGCGCCGACGAACTGGGCGCGCCCGTCGGCGAACCAGTATTCGGCCGCGTCGAACTCCCACAGCCCGACGCAGCCCGCGCGCAGCACCTGCCAGCGCGACCGCACCGGCGAGGGCAGGCCGCCGTGCGAGGCGGAGTCCCGCCACGTGGCGAGCTGCTCGTCGGTGGCTTCGGGGGTGAGGGTCATCGGACGGGCTCCGTGTTGTCGGTGATGGTCACGTCGGGGTCGCGGTAGCGGCCGGCCGCGGCCAGCAGGGTCCACGACCCGTCCCGGGCGACGCGCAGCAGGCCCAGCTCGGTGAGCATCCGCTCGGCGTCGCGGCGGACCGTGCCGGGCACGGTGCGCTGCGGGACGGTCATGTAGTCGCCGCGCCAGCCGATCAGGTCGTCGACGACCGCGTCGACCTGGTCGCCGGTCAGGTGCACGGTGCCGTCGGCGTGCCGGGTGCCGTCGCGGCCGGCCTGGTCGGCCATGAGCAGCGCCACCCAGTCGACGGCGCGGGCGCGCGGCCAGTCGGCGACCGTGGGCGGTTTGTGCTCGTCGTCGGTGAGCACCACGAGCATGCCCTCGGCTCGCGCCTCGACGGCGCCGCCGGTCATCTGGGCCACGTCCGCGGCGCGGGCGCCCCGGCTCGCCCGCAGCGCCTCCGCCTCGTCGGCCGTCAGGTCGGCGTACGGGACGAATGGGGTCTCCAGGAGCGCCCGCAGCTGGCGCACCGTCTGGCCGGCGGCGGTGACCGGCTGGGGGTTGAACGCGAGATCCATGACGTCGGGGCTGGTCATGAGCAGCAGCGCGTCGCGGTCGACCTCGTAGCCCGCGCCGGGGCCGACGCCGGACTCGGTCCACTCGTCGAGCAGCCGCTCGTCGCTCGTGTGCGGCCGCAGCACGCCCCACGACGCCAGGTAGGCCGCCGCGTCGCGCAGCTGGCGGCGCTGCGCCTGGTCGTCGGGGTCGTAGCCGGCGGACAGGTCGCGCACCATGTCGGAGAGCCGCTGGAGGGTGACCCGGCCGGCCACGTCCTCGCAGCACGCGGCGAGCAGGCAGACCAGGGCGAGCAGCCGCCGGTCGGGCGCCTCGGACGGGCGCGGCGGCCGGGTCACCGCGCCGTCGAGGGGCACGCGGATCAGCCGTACGGCCTGGCCGACCCGCTGCACCCGGTAGCCGAGCCGGCGGGCGAAGTCGGTCACGGCCTGCTGATGGCGCAGCACGAGCCGGTAGAGCCGCGGGTCGGTCGCCGCGGTGACCAGCGGCCGGGCGAGCAGCCCGGTGAACGCCTGCTGTGCCTCGCGCGCCGAGGCGGTCGTCTTCATCGCTGTGCTCCCGCCGGGGTGATGTGCAGCCGGATGTCGGGGTGCACCAGCCGGCCCTCCGGGGTGTGCACGACCGCGGCCGGGGCGCCGGCCGGCGCGGGCTCGGCGCGCAGCCGCCAGCGGGCGTCGCCGGAGGTGGCCGTGCGCACCCCGTCGCGGTCGGCGCGGGCCGAGGCGACCACGCCGAGCAGCACCATCAGCATCTGGAGCTCGGGCGCGGTCAGCTCGTCCCACTGCGACAACCGCAGCCCCGACCGGCCCAGGACGGCCGCCTCGGTGCGGGCGGCCGCGTCACGCAGGTGCTCGGTGTGGACGCGCGCGGCGAGCCGGCTCGCGGACCGGTCGGCGATGCGAGCCGGCGCGCCCGCTGTCGCCTTGGGGCCCTGCCGGCGCAGCCGGGCGGCGACGGGCACGGGCTCGGCCTCCCAGAACGACGGGTGTCCCGCCGCCATCGGGGCCTCGCCGGGCAGGTGGCGGGCCGAGAAGAGCCCGGTCGTCGCGCACCAGACGTCCCACGCGCTGTCGTCGTCGGGGGCCGCGTCGAGCCGCGCCGCCAGCGCCAGCAGCTCGGCGCGGCGCGACACGTGGCCGCCGACCGCCGCGAGCGTGCGCTGGCCGCGCAGCAGCGGCCCGATCGTGTCGCGCATCTGCCGGCGCAGCCGGCGCGCCTGGCACTCCGGCCCGTCGAACCAGGACCGCAGCACCGCCAACGTCTCCTCGTACGAGCTGGTGAGCTCGTCGATCGCCGCGTCGTCGGCGTTGGCGCCCAGGTGGTGCACGGCGATGCGCCGCCAGGTCAGCGCGTCGACCTCGGCCAGCTCCTCGATGAGCGCGGTGATCCGTTCGGAATGGGTGTCGACCCCGCCGCCCCACATGTCCACGTAGCGGCGCAGCGTCTCCTGCACGGTGTTGATCTTGCTCTGGTCGGGGGTGCCGGCCAGCGCGCCCGCGAGCCGCGCCTGCCAGCTCGCGGCGGCCCGCGCCATCGCCTGGTGGGTGGTCTGGATGACCGACCACGCCGAGGCGGCCGCGGCCGGATCGACCGGCGCCGCGTCACGCAGCACGCTGAGGTTGGCGGTCAGCACGCTCGGCGCGAGCGTCGCCGCGGCCGCCGACGCCAGGTCGTGCCCGAGCGACATCACCGCCCGGTGCAGCTCGGCCGCGATCTCGGTGAGCTGGTAGCGGTCCCAGTTGAGCACGAAGTCGGCGTCGCGGTCGGTCCGGTCCTGGAACACGATCACGACGCCCCACTTCTCGAGGGCCGCCATGCGCTGCTTGAGGTTGAAGACGGACTCGTCGAGCACCGCCGGGTCGGCACCCGCCCGCACCACGTGATCGCGCAGCAGGTCGGGCAGGTCACCGGCCGCGACCCCGGTCAGCGTGTGCTGCTGCTCGTCGAGCAGGACCTGCACGATCAGCCGGTATTGAGCGGCGTGCCGGCTGGTCAGGTAGCTCGCCTGCAGAAGGCCGCCCGGCAGCCCCGCTAGCCGCCACGGGTCGCCCCCGAACTCGTCGTCGTCACCCCCGGCCACGGCGCCGCCACCCCCTTACGACTCGCATCGGTGCTGATCACGGCCGGTCGGCCGATCGCGTTCGCGAGCATAGGCAGGGGGTCCGACAGTTCCGCCCACCCGGCCGCCCGAGCGCGAAAAGAATCACCAGTGGCGCCCACCTGCTTCGATGGCCATCATGGAGATCTGGCTCGCGTCCGCCCTGGTCATCGTCGTGTTCTTCGCCCTGAGCAGCCGCGGGACCGCACGCTCGCGCGAACAGGCCCGCCTGGCCGCCCTCGAGCGCAAGCTAGACCTGATCATGCAACGCCTGGAGATCACGGAACCCACGCCGAACTTGCCCGACGTTGTCGGATATCTGATGCAGGGCGAGACCATCAAGGCCGTCAAGGCCTACCGCGACCACACCGGCGCCTCACTGCTGGACGCCAAGAACGCCGTCGACAAGCTCGCCCGGGACCGGGGGCTGGCCTGACCCCCTTCGGTACGCCTTTCCGCAAGGCCCCACCTTCCCGAGCCCGGCCCGCTGCCGTCCCGGCCTCCCTGCCGCGGCCGCCGGGCTGTCCTGCAACGAAAGCCGCCACCCACCCGCCCGCAGGTCAGGCAGAACGAACGTTCTGTCCACCGCCCGGCCCAGCGGTCACGGATGCGTGAACGGCTCGTCCGTCACGACCGCACAGGCGGCTCGTCCGGGACGTCGAGCAGGGCCGACAAGCGGCGCATCAGCGACGCCTGCGCCCGGTAGTAGACCCAGCTGGCCCGGCGCTGCGCGGTGACCAGCCCCGAGTCCTTGAGGACCTTCAGGTGGTGCGAGATCGTCGGCCCGGAGATCTCGAACGCCGGGGTCAGGTCGCAGACGCAGATCTCGCCGCCGGGGGCGGAGGCGATCATCGACATCAGCTGGAGGCGGATCGGGTCGCCCAGGGCCTTGAACGCCTGTGCCAGGGTGCCCACCGCCTCGGACGGGACGCGGCTCTGTGCCAATGGTGCGCAGCAATCGGCTACGGCCTGGTTCGACATGCTTCGAGGTTGACAGACGTCGAAACCAGCGGCAAATCAGCCGGCCGGGCCGTCCACCGCCTGCCACAGCGCCGACATCGCGCCCAAGTAGGCGGCCGGGTCCGTCGCGCGCAGGGCGGCCACCTCGGCGTTCTCCGGGTGCGTCAGGATCAGGAAGCGCTCGTCGCGCAGGCCTTTCACGACGATGTCGGCGACCTCCGCCGGCTCGACGGCTCGCCCGCCCGCGCGCACGGCCCGGCCGACCGGGCCGTCGTCGACCTGAGCGACCAGTGGGGTCTCGACCAGGGCGGGGCACAGGCCGACGCCGTGTTGAGCAGGTAGCCCCTGCCCCGGCGGGCCATCTCCGGCACCAGGCAGCGGGCCGCCCACACGTGCGCCATGACGTGGATGTTCCAGTGCTCCTGCCAGCCCTCGTCCGGCACGTCGTAGCCGCCGACCGGCTCGACGATGCCCGCGTTGGAGCAGTACAGGTCGATCGGGCCGTACCGGCCGACGGCCTCGGCGACGACCCGCCGCACCTCGGACTCGCGGGTGAGTTCCGCCACGATGGCCATGCCGCCGATGCGCTCGGCGACGGCGCGGGCGGCCGCCGCGTCGTGGTCGACGACCGCGACGCCATGCGCACCCTCGGCGGCGAAGCGCTCCGCGAGCGCCCGGCCGATACCGCTGCCGCCGCCGGTGACCACGACCACCTGGTCCCTCAGCTCCATCGTTTTCTCCTTCCCCGGGCCTCCCTTATGTCGACGCACGCGAAAGGCGAGGGTTCAAGCGCGAGGGCTGTCCGCTCGCCCGTACGAAATGGGGGCAGTAAGGTGCGAATCACGGGGTGGGTGCTAGTTCGGAGGGATCGGGCATGGCCGGGCCGGTTTCGTCCATTGCGTACGTTCCGCTGCACGAGGTGCTGCCCGCCGGTTTCGCGAGGGCGGAGGGGCGGCTGCGGGAGCTGGCGACGAGGCTGGAGCGGCATCATTCGGCCGATCGGGTGGCCTGGCGGTGGTATCCGGAGCATGTGGAGCCGGACGGCACGAGGCGCGTGCTGGTGGGGACCACGATCACGCTGTACGACACCCGCGACGACTGGCTGGAGCTGTCGCTGCAGATCGCGTGGCAGCCGGACGGGCGGCTCGGTGTCGAGTCGACGGTCGAGGTGGCCTGCTGGTGCGCGGACAACCACAACATGCATCCGGTGCGCGAGTCCGCGCGTGACGCCGACGACGACTTCGAGCTGGCCGACGAGTTCGCCGCGGGGGTGAAGCTGTTGACGACGGTGCTCAACGAGGGGCCGTTCGAGCCGCAGCCCTGGCGTGTGGCGGCGGGGCTGCCTGTCCGGCCGCGATGATCGGCACGCCCGCGTCGCGCAGGGGCTGGGCGTCGACGTCGGTGATGACCCCGGCGATCTCCTCGAAGGGCAGGACCGTGTACGGGGAGGCCGCCCCGATCTTCTCGGCGCTCGCCAGCACGTAGGTGTCGGCGGCCCGCGACGCCAGGGTGCGCTTCATCGCCGCCTCGTCGGGGTCGCCGGTGGTCAGGCCCGCCTGGTGGTGCACCCCCGTGACGCCGAGGAAGAACAGGTCGGCGCTCACCGACCGGGCCGCCTCCGCCGCGGCCGCGCCGGAGGTGACCGCCGAGTGCTTGAAGAGCCGCCCGCCGAGCACGAAGACGTCGACGCCCGGGTGGCCGACCAGCGCCGCCGCCACCGTCACGCTGTGCGTGATGATCGACGCTTCCAGGCCCGGCGGCAGCGCCGCGACCAGGGCGAGCGCCGTGGTGCCGCCGTCGAGCAGCACGGTGGCGCCGGGGCGGATCAGGCCGGCGGCCGTCGCGGCGACCCGCTGCTTACTGTCGGTGGCCACCGAGGTGCGGGTGGCGTAGTCGGCGGCGGCGGGCGCGGCGGGCAGCGCACCGCCGTACACCCGCTGGCAGAGGCCGGCGGCGGCGAGCTCGCGCAGGTCGCGCCGGATGTTGTCCTCGGCGATGCCGAGCTCGGCGGCCATGTCCTTGGCGACCACCTTGCCGTCGGCGCGCAGCCGGGCCAGCAGGAAGTCCTTGCGCTCCGCGGGCAGCATTGCGTGTTTCTCCTCATTGTTGTCGGCTCATGCGCACTGTACGGTACGCGGCATGACCTTGGGAATCGACGTGCCCGACGCCCGCGGCCGCACCGGCCTCGACCAGGTGGGGCGTGACCTGCGCGGCAACCCGGACGTGGTGGTCCGCGACGTGGAGCTCGTGGCCACCGCGTGGCACGTGCTGCGCCGCACGACCTTCGACTATCGCCACCGCGACGGCCGCTGGACCCGCGAGCAGCGCGAGACGTACGACCGCGGCGACGGCGCGACAATCCTTCTCTACAACACCGCGCGGCGCACCGTGCTGCTCAGCCGGCAGTTCCGCTATCCCGCCTACGTCAACGGCCACCCCGACGGCATGCTCATCGAGACGGCCGCCGGCCTGCTGGACGACGACGACCCGGCGAGCGCGATCCGCCGCGAGGCGAGCGAGGAACTGGGCGTGGCCGTCGGCGCCCTGGAGCCGGTCTTCGCGGTCTGGATGAGCCCCGGGTCGGTGACCGAGCGGCTGCATTTCTACGCCGCGCCCTACACCGGCGCCGACCGCGTCGGGCCGGGCGGCGGGGTGGCCGGCGAGGGCGAGGACATCGAGGTGGTCGAGCTCGGCTTCGACGAGGCCCTGGCGATGATCGGTGACGGCCGGATCGCCGACGCGAAGACCGTCATGCTGCTCCAGTGGGCGGCGCTGAAGGGCATTATGAATCGACTGGTATGAATCATTTGGGCCCCGCCGCTGCGATGCTCGCCGCATGCGAATCCCCCTCGTCATCGCCGCGCTCGGCCTCACGATGGCCGCCGCGCCGGCGCAGGCCGCGACCCTGGCGGCGCCCGACATCAGCGTCGCCGACGTCAAGGCCCACCTGACCCAGCTGCAGAGCATCGCCACCGCGAACGGCGGCAACCGCGCGCACGGCCGCCCCGGCTATCTGGCCTCCGTCACCTATGTGAAGGGGCTGCTCGACGCCGCCGGCTTCACCACGACACAGCAGTCCTTCACGTACGGCGGCGCGACCGGCTACAACCTCATCGCCGACTGGCCCGGCGGCAACACGTCGAACACCCTGATGATCGGCGCGCACCTGGACAGCGTCACCGCCGGCCCGGGCATCAACGACAACGGCTCGGGCTCGGCGGCGAACCTGGAGGTCGCGCTCGCCGTCGCCCGCTCCGGCTTGCAGCCCGCACGGCACCTGCGCTTCGCCTGGTGGGGCGCGGAGGAGCTGGGCCTGCGCGGCTCCACGGCGTACGTGAACTCCCTGTCCTCGGCGCAGCGGGCCGCCATCACCGGCTACCTCAACTTCGACATGGTCGCCTCGCCCAACCCCGGCTATTTCCTGTACGACGGCGACAACTCCGACGGCACCGGCGCCGGTCCGGGCCCCGCCGGCTCCGCCCAGATCGAGCAAACGCTGGCCGCGTACTTCACCTCGATCGGCGTGCCCACCCGCGGCACCGACTTCGACGGCCGCAGCGACTACGGCCCGTTCATCGCGGCCGGCATCCCCGCGGGCGGCATCTTCACCGGCGCCGAGGGCCGCAAGACCACCGCGCAGGTGCAGCTCTGGGGCGGCACGGCCACCGCGTTCGACCCCTGCTACCACTCGTCCTGCGACACCATCGCGAACATCAACGACACCGCGCTCGACCGCAACAGCGACGCCATCGCGTACGCCGTCTGGACGCTCGCCGGATCATCGGGCGGCGGCGGCACCACGGTCTGGTCGGACGACTTCGAGACGGCCTCGTCCTGGACCCGCGGCACCACCGACACGGCCACGTCGGGCCTGCTCGAACGCGGCGACCCGGCGGCCACCACCTCCCAGCTGGGCACGGCCGCGAGCGGCACCTACGACCTGGTCACCGGCGCCACGGCGGGCGCCGGCGCGGGCGCGAACGACGTCGACGGCGGCGTCACGAGCCTCCGCTCCCCCGCTATCACGCTGCCCACGGGCACGCTGACGCTCGGCTTCTCCTGGTACCTGTCCCACCTGAGCAATTCGAGCAGCGCCGACTACCTCCGCGTCCGCGTGACCTCCGGCTCGACCACGACGACGCTGTTCACCCAGGCCGGCGCCGCCACCGACCGCGCGCCGGCCTGGCAGACCGCCTCGATCAACCTGTCGCCCTACGCCGGCCAGACGGTCACCCTGCTCGTGGAGGCCGCCGACACCTCGACCGCGTCGCTCGTCGAGGCCGCCGTCGACAACATCACCATCACCCGGGCCTGAGCGGTACGCCGGTGCGGGTCCCCTGGCCCGCACCGGCGCGCGGGTAGGGTCTGACCTCGTGCCCACTCCCGAGATCACCGTTGCCACCCCCGCGGACCGGGACCAGATCGTCGCGTCCCTGATCGCCGCGTTCGCCGGGGACCCCGTCCTGCGCCACCTCTTTCCCGACGAGCGCACCTACCCGGAGTTCTCCGCGGCCTTCTTCGGGCACCTCTTCGACAAGCGGGTCGGCAAGGAGACCATCTGGACGATCGAGCGCGGCGCCTCGACCGCCATCTGGGAGCCGCCGAGCCCCCAGCCCGCGGCGGGCGACACCCTCGCCGACCAGCTGTCCGCCGGCGCGCTGGCCCGGGTCCGCGCCTACGACGACGCCGTGCACGCGCTCCTGCCGGACGGCCCGTTCTGGTATCTCGGGGTGCTCGGCACCCACCCGCGCAGCGCCGGCCGGCGCTGGGGCCGCGCCGTGATGGACGTCGGCCTGCGCCGGGCCGCGGCGGACGGCCTGCCCGCGGTCCTCGAGACCAGCACGCCGGTCAACGTCGAGCTCTACCGCCGCGCCGGCTGGAAGGTCGTCCGCGAGGTCACCGACCCGGTGCCCATCTGGGTCATGCAGCAGTGGCCCTGACCTATCCCGAGGTCGGCGCCACCCGCGACGAGCCGCTGCCCGGGGGCTACGGCCACGTGCGCCGCGATGTCCGCGTCGGTGACGGCCGGGCCGCGTTCGAGGCGGCGGCCGACGGGATCCTCCGCTGGGAGATGCACCGGGCGGCCGGATTCGCCGTTTCCGCCGGCGCCGACAGGGCCGCCCCCGGCGTCACGGTGACGCTGCGCGCGGGGTGGGGGCCGGTGCGCCTGACGATCCCGTGCCTCGTGGTCTACACGATCGAGGAGGAGAACCGCCGCGGCTTCGCCTACGGCACCCTGCCGGGTCACCCCGAGCGCGGCGAGGAGGCGTTCGCCGTCGAGCTGACCGACGCCGTGTACGTGCGGATCCGGGCCTTCAGCCGCCCGGCCTCCCTGCTCGCGCGCGCGGGCGGCCCGGTGAGCCGCCTGGTGCAGGAGCACGTGACAGACCGCTACGTCGAGGCGGTACGCCGGCTCGCGTCACCGCCCGGCCGCAGCCCCGCCGGCTGACCGCTGCGGCGAGCGCCTCACGACGGCCGAGGCGTCACCGGCCGGCCGCACTCCCCGCGAGCGACCGCTGCGGCGAGCGCCTCACGACGGCCGAGGCGTCACCGGTCGGCCGCGCTCGCGGCGAGGGACCGCTGCGGCATCCGGGCGAGCGCCGTGGCCATCACGGCCGCGACCGCCAGCAGGCCGAGGACGGCGATCATCGCGTGGCGCAGGCCGAAGTGGTCGCCGAGGAAGCCGAGCGCCGGCGGCCCGACCAGGAACGCCACGTAGCCGACCGTCGCGACCAGGGACACCCGGGCGGCCGGGTTGTCGCCCGAGTCGCCCGCGGCCGAGAGCGCGACCGGGAAGCCCAGCGCCGCGCCCAGCCCCCAGAGCACGACCGCGGCGCCCGCCACGATCTGGTTGTCCACGGCCACGACCAGCGCCACCCCGGCGCCGCCGACGACCGCGCTCGCGGCGAGCACCGGGGCGCGGCCGAAACGGTCGAGGAAGCGGTCGCCGGTGAAGCGGCCGATCGTCATCGCGGCCGAGAAGGCCAGGTAGACGCCGGATCCCAGCGCCGGGGCGAAGCCGTGGCCGTCCACCATGAGCAGCGGCAGCCAGTCGTTGGCCGAACCCTCGGCCAGCGCCATGGCCAGCACGATCACCCCGATGATCAGCAACCGCGGGTCGCGCCAGACCGGGGCACCGCCGTCAACGCGGGCTTTCTCGGCGCGGCCCAGACCCGGCGGCAGGTGGCGGACGGCGAGCAGCGCCACGGGAACGCTGAGCACACCGATGATCAGCAGGTGCCACGCCGCCGAGAACCGGACGGCGGTCAGGATCATGCCGATGGTGGCGCCGACGACCGTGCCGAAGCTGAAGAAGCCGTGCATCGTCGGCAGCACCGGCCGCCCGATCAGGCGCTCGATGTCGGCGCCCTCGACGTTCATGGCCACCTCGGCGCCGCCCATGCCCAGCCCGAACAGGCTCAGCCCCGCCGCGACCAGGCCGCTCAGCGACACCGCGGCGCCCACGCCGACGACCGGGGCGCTCAGCACGGCGGTGAGGATGCCGGCCGTCACGACCGGCCGCGTGCCGAAGCGCCGCACCAGCGCGCCCGAGCACAGGATGCCGACCATCGACCCCGCCGACAGCCCGAACAGCACCAGCCCCATCTCCGCCGTGGACGCCCCGAGCTGATCGCGGATGTCCGGCGTCCGCGTCACCCAGGACGAGATGCCCAGACCGGGCAGGAAGAAAAGGGCGAAGAGCGCCAGGCGGCGACGGGCGGTACGACGATCCATGCGTACGAACGTACACACTGATCCACAAGCCGCGTTGCCCGGCGCTCCTACCCTCGGCTCATGCCCCGGTGGGAGGTGCCGTACGAGTCACCCGACCGCACCCTGTCCCGCCACGTGCTCGCCACCATCTTCACCCTGGCCTGCCCGCTCCCGCTCTGCGCGCTCGCCGTGAACGGCACGACCGCGCCGGCCGCCTGGGTCGTCGTACCCCTGATGATCGCCGCCTTCATCACCGTGACCTGGCGCATCGTTCTGGTGGGCGTCTGGACCGGCCCCGGCGGCGTCAAGGTCGTCACGATCCTGCGCACCCGCCGCGTCCCCTGGCCCGACCTCGACCGCGTCTGGCTCGCCCCCGCCACCGGCTACGACGCCCTGGCCCTCTGGATCTCCACGCACCACGGCACCGACATCGAGACCCCGATCTGGCGCGCCGGCTCCCCCGCCGGCCACCGCAACCGGCGCATCCTCCCCCAGGACCGCCTGTCCGCCCTGATGGAGCACCTGCGCGCGGGCGCCCGCCGGTCGTCCCCCTGACGCGGCGGGCTCTTCGCCGGTGGGGCGGATCCCTATCGCTTCCCGGCGCGCTCGTCGTACTCCTCACGAGCTTCGAGAACTTCCTTGATGTGCTGCACCGACCAGTCCGTGAGCGCCTTCAGGGGACCTCGCAGGGTCTCGCCGAGCGGTGTCAGCTCGTACTCCACGCGAATCGGGGCCTCGGGGTACACCGTCCGCAGCAGCAGGCCGTCGCGTTCGAGCGTGCGCAGCGGCGCGGAGAGACTCCTGCTGATCTCCACCACGACTCCGAGCGAGCGCGTCGCCAACCACCGGCGCGCCATCGACGCCGCGGTCGCGGCGAACGTCTCCCTGGTCGCGTACACAAGCATGCTTCACGCGGGCACGTCCACGGCAAGCCTCGCCCCTACCCACAAGGCCACGGAGGAGTACCTGCGCGAGCGCCTGCCCAGCGTGATGCTGCGCAACGGCTGGTACCTGGAGAACTACACCTCCCAGCTTCCCCGGGTGCTGCAGGACGGAGCCCTCATCGGGGCCGCCGGCCGGGGAAGGATCAGCGCCGCGACGCGCGCCGACTACGCCGATGCCGCCGCGGTCGTGCTGTCCACCGACGGCCACGCCGGCGAGGTGTACGAACTGGGCGGGGACCACGCCTTCACCCTGGCCGAGCTGGCCACGGCCATCTCGGTCGCCACCGGCCGGCGCATCCGGTACACCGACCTCCCGGCCGACACGTTCACCCGGGCGCTGCTCGACGCCGGCGTTCCCGCGGAACTGGCGAACGTTCTCGCCAGTGCCGACCTGGCCATGAGCCGCGACGAGATGTTCACCGACTCCGGCGACCTGCGGCGCCTGATCGGACGGCCGGCCGCGACCCCCGCCGAGGCGATCGCCGACGCCCTGCGCTGACCGTCCGTCCGCCCGCGTTCGACCCGCCGTGCGCTGAGCGAGCCCTAGTTCCACTTCTGGTTGGGGGTGCCGGCGCAGTCCCAGATCTGCACCGGCACGGCGTTGCCCGCGTTGCTGTCGGGCACGTCCAGGCACTTGTCGACCTTCTTGCTGACCAGGTCGTTCGCGGGGTTCAGGACGAACTGCTGCGCGGCGGCGCCGGAACACGTGGCCAGGCGCAGCTGGGCGCCGTTGCCGGTGCCGGCGGTCTCGGCGCATTTGCCGCGCACGCGCAGGGTGCCGTCGGAGGCGAAGAGGAACCGTTGCGTGTCGCCGGACTGGCACTGCCACATCTGCAGGACGCCGTCGAGGTCGGGGGCGTCCAGGCAGGTGCCGGTGGCGTGGTTCCTGATCTGGCTGCCGGCGGGCGGCGGGGCGGCGGCCTGGGTGGTGGGCGCGCCGGTCGCCGCCGGTGCGGGTGGGGTGGTGGTCGCTGCCGGCTTGGCTGTACGGGTGGGAGCGGGCCGCCGTGGCGACGGGGAGACCGAGGCCGCGACCGACCGCTTCGGGACGGCGGCCGAGGGCGGGGCGGCGGCGGGCAGCGACGACGCGTCGGCGGCCGGTGAGCGCCACTCCACCGGGGCGGCGGTGCCGCCGGCCGGCTCGGCGGCCAGCAACGGCCGCACGCCGATCACGGCCGCGACGACGGCCACCGCGGCGGCGACGGCCCACCAGAGCCGCGTCCGCCGCCGGGGAACGCCCGAATCGGGTGCGGGCGTGAGAGGCGCAGTAACCGCGGCCGGCCCAGAGGTGGCGGGCGCAGGCGCGGCGGGCTCGGAAACGGCGGGCTCGGCGGCGGTCAGCAGGGAGGCTGCCATCGTGGGGCCGGTCGACGCGGAGCCGGTCGCAGGCGTGGAGGCGAGCACCGCGCGCAGCAACCGTTCGGCCTCGTCGGCGTCCGCGCGCCGGCGTGGGTCGCGCTGCAGCAGGCGTTCCAGGACGGGCAGCAGCGCGCCCGCGTTCCGCGGCGGTGGGGGCGGCTCGACCATCAGGGCGGCCAGTGTGGCCATCGGCGACGACTTCTCGTACGGCGGGCGGCCCTCCACCGCCGCGTAGAGGGTCGCGCCCAGCGACCACAGGTCGCCCGCCGCGCCGGCCTCCTCGTCCAGGGCGCGCTCCGGCGCCAGGTAGGACGGGGAGCCCAGGACCACGCCGGTGCGGGTCATCGCCGAGTCGCCGGCCACCGCGGCCAGGCCGAAGTCGGTCAGCACCACGCGGCCGTTCCACGCCAGGAGGACGTTCGCCGGCTTCACGTCGCGGTGCAGGATGCCGGCGTGGTGCGCCGCGCGCAGGGCCGCCAGCACGTCCAGGCCGATCCGGGCCGCCTCGGCCGCCGGCAGCGGGCCGTCGTCGGCGAGGGCCTGGTGCAGCGAGCGCGAGCGGACCAGCTCCATCACGAGCCAGGGCGTGCCCGTCTCGTCGTGGACGACGTCGAAGATGCGCACCACATTGGCCTGGTCGATCCGGGCGATGGCCCGGGCCTCGCGGATCGCCCGCACGCGCAGGTCGCCCAACTCGGCCGCGGTCAGGCCGCCGGGGGCCAGCTCCTTGACCGCCACGTCACGCCCGAGCAGCTCGTCGCGAGCCTGCCAGACGCGGCCCATGCCACCCTCGCCAAGCGGATGAACCAGGCGATAGCGGCCGGCGAGCGGCGCGATGGAGATGTCCGACACGGCGGGAACCGTAGCGGTCTCATATATCGTCCGGCACGGTAGGGGGCGAAGGCGTGTCATATCCGGTGGGCGATGAACCGGGGCGCCTTCGCTACGTTGTTCTACCTCAATGGGGAGGCGGCCATGGACATGCTCGGGCGGATCCGGGACGGTTTGATCGGCTCCGGGCAGGTGATCCAGGGCCCCTTCGGCCCGCGCCGCATCACGTACGCGGACTACACCGCCTCCGGCCAGGCGCTCGACTTCGTCGAGGACTTCATCCGCGACCGGGTGCTGGCCCGCTACGCGAACACGCACACCGAGGCGTCCGCGACGGGCGCGCAGACCGGGGCGCTGCGCGAGGAGGCCCGCCGGATCATCCACCGCAGCGTCGGCGCCGGCCCCGAGCATGTGGTGATCTTCTGCGGGTCGGGGGCCACGGCGGCGGTCGCCAAGCTCGCCGGCATCTTCGGCATCCGCATCCCGGAGCGCCTGGACGACACGTACGGCCTGAGCGACCACATCCCGGCCCGCGACCGCCCGGTGATCTTCGTGGGCCCGTACGAGCATCATTCGAACGAATTGCCGTGGCGCGAGTCGATCGCGGACGTGGTGGAGATCGAGTCCGACCACACCGGCCACGTGGACCTCGACGCGCTGCGGGCGGCGCTCGTCGCGTACGCGGACAGGTCCCTGCGCATCGGCAGTTTCTCCGCGGCCTCGAACGTGACGGGCATCAAGACCGACACCGCCGCGGTCTCGCGGATCCTCAAGGAGCACGGCGCACTGTCGGTGTGGGACTACGCGGCCGCCGGCCCGTACGTGCCGATCTCGATGGCCGACAAGGACGCGGTCTTCCTGTCGCCGCACAAGTTCGCCGGCGGCCCGCAGACGCCGGGCGTGCTGGTGGTCGACAAGCGCCTGCTCACCAACAGGGTTCCCGTGGTTCCGGGCGGGGGCACGGTGGCGTACGTGGACCCGGGCGGCCACCGCTACCTGACCGACCCGGTGGCGCGCGAGGAGGGCGGCACCCCGGCGATCGTCGAGTCGATCCGCGCCGGTCTGGTCTTCGCCGTCAAGGACCGGGTCGGCGCCGAGCTGATCGAGCAGCGCGAGCGCGAGCTGTGGCAGCGGGCCCGCGAGCGCTGGACCGCCGAGGAGAACATCGCGATCCTGGGCGACCTCGACGCCGACCGCCTGTCGATCGTCTCGTTCCAGGTGCGCGCCGGCGACCGCTACCTGCACCACAACTACGTGGCGGCGCTGCTCAACGACCTGTTCGGCATCCAGGCGCGCAGCGGCTGCTCCTGCGCCGGCCCCTACGGTCACCGGCTGCTCGGCATCGACGAAGCGCACTCGCGCGAGTTCCGCGGCGAGATCGTGGAGGGCTGGGAGGGCATCAAGCCCGGCTGGACCAGGCTCAACCTCAACTACTTCATCTCCGACACGGCCGCCGGCTACCTCATCGAGGCGGTCGCGCTGATCGCCCGCCACGGCGCGAACCTGCTGCCGGAGTACCGCTTCGACCCGCGCACCGGCCGGTGGACCCACCTGCGGCACGCGGAGCCCGAGGTGCGCCTGTCCGACGTGTGGCTCGACACGCCCGCCGCGCAGCCGGTCACCGTCGGCGAGGACGCGCTGGCCGGCTACCTCGACGAGGCGCGCGCCGTCCTGACGAGCCGCCGGGCGCCCGTCGACGGCGTACGGCTGGCGCTGCCCCCGGCGTTCGAGAAGCTGCGCTGGTTCCTACTCCCGGACGAGTGCCTGGGCTAGCAGCTCGACGCTGCCGCGCAACGCGGCCCGGGGCGCGTCGCGCCAGTCGGCGGCGTGCGGCGTGAGGGCCGTCGACAGCGGGTAGCGCTCGCGCATGTCCGGGATCTGCCGGGCGGTCTCCCGCGCCTGGTCGAGCCACGCGGCGGGGTCCACGCGCCGGTACCCGGCGGCGGTGCCTGCCGTCGCGCGCACGGTCGCGTACAGCATGGTGACGGTGGTGGCTCTTTGCCCCGGATCGACGTGCCACGCGTCGAGGATCGTGAGCAGGCGCTCCAGCCAGTCCTGCTCGTGCGGGCCCTGCGTGGCGCGCGACCAGGGCAACTCGGTCAGCCACGGGTGTGCGAGGTAGACGCCGAACAGCCGCTCGGCCCAGCCCTGGAGCGCGTCCCGCAGGCCGGTCGCGGGGTCGGCCCACTCCGGCATCGCGCTGGCCTGGTCCTGCATCAGCGCGACGAGGTGGTCCTTCGTCCCCACGTACGGATAAAGCGCCATCGCCGTGCGGCCGAGCCGGGCGGCGATCGCGCGCGTCGAGACCGCGTCGAGCCCGTCGGTGTCCGCGATGGCTATGCCGGTCCGCAGGATCTCGTCGAGGTCGAGCTGCTGACGGGGGCCGCGCCGGGGCGTGGGCAGGCTCGTGCCGCGATGACGCCACAGCCGCCGGACGTGCGCGCTGTTGTCCTCCATAGTCCTTACAGTGTATAACGAGATAGTCCTTACATCGTATATTGTTTGTTCTCCGGGAGGCTGCGACATGGCGCGACTGCACGACGGCACCACCTTGGACGTCGAGGTCTTCGGCGCGGGACCGACCGTTCTGCTGCCGATGAGCACTGCCGTCACCCCCGAGCCGCAGGCCTCCCAGATGCGGGCCTGGGGCGCCGAGCCGGACACCGGGCACCTGCTCGCCACCGGCCTCGCGTCCGCCGGCTTCCGGGTGGTGGCGGCCGACTACGAGGGACACCGCGCCCGCCACCCCGCCCCCGGCACGCTGACGACCGACGCGGTCGCCGCCGACCTGCTCGCGCTCGCCGGCAGCGACGATTTCGCGTACTACGGCTATTCCTGGCTCGCCCTCGCCGGGCTGCAACTGGCGATCCGCACCGACCGGATGACCGCGCTGGTCATGGGCGGCTATCCGCCGCTCGGCGGCCCCTATGCGGAAATGCTGGCGGTCACCCGGGCGGCGCACCGGATGGCCGGATCCCCGCCGCCCGAGCAGGAGGTCACCCCCGGCGACTGGGACTCGGTCGGCGTGACCGCGTCGCCCGAGCAAACCGCGCAATACGTGACGCTGTACGAATCGCTCATGTCGTTCGACGAACGCGCGGCACTGGAAAAGCTGCACATTCCCCGAACGGCATTCGCGGGCGCCGACGACAACATTCAGTACGGCCCGAAATGGGGCGACATCCGGGTGCCGATAGCCGACCGGCTCGCGGCGAACAGCGCTTCGCTGAAGGCGCTCGGCTGGGACGTGGTGCTGATTCCCGATGTCGATCACATGGCCGGGATGCGGCCCGGCATCGTCCTGCCGTTGCTGCGGGAGAAATTTTTTACGCTTCGCTGACCTGCGAAAACAACGCGCTGGGCGAACCCTTTGCGGATGCCGCGTTGAACCGTCCGGGCGTCGGTGCCCGTACTGGCCCGCAACCAGGTGACATCGACGTCCAACGACGAGGAGTGATCATGAGGTCGCGCGCATACCGGCGTTTTCGGAGTCAAGGGAACCAGGGTGGTCGTCGCAAGACGATAGGCGCGGTGGTCGTCGCGGGGGTCGTGGTGGCGCTGGGCGCGGCGGGCGTGCAGCTCGCGAACGCCGACACCGGAGCCGAGACGAAGGCGGTCGACGTCGTCACGGTCGACGGCCAGCAGTTCGACGTCTCCCCGTGCGCGGACGTGCAGATCAACGCCGGCGCGGTCGTCTGCGACGGCGAGGAACTGGCACCGGTCGAGGAGCAGCCGCCCGGCGAGGCCGCCGTCGACGCGGCCGCCGCGCTGGAGGCGGCATGCGACGCTTTCGCCGCCGACGCGGCAGCCGCCGAGGGCGGCGAGGACGCGGGCGCCGAGGAAGCCGCCCCGGGTTCGGCGGCGGCCAAGGCCGAGAACAAGGCGGCGGCGAAGAAGTGGGCCAAGGCGTTGAAGGCCGCCGCCGCGAAGAAGGCCGCCGCGGAGAAGGGCGCCGCGGAGAAGGGCGCGGCCGGGAACGGCGCGGCCGAGCAGGGCGCAGCCGGCGAGGAAGGTGCCGCCGGCGAGGAAGGTGCCGCGGGTCAGGAAGGCGCCGCGGGTGAGGAAGGCGCCGCGGGCGAAGAGGGTGCCGCCGGCGAGGAGGGCGCGGCCGGTGACGCGGGTGCCGCTGCCGCCGCCGCTGTGGCCTCGGCCCAGCAGAGCCTGCTGCAGGCTTGCCTCGCCCTGGCCGACGCCAAGGCCGTAGCGGCCGGCGCCGGCGCGGGCGACGACGCGGGCGCCGGCGAGGACGCGGGCGCCGGCGAAGAGGCGGGCGCCGGCGAAGAGGCCGGTGCCGGCGAGGAGGCGGGCGCGGGCGAGGAAGCCGGTGCCGGCGAGGAGGCGGGCACGGGCGCCGAGGAAACCGCGGCCCCGGCCGCCAAGAAGTAACCGCCGAACCGACGGTGCGGGCGCCAAGCGGCGCCCGCACCGGTCACAAGTCAGCCGGACCCCGCCCTCCCAGGGGGCCCCCGGCCTCTTAGCGACAGCCTGCCACAAAGTCCAGATCAACGCCGTTCCCCTGTGGACAACGACGTGGACAACGACTGGACAACGACTGGACAACCGCGCGAGCTGTGGACAAGCGGCAGCACCGGATCAGCGCAGAACCCGCGGGCTAAGACGTCCGCAGGCGTTCCAGCTCAGAGCGCGCGAAAGCCACCCGCCCACTCTCCACCCCGCCGGACGCCGCCAGCTGATCCGCCAGATCGTGCGCCGCCTCGAGCCGATGGTGCCGGGCCCTCTTCGCCGCCCGCCCCTGTCCCGCCGCCCGGTAGCGCCGCCTCTGGCGCCAGCCGCCCGACAGCGCGTCCAGCTCCTCCTGCGTGATCACGCCGTTCTCCGCTTCCGGCGCCATCACCGCTCGCATCGCCTCTCGTTCCGGGCGGACCGTCAGGTGGAAGACCGCGATCACGGCGGCGAAGGCGAGCGCGATCTCCACGATGATCAGCAGCAGGATGACGCTGCCGTTGCCGTTCGCCAGGCCGACGTTCGCGTCCCAGAGGCCGTGCAGCAGCATCGCCGTCAGGACCAGCCCGAGGCCGAGACCCGGCCGCCGGCGCTGGGCCACCGTGCCGACCAGGTAGACGATGCCGGCGCCCGCGATCGCGGAGTAGAGGATGTGGGACGAGAACCCGGTCAGCAGCCGCAGGCCCACCGTGTGCAGGCTGGTGCCGAGCTGGTCGGAGCCGAACTCGTCGGAGGCCGAGTTCAGGCCGTACGAGATGTCCTCGAGGATCTCGAAGCCGAGCCCCACGAACGCGCCCAGGATGAAGCCGTCGTACGCCGTGCGCACCACCTGCGGGGCGATGAACATCAGCAGCAGGACGCCGGACGCCTTGCCGAGCTCCTCGAACAGCGGCGCCGTCAGCCCCGCGCCGAACGCCTGCTGGAAGCCCTCGCCGAACCACTTGCCGTACAGGTCGATCAGCGCGCTGTTGCCGGAGAGCGCGATGGCCCACGTGGCCGCGAAGCCGCCCCAGACGAACGCCGCCACCACCAGCGCCAGCGGCTGCTTGGAGTAGCGGTCGATGCGCTCGGTGAACCACCAGAACAGCACCGCGTAGATCGCGAAGATGAGCGCGCTGGCGGTCAGCGCCGGCGCGTACAGGCGGATGCCCTCGTTGATCGTGCCGAACAGGACCCAGGCGCCGTAGCCGACGCCGAGCACGTACACCCAGAAGCAGGCGTTGCGCGGCTGCCACAGGGTGAACGGGTTGCCCCAGCCCGTGCGCGCGATCGCGGCCTCCCGCGTGGCGATCGTCATGATCCGCTCCCGATCGGCTCGACGGACTGGAGCATGGTGACGACCTGCCGGGTGACGCCCTCGGGCACCTGCTGCGGGCCGACGATCTCGACCTCGACGCCGGTCTCGCCGAAGACGAACGCCGCGACCAGCCCGGTGCCGTTGGTGCCCTCGAAGTCGGCCGCGACGCCGTGGTCGCCGCTCCCGTTGGTGATCGTCACCGGGTCGCCGGTCACGTGGAAGCCCGCGTCGTCGGGCACGCGCAGCCCCTCGTTCGTCTTCTTGATCTGCGCCAGCAGCTCGGCCGGCGTGCCGCGGTAGGTGTCGGCGATGACCTCGAACGTGACCCCGCCGTACGAGACGGCCGCCGTCCCCGGATAGATCCCCGCCGGGCCCGGCTGGCCCTGCCGCAACCCGGCGAGCAGGTTCGCCCCGGCCACCGGTACGAACTGCACGTCCGTGCCCACCTGGATCACGTCGCCGGCCCGGATCGGGTCGTCCACCGCCACCCGGTCGTCGATCGCCGGCACGACCCACACCGCGATCACGAAGAGCAGCACGACCACGGCCGCCGGCAGCAGCGTGCGCCTGTCCATTCCGAGCAGGCGCCGGTCGACCGGCACCCAGTGCGCGCGCCAGCGCTCGTCCGCGTGAAGCCCTGTCATGATCGGACGCTAACAACGACGGCCCGGCGGGAGAACCGCCGGGCCGTGTGACAGCGAATACTCAGGTGACGGGTCGCAGGGTCGCCCAGCCCTCGTCGCGGGCGCGGGCCGCCGCGAGCAGGCCGCCCACGGCCGCCGCGTTCGTGATCTCCCCGCGGAAGATCATGGCGATCGCCTCGTCGAGGTCGACCCGGGTGACCTCCAGGTCGGCTTCCTCGTCGGTGCGCGAGTAGCGCTCGGCGTCCGGCACCTCGGTGAGGTCGCGGGCCAGGAAGATGCGGATCGTCTCGTCGCTGAAGCCCGGCGAGTTGAACATGTCGATCAGCAGGTCCCAGCGGCCGGCGTTGACGTCCGCCTCCTCGGCCAGCTCGCGGGCGGCCGTGGCGGCGAGGTCCTCGCCGTCGACGTCGCGCAGGCCGGCCGGCAGCTCCCAGAGCCGCCGGCCGACCGCGTGCCGGTACTGCTTGATCAGCACCACCCGGTCGACCTCGTCCAGGGCCACGACGCCGACGGCGCCCTTGTTGCGCACCACGTCGCGCTTGGCCGTGCCGCCGCCCGACATGGTCACCTCGTCGCTGAAGACCTCGAAGATCGGGCCCCGGTAGCGGGAGGTGCTGGAGACCGTCTGATGCACGAACGACGTCACGACGCGTCCACCGGCAGCTCGTCCGCCGACGCGTACTCGATGGCCGCCTTGACCAGGCCGTCGAAGAGCGGGTGCGGCCGGGTCGGGCGGCTCTTCAGCTCGGGGTGCGCCTGGGTCGCCACGAAGTACGGGTGGGTCTCGCGGTCGAGCTCGATGAACTCGACGAGCCGCCCGTCCGGCGAGGTGCCCGAGAAGACCAGCCCGGCCGCCGACAGCTTGGCCCGGTAGTCGTTGTTGACCTCGTACCGGTGGCGGTGCCGCTCGGAGATGTCGGTCGAGCCGTACACCTCGGCGACGATCGATCCCTCGCGCAGCGTGGCCGGGTAGGCGCCGAGCCGCATCGTGCCGCCGAGGTCGCCCTTGCCGGCGACGATGTCCTCCTGGTCGGCCATGGTCGAGATCACCGGGTACGGGGCGCGCTCGTCGAACTCCAGCGAGTTGGCCCCGGCCAGCCCGGCCATGTGGCGCGCCGCGTCGATCGTCATGCACTGCAGGCCCAGGCAGAGGCCGAGGATCGGGATCATGTTCTCCCGGGCGTACCGGGAAGTGTTGACCTTGCCCTCGATGCCGCGGACGCCGAACCCACCGGGGATCACGATGCCGTCGACGCCCTTGAGGGCCGCCGCCGCGCCCGCCGTGGTCTCGCAGTCGTCGCTGGGCACCCAGCGCAGCTGCACCTTGACGTTGTTGCCGAAGCCGGCGGCGCGGATCGCCTCGCTCACCGAGAGGTACGCGTCGGGCAGGTCGACGTACTTGCCGACCAGCGCGATGGTGATCGTGCGCTTCGGGTGGTGCACGCGCTCGAGCAGGTCGTTCCAGCTCGACCAGTTCACGTCGCGGAACGACAGGCCCAGGCGGCGTACGACGTACGCGTCGAGGCCCTCGTCGTGCAGCACCTTGGGGATGTCGTAGATGCTGGGCGCGTCCGGGCAGGCGATGACGGCCTCGCGGTCGACGTCGCAGTAGAGCGCCAGCTTGTGCTTGAGCTTCTCGGGGATCTCCCGGTCGCTGCGGCAGATCAGCGCGTCGGGCTGGATGCCGATGTTGCGCAGCGCCGCCACCGAGTGCTGGGTCGGCTTGGTCTTGAGCTCGCCCGACGGCGCCAGGTAGGGCACCAGCGAGACGTGCAGGTAGAAGACGTGGTCCCGGCCGACCTCGTGGCGCACCTGGCGGATCGCCTCGAGGAACGGCAGCGACTCCATGTCGCCGACCGTGCCGCCGACCTCGGTGATGACGACGTCGGGCACGCGGCCGCTCTCGTCCGGGTCGGCCATCGCGAAGATCCGCGACTTGATCTCGTTGGTGATGTGCGGGATCACCTGGACGGTGTCGCCCAGGTATTCGCCGCGCCGCTCCCGGGCGATGACCGCCGAGTAGACCTGGCCGGTCGTGACGTTCGCCTTGCCGGACAGCGACCGGTCGAGGAACCGCTCGTAGTGGCCGACGTCCAGGTCGGTCTCGGCCCCGTCCTCGGTCACGAAGACCTCGCCGTGCTGGAACGGGTTCATCGTCCCAGGGTCGACGTTGAGGTAGGGGTCGAGCTTCTGCATGACGACCCGCAGTCCGCGCGCGGTCAGAAGGTTGCCGAGGCTGGAGGCGGTGAGGCCCTTGCCCAGCGAGGAGGCGACGCCCCCGGTGACGAAGATGTGCCGCGTTTCGCGCACTGTAGAGGCCAAGGCCTTGCTCCCGTGGTCGCCTGTTGTTTAACCGACGTGCAGACCGGGGCCAACTTCTGCCCCATCCACGGGAGTCCACCGTAACACCTGAGAACGACGACGCACGTTCGGGCTGCTCGTGACGCGTGTCAACCGGACATCGCGCGATCTTCGCGCAGAAGCGGACCGCCCGGTCCGTCCGTTTCGCCCTCCGGTCGCGTACGGTCCGCCGCGTGCAGCAACACGCGCAGTGCCGTCAGCACCGCCGTGGGCACGACGGCGGCGGCCGCGGCGCCGGCGACCGTGAGCGCCGAGCCGCTGAGCACTCCCGCCGCGAGTGTCGCCACGGTCACGCCCGCGCCGGCCGCGCGCAGCGCCGGGTGGAGCCCGAACACGCGTTTCAGCCCGCCCCACGGCGAGAACTGGCAGAACGCCAGCATCAGCACCCCGGCCAGGGCGAGGACCGTCAGCGGGCTGTTGAGCAACGTCTGACCGTTCGCGGCGGCGGCCCGCTGCATCGCCGGCCCGCCGGTGCCGTTGGCCAGCTCGGAGAGGAGCCGGCCGAGGCTGCTCTGCTCGGCCGCCGGCCGGTTGACGTCGACCAGCGCGAAGCCGATGGTGACCGCCAGCCCAGCGACCGCCGCCCACGCGAAGCGCGGGAACGTCAGCCAGCCGCCCGTGCTGATCGCCGCGGCCACGCACACGCCGGCGGTGACCGCGACCGCGCCGACCGGGTCGGCGCCGAGGTAGGGGCTGCCGACCACGACCACGCCGACGCCGCCGAAGAGCACCACCACGACCGGCCGCCACGGCTTGCTGAACCACTGGGCCACGCAGCCGGCCGTCACCAGCATGCCGGCCACGAAGACGCCGAGGCCGACCACGCCGACGCCCGCGTAGCGCCCGCCCTGCGTCGCCGAGTATCCGGCGACCCCGTTGAGCTGCAACCGCGCGCCGGTGAGCAGGTCCATGCCGACCACGACGGCACCGACCGCCGCGGCCGCGCCCATCGGCCACAGCGTGCGGCCGTAGCGCGGCGAGGCCCTGATCACCAGGGTGCCGATGACGGTGAACACGCCCGTGACGATGCCGAAGACCCAGGCGGGATGGCCGTAACGCCACCACGGCGTCGCGTCGGCCAGCAGCGCCGCCGGGATGGCCAGGGCGCCGGCGATCAGGGCGAGCTCGGCGACGTCGACCAGCCGCTTGGGCGGCAGCGCCGGGCCGCGCGGACCGGCATGCCGCCGGGCCCGCACCATCACGGGCACGAGCAGGAGGAACAGCAGCGCCTGGACGACGGCGAGCACGGTGAAGAAGATGCCGGCCACCGCGTTCTGTGCCTTGGCGCGCAGGTCGGCGTTGTGCGCCCCGAGCATCGCGTCGGTGATGTCCGCGGGCCGGCCGGCGGCGACGGTGGCGGCGCGCCCGGCGAAGAGCTTCTCGGGCGCCGGGCGGCCCAGCGCCGACAGGATCGTCGGGGCGAGGTCGATGAGCTGGAGGTAGCCGTCGCGGCCGGTGCCCGCCGAGGTGAGCCAGCCGCCGTTCCAGCCCTCCCCCTCGGCGATCGCCACGTGCAGCCGGGACGTGCGGTCGGTGTCGGAGACGCCCGCGACCAGCAGCAGCGACCGCTCGGGGCGCGCCGCCACCACCCGGGCGAGCAGCGCGTCGGCCTTCGCGACCTGGGCCTCGCGGGCGGCGCCGCTGCCGCTCACGGTGCCGAGGTCGACGAAGGAGAGCACGCAGTCGGAGAGCAGCTTGGCCGGGTCGGCGGGCAGCGTGGGCTGGTATTTGTCGACGCGGCCGAAGGGGCGGGCCGCCGCGATCGCCGCGCCCGGGCCGACGGCGACCGTGCAGCGCACCGACTCGGCCAGCGCGCCGGGCGTCGCCCCGTACGAGAAGCGGTCCTGGTTGCTCTGCACGACCGAGCGCTGGTCGGTGACGTTGGCGCCGATGTTGTCGGGCTGGGTGAGCGCGGGCTCGGCGGGCGCGCACTGGCTGCCGGCGCCGGCCCGGGGCCACGCCGCGTAGTTGCCGGCGCCGAGTGTCAGCCAGCCGTCGGAGGGGCAGGTCACCTTCATCGCCGAGCGCACCGACAGCCAGCCGACGGAGCCCTTGGTGGCCTCCTGCCAGAGCGCCGGGGTGCGCTGCGGGTCGAGGTCGTCCCAGCGCAGGCCGGCGGCACCGGCGACGATGACGTAGTCGGCGCTGCCGGGCGTCGCGGTGGTGCCGGGCCGGATCGCCAGCCCGGCGAGGCTCGCCACCGCGATGAGGGCCACCAGCAGGTACGGGACCCAGGCGCGGCTACCGGGGCGCCGGGGCGGCGCGACGCGGCGGAGGCGGTCGAAAGCCTTCACCCGCGGTCCGTCACTTCGGCGTACGCGGCGAGCACGTCGGCCACGGTGTCGCTCTCCCCCGGCCAGGTGGACGCCCGGCGCGGGCCGCGGGCCGCGTAGTCGGCCCGCTTGGCGGGGTCGGCCAGCATCTCGCGAACGGCGGTGTCGAGCGCGTCGACGTCGCCCGGCGGAATCAGCACGGCCGCGTCGCCGACCAGGCCGGGCAGCCCGCCGACCGCCGTGGTGATCAGCGGGACGCCGGCCTCGAGGGCCTCCTGGGCGAACAGCTGCCGCGCCTCCCAGTCGCTGGTGACCACCGCGAGGTCGGCGCCGAGCAGCAGGTCGGGCACGTCGGAGCGGCGGCCGAGCAGGTGGAACGGGGCGTGCAGCTGGGACGCGAGCTGGGCCAGCGACATGTAGCTGGGGCCGGAGCCGGCGACCACGACCACGGGCGCCGGGTCGAGGCCCTTCCAGCGGGCGGCCGCCTCGACGAGCAGGTCGTAGCGCTTCTGCGGGTGGAGCCGGCCGACCGAGACGATCAGCGGCGTCTCGGGCCGCAGCCGGAACTCGGCGCGCACCGCGGCCCGGGTGCGGCGCGGCGGCGAGAGCGTGGGCGCGGCGACGGCGCCGAGCCGGGCGTTGCGGGCGCCGAGCGCGACGGCCCGTTCGACCAGGTCCTCGGAGGCGCCGAGGGTGAGCGTGGCGCTGCGGGCGACGACCCGCTCGACCAGGGCGGCGGCCTGCCCGCGCAGCCCCCTGCGCGCCATGACCGTGTTGTGCAGGGTGACGATCAGAGGCTTTCCGGTGCGCGCCACGGCGGCCACGAAGCCGGCGCGCAGCCCGTGCGCGTGCACCACGTCGATCGGGCGGCTGCTCAGCACGCCGCGCAGCTTGCGGACGGTGCCCGCGTCCTGGGCGCCCGGGTTGGCCGGGATCTCCACCGGAACGAACGTGGCCCCCGCGGCCGCGAAGCCGAACAGCTCGTCGGTCGCCGCGGGCCCGCAGACCATCACGTCGCACCCGGCGGCGACCAGTCCCCGGGTCAGCGACCCGACGTGCTGGCCCACCCCGCCCGTGCTCGTCGCGAGCACCAGCGCCACCGATCCGCGCCACCCCACGGCCTGCCCCTCCCTCACTCCGGCTGCTCCGTCCGCGCCGTCACTCCGGCCGGCACCGCACCCTCAATCCTGGCCGCACCGCCACTACGGTCCGCGCCGTCATTGCTCACCGCGCCGTCACTCCTGGCCGCACCCTCACTGCTCGTCGCGCCGTCACCGCGAAGATCCCGCGCTCGCCTCCGGCCCACGCCATCGCCGCCGGCCGCGCCCTGACTTCCGGCCGCGCCCTGACTTCCGGCCGCGCCCTGACTTCCGGCCGCGCCCTCACTTCCGGCCGCGCCCTCACTTCCGGCCGCGCCCTCACTTCCGGCCGCGCCCTCACTTCCGGCCGCGCCGCAAGCGCCGAGTCAGCGTGGCCGCGAAGGGCGCCAGGTCGCGCCGGGCCGCCGGATAGGCGACCGCGAGGAACACGGCGAGCACGACGAGCCCACCAAGCATGCCTTGCACGATGCTCCCGGCGACTGTCGGGGTCGTGCCGAAAAGCCGTCCGATTCCGAACACCACGCCCCACCCGGCGAGCGCCGCCACGCCACCGCCCACGACCGCCACAGCGGCGGCTCGGGGAAGCCCGGAGAGCGCATCACGCCCCGCGACCCGCCACACCGCGAGGATCAGCAACACGCCGATCACGGTCATGCCGATCGTGTTCGCCAGCCCGAGGCCGAGCACCTGGCGGGAGTCGCCGAGGCCGGCCAGCGCGAGCGCTGCGACCGCGGCCACCAACCAGCCCGCGGCCGTGGACCAGGCCGCGGCCACCGTCGCCCCGCGCGCGTAGAGCGCCCGCGACAGCAGCGCGAAGAGCGCGTACCCCAGCAGTCCCGGCGCAAATCCGACAATTCCGGAAGATGCCGGAGCGGCGCCGGTCAGATAGGCGATCGGCCCGGCGAGCGCGATCAGCGCGGCCGCCCCGAGCCCGGCCAGCAGCATCACCGAGCGGGCCGCGCCGGACAGCGAGCGCCGATAGCCGTCGTCGTCCCCGGTCGAGGCGGCGGCCGCCAGCGACGGGTACACGGCCGTGGCCACGGGCACCGCGAGCACCGCCCACGGCAGCAGGAAGACCGTCTGGGCGGCGTTGTAGAGCGTGAGCCCGCCCCCGGCCGCGAGCGCGATCACCACGACGGTCATGACCTGCTGGGAGCCCACGGTGACCGCGCCGGCCCAGCCCAGCCGTACGGCCTGCCGGCCCTCGCCGCCCGGGAAGCGCAGCGCGGGCCGCAGCCGCAGGCGCAGCTTGCGCAGCGGGATGAGCAGGCACAGCGCCAGCACCACCACGCCCGCCGTGGTCCCCACCGACAACGTCAGCTCGCCGGCGCGCGTCAGCCCGGCGAAGTCGGTCCGGGCGCCGTCGGCCACCGCGTACGTCAGGTAGGCGCTCATCACGGTCACGCTCGACAGCAGCGGCGCGATCGCCGGCCACGCGAACCGGTGGTGAGCTTGGAGCACGCCGGTGAGCACGATCCCGATGCCGTACAGCGGCAGCTGGGGTGCGAAGACCCGCAGCATGCTCGCCGCCGTCTCCTGGTGCTGCGGCGGCACGTCCGGCAAGAGCGCCGCGATCGGCCCCGCGAGCAGCGCGACCAGCACCGCCAGCGGCACCAGCAGCACGAGCACCCAGGTCAGCAGCGCGGAGGCCACCTCGTCGACGCGCCGCCGGTCGCCGGCCGCCACGTGCCCGGCGAGCAGCGGCACCACCAGGCTCGCCAGCGCGCCGCCCGCGACCAGCTCGAAGACGATGTTCGGGATCGTGTTGGCGGCGTTGTAGATGTCGCCGAGCGGGCCGTGCCCGACCGTGTGCAGGAAGACGAAGGTGCGCCCGAACCCGGCGATCCGCGCCACCACCGTGAGGACGGTGATCAGCGCGGCGGCCCCGGCGATCCTCGCCGCCGGCCGGACCGTCACGGTTGCGCGGGGCGGCGGCCCAGCTCGTCGAGGTAGCGCAGCCACGGCGTGTCCTGGATGACCTGCGTGAAGCTGACCTTTTCGCTGGCCGCGGTGAGCGACGCGAGGACCGTGAGCGCGGCCGCGCGGCCCGCCGGGCCGGTGCGCGAGATGAGGGCCACGCCGAGCAGCGCGCCCAGCGCGTTGGCCCCGGCGTCGCCGAGCATGATCTCTTCGCCGAGGTCCTCGGCGACCACGCCGGAGGCCGCGCCGAGCGTGCCCGCCGCGATGCCGCCGCCCTTGCCGAGCGCGAGCGGCGCGCCGATGACCGCAGCCGCCTTGATCGCCCGGCCCGGGCGCAGGTCGAGCAGGTTGACCAGGTTGGCGGTGCCGGCGATGACCCCGGCGCCGAGCAGCACGTCGGCCGTGCGGCCGAGGCGGCCGCGGCGCTCGCTGCCGATCAGCGCGCTCGCCACCAGGGCGCCCGCGCCCACCCCGGCGATCTTCACGAGGCCGCTGGTGACCATGCCCTCGCGCAGCGCGCCGAGGTGGCCGGCGAAGCCCTTGAACACCTTTTGCTCGGGGCGGTTGCCGACGACGTCGTCGTAGAAGCCCACGCCGCCCGCCACGGCACCCGCCGTCAGCGCGGCCGCGGCGGACCGGCCGTCGCGGGCGCCGAGCGCGGCGGCGGTGGTCGCGCCGAGCGCCAGGGCCGGGCCGCCGGCCAGCGTGACCGTGCGCCCGTGGAAGTTCGTGCGCTCCAGGGCGGGCGCCTTGGGGTCGCGGCGGATCCAGGCGAGGGCGGCGCGAGCGACGGCCGCGCCGGCGCTGAACGACCTGAGGACTCCAGTGGCCATGGCTGGGGAGTTTAGTGACCGGCCGCTACGACGCCGCCTTCGGCACCAGCGACGAGGCGCCGGCGGCGAGACCGTACTGGCCGACCTTGCCCTGCACCACCCGCTCGACCGTGGCGAGGCCGGTCGCGACCTGCCCGTCGGTGGTGCTCGCGTTGTCCACCGTGGAGATCTGCTTGACCAGCGTCGGGTCGCCGCGCACCTCGGAGATGAGGTTGCCGTCGCCCACGCCGGCCCCGGCCACGACCAGCGGGCGGTCGTCGCCGCTGAACTGGTCGGCCATGGTCAGCGCCGACTGGCTGCGCTTGGCCGCGTCCTTGTCGACGGGCGGCTCGCCGGAGACCATCACGACGCCCTCGGCGCCGCCCACGGCCTTGTCGTCGACCTTGATGTAGCCCTGGTCGGAGTACGCGGTGAGCACGGCCGTCACGTCGCCGGCCGCCGGCTGCGTGCCGCCGGTGCGCTGCAGCAGCGTGAGCGCGAGCTGCGCGCTGGCCGTCTCGACGCCGTCGCTGTTGAGCGGCAGGACCTCGGTCGAGATGGTCGGCTGCGACGACTGGCTCGCCAGGTCGAGCAGCTCCACCTCGACCGCGGGATCGAAGAACTTGTCCTGAACGTTCACCCGCGCGGTGATCGTGGCGCCGGCGATGGTGAGCATCTGCGCGATGGCGTCCGCGTTGTCGCCCGTACCCGTGCCCGGCAGCACCACGATGGCGAGCTTGCGGCCGGTGAGCTTGCCGTTGAGCAGCGCCGGCGCGATCTCGGTGGCGAACTCCTGGCTGCGGTTGATCTCTTCGCGGTACTGGTTGATCTGGTCGCGCTTGTTGCTGTTGTCCTTGTTGAGCGCGGTGATCTGGCTCTTGAGGTTTTCGGCGACCGGGCCGTTGAGCGCGGCGGTGCCCACGACCAGGCCGATGGCCAGGGCCAGGAAGACCGCGGTGAGCGACACCACGTGGTACCGAAAGTTGATCACGACGAAGACCCCGGAGATCGGCTAGAAGAGGTGACCGAGCTGGAAAACCAGATTGTCCCACCACTCGGAAACCACGGTGAGGTACGCCTTGCCGATCGTCGACACGGCGACCGCCGACGCCATGGCCGCCAGGGCCGAGAGCACCAGGAGCAGCAGCGCCGAGCCGGAGATGCCCTGCCGGTAGAGGCGGCTCACGCCCTTGGCGTCGACGAGCTTGCCGCCGACCTTGAGCCGGGTGAGGAACGTCGAGGCCATGCCGCCGCGGCCCTTGTCGAGGAACTCGACCAGGTTGGCGTGGGTGCCGACGGCGACGATCAGCGTCGCGCCCTTCTCGTCGGCGAGCAGCATCGCCAGGTCTTCGCTGGTGGCCGCGGCCGGGAAGGTCAGCGCGGGCACGTCGAGCTTGTGCACCCGCTCGAGGCCCGGGGCGCGCCCGTCGGGGTACGCGTGGACGACCACCTCGGCGCCGCAGCGCAGCACGTCGTCGGTGACCGAGTCCATGTCCCCGATGATCATGTCGGGGGTGTAGCCCGACTCGACCAGCGCGTCCGCGCCGCCGTCCACCCCGATGAGCACCGGCTTGTACTCGTGGATGTACGGGCGCAGGACGTCGAGGTCGTCCTTGTAGTCGTAGCCGCGCACGACGATCAGCACGTGCCGCCCGGCGATGCGGGTGCGCACGTCCGGCACGCCGACGCCGTCGAGCAGCAGGTCGCGCTCCTGCTTGAGGTAGTCCATGGTGTTGGCGGCGAACGCCTCGAGCTGCACGGACAGGCCCTCGCGGGCGTCGGCCATCGAGCGCGCGACCGTCTCGGTGTCCTGCCGCACGCCGGTGGCCACGGCCTCGCCGTCGAGCAGCACGGTGTCACCGTCGATGACGATCTGGTCGCCCTCGTGCAGCCGCTCGAAGACCTCCTCGCCGAGGTCGTCGATGAGCAGCACGCCGTTCTTGATCAGCACCTCGGGGCCGAGGTTCGGGTAGCGGCCCGAGATCGACGGCTTCGCGTTGAGCACCACCTTGACGCCGACGGCGACGAGCGCGTCGGCCGCCACCCGGTCGATGTCGACGTGGTCGATCACGGCGATCTCGCCCGGGCGCAGCCGCCCGGTCAGGCGCTTGGTGCGCCGGTCGAGCCGGGCGGTGCCGGTGATCGCCTCGGGATCGGTGCTCCGGGTTCGGCGCAAGGTGGGAAGTCGCATCACGGCCATCCTGACATGCCGGATCACGCGCCTGGCACGCGACATGCGCGATCTCACCCACAAAAGGGGCATAACGCCCCGCTCGTTCCTACCGGCCGACCTTCTCGCGACCGGCCACCGCCAGCAACTCCTCGGCATGCGCGATGCCGAGGTCGGAATCGGGCAGACCGGCCAGCATGCGGGACAGCTCGCGCGCCCGCTCGGTCTCCTCGACCACCCGCACGCCGCTGGTCGTGATGGCCCCGCCGGTGTCCTTGGCGACCACCAGGTGACGGTCGGCGAACGCCGCCACCTGAGGCAGGTGGGTGACGACCAGCACCTGGTGGGTGCGGGCCAGACGCGCCAGCCGCCGGCCGATCTCGACCGCCGCCTGACCGCCCACGCCCGCGTCGACCTCGTCGAAGACCAGCGTCTCGGGGCCGCCGGCGCCCGCGAAGACCACCTCGATCGCCAGCATCACCCGGGAGAGCTCACCGCCGGACGCGCCCTTCTGCAATGGCAGCGACGGGGCCCCGGGATGGGCCAGCAGCCGCAGCTCGACCTCGTCGGCGCCGTCCGGCCCGACGGCGAGGTCGCCGACGCTGGGCTCCTCCTTGCCGGCGGTGCGCGGCACCACGGCGACCTCGACCCGCGCGTGCGGCATGGCGAGGCCGGCCAGCTCGACGCTGACCGCCTCGGAGAAGCGGCCGGCCGCCTCGGAGCGGGCCGCGGTCAGCCGCCCGGCCAGCTCGCCGACCTGGGTGGCGAGCCGCTGGCGCTCCTTGTCGAGCTCCTCCAGCAGCTCGTCGGAGGAGTCGAGCTGCGACAGCCGGGTGCGCGCGTTCTCGGCCCAGGCGATGACGCCCTCGACGTCGTCGGCGTATTTGCGGGTGAGGCTGCGCAGGGCGGCCCGCCGCTCGTAGATCTGCTCCAGCCGGGCCGGGTCGGCGTCGAGCGTGCCCAGGTAGGCCGACAGCTCGGACGCCACGTCGCCCACCAGGGTGGCGGCCTCCTCGATGCGCCCGGCCAGCTCGCCCAGCGACGTGTCGACCTGGGCCTGCGCCTCCAGCGTGCGCCGCGCGGTGCCCAGCAGCTGGGTCGCGTCGGGCGTCTCGTCGCTCACCTCGACGCCGCCGGCCAGCGCCTGCGCGGCGATCGTCGCGGCCACCCGCAGGCCCTCGGCGTGCTCGAGACGCTGCACCTCGGCGCGCAGCTCCTCGTCCTCGCCCGGCTGCGGGTCGACCCGGCTGATCTCGTCGAGGCCGAGCTTGAGCAGGTCGGCCTCCTGGGCGCGGTCGCGCGCGTTGCGCCGCCGGTCGGCCAGGTCGTCGACGACGGCACGCCAGCGGCCGTACGCCTCACGGTAGGTCTCCAGAAGCTTCTCGTGCTCGGCGCCGGCGAACCGGTCGAGCGCGGCGCGCTGCTCGGCCGGGCGCAGCAGGCGCAGCTGGTCGGACTGGCCGTGCACGGCCAGCACCCGCTCACCGATGTCGGTCAGCATGGACACCGGCATGCTGCGGCCGCCGACGTGGGCGCGGGACCGGCCCTCGATCGTCACCGTGCGGCTGAGCAGCACCGAGCCGTCGTCGTCGACCTCGGCGCCGGCCTCGGTGATGCGCTCGCGCACCTCGTCGGCGAGCTTGCCGGCGAGCCGCAGGCGGCCCTCGACGACCGCCCGGCCCGGGTCGGCGCGCACCCGGCCCGCGTCGGCCCGGCCGCCGAAGAGCAGGCCCAGGCCGGTCACCACCATCGTCTTGCCGGCACCGGTCTCGCCGGTGATGACGTTCATGCCCGCCGTCAGCCGCAGGGTCGTGTCATCGATGACACCGAGCCCCGTGATGCGCAGTTCCTCCAGCACACGGCAGACAGTATCGGTCCCCACCGACAATCGCCCACTGCGGTTACCGGCGATTGCCGCGCCAGCCCTCCACGGGAAGGGCGAACTTGGCGACGAGAACGTCGGTGAATGGCCTGGGTGCGAGCCTGACCAGCCGTACGGGGAGCTGACCGCGCTCGACGGTGACCTTCGCGCCCGGCGGCAGGTCCCACGTGCGGCGCCCGTCGCAGCAGAGCACGGCGAACGACGTGTACGGGTCGACGGTCAGGGCGAACGACGACGTCGGCGCGGTGACCAGCGGCTTGCTGAACAGGGCGTGCGCGCTGATCGGCACGAGCAGCAGGGCCTCGACCTCGGGCCACACCACCGGGCCGCCGCCGGAGAACGCGTACGCCGTCGAGCCCGTCGGAGTGGCGCACACCACACCGTCGCATCCGTACCGGGCGAGCGGCCGGCCGTCCACGTCGACGAGGAGCTCGAGCATCTGCGCCCGCTGCCCCTTCTCGACGCTCACCTCGTTCAGCGCCCACGACTCGGCGATCAGCCGGCCGTCGTACTCGGCCCGCACGTCCAGCGTGAGCCGCTCGTCCACCTTGTACGTGCCGTCGACGACGTCCTTGACCGCCTGGTCGATGTGCTCGATCTCGGCCTCGGCCAGGAAGCCGACCTTGCCGAGGTTGATGCCGAGCAGCGGCGCCTTCACCGGGCGGGCCAGCTCGGCCGCGCGCAGAAACGTGCCGTCACCGCCGAGCGCCAGCACGATCTCGACGCCCTCGGCCGCCGCGGGCCCGCTCACCGGCGTCACCCCGGGCGGCAGATCGAGATCGGCCACCTCCTCGGCGATCACCCGGACCTCGAATCCCGCCGCGACCAGGTCCAGCGCCACGGACCGCGCGTGCTGGGTGCTCTGCCGCCGGCCGGTGTGCGTGACCAGCAGGGCCGAGCGCGTCATGTGTCCTCCAAGGGGGCGGCCGGCGCGGGCTCCGACGGCTGCTCCGGCGCGTGCGAAGCTACTCCGATCATGGGCCCGGCGGCGACCACTCGTTCGATCTCCGCACGATCGGCGGGCGGCGCGTCCCGCCGGAACCACACGAAGAACTCGACGTTGCCGCTCGGCCCCGGCAGCGGGCTCGCGGTCACCCCGCGCACGCCGAGCCCCAGCCCGGCGGCGGCCGCGGCGACGTCCAGCACCGCCTCGGCGCGCAGCTGCCAGTCCCGGACGACACCGCCCGCGCCCACCCGCTCCTTGCCGACCTCGAACTGCGGCTTGACCATCAGCGCGAGATCGCCGTCCGCCCGCGTGCACGCGGTCAGGGCGGGCAGCACGAGCCGCAACGAGATGAACGACAGGTCGGCCACGGTGAGATCCACCGGCCCGCCGATGACGTCGGGCGTGAGGGTGCGCACGTTGGTGCGCTCGAAGACGTCCACCCGCTCGTCGTTGCGGATCGGCCAGGCGAGCTGCCCGTAGCCGACGTCCACGGCCACGACCCGCGCCGCGCCCGCGCGCAGCAGCACGTCGGTGAAGCCGCCGGTGGACGCGCCGGCGTCGAGGCAGCGCCGCCCGGTCACGGTCAGACCGTCCCTGCCGAACGCGTCGAGCGCGCCGGCCAGCTTGTGGCCGCCGCGCGACACGTACTCGGTGGCGGGGTCCTCCCCGGTGACCAGCACCGGATCGGCGGGGTCGACCATCGCGGCCACCTTGCGCGCGACGGTCCCCCGCACCTGCACCCGGCCCGCCTCCACCAGCGCGGCGGCCTGCTCCCGCGAGCGGGCCAGCTTGCGCCGCACCAGCTCGGCGTCGAGTCGAGCTCTCCGGGCCATCAGATTCCCTCATCCGTACGGGACACGGCCGCGCTCACCGGTCGATGCTCGCCAGCGTCTCCTGGAAGACCTGGTGCGCCGCCTCGTACTCGGCGATCTGCTCGGCCGGCGCGAGCCGGGACGCGTTCTCCAGCGCCTTCAGCACCGCGTCGACGGCCGGATGTCCCGTCTCCTGCACGATCTGGCCGCTCGCCTCGGCGAACGCCTCCACCGGCTGCTCGTGCGGCACCGGCGCCGGCCGGTGGGCGGGCGGCGGCCCCGGGCGGAAGCCGCCCGGCGGTGGGCCCGGCTTGAAGGGGAACGTCATCGGCTCAGGCCTCCCCGGCGGGCTTGTTCTCGGTGGGGGCGGCGGTCTGCGGCGCGCTCAGTGGCGGCACCACGGTCTCCGCGGCGGCGTCGCGCACCGCGGCGGTGGGCGCCTCGGCCGTGCCGGCCGGAACCGGCGGCTCCGCCTTCTTCGCGGCCGTCTTCTTGGCGACGGCCTTCTTCGCCGCCTTGCGCAGCGGCGCGCTCGGGACGGCCTCCGCGGCCGCGGCCTTCTTGGCGACAGCCTTCCTCGCCGGTGTGCCCGGAGTGGTCTCCGCCGCGTTGTCCGCGTTCTTGGCGGGCGAACCCGGCGTCGGCTCCGCGATCGCGGCCCGCTTCGCCGACCCGACCGGCGTGGCGCCGGCCGTCGCGGTCTCGGACGGCGCGACCTTCTTGGCCACGGCCTTCTTCGCGAGAGCCTTCTTGGCGACAGCCTTCTTCGCCGGCTTGCCCGGAGTGGTCTCCGCCGCGTTGTTCGCGTTCTTGGCGGGCGAACCCGGCGTCGACTCCGCGATCGCGGCCCGCTTCGCCGACCCGACCGGCGTGGCCCCCGCCGTCGCGGTCTCCGACGGCGCCACCTTCTTGGCCAGAGCCTTCTTGGCGACGGCCTTCTTCGCGGGCGTCTCACCCACGCGGGCCGTGTTGGCGAGCGGCGCGGCCGGCGTGGTGCCCGCCGACGGCATCGCGTTCGGCGCGGCCTTCTTGGCGGCCTTCTTCGCGACCTTGCGCGGTGTCGGTGCGGGCTGCTCGATCCGGGTGCCGCCCGTCGCCCCGCCGCCCACGCCGTCGCCGGACGCGCGGGACTCGGCGTCGCGCAGCTGCTCCTCGAGGTCCTTGACCCGCGCGTTCAGCTCGGTGACCTCCTCGGCGGTCGCGAGGCCGACGACGCCGAGGGCGCGCTCCACCTCGTACCGCACGATGTTTGTCAGCGCCTCACGGTTGGCCACACCGGCCGACAGCAGATCGTCGACCAGCCCCTGCAGCTGCGCGGCTGTCGCGCCGCCCTTGCTGACCAGTCGGCCCGCCACCTTTTCGGCGCGTTTGCGGGGCGCCTCGGTCAACCCGAGGGCAAGGTCCAGATACGCCCGCCATGCGTCCGGCATTTTTCCGCTCCTCTCGCGGCTCGTCGGGTGCAACGCTACCGGGAGGTCGGGGAGACTTCGTGAGGTACGGTCCGGTTCGCGGACCGGGTGTCGCGAGGAAGGGTTCCAGATGGCCACCGTGGACGAGTGCCGAGACGCTTTGCACGCCCTGGCGGCGAAGCTCGATCACAACGCCGAGACCCAGGGCAAGCTCGACTTCGACCGCACGCTCGCGTGCCGCGTCCCCGACCTCGGGACGGCCTTCCACGGCCGCCTCACCGGCGGCCGCCTGATCGACATCGCCGACGGCGACGACCCCAAGGCCAAGATCGCCCTCACCGCCGCGAGCGACGACCTGCTGGCCCTGCTGAACGGCCGCCTCGACGTGACCCGCGCGATCGCCTCCCGCCAGATCCAGATCAAGGCCAACCCGTTCGACCTGCTCAAGCTCCGCAAGCTGCTGTGACGAGACCCGCCGATCCCCTGTGGTCACCCGCGTAGCGCCGGCATCCGCCAGCCACGCGCCAGCCGGGACGGATGCACGTTGACGCCACCACCGAAGAACTCGGTGAACTTCATGATCAGCGGATCCCACCGCATCGCGTCGACGTGCGCCGTCCCGGGAACGATCAGATCCTCGTCGACGTGCGCCCGGAGCACCTCGACCTGATACCCGGTGGCCCGCAGCCCCGGCTCGGTCAGCGGATGCATCCCGGTCACCCGGCACTCGAGATGAACCGGGCACTCGGCCACCCGCGGCGGCGCCACCAGCTCGGACGCCTGCGGGCTCAACCCCGCCAGCCCGAACTTGTCGGCCACGTAGCGGTAGCCCTGCGCCCGCTTCCCCTCGGGCACGTCCTGCCGGCCCGTCGTCATCGCGATCCGATCCACCGCCGGCACCATCGCGGACGAGGGCAGGCTGAGCACACACTCCCGCTCCCGAGCCAGATTGGCCGCCGTCTGACTCCGATCCCCCATGCCGAGCATCGCCGTCTGCCCCAGCCACCACGCCGACGACATGGGAGCCAGATTCGCCGACCCGTCGGGGTTGAGCGTGCTGATCAGCACCACCGGCGTGCCGAAGTAGAGAACCTTGAGACCAGGCACAACATGCATCGAGAGCCTCCCGCATCGCTGAGGACTCCATGCTCGCCCGCCACCACAGGCCATTGCTGGCGGCTTTCGGACCTCGCGTGCGGTTACCGGCCCCAGGCCCGGAACAGGTCGCGGGCCTCGGGTGAGCCGGCCCGCAACGCCGGCAGCGGGACGCCGTTCCACGTCGCGGCGCACAGGAGCCGCAACGCCGTCACCGGGTCGCCTGCGCCGCTCAAGGTGGTGGTGCCGGGGTCGCGGGTCACGGTCCAGCCGCCGGACTCGCCGGCTTCCAGCGGGACGCGTAGCTCGTCGGCGGGACGGAACAGGCCGGCCAGGTCGGCGGCGACGAAGGTGGGGCGGCGCTCCGGGGCGGCGGCCAGCAGATCGGCGGGGGTGCTGACGCCGGTGAGGACCAGGAGGCTGTCCATGCCCGCTGTGACGGCGCCCTGGATGTCGGTGTCCAGGCGGTCCCCGACGACCAGCGGGTGGCTCGCCCGGGACTGGGCCGCGGCGGTGGTGAAGAGGGCCGGCTCCGGTTTGCCCACGACCAGGTCGGGGTCGCGGTCCAAGGCCGTGCGGAGGACCGCGACGAGCGAGCCGTTGCCGGGCAGCGGGCCGCGCGGGCTGGGCAGCGTGCGGTCGGTGTTCGTGGCCACCCACAGCGCGCCGGCCCGGACCGCGAGGGCGGCCTCGGCTAGCACGCGCCAGCCGACCTCGGGGCCGTAACCCTGGACCACGGCGGCCGGCTCGTCCTCGGACTTCTCGACGGGCACCAGGCCCGCGTCGCGCACCTCGGCACGCAGGGCGTCGGCCCCCACCACCAGCACCGGGGAGCCCTGGGGCAGCTTCTCGGCGAGAAGGGCGGCCGCGGCGCCGGCCGAGGTGAGAACCTCGGCCGGCTCGGCGGGCACGCCCATGCGGGTGAGTGCGCCGGCCACGTCGGCGGCGCGGCGTGACGCGTTGTTCGTCGCGTACGCGACAGGGGTCCTCGCGGCCCGCAGGCGCCCGATGGCCTCGGGTGCGCCGTCGATCGGCTCGTCGATGAGGTAGACGACGCCGTCCAGGTCGAAGACGACCAGGTCGTAGCCGGCCGCGAGGTGGTCGCTCACCCCTGCGGCTTCTTCGGCTCGCCGTCCGTGTCGCCCGCCGAGAAGCTGACCGGCGGGACGTCGCCCGGGGCGGGCTTCTCCACCGGGTCGGTGTTCACGTCGGTCTCGGCGACGGCGACCGGCTCGTCGTCCTCGTCCTCGTCGTCGTCAGCGTCGGCGTCGTCGTAGTCGTCGGCCTTCGCCGCGACGTCGGCGTCGGCGTCGAGGTCCTCGTCGTCCTCGTCGAACTCGTCGTCGCCGTCGTACGAGTCCCGCGCGTCCTCCTCGTCGTCGAGGTCCTCGTCCTCGTCGTCGTAGTCGTCACGAACGTCGTCACGAACGTCGGAAGCGTCGTCCTCGTCCTCGTCGTCGTAGTCGTCGCGAACGTCGTCACGAACGTCGGAAGCCTCGTCCTCGTCCTCGTCGTCGCGGACGTCGGAAGCGTCGTCGCGGACGTCGGCGCCGTCCCGGGCATCCTCGTCCTCGGGCTCGTCGCCCTCGATGGTGACCCCGTCGAGCTCGAGCAGGCGCTCCGCGGCGTCGGTGAGCTGGTCGTCGTCGACGGCGGCGGCCCGGGCGAACCACTCCCGCGCCTCCTCGCGACGGCCCCCGGCGAGCAGGGCGTCGGCGTACGTGTACCGCAGGCGCGCGGCCCACTCGGCGTCGTCGTCGCTGGTCAGCTCGCGCACCTGGAGCATCGCCACCGCGGCGTCGTGCTGGCCCAGGTCGCCCCGGGCGCCCGCCGCCACGATCAGCAGCTCGATCGCGCCCGACTTGTCCATCTTGTCGACGTCGGCGCCGCGGTACAGGTCGATCGCCCGCTCGGGACGGCCCAGCGCGCGCTCGCAGTCGGCAAGCTCCGCGAGGTGCGTCTGACGACCCGTCATGCGGTGGTACGTGCGAAGCTCCGCGATCGCCGTCGTCCAGTCACCCGCCGCGTACGCGGCCAGACCGACCGCCTCCCGCACCACGGCGATGCGCGACGCCAGCCGGCGGGCCGCGATCGCGTGCTGAAGCGCGAGCTCGGAGTCCTCGTCGATGATCTGACCCGCCGCGACGAGGTGCCGCGCGACCCTGTCGGAGACGTCGCGCGCCAGCGAGACGAGCTCGGCGCGCACCTCCTGGTCGAGGTCGCTCGCCTGGATCTCCTCGGGGATCTCGGGCGCCTGGAACGACTGCTGCTCGTCGCCGCCGCGCTCGTCACGCGCCGGCCCACGGTCGTCCCGGTCCCGGAATCCGCCGTCCCGCGGACCCCGATCGTCCCGGAATCCGCCGCGGTCACCCCGGTCCTGGTACGACGGCCGCTCACGGTCACCCCGGAAGCCGCCACCCTGGGGACGGTCGCCACGGAAGCCGCCCTGGGGACGGTCACCCCGATCGCGCTGGGGCCGGTCGCCGTACGGACGGTCACCCTGCGGACGGTCGCCGCGGAAGCCACCGCTCCGGTTGCCCGGCCGGTCGCCGCCACCCGGGTAGCCGCCCCGGTCCTGGTACGAGGGCCGGTCGCGGTCGCCGCCACGGAACCCGCCGCGGTCGCCCCGGTCCTGGTACGACGGGCGCTCACGGTCGCCCCGGAACCCACCACGGTCACCCTGGTAGCTGGAGCGCGGCCCGCGGCCGTCCCGGTCACCCCGGAAGCCGCCACGGTCGCGGTCCTGGTAGCCGCCCCGGTCACGGTCGCCACCCCGGTCCTGGTAGGAGGGCCGGTCACGGTCGCCGCCACGGAACCCGCCGCGGTCACCCCGGTCCTGGTACGACGGCCGCTCACGGTCGCCCCGGAAGCC
>NZ_BOMI01000193.1 GCF_016862115.1 Paractinoplanes deccanensis
GCCCTGCGGACGGTCGCTGCGGAAGCCGCCCCGGTCGCCGCCGGAGACGCCACGGCGGTCGCCGCCACCCTGATAGCCGCCCCGGTCACGGTCACCGCCACGGAACCCGCCCCGGTCGCCGCCACCCTGGTAACCACCGCGGTCACGGTCACCGCCACGGAAGCCGCCCCGGTCGCCGCCACCCGGGTAGCCGCCCCGGTCACGGTCACCGCCACGGAACCCGCCCCGGTCGCCGCCACCCTGGTAACCACCGCGGTCACGGTCACCACCACGGAACCCGCCGCGGTCACCGCCACCCTGGTAGCCGCCACGGTCACGGTCGCCACCACGGAACCCGCCGCGGTCGCCACCCGAGGAGCCACCACGGTCACGGTCGCCACCGCGGTAACCACCACGGTCACCGCCCTGGTAGCCGCCGCGGTCGCGGTCACCGCCACGGAAGCCGCCCCGGTCTCCGCGATCGCTCCGGTCTCCCCGGAAGCCACCGCGGTCGCGGTCACCGCCGCGGCCGGCCCGGCGGTCGTCGTCGCGGGGGCCGGAGCCGCCGTCCTGGGGTCCTGTAGTCACGGATCAAATCCTTCCGGTCCGGCGGCCCCTCTTAGATGGTGGGCAAGCCTCGACTCACAAAGTTACTCGGGGGCAGACACAGAAAAGCAGCCGAGGGCCGACTCCGTCTCGGAGCGGCCCTCGGCTGT
>NZ_BOMI01000194.1 GCF_016862115.1 Paractinoplanes deccanensis
CGGGTGGAGCGGCGTGGCCTGGCGCGGGTGGAGCGGCATGGCCTGGCGCGGGTGGAGCGGCATGGCCTGGCGCGGGCAGACCGGCATGGCCTGGCGCCGGTGGAGCGGCACGGCCTGGCGCCGCCGCCGGGTCGATGAGGAGGGCGCGGCCGGCCCGGCGGTGCAGGTGGCCTTTGCGTTCGAGCTGGGTCAGCTGGTAGGCGACGCTGGAGGGCGACGACAGCCCGACGGCGTCGCCGATCTCGCGGATGGTCGGCGGGTAGCCTCGGCGGCGGCTCCACTCGCGCAGGAAGGACAGGATCCGCTCCTGGCGGGCCGACAGGTCGTCGTGCCGTGCGGCGGGCATCAGGGTTTCCTCACCGCTTGGCTCGCCGCGAGGCGGGCGTCGGCCGCGGCGAGGCCGGCGCGCATCGCCTCGCGGTCGGCGGGCTGCCACGGGCCGGAGCCGGCCAGGGGTATCTCGGTCATGAAGCGGCGCTCGGGCTCCGGGATGCGGGCGGCGACGATGTCGGGGTCGGTGGCGGCGGTCGCGTAGAGGGCCGGGCCGTCGGCGTAGAACAGGTCGGTCACCACGAGACCTCGCCGCGCGGAGCGCATGACGTTGGCCGGGTTGGCGTCGAGCGGCCCGCACCACGGCAGCTCGCGGAGCGCCCGCTCGTGCACCCGCCGCACGACGGCGGCCAGCTCGGCCACCTCGTGGGCGCGGCCCGGAACGGCCGTCTCGGCGGCGAGAGCGCGGTGGAACGCGTCGGCGTCGGCCGGAGGCGCCGGCTCGAGCCACTCCATGAGCTGAAGGTCGCCGCCACCGGCCAGCCGCCGGTGATCGAAGAGGACGGGCACCTGGCCGGTGTGCGCGGCCTCCCGGTAGAGGGCGGCCGCATAGGGCCCGGTGGGGTCGAACGGGCTGATCCGGGCGGCCGCCACCCCGTCGGGCGACCGCAGGGCGATCGCCCAGTCGCCGGCCCCGCAGGGCCGCCACCCCGCGGCGAGCAGCACGCGCTCGACGTCCCGGTGATCGGCGCCCGAGCCGGCGAGCCCGGACAGGAGCGCGCGGGCCGCCTCGACGGCGCCGGTCATCGGAACCCCACGGGAAGGCCGCCGGCGGGAGAGGCGAACCCGGGCAGGGACCGGGACGCACCATCGATCTGCGTCATGCCCGGGACTCTAGCCGCGGGGTCTGACACTTTTTCTCAACGGCGGCGGGCGGCCTGGATGATCGCGATCACGAGGCCGATCACCACGATGAGGCAGACGAGCAGATGCCACGGTTTCAGAGCGCCCATGCGCTGACCGTACACATGAGGAGCGCCCATGCGCTGACCGTACGCATAAGGGACGAGCCCCGATGACCGGAAGCCATCGGGGCCCGTCGGCGGGCCGGCGCGCCGCGGGCGTTGGGGGTCCCCGCGGAGGGCCGGCGCACGCCCCCGGTCAGACGTCGATGAAGATGGGGTTGCTGTAGAACCAGGTGTCGAGCCACGGGTCGCCGTCGCCGGGCGTGTGCGCGAGCGGGCCGCGCGGGTCGATCGCGGCGCCGAGCAGGCCCGGGCCGTTGCGGCGGCCGTCGCTGCCGCGCAGGCGCAGGTAGGTGGGCTCGCGCACCGGGTCGATCGGGATGCGCAGGGTGTAGGTGCCCTTGCGGCCGGCGACGCCGACGCTGCGGGCGACGCGGGTGGCCGGGGCGCGCCACGAGGTGCGGTCCGCCGCCGGTCCGCGCACGGCTCCCCGGATGACGTCCACATGCGCCAGCGCCGGCAGGACATTGTGGTAGTTCGGGCGCGACGCCGTCGTCACCGTCACCAGCAGCGTGAGCTTTTCGCCCTTGCGTACGCGCAGACGGCCGCCCAGCGTCGCCGAGCGCGAGCCGGAGCCGACCAGCCGCACGTCCAGGGCGTCGATCAGCTGACCGTGGTCGACCCAGACGCGCCCGGCGCGGAGCCCGTCCATCACCTCGCGGTAGCCGTACTTGGTGACACCCACGTGCGTACGGCTGAACTGTCCCGGCCAGAAGTCGCTGCCCGGCTGCGGGGCCGACGTCTGCACCGGGTCGGGCAGCTTGCCGGTGTTGTCGAAGTTCTGCCCGGCCGGCCAGTCGCCGTTGCGCCACGTGTCGTAGACGGTGCGGTGGTTGTCCGAGTTGGACGTGATGGAGAAGAGCTTGCCCTCCGCGAGCATCGCGTCCCACATGCCACCCACGGTGGCGGTCATCCAGTCGAAGCCGCCGTACGTCACGTACGCCTCGGCGGGGTAGCCGGCCCACGACTGCGCCGACGGCTTGTTCTCGTACTCGCCGCGGATGCTCGTAGCCCCGCGCCAGCCGGGCAGCGCCGCGCCCTGAGCGCCCGGCGCGCCCTCCATGCCGATCATGATGCTGGGGTCGGCGTCGCGCCATCCGCGCAGCTCGGACGGGGAGTCGATGCCGAGCCGCGACGGGTGGTTCGCGAAGACCAGCACGTCCGGGACGTCCCCGGCACGCTTGCGCGCCGCGAGCCACTTGATCGCCTCGACGGCCAGGGCCTCGTTGGCCGGGTCCGACGTGGTGCGGTTGAGGAGCTTCCCGTCGTACGCCAGCTCGAAGTCCTTGAGGACCGACGCCTCGAGCGGACCGGGCGCGGTGAAGACGGTGGCGTGCTCGGCGCCCGGGATGTACCACTCCAGGCCCTGGAAGAGCAGCATGCGCGGGTTCTCCGCCCGCGCCGTCACGACCTCGGCGTGCTCGGCAAGCGCCCCGCCTGCGTTGGCGTGCCCGATGTTGCTGTGCTCGGTCAGCACCATCCAGTCGAGCCCGAACTGCGCCGCCCGCATCGCCTGCTGGCTGAACGTGTATTTCGCGTCGTGGCTGTAGACCGTGTGCACATGGTGGTCGCCCGCCAGATACACGAAGTCACCGTCGCCGCCGGAGGAGTGCGAGGACTGCGAGGAGTGAGCGCTCGCCGCCGCCGGAGCGAGGGCGCTCGCCGCCGCGAAGCCCGCCCCGAAGAGCCCGGCGCTCTTGAGGATGCCTCGCCGCGACACCGCCTGAGCGTCCAGCTTCGACTCGGCAACCGCCGGATCGGCCCACTCGGGCAACGGTTGTTCGGTGGTCATGGCGAAACCCCTCCACTGCGTTGATCTTGAAGCGGACTCACCCTCGTCAACACACCCGACTACCAGCCCAACAGCCGGAGAACGGGGAAAGATCTGCTGCCCAACTCCGGACGGGCGCACCGCGCGGGCACCACGACCGGCGCCTGCCCGAAGGTGACGATTCGGCGCGGGAACTCGGCGGCGCCGCGTCGATCATCGTCCTCGGCGCGGTGTCTGCCGCTCACAGCCTCCTGGTGGCTGCCTCCGGAAGGCTTCATCTGCTGCGCACCGCGGCCGAGAAAGGGTTCACCAGGACCGCGGCGGCGATGGTGCGACCGCCGCCATGGTGACGGGATGCGGCCTCAGCGGGCGTTCAATCGCACGGCGGTGTAGGCGCGCAGGACGAAAGTCGGCCTCTGCGCGGGCTCCTCGGCGAGGGTCAGGTGCGGGGCGTGGTCGAGCAGCGCGGCCAGGGCGGCCTGCAGTTCGAGGCGGGCCAGGGGTGCCCCGAGGCAGAAGTGCAGGCCGGCGCCGAAGCCCAGGTGCGGGTTCGGGGTGCGGGCCACGTCGAACGTGTCGGGGTCGGTGAAGACGGCGGGGTCGCGGTTGGCGGCGCCGAGCAGGGCTGCCACCTCGGCGCCCTCGGGGATGGTCACGTCGCCGAGGCGGACGTCGGCCGTGGCGGTGCGGACGAACATGTGCAGGGGTGGGTCGTAGCGGATCATCTCCTCGACGGCGGTGTCGACGAGGGAGCGGTCGGCGAGCAGGCGCGCCCACTCGGCGGGGTGCCGGAGCAGGGCCACCACTCCCCCGCCGAGGGCGTTCACCGACGCCTCGTGGCCGGCGTTGAGGAGCAGGATCGCCGAGGCCACCAGCTCGTCGGGCGAGAGGCCGCCGACGAGGTGACTGATCAGGTCGTCGCGCGGTGACTCCGCGCGACGGGCGGCGAGGGCACGCAGGTAGGCGGCGAACTCGCGGCACGCGTCGAGGGCGGCCGCCTCGTCCGCGGGGGTGCGCTGGACCTCGTACATCTTGACGATGGCGGCGGACCACGGCCGCAACCACCGGCGGTCCTCGGGCGGAACGCCCAGCAGTTCCGCGATCACCGTGACGGCCAGCGGCTCCGCCACGTCGGCGAGCAGGTCGAACGAGGAGCCCGCGGCCCGCAGGAGGGACTTCGCCGCGGCGGTGATCGTGGGGCGCAGGCGGGCGACGTGGCCGCGCTGGAACGCCGACGCGACCGGGGAGCGCAGCCGGGTGTGCGCGGGCGGCTCGTTCTCCATCATCTGGTTGCGGTGCAACAGGTTGAACGGCTCCCACACCCGCGCCGGGGTGCGGTCGGCCCAGAGGCGGCCGAGCCGGCGGTCGCGCAGGACGGCGCCGGCGGTGGCGTGGCTCGCGGCCAGCCACCGGCCGGTGGGCTCGTGCCAGGACACCGGCCCGGTGACGCGCAGCCGGGCCAGGGCGGGATACGGATCGGTGAGGAAGTCCCGATCCGAGAAGTCGATCATGAGGGGAAGAGGTCGTCGAAGACGGCGAACCGGTCGAAGGTCATCGCGTGGTCGCGGGCGCGCTTCTCCAGGTCGTCGCGCTCCGCGGAGGGCATGTCGAGCACCGCGCGGTCGACGGCGTCGGCGAGGGCGTTGATGTCGCCGGCCTCCACGATGATCGCGGCGTCGCCGACCGCCTCGCCGGTGCCGCCGGTCAGCGTGGTGATGATCGGGCCGCCGCCGGCCAGGGCCTTCTCGGCGAGGGCGATGCCGAACGTCTCGACGAAGTCCGGCTCCGGCTTCGTGGGCAGGGCGTACGCCGCGCAGCCGCGCATCAGCAGCGGCTTCTCCTCGTCGGGCACGTCGGTCAGGAAGACGATCCGGTCGTCCTCCTTCGCCATCGCCCGCACGTGCTCCAGCGCCGGCCCGGTGCCCGCCACCACGAGCTTCACCTTGTCACGGGCGCGCATCTGCCCGTACGCGATGATCAGGTCGTAGATGCCCTTGGCGCGCGCCACCCGCGACAGGAAGAGCACGTAGCCGTTGCGGGTGAGGCCCCGGCGCTCCAGCGCCTCGTCCACCGCCGCCTCGTCCAGGTCGAGGTAGGCCGACGAGTCGATCGGCGGATAGCTGACCGTGACGCGGGACCGGCACTGCTCGGCGAACGACGTGCCGCAGGACGCGTCCACCTCCTCGGCCGACGCGATGATCTCGTCGCGGGTGTACTCCGAGACCGCTACCACCTCGTCGTTCGCCAGGAATGTCGTGAACAGCACCGTCGCCGCGCCGAAGCGGCCCTCGCGCAGGCACGAGCGGATCACGTTCGTCACGTCCGAGCCGACCGCCTTGGCGACCGTGCGCACCCGCGGGGCGAAACCGGCGGCGCGGGCCGCGGTGACCGCGTCGACCACGACCTGCGTGTGCGGCACCAGGTACATCGACAGGCAGACGGTCGGGACCGGGTCGGCGAGCAGCTCGACCAGCCGGCCGGTGAGGCCGGCCAGGTGGCGCCCGTCGGGCACGCGGTAGTCCCCCACGGCCTCCGGCCGTTCCACGGTGATGCCTTCGCTGTACGGCAGGAGCGTGTCCAAGGGCTTCAGCGGCAGCCCGGCGGCCTGGAGCACGGGGATCGGCCAGGTCAGCAGGCGTACGTCGGTGAAGCCCCGGGTCAGCGCGACCTCGGCGAGGTTGCGGGCCTCGCCGGAGTGCCCGCAGATGACCGGGTCGGCCCGGACCACGATGACGAGTCGGCGATCGGGGTGGCTCAAGGTTCCTCCGGTGGGGGCGGGTCGGACAGGGAGGGCGGGCGGTTCCCGCTTCCCCAGCTCGTCGGCTCGGGGCCCAGCCGCAGGTGCAACCGGCCGCCGCGGTGCACGGCCGCGGCGCTCAGGTGGGTGGCGTGCAGGGGCTTGCCGTCGAGGGTGGCCTCTTGGACGTACTGGGCCCGCACGTCACGGTCGAGGCCCTCGGCGCCGATCGGGTGCTCCCGGTGGCCGCTCGTCTCGATGATCAGCTCGCCCTCGGGCATCCGCACGGCGGCGCGCTCGAAGGCCGGCGCGTTGATCAGGAACTGGTGCTGCCCGGCGACCGGGAACAGGCCCAGCGACGCCCACACGTACCAGGAGCTCAGGCCGCCGGAGTCGTCGTTGCCGGGCAGCCCGCCGCGCCCGGTGCCGAACTGCCAGGTGAGCGCCGATTGGACGATCTCGGCGGTGCGGCCGGGACGGCCGGCCCAGTGGTACGCCCACGGGGCCTCCATGTCCGGCTCGTTGTTGAGGCCCTCGAACCGGTTGAGCGCGTAACCCGCGGCCATCTCCGCCGGCGACGGGCGCGGCCCGGGCTGCTTCACCGGGTCGGCGCCGAAGCCGAAGAACCTGTCGAGCTTGGCCAGGAACGCGCCGTCGCCGCCGGCCAGCGCGATCCGGGCGGCCATGTCGTGCACCAGGCGGAACGAGTAGTTCCACTTGCCGCCCTCGTAGAACTCCGAGTCGCGCAGCAGGCCGGTCGCCGGGTCGAACGCGTTGATCCAGCCCCGGCCGCGCTCCTCCAGGTCGTCGGCGAGGCGGCGGTCGCCCAGGGCGCGGGCGACCCGGGCGGTGCAGTGGTACGCGTACGCGAGGTCCAGCGTGTGCGTGATCGGGTGCACCACCCCGTGCTCGTAGAAGTCCTCGCCGTACATGCGCCGCAGGTCGTCGACCATGTGCACCAGCGCCCACGACCAGTCGATCTCGGCGCGGCCGAGCGCGTGCGCGTCGGAGAGCGCGGTGTGCGCGAGCGCGCTCGCCTGCCGGAAGAACCGGTCGGCGCCGCGGGCCATCCGGTAGCCGATCGGGAAGTTGCCCTCCTCCTCGCAGACCCGCACCAGCGACTCCAGCAGGTCGGCCGAGCGCTGCGGGGCGAGGGCGGACAGCAGCGGCAGCTGGGTCTTGTAGATGTCCCACATGGTGCAGATGTCGAACGCGTACGGGCCGGAGTCGGGCCAGAAGGGGCTCTCGTCGTCGGCGAAGCACGGCTTGACGAGCGAGTGGTAGAGCGCCGTCGCGAAGACCGTGCGCCGCGCCGGCGTACCGCCGTCGATCTGGACCTTGTCGAAGTGCTCCCGCCAGCGCAGCCGGGTCGCCGACCGCACCCGGTCGAAGGACGGGACGCCGTCGCCGCACTCGCGCCGCAGGTTGTCGCGGGCCTGGTCGCAGCCGCGCAGCGAGAAGCCGAGCCGCACCTCGATGGTCTGCCCGGCGCGGGCGCCGCCGCGGAAGAGCATGCCGAACGGGCGCAGGTTGGTGTGCCGGATGCTGTCGAGGTCGAGCCGGGTGCCGCCGTCGATGAGGCGGCGGTCGTACCACAGCATCTGCCGCCAGCCGGGGGCGTCGACCTCGGCGTACACGCTGAGCGGCACGCCCTCCATGACGACCGTGCCCTGCACGCGGCCCAGCCCCATGCTCTCGACCTGGGCGCGCAGCGGCACCGTGCGCCCGAGCTCGACGGCGAGGCCGCCCATCGACATGTCGACGACCACGCGGGCGCTGCTGTGCGCGGGAAACGTGTAGCGGTGCACGGCCACCTTCGCGCCGACGGTGACCTCGCAGCGGATGCCGGTGTCCAGCGTGGCCGCGTAGTAGCCGGGCGACGCCTCCTCCTCGGTCAGCGCCCACGACCGGCCGAGCTCGTCGAGGGGCTGGAGCATCGGGGTGACCCGGACGTAGTTGTAGTACTTGCGGATCGCGCCGGTGCCGGACTGCTGGAAGTGGGTGAAGCCGGAGGCCTGGAGGCGGTCGAACATCTCCTCCGGCACCCCCTCGGTGTTCTTGCTGTAGAGGCCGTACCCGGTCGGGTAGGCGCCGGAGTAGGCGCACGCGGAGACCATGCCCAGCGGCGAGGTCGCGCCCGGATGGGTGTTGCCCACCTGGGGCTTGGGCCACCACCACGTGGCGGCGAGACCGCGGGGCGGTGGCAGGTCGGTCGCCGCGGTGCCGATGAAGGGGTCAACGTTGTCGAGAATGGCGGAACCCTACCCATCACCTGGCCCGGTGGAGGTTTCCGTCAGGTGAACTCCACCCGGGAGCTTGATCAAGCCCGGGGCCGGGCCCTGCGATCATTCTGTCGCATATCCGCCTTTCGGGCGGGCGCGCCGGGCCTGCGGTTCTGCGAGCATCGTGGCGTGCCTCTCCACTACTCCCTCGGCGTCGACCTCGGCACGACGCAGACGGCCGCGGCCGTACGAGACGACGACGGCCGCGTCGACGTCGTGCGCCTCGGCAGCCGGCGCGCCGAGATCCCGTCGCTGGTCTTCGTGGCGCCCGGCGGCGAGCTGCTGATCGGCGAGGCGGCCGAACGGCGCGGCCAGGCCGAGCCGGACCGGCTGGCCCGCGAGTTCAAGCGGCGCATCGGCGACCCGGTGCCGATCCTGGCGGGCGGCGTGCCCTTCTCGGCGCACGCGCTCACCGGCAAGCTGCTGCGGCACGTCCTCGACACGGTGATCGCCCAGCGCGGCGGCCCGCCCGCGACGATCACGGTCACCCACCCGGCGAACTGGGGACCGTACAAGAGGGAGCAGTTCGACCAGGCGGTCCGGCTCGCCGACGCCGGCCGGGTCCAGTTCCGCACGGAGCCCGAGGCCGCGGCCCTCCAGCACGCGACGGCCCGCCGGATGGCGCCGGGCGAGACGGTGGCGGTCTACGACCTCGGCGGCGGCACGTTCGACGTGGCGGTGCTGCGCCGCGACAGCCCCGGCCCCGCCGGCCCCGGCCCCGCCGGCCCCGGCTTCGTCCTGCTCGGCGAGGCGGAGGGCATCGAGCAGCTCGGCGGCGCCGACTTCGACGAGGCGGTCTTCGCCCACGTGCTGGAGGTGCTCGGCGACGCGGTCGACGGCCTCGACACGGACGACCCCGAGGTGGTGACGGCCCTGGCCCGCCTGCGGCGCGACTGCGTCGAGGCCAAGGAGGCGCTGTCCTTCGACACCGAGACGGTCATCCCGGTGGCCCTGCCCGGCCTGCACAGACAGGTGCGCCTCAACCGCTCGGAACTCGAGGCGATGATCGCCCCGGCCCTGGCCGACACGGTCGAGGCGACCCGCCGAGCCCTGCGCGGAGCCGGCGTCCCCCCGGAGGAGCTGAGCACGATCCTGCTGGCGGGCGGCTCGTCGCGCATCCCGCTGGTGGCGCAGACCCTCACCGGCGCGCTCGGCCGCCCGGTGGCCGCCGACCCCCACCCGGAGCACAGCGTGGCCCTCGGCGCGGCGCTGGCCACCATGACCGTGCCACTCGCCCGGGACCGCATGGTCTCCTTCGGCACGGCGACGAACGTCCACTTCAGCCGGGGCGCCGCCACCGTGCCGGGCACCCAGACGCAGGGTTCGGACGCGCTCCCGCCGACCACGCCCATGCAGACCACGCCGGTGTCGGCCGCATCCACGCCTACGCAAGACGCGACTCCGCCGACGCAAGACCTGCCCACGCCCACGCCCACGCCCACGCCCACGCCCACGCCCACGCCCACGCCCACGCCCACGCCCACGCCCACGCCCACGCAGAGCCTCCCCGGACCCGCAACTTCGATGGGCGCAAATCCGACAAATACTGAATATCCGATTCGTGGTGGTGGTCTGGGCGGTGATACGCCGCGTGGGCCGGCCACGATCCACGCCGTCGCGCCTCAGACGCCCACGCCGCCCGCCGTCACGCGGGGGTATGCCGCGCCACCGCCGCGCGCCACGCCGCCCCACGCCACCCCGGGGCATGCCACGCCGCCCCACGCCACCCCGGGGCATGCCACGCCACCGCGCGCCACGCCGCCCCACGCCACGCCGGGGCACGGCGCGGACAGCGCGTTGATCAGCGAACTCCGCGTGCCCGAGACCGCGCAAAAGCGCGGCACGCGCCGCACCCTCGCCATCGCGGGGGCCCTTGTGGCCGTGCTGGCCGCCGCCGGGGCCGGGCTCTTCATCGCGCTCAACCCCGATGACGACGGCGGCGAGAAGAGCACCGCCTCGCCCCCGAGCGGGCAGGCGAGCAGCCCGGCCGCCCCGAAGGTGCCCTACCCCACCGACGCGAAGCTGCTCGTGCGCGTCGACAGCGGGCCGGTCGCCATCGGTGAGCGGGTCTCCACCGTCTCCTCGTTGCAGCCGGGCGCCGACACCCCTCGCACCCCCTTGCCGGGCACGGAAGCCGGTGACGTGCTGCCCAAGTGGTCGCACGACCGCAAGCTCATCGCCCTGACCCACAACACGCCCGACGGCAGCGAGATCTACGTGATGAACGCGAACGGCACCGAGCGCCGCAAGCTGATCGGCGGTGTCACCTCGGGGCGGGTCGCGTGGTCGGGTGACGACACCAGGCTGGCGTTCGTCCGCAAAGTCAACAAGATCAACCAGATCTTCACGATGCCCGTCGCGGGCGGCACGCCGACGCAGATCACCTTCTCGCCGCAGGTGAAGGACGATCCGTTCTGGTCGACCGACGGCAGCACGATCACCTATTGGGTGGAGCGCGACGGCGTGCGGCAGGTCTACGAGCTCGACGCGGCCGACCCGCGGGAGCCGGGCCGCCAGATCACCACGCCCGAGATGGGCGAGGTGAACGATCCGGCGCCGTCGCCGGACGGGTCGCGCATCCTGTTCACCCGCGAGGTGTCCAAGGAGGACTCCGACATCTGGATCGTCGACCGGGACGGCGAGAACGCGAAGCGGCTGACGCGCAACCCGGCCCGCGAGATGGACCCGAGCTGGTCGCCGGACGGCAGCTGGTTCGCGTTCGTCCGGGGACCCTACGAGCTGCCCACGATCGTGCTGCTCAAGGCCGACGGCACCGGCGAGTCGCTGATCACCAAGCCGGGGCAGCGGGAGGCTCACCCGTGCTGGTTCTGAGGGTCAGGAGCCCTTCGCAGGTGCGCGTGACCGCGCGCGCCGCCGTCCGCAGGTCGCGCGCCGACAGCGGATGCTCGGCGATGCGCTGCCACCGGGACAGGGCCGCGCGCGCCGCCTCGGCGATCTGATCCGCGCTCGCGTCCGCGGCCAGCCCGAGCCGGGCGTACGGCTCGATGCCCAGGCCCCCGATCAGCCGGTCCATCTCGGTGAGCTGGCCGTCCTTGCCGGGTACGCGGCCGGAGCGCACCTGGCGCAGCAGCCGCAGCTCCACCAGCTCGTGCGCGCCGGCGCGGACCCGCTCGGCCTCGACCGCCGCCCGCGAGCCGGGCGCGACGCATTCGTCCAGCACCGCCAGGGCCGACCGGGCCTTGAGCACCTCGGCGCGCCCGGCGAACTGGGCGGTCAGCACCTCGCGAAGCCGGCCGATGCCGCTCTGTTCGGTGAGCGCCGCGGCGAGCCCCGGCGCGTCGGTCACCGCGCCGTCCTTGAGGAGGCGCACGGACACGCGCACGCCGAAAAGGCCCAGACGGTCCAGCAGCCGGCGGCGGGCCGCGCCGGAGCCGGCGAACCGGTCGGCGGTGAGCAACAGCTCGACCACCTCGTCCATGGGCAGCGCGGCGACCCCGGCGAGCTCGCGGAACTCGTCCTCGCGCAGGGTGGCGCCGGCCGCGCCCAGCAGGCCCGCGACCGGGACGATCACCGGGCAGAGCCGCCGCAGCCGCTCGTCGGCGGCGTAGCGCCCGGCGATCCGGGCGGCGGCCGTCATGGCGTCGAGGCGGCACCCGCCGATCTCGTCGGCGCGCGACAGGACGCCGACCGCGTTGACCGGCGTGCCCTCGGTGACCCCGTCGGCGTGGAACGACTCGAGGAACCGCACGTCGCTGCCGTGCATGTGGCGCAGCAGGTAGAGCACGGCGTCGGTTTGCGCGGCCCGCTCCCCCTCGGCGTCGAGGAACGCCATGGTGCGCAGCGACACGTCCGCCGACAGCGACGCGATGCCGGGGGTGTCGATCAGCGTGTGGCGCCGGAGCCGGCCGCTCGGGAGGCGGACTTCCAGCCGCTCGACCTCCTCGGCGCCGCGCCCGAGCGCGATCTGCAGGGCACCGTCGCGCCGGGTGAACGGCAGCGCCTCGGCCGAGCCGTCGCCGAGGTGCGCGGTGACCGCGTACGCGGGCCCGTCGGCGTACCAGGTCACGACCTTGGTGCACTCCCCCGCGTCGGTGGGCGCCAGTTCCTCCCCGACGAGCGCGTTCAGCAGCGTCGACTTGCCGGCCTTGACCCGCCCCGCGATCGCCACCCGCAGCGGCTCGTCCACCCGCCGCCGCGCCGCCACCAGCCGCGGGTGCCCGGTCTCCGCCACCGCCCGGTCGAGCAGCCCGCGCACCTGATCGAGCAGCGTCATGCCGCCAGCCCGTCCAGCTTGCGCCGCCGCTCGGCCAGCTCCGCCAGCCGCGACCTCTTCCCCGTGTCCGGCATCTCCGCGGCGCGCCGCACCGCGGCCTCGGTGGCGGCGGCGGAACGCTCGATCGCGCGGGCGCGGCTGGTGAACTCGTCGCGCAGCAGGCGCTGGGTGCGGCGTACCGCCTCGCGGCTGTCCCGGGTCAGGTGGAACCCGGCGTCGTCGATGTACTTGCGCAGCTCGCTCAACGCCATCTGGCGGCGCTGCTGCACCTGACGCTCCTTCTCCATCTTCATCAGCCGGCGGCCGAGCGTCAGCCCCGCGATGAGTCCGAGCGGCGCCGCCCACGGCACGCTGAACAGCGCCCCGACCGCGCCGAGCAGATAGAAGCCGCCGTACGAGACCCGCGCGGCCGTGAACGCGCGCAGGAACTGCTGCACCCGGGTCTGCTGGAAGCTGACGTCGAGCGCGGCCGCCTTGCCCAGGGTCAGCTCGGGCACGGGCAGGTCGAGCTCGAGCCGGTCGCATTCGAGCCCGAAGCGCGACGCCACCTCGGCCGCCAGCTCCTGCGTACGGCTCACCAGCAGCAGGAGATTGTCGGCGGCGGCCGCGGCGGCCTCGCGGGCGGCCCACGCCTGGAAGTCCTGCCACGTGTCCCGCGGGTCGGAGCCGGCGAGCACCTCCTCGCCCTCGCGCACGATGCGCCGCAACCGCTCGCGCAGGTCGTGGTCGACGTCGGCGGCGAGGTCCTGGATGCCGTCGCCGAGGACCGTCTGCCACGTCCCGTTCGTCAGGGCGGCGCTGCGGCGCGCCTTCTCCGCGTACCGCTGGGCCACGCCGGGGGTGCCGCGCAGCGCGGCGTGCTCGGCGTCGGCCCGTTCGCGGAGGCGATCGACCACGAAGGACAGCTCCGCCTTGGCCGCGGCGATCCGGTCGGCCATCGCCGCCTCCAGCACGTCGCGGCGCAGCAGGTCGACCAGGCGCGGATAGCCGGACTCCTCGTTGAGGGCGGTGTCGTCGCGGGCCTGCGCCCGGGCCCGCAGGAACGACGACACGGGCACGATCGGCACGTCCAGCCCGGCCCGCCGCAGGTGGCCCTCGTTCAGCTGGACGATGCGGCGCCACTGGACGTGCAAGTCGGTCTTGGTGAGCACGCAGAAGGTGCGGGGGCAGCGCTCCACCGTGCGCCTGAGGAAGTCGACCTCGGGCGCGGTGAGCTCCTGCGCGGCGTCGGTGACGAACAGGGCCGCGCCCGCGGACGGCAGCAGCGCGAGCGTGATGTTGCCCTGCGCGGAGTCGAGCCCGCCGACCCCGGGCGTGTCCACGAGCGAGAGACCCGCGCCCAGCAGCCGCCGGTCGAGGCGTACCTCCAAGGGCTTGTCGAGGTGCTTGCCCACGTCGGCGAGGTCGATCGGCACCCCGTCGGCGGAGGCGGCGGGCGGCCGGCCGAACCGCAGCGTCATCGGCGCCGCGGTCACCACGTCGGCGTCGACAGGGCAGACGTCGGTGCGCAGAAGGGCATTGATCAGCGTGCTCTTGCCCTGTTTGAACTCGCCCACCACGGCCACCGCGATGTCGGCCGCGCGCAGCTGCTCGGTGGCCCGGTCGATCCGCTCGACCAGATCACCGTCCCCGCTCTCGGCCGCCAGCACCCGCGCGCTGGCCAGCTCGCCGAGCACGGTCAACGGCTCTCCTCCGCTCAGCGTCCTCACTCACAGCGACCGACCGCACGACCCTACACAGTGATCGCCCGCGGTCGACCCCTCCGAGCGGACGGATTTCCGACATGCGCGCGGCCCCTCCGGTGTGCGATGTTGTGCGCCGTACCCCTCCTCAGACCCTCCGCACGTGCCGCGCGGAACGGCACCCCGCGCGGCGCGTGCGGAGCCCCTTTCCCCACGCCGCGAACCGCTGTCGTGCGCGCATGGCCGAGACTCGACGCAAGCCCGTGCCCCGCAACGACGACGGGGAGGCCGGCACCGCGATCGGGCACGCGGGGCACGCGGACATCCTGCGGACCGCCGGGCGATAGCGCCCGAAGTTACCGGCGGGTTACATTGCCGGGGTGACGCACGAGGTGTTCAACCAGGCGCCGCCGCTGGTGGGTTACGACGTGGCGGCCGACGCGGCTCTGCTGGCCGCGGTCGCGCGGGAGGGCGCGCCGTGGGCGGTCGGCGACCTGCACCGGCTGGGCAAGCTCGCGGGCACGGCCGAGCCGCAGCGCTGGGCCGAGGAGGCCAACCGGCACGAGCCCCGGCTGATGACCCATGACCGGTACGGGCACCGCGTCGACGAGGTCGACTTCCACCCGTCGTGGCACCGGCTCATGGAGGTCGCGGTCGCCGAGGGGCTGGCCGGCGCGCCGTGGGCCGACACCCGGCCGGGGGCCCACGTCGCCCGGGCCGCCGGGGTCTTCGTCTGGTCGCAGGTCGAGGCCGGTCACATCTGCCCGATCTCGATGACGTACGCGGTGGTGCCCGCCCTGCGCCACGACGCGCAGCTGTCGGCGCTGTACGAGCCGCTGCTCGCCGCCACGGCGTACGACCCGGGCCTGCGCGTGCCCGCCACCAAGCGCGGCCTGCTCGCCGGCATGGGCATGACCGAGAAGCAGGGCGGCTCCGACGTCCGGGCCAACACGACAAAGGCCGTTCGGTCGAGCGATGGCACGTACCGCCTCACCGGCCACAAGTGGTTCACCAGCGCGCCGATGTCCGATCTGTTCCTCGTGCTCGCGCAGGCGCCGCAGGGGCTCTCCTGCTTCCTCGTCCCGCGCGTGCTGCCGGACGGCACTCGCAACACGTTCCGCATCCAGCGCCTGAAGGACAAGCTCGGCAACCGCAGCAACGCCTCCTCCGAGCCCGAGTTCCAGGACACCGTCGCCTGGCTGGTCGGCGGGGAGGGACGCGGCGTCCGGACGATCATCGAAATGGTCGCGATGACCCGCCTCGACTGCGTGACCGGCTCCGCGTCGGGCATGCGCGCGGCGCTCAGCCAGGCCGTCCACCACGCGCGGCACCGCAGCGCGTTCGGCGGCCCGCTCGCCGGCAAGCCGGTGATGCGCAACGTCCTCGCCGACCTGGCGATCGAGTCCGAGGCCGCCACCCTGCTCGCCCTGCGCCTCGCCGGCGCCGTCGACCGGGGCGAGCAGGCGTTCAAGCGCCTCGCCATCGCCGTCGGCAAGTTCTGGGTGTGCAAGCGCCAGCCCGTCGTGGTCGGCGAGGCGCTCGAATGCCTCGGCGGCAACGGCTACGTCGAGGACTCCGGCCTGCCCCGGCTCTATCGCGACGCCCCGCTCAACTCGATCTGGGAGGGCTCGGGCAACGTCCAGGCCCTCGACGTGCTCCGGACGCTGCACAAGGAGCCGGACGCCCTGGCCGCCTTCCTCGCCGAGGCCGAGACCGCCGCGGGCGCCGACCGCCGCCTCGACGCCGCGATCAGGCAGCTGAAGGGCGAGCGGCCGGCCGAGGAGGACGCCCGCCGCGTGGCCGAGCGGATGGCGCTGGTGCTCCAGGGCTCCCTGCTCGTGCGGCACGCGCCGGCCGAGGTCGCCGACGCCTTCTGCGCGTCCCGGCTCGGCGGCGAGTGGGGTCACACCTTCGGCACGCTGCCACGCGGCACCGCCACGGCCGCGATCGTGGACCGCGCCGCGCCCGCCTGACCACCGCCGGGCACGCGCGCTGGCGTCGATCCGTCACCCGGTGAGCCGATCCGATAGGTGACACGACGTATCCGCCGGCCCCGCGGGCGGCTCATCCTGATCGGACGAGACGCAGAACCCGGGAGGTCACCGTGGGCACCACCAGCACGAAGGCGGTCTTCTCGGCCGTCACCAGTGGCATCATCGCCTTCCTGTCGTCCCTGCTCACCGCGTTGCAGGGCGAGAACACCGGCTTCGAGACCGTCACCGACGGCCAGTGGGTGACGGCCGTGCTCGCCGCCGTCGTCGCGGTCGCGGGCACCGGCGCCGTCACCTACCAGGTCCGCAACAGGGAGAAGGTGATGGTGTGACGGCGAGGCCGTGTATCGAAGGCGGCGCTGAGGGCGGAGAGGATCACGCGGGTCGTTGATCGACAGGCGGCGAGGTCTCCGGTGGACGGTTCAGCGGCAAGCAGAACCGGAGACCACCGGAGACCTCGTGGGCACCTTGACGGTGACGCGGCTTTGGTCAGCTTTCAGTCGGTGGGGTCCTTGTAGATGTACTTCTCGCAGCCGAGTCCGCCCATGTCGCAGAGGCTGGCTTGATACCAGGGGTAGGAGATCCGGTAGTGGTCGGCTACTGCGTCTGCGCTGGACGACGTCCGGTCGCAGTAGTAGATGGCGGGACCGGGGTCCGCCGACAAGATCTTGACGCAGACCTCACGACCGTTGGTTCGATGGTCGCGGACCGCGATGTCCCACGTGTGCCCGCTGATGCGCTGAATGTGCGCGGATCCCAGGGTGTAGTTGGCATCCTTGATCAACTTGACCGGATAGTCATCGATTGCCAGGGCCGGACCGGCGAGTCCGAAGATCGACGCGAGGGTGAGCGTCGTTGCCAGAGCCACCGTTCGGCGCGGCGCCGGGAGTAGTGAGGTCAAGGAATCCTCCTTCGTCGGAACGGACCGGAGGAGTGGACCGTGCCGGCGAGGTGTCCGGCCATCAGGCGGAACGGACCCGTACTGTGCGGAAGTGCCCCGAACGGCCCGAACAGCGCGCCGAACGCTCCGTGCCCGCGGAAGATCGGGGACTTCTCATCGACGCAACCCTCGTACCCACTGCCGACGACGCAACGACTCACGCCACTAGCGCGGGCCCAGCAGCTCGCGGACGCTCGCCAGGAGCTCCTCCTGGGAGATCGGGCTGACGCGGCCGCCGGTCCGCGCGTCCTCCATCGCCTTGGCCAGCTGCACCCGGCGCAGCACCTCCTTGATGTCGGCGCCGGTCATGCCGTGGCTGGCGGCGGCGAGCGCGGCCAGGTCGAGGTCGTCGGCGAACATCTGGAAGCCGGGCGCCTCGTGCGCCGCGATCAGGGCGCGGATCATCTTGCGGAAGATCTCGGCACGGCTCGCCTCGTCGGGCTTCGGGATGCTCAGCTTCACGTCGAAGCGGCCGGAGCGGATCAGCGAGTCGTCGACCCGGTGCGGGAAGTTCGTGGTCGCCACCACGATCACGTTCGGGTTCGCCTCGATGAGGTCGTTCATCTCCTGCTTGAAGATGCCGGCCACCGCGTTGATCGCCTGGCTGGCCGCGTCGCCGCCGGACCCCGCGTAGCTGATGATCGAGTCGAACTCGTCGAACAGCATCAGCGTCGGCACCCGGTAGCGCCGGGCGTCGCGGAAGATCTGCTTGATGTTGCGCTCGGACCCTCCGAGCCACTTGTCGAGGATCTCCGGGGTGCGGATCTCGCGGAAGTCGGCGCCGATCTCGTTGGCCAGCGCGCGGGAGAGCATCGTCTTGCCGGTGCCGGGCGGCCCGTACATGAGGATGCCCTGCGGGCGTTGCGCACCCCAGCGCGCCATCGACTCGGGGTGCCGGAACGACACCGCGATCTCGCGCAGCTGCCCCACCACCGCGGAGAGCCCGCCGACCATGTCGAGGGTGACGTCCTTGGTGGTGGCCTTGGTGGTCGGCAGGGTCTCGCGGCTGAGCACGAACCGGCGGCCGGCCAGCGACTCGGGCCCGGTCAGCTCGATCACCGCCTGCAGCGTCAGCCCGGCGAACGCCTGCAGATGCGCCGGGGTGACCTCGTCGCGCGGCACCTCGGCGTGCAGCCGCACGGTGGTCCCGCTCTCGTCGTACGTCACGGTGGCCTGCATGCCCACCGCGGCGTCGGCGATCGTCCCCGGCTGGCGGCTCGCCGCCGGCTTCTCCGGCTTGTCCAGACCCAGACGGCGGTACGCGGCCGCGGCCGCCGCACCCACCCCGTCCACGATGCGCGTGGCGATCGGGTCGCCGGCCTCGATGCGCTTCGCGAGCAGCAGCCCCACCGGGTCGTTGCCGAGCACCAGCCTGCGGATGCGCTCCTTGGAGAGCGGCTCGTCGGCCGTGCTGATCGCCGCCGCGAACGTGTGCACCGGCCCGCCGTCCCGGTCGGCGCTGGAGACGGTCAGGTCGACGCGCTGCACCGGCTCGGGCCAGGTCGCCCGCCGCAGCAGCTCGACCGGGTTCACCCGGGCGGCGGCCAGCACGGTGGCCGCGTCGACGAGCTCGACGGTGGCGCCCGCGTATTCGAAGGTCTCCCCGCGCGCTCGCGCGTAACCGGCGTCGGACATGCTCAGCTCCCAGTGGTGGACGGCAGTCTCGCCTCCAAGAGTGACACGCCTGTACGACACGGGCACCCGGCCCGATCCCCTAGGGGGTAGGGTCGGGGCGTGATGCTCCGCAAGCTCATCGGCCAGGTGCTCCGGCGCACGCGCATGGCCCAGGGCAAGACGCTGCGCGACGTGTCCGACCTGGCCGGGGTCTCCATCGGGCACCTGTCCGAGGTGGAGCGCGGCCGCAAGGAGCCCTCGTCGGAGCTGCTCGACGCCATCTGCCGCGCGCTCGGCCTCACCCTGTTCGACCTGCTCCTGGCCGTGCTGCGCGAGGCACAGCAGCAGCCCCAGCGCATCGACCTGCGCCAGGGCCGCTTCGAGCTGGCCGACCCGGCCCGCCGCCTCCGGCAGCAGCCCACCCGCCGGGGCGACTTCCAGCTCGCCGCCTGACCTCGCAGCCGCCCGCTCACGCGCCCATCCCGGGGAAGAGCCGGATGGCGGCGTCCCGGGCCAGCAGGAAGCCGACGATGCCGACCACCCAGCTCAGGGCGTTGCTGCGGGCCAGCCAGTCGCCGGCACGGGTCAGCAGGGGGGTGAGCAGGTCGCCGGCGGCGAGGCGGGCGGCCAGCAGGACCAGCGCGGGCAGGATCATGACGAGGCAGTAGCCGGCCATGACCAGGGCGACCGTGCCGGGGGTCAGCCCCGCGTTGGTGAGCAGGCCGATGGCGGCCAGGTAGGGCAACATCGTCGTGACCTCGGCGGCGGCCGCCGCGAGGGCCAGGCCGGCCAGGCTCGCGGCGCTGCCGTCGGTCAGGGCGCGCTCCCGCCAGCGGGCCGGCCGGCCGCCGCCCCCGCGCCTGCGGTCGAGTCGGAAGCTCAGGAAGAACAGGCCGACGCCGAGCACCAGCTGGGTCCACGACGCCGGGCGGGTGTCGAGCAGGCTCGTGATCTGCGGGAGGAAGGCGTCGGCGCCGAGCGCGACGGCCAGGCCGACCGCGAAGTAGAAGGCCGCCACCGTGCCGAGGAAGACCAGGAGGCGCACGGGTCTGACCCGGCCGGGGTGCATGAGCAGCCAGAGGGGGATCAGCAGCGTGCCGAAGCTGGTCGAGTCGATCAGGGCGAGCACGGCGAGCGAGCCGAGCAGGGCGAGGTCCATATCGGCACCGTCGCGCACGCGGGCGGGACGCGCGTCGGCGAAAGGATGACCTGCCGCGTACAACTTTGGTCTGACGCCGCGGCGCCGTGGGCGTGATGGGATGGGCGGGTGAGGGCGGCGATCGTGCGGAGGTGGCGGAGCAGCCCGGCGTTGCAGGACAGGGTGACGGCGGGGTCGACGTTCGCGGCGGGCCTGGCGCTCAACCTGGTCGGGCTGACCGATGTGTGGGTCGACCCGGGCATCGACCGGCTCGACACCGCGCCGGCGTGGTGGCACACGGTCCCGCTGGTCGTGGGCAGCGCGGCGATGCTGGTCAAGCGCGGCCGCCCGGTCCTCGCCCTGCTGATCGGCGTCGTCGCGAGCCTCGCCGACCTGGCGCTCGGCGGCAGCATCGCCATGGTGCTGGTGCTGTTCGACCTGATCTTCTCGGTGGGCCTGTTCGCCTCCGCCCGCGCCCGGCGGGCCGTGACCACCGCCGTCTTCGTGGTGATCGGCACGGCCGGGGTGGTGGGCGGGCTGGCGGCCGGGGAGTTCCGCGTCGCCGTCTTCATCGCGCTTCAGCTGACCACGCTGCTGTTCGTGCCGCTCTGGTGGTCGGCGAACGTCCGCCAGCAGCGCCGGCTGGGCGCGATGGCCGCCCAGGAGGCGGTGCTCGCCGAGCGCGCGGCGATGGCCCGCGACCTGCACGACGTCATCGCCGCCCACCTGTCCACCACCGCGCTGCATTCCGGGGCCGCGCTGGCCGCTCCCCCGGACACGGAACGCGACCGCGCCGCCCTGCGAGCCGTCCGCACGAGCAGCCTCGCCGCCCTCGAAGAGATGCGCGCCATGATCATGCTGCTGCGCGACGCGGCGCCCGCCGACCAGACGGTGCCCGGCGGCCTGGACCGGCTGCCCGCCCTGGTCGAGGCGGCGGGCGCCGACGGCCTCCGGGTGACGGCGAGCCTGCCCGACCTGGGCTCCATCCCGGTGATCGTGGCCCACACCGTCTATCGCATCGTGCACGAGGCGCTGACGAACGCCCGCAAGCACGCTCCCGCCTCGCACGTACGCCTGGAGGTGCGCCGCACCGGCGACCGGGTCGACGTCACCGTGACGAACGACCTGACACAGCCGCCGCCGCTGGACCACCGGGCACTGAGCGCCGGCACGGGCCTGCCCTCGATGCGCGAGCGCGCCGCCCTGCTCGGCGGCTCGGTGACGGCCGGCCGGGTCGGCTCGTCGTGGCGCGTGCGGGCCACCCTCCCGGTGGCGGCCGCGGCATGACGCCTGCCGAGGGCGCTCCGCCGATCCGCGTGCTGCTCGCCGACGACCATGCCGCGATCCGCGCGGGGCTGCGGCTCATGCTGGAGCAGGCCGCCGACATCGCCGTCGTGGGCGAGGCCGCCGACGGCGCGGTCGCGCTGCGCCAGGCGAGCGCGCTGCGGCCCGACGTGGTCCTCATGGACATCCGCATGCCCGGCACCGACGGCATCAGCGCGACCCGGGCCATCACCTCCGCGGGCCTCGCCGACGTGCTGATCCTGACCACCTTCGACCTCGACGACTACGTCTTCGGCGCGTTGCGCGCCGGCGCGGCGGGCTTCCTGCTCAAGTCGGTCGAGCCCGCCGACCTGATCGCCGCCGTGCGCCACGTCGCGGCGGGCGACGGCGTGATCGCCCCGTCGCTGACCCGCCGCCTCCTCGCCACCTTCGCGGCCGAGCGGCCCGCCCCGGCCCGCGACGAGCCGGCGCTCGACGGTCTCACCGCCCGCGAACGCGAGATCCTGGCGGCGCTGGGCCGCGGCCTCTCCAACGCCGACCTGGCGGCCGAGCTCTCCATCACCGAGGCCACCGCGAAGACCCACGTGTCCCGGGTCCTCGCCAAGCTCGGCTGCGCCTCCCGCGTGCAGGCCGCGATCCTCGCCAAGGAGGCCGGGCTCGCCTGATCGCCCTTGACGTTTTCCCATATCGGAAAATATCCTGGCCGCCATGGCACGAGCAGCGACGACGTCGGACGCGTTCAACGCGATCGCCGAGCCCCAGCGCCGGGACATCCTGGCGCTGCTGCGCACCGGTGAGCGGCCGGTGACCGACCTGGCCCACGAGCTGGGGATGAGCCTGCCGGGCGCGTCCAAGCACCTGCGGGTGCTCCGCGAGGTGGGGCTGGTGCGGGTCCGCGGCGTGGGAAAGCAGCGGCTGTACGGCTTGGACGCCCGCGGGCTGCGGCCGGTCCACGAGTGGGTCGGCGGGTTCGAGCGGTTCTGGAACGACAGCTTCGGCCGCCTCGACGCGTACGTGCGAGACCTCGAGCGATCACGACAGGGAGAGTGACCGATGGACGACCGGGAAATAGTGATCGAGCGGGTCATCGACGCGCCGCGCGAGCTGGTGTTCGAGGCGTTCACCGAGGTCCGGCACCTGTCGCACTGGTGGGGCCCCGAGGGGTTCACCACCACGACGCGGGCGTTCGAGTTCCGCGCCGGCGGGGTCTGGGACTTCGTCATGCACGGGCCGGACGGCACCGACTACCCTGAGTGGATCACCTGGACCGAGATCACCCCGCCGGAGCGGATCGAGCTGCTGCACGGCGAGTTCCGGGACGACCCGAACGCCTTCGCGTCGGTCCTCACCTTCGCGGCGCACGGTGCCGGCACCCACATCGTGATGCGCACGGTCTTCCCCACCAGGGAGCTGCGCGACGAGGCGGTCGAGAAGTACCACGCGATCGAGGGCGGCCGGCAGACGCTGGGCAACCTCGCCGCCTACGTCACCGAGATCGTCCGGCGGGGAGCGGAGGGCTGATGGCCGGCAAGGTGTTCTTCAGCGTGTCGATGTCGCTGGACGGCTTCATCGCGCCCGCGTCCCCCGAGGAGCTCATGGGCCGGCAGTGGCGCGAGCTCCAGGCATGGGTGTTCCCGCAGCGGTTCTTCCGGCAGAACCTGAGGTTCGGCGACGGCGGCGAGGAGGGCCGCGACAACGACATCCTGCGCGAGACGTTCGACCGCACCGGCGCGAGCGTCATGGGCAAGCGCATGTTCGACGCCGGCGAGCACGCGTGGCCCGAGGAGGCGCCGTTCCACACGCCGGTCTTCGTCGTGACCCACGAGAAGCGTGACCCGTGGGAGCGCCCGGGCGGCACCACCTTCCACTTCGTCACCGACGGCCCCGAGGCCGCCCTCGACCGGGCGCGCCAGGCCGCCGGCGACCGGGACGTCCGCATCGCCGGCGGCGCCGCGACAATCCTGCAGTATGTGAACGCCGGCCTGGTCGACGAGTTCTCGGTCGCCGTGTCCCCCGTGCTGTTCGGCGCCGGGATCCGCCTGTTCGACGGCGTGGACGCCGCCCGGGTGGCGCTGGAGCCGATCCGGTCGGAGCCGTCGCCGCGGGTCACGCACCTGACCTACGCCGTGCGGCCCCGGTAGCCGGTCAGTCCAGGCAGAGACAGGGGCGGACTCCCCGGCGCACCGGGCCGGGCTCACTCGCGCAGGTTCGTCGGGTCGAGGGTGGTCTCCTCGTGGCGCACGTAGCGGTTGTAGAGGTAGGTGATCAGCCAGAGGACGATGCCGATGACGAGCAGGATGCCGGCCACCCGGTAGTCGGCGCCCGCGCGGCCCGACAGCGGGCTCGCCAGGTAGGCGCAGGCGATCGCGCCGATCACCGGGATCACCGTGGGGGCCTTGAAGTGCTCGTGGTCGACCCGGTCGCGGCGCAGCACCAGCACCGCGATGTTGACCACGGTGAAGACGCAGAGCAGCAGCAGCGACGTCGTGCCGCCGAGCGCCGCCAGGTCGGCGAACCAGATCAGGCCGAAGGCGATCGCCGTCGTGAACAGGATGCCGACCCAGGGGGTGCGCCTCGTGCGGTGCACGCGGCCGAGGACCCGGGGAAGCACGCGCTCGTTCGCCATCCCGTACAGCAGCCGGCTCGCCATCAGCATGTTGATGAGGGCCGAATTGGCGACCGCGAACATGGTGATGAACGCGAAGATCCAGAGCGGGAAGCCGGCGGCGCCCGCCTCGACGACCTTCAGCAGCGGGGCGTCGCCCTCGCCCAGCGCCTCCGGGGCGACCAGCGCGACCGACGAGATCGACACGAGGATGTAGATGGCGCCGGTGATGCACAGGCCGGTGAGCATGACCTTCGGGAAGATGCGGACCGGGTCCTTGGTCTCCTCGGCCATGTTGACCGAGTCCTCGAAGCCCACCATCGCGAAGAAGGCCAGCGCCGTCGCCGCGGTGACCGAGAAGAACGCGCTCTCCCCCTCGGCCGGGGTGAAGTCGGTGAGCCTGCTCAGGTCGCCGTTGCCGCCGCCCAGCGCCCACGCGCCGATCCCGATCACGATCAGCAGGCCGGAGAGCTCCACGCAGGTGAGCAGGACGTTGAGCTTGACGCTCTCGCCGACGCCGCGGAAGTTGATCAGGCCGACGAGCACGATGAAGCCGAGCGCGATCGCGGTGAGCGCCGCGCCTTCCTCCCACGACAGGTCGAACGCCTCGACGAAGTTCGACGCGAACGCCTTGGAGGCGCTGGACGCGCTCGTCAGGCCGGAGCACATCACCGCGAACGTGACGATGAAGGTCAGGAAGTGGATGCCGAACGCCTTGTGCGTGTAGAGCGCCGCGCCCGCCGCCCGCGGGTACTTCGTCACCAGTTCGAGATAGCTGAACGCCGTGAGCAGCGCGACCAGGAACGCGACGAGGAACGGCAGCCACACCGCCCCGCCCACCTCGGCCGCGACCCGCCCGGTGAGCGCGTACACGCCGGTGCCCAGGATGTCGCCGACCACGAAGAGCAGGAGAAGGCCGGGCCCCATGACCCGCTTGAGGGAGGGCTGTTCCGTAGTCACCGCGTCCGCCATCCACCGAGCGTCATACAGATCGCACGATCTGTCGAGTCTCGACCGTGGACGAACTATCGACGCGTCGCGATCGCCCGGTTAGCGTCAGCGCATGCGCATCGTCGTAGCCGCCAAACCCGAAGCCGACACGCCCTGGGTCACCGACGCCGTGATCGGCCTGGCCAAGCAGACCGGCGCGACGGTCGCCGTGGTGGCCGCCGACGAGGTCGAGCTGGAACGCCTGGCCGCCGTGCCCCGCAGCGTCTTCGCCGACAAGGCGTACCAGTCGGCCTCGGCCATGGCCCAGCGCCTCGCCGAGGCCGGCATCGAGGCGAGCGTGACGGTGGTGCCGGGCCGCCCGGTGCCCGCCGTCCTCCGGTTCGCCGAGCAGCAGCAGGCCGACCTCATCGTCGCCGGCGCCAGCAGCCGCCCCGCGGTCGCCGAGCGCCTCCTCGGCAGCGTCCCCCTCGAACTGATCAAACACTCCGCCCGCCCGGTGGTCGTGGTGACCCACCCGGGCCACCCGGCGACGCAGGGGCCGGCGAGCAGCGGCTAGGAGCGGAAGAGGTTGCGGGGTACCGGGCGGGCCGGCACCCCGCCGCGCGGGCTGCCGTGGAACGACGAGCCCGGATTGTCCGATGTCCACCGGCGGCCCGGCTGGGCGGCCGACGAGGAGGAGCGGCGCTGCCGGCGCGGCTTCGGCACGACCTCGATGCGCGGCTCCAGGTGCGGGTCGAGCTGCTCGGCCGACGACACCACCACGACGCTCGCGAGGCCCTGGTCGAGCATGCGGGAGGCGGCCGGCCAGTCGCCCTGGATCAGTCCGACCACGTTGTACCGGCGGGCGGCGCAGTGTTCGAGGCAGCGGCTCGCGCTCGCGCCGTAGTTCTCCGGCCGCACGTAAATCACCGCGTTCACCACTGACCGACCCCTTCGTGTCCCCCACACCCGTCGAGCGAGATCCACTCAACCGCGCCGGTCACGTTCTGCATATCGGCTGTTATGGATAGGTGACCGGACTGATCCACCCGCATCGACCGCGATCGGCCGCATCCACACCCTCCGACCGGGTATTTCCGGTGAACACTATTGCCTTCAAGCATCTGTCCCGGAAGACTGCCGCACCCGCTTCGCGCGGCTCCTCAGGCCCCGTCCGCGGGCTGTCGGCTTCCCGACTCGGGACGGAACCGGGTCTGCGTGTAGGGCTCGCCCTTGCCGAAGGCGAGAATCTTCGCGGGGGCCAGCGCGAAGACCAGCGCCTCGTTGCCCTCGTCGCCGACGAAGACGCCGTCGCCCGCGCGGAACTCCCAGCCGTGCCGCGACTGCCACAGGGCGGCCAGCGCGGTGAGCCGGCCGGGGTCGACGACCCTGGTCACCGCACCCTCGACCACCACGTCGAGGCCCTCGCCGGCGCGGTCGGTGCCGGTGGTGACGGCGCAGTGCGGGTTGCGGGCCAGGTTCTTCGCCTTCTGCTCCCCGGCGCCCGTGCAGAAGTGCAGCGCGCCGGCGTCCCAGACGGCCGGGATCGGGGTGACGTGCGGGCGGCCGTCGGGGCGCACCGTGGCGAGCCACGAGATGGCGGCCCCCGTCAGGACGCGCTCGACGTCGCGCCAGGGCCGCGCGGTGGCGCCCGGCGAGCTGAACCGCGGGTCGAGCTCTCCTACCGGTTCCGTGTCAGCCATGGGCGGATCGTAGCCCGCGCGGGCACGCGTGTTAGAAACAGCGCCATGACCTTCTCGATCGTGGCCCGCTCGGCGGACGGCACGGCGCTCGGCGTGGCGGTGGCCAGCAAGTTCCTCGGTGTCGGCGCGGCCGTTCCGGCGGCGCTCGCCGATGTCGGGGCGGTGGCCACCCAGTCGTACGCGAACCTCGCCTACCGCCCGCAGGCGCTCGCGCTGCTCGGCACGGGCATGGCGGCGACCGAGACGGTCAAGGCGCTGATCGCCGGGGACGCCGGCCCGGTCAGCCACCGTCAGGTCGGGGTGGTCGGCCCCGACGGGCCGGGCGCCACGTTCACCGGCGACGACTGCCACCCGTGGGCGGGCGGGGTGGCCGGCGACGGCTACGCGATCCAGGGCAACATGCTCGCCGGCCCGCAGGTGGTCGGCGAGATGGAGGCGGCCTGGCGGGCGAACGCCGCGCAGAAGATCCAGTACCGCCTGCTCGGCGCGCTGCGCGCCGGTGACCTGGCCGGCGGCGACCGGCGCGGCCGGCAGAGCGCCGCGCTGCTCGTCATGGCCAAGGGCATGGGTTACGGCGGCACCAGCGACGTGCTGGTGGACCTGCGCGTCGACGACCACCCCGACCCGGTCGCCGAGCTGGCCCGGCTGCTCGAGCTGCACACCCTCTACTTCGAGCGCCCCGACCCGGCGACGCTGATCCCGCTGACCGGCGAGATCGGCGACGAGGTGCGGCGGCGGCTCGCGAGCGCCGGGCACAAGGACGACGACCTCGACGAGGCCCTGGCGAGCTGGGCGGGCGTCGAGAACCTGGAGGAGCGCATCGTGCCCGGCCGGATCGACCCGCTGGTCCTCGAGATCCTACGAGAAGCTTAGGGCGGGCACGGCGCAGAGCGAGGCGAGCGACGAGACCAGCGCCGCGGGATCGGCGTTGGCGGCCAGGTTGCGCACCGCCGCGAAGTCGAGCGGCGGCACCGGCACCTGCGAGATCAGCGGGTGGTGCGGCCGCCGGTCCTCCTCGCCGGCGCCGAAGAGCACCTCGCCGAGCTTCTCCCCCGGCCGCAGCCCGGTGTAGACGATGTCGACCGGCGCCGGCGCGAGCTCGATCATCTGCCGCGCCACGTCGGCGATGCGCACCGGGGAGCCCATCTGGAGCACCAGCGCCTCGCCGCCGCGCCCGATCGCGGCCGCCTGGATCACCAGGTGCACCGCCTCCTGGATGGTCATGAAGTAGCGGGTCACCTCCGGGTGGGTGACGGTGATCGGGCCGCCGTCGGCGATCTGGGCGCTGAACCTGTCGAACACCGAGCCGCGGCTGCCGAGGACGTTGCCGAAGCGTACGGACAGGAACGTGCCCTCGCGGTGGGCCGCCGCGTGGGCCGTCAGGCGCTCGGTGATCCGCTTCGAGTAGCCGAGCACGCTCGCCGGGTCGGCTGCCTTGTCGGTGGAGATGTTCACGAACCGCTCCACCTCCGTGGCCGCCTCCAGCACCGCGAGGGTGCCCCAGATGTTCGTCTTCACCGCCTCGCCCGGGTAGCGCTCCAGCAGCGGCAGGTGCTTGAGGGCCGCCGCGTGGAAGACGACCTCCGGCCGCCGCTCCCGGAAGATCGCGCGGATCCGGTCGACGTCGCGCAGCGAGGCCAGGATCACCGCCGGGTCGCTGAGCGTGGCCCGGGGGTCGAGCGAGAGCTGTACGGCCTGCAGCGCGCTCTCGTCGCGGTCGAGCATCATCAGCTCGGCCGGCGAGAACCGCTGGATCTGCCGGCACAGCTCGGAGCCGATCGACCCGCCCGCCCCGGTGACGAGGACCCGCTTGCCGGTCAGGTAGCCGGCGATCGCGTCCAGGTCGGTCTCGATCTGCACCCGGCCGAGCAGGTCGGTGACCCGCACCTCGCGCAGGTCGCGCACGCCGACCTCGTGGTCGAGCAGCTCGCTCATCGCCGGCACCACCAGGAACCGGGCGCCCGCCGCGTCGGCCAGGGCCCGGATGTCGCGCACGAGCGCCGCGCCGGCGTTGGAGACCGCGAAGACGACGGTGGTGGCCCCGGTCCGGGCGAGCGTGGCGGCCAGCGCGGTGCGGTCGCCCAGCACGGGCACGCCGGACACCCGGGTCCGCCGCTTGCGCGGGTCGTCGTCGAGCACCCCGACGGGCAGGTACCGGCTCCGCGGGTCGAACAGCATGCTGTGCAGCAGGTCGCGGGCCGCGCCGCCGCCGCCGAAGAGCAGGACCCGCTCCTTGAGCCCGCGCGCCGGCCGGGAACGCCAGCGCTCGTAGCGCGTGGCGAGCAAATAGAGCAGATTCTCGCCCCGGGTGTCCTTTCGCGGCCGCACAGAAGCACCTCCCGTAACACCCGCACCGGCCCTCGCTGCGAAAAAGCCTAAATGCGCGCGTACGAGTGACCACGCAAGTTCCGGATAATGCTTCGCGTTATCGATCGGCCCCTTAGATTCACAGGTATTCGGCGCTATTCGGGGGGTCTGCGTGGAACTGCGTGACTACCTCCGGGTGGCCCGCCGCCAATGGTGGGTCGTCGCGCTCACCGTGATCGCCGCGATGGGGATCGCCGCGCTGTTCACGGCGCAGACCAAGCCGTTGTACGCGTCGACCGTGCAGTTCTTCATCGCGACCGGGAACGTGGAAGGGTCGAGCGCTCTCGAGGGGGCAATGTTCGCGCAGCAACGGTTGAAGACGTACGAGGCGGTGCTCACGGGCGAACGGCTCGCGGGCCTGATCGCGGCGAACGACGACACCTCGCTGACCCCGGAGCAGATCCGCGAACGCATCTCGGTGGTCTCCGACTCGGCGACCGTCTTGATCGATGTCACCGTCGAGGACGCCGATCCGGAGCTCGCGCAGAGCCTCTGCGAGGAATTGGCCGCGCAGTTTCCCACGCTGGTGAAACGGCTGGAGACGCCGGACACGGGCGTCACGAAGACGCCCATGGCGACGATCGAGACGATGGTGCCGCCCATGCCGCACGGCACGCCGGTCGTGCCCCGCCCGATGCACAACCTCGCCCTCGGCGTGGCGATGGGCCTGCTGGTCGGCACCGCCCTGGGCGTGGGCCGCGAGATCGCCGACAGGTCGGTCCGCGATCCGAGGAAGCTGCGCGAGCTGACCGCGGCACCCGTGCTCGCCTGCATCCCGCGGGACCGCCGGGCGGCCTTGATCGCCGACCGCGGCTCGCCCCGGGCCGAGGCGCTGCGCCAGCTGCGCACCACGGTCCAGTTCGCCGGCAAGGACCGGCCCGTGAAGACGCTCGCGGTGACCAGCGCGATGCCCGGCGAGGGCCGCTCGGCGACCGCGTGCGGGCTGGCGATCCTGTTCGCCGAGACCGGGCGCCGGGTGCTGATCGTCGACGCCGAGCTGCGCCGCCCCCGGCTCGCCGCGTTCCTGGGCCGGGAGGGCTCGGCCGGGCTCACCACCGTGCTGGTCGGTGCCGCCTCGCTCGACCAGGTGCTCCAGCCGTGGGGCGCCGGGCTGTGGCTGCTGTCCAGCGGGCACCCGCCGCCCAACCCGAGCGAGCTGCTCGGCTCGCAGCGCATGGGCGAGCTCCTCGACGAGCTGCGCGGCCGCTTCGACCTGGTCATCCTCGACTCGCCGCCGCTGCTGCCGGTCGCCGACGGCGCGGTGGTCGCGGCCCGCGCCGACGGGGCGCTGCTGCTCGTGCGCTCCCGCAAGACCACCACCGCCCAGGTGGCCGGCGCCATGCGCGCGCTCAAGCAGGTCGACGCCCGGCTGCTCGGCTGCGTCTTCACCATGGTCACGTCGAGGCGGGCCTGCTATGCCGCCTGAGACACGCCTCACGCAGCAGCCGGGCACCCTGCGCACCGAGGCCGAGAAGCAGGCGGCCGCCCGGATCGCCGAGGTCTTCGCCGCCAGCGCCGACGACCTGCCCACGCGGCTCGCCAACCTGGCCCGGTACGCGCGCCGCACCCAGGTCACCCGCTTCGCCGCCCTCTACGAGCTGTTCAAGCTGGCGCTGCCGGTGAAGGGCTCGGTCGTCGAGTGCGGCGTCTTCCGCGGATCGAGCTTCATGACGTTCGCTCAGCTCAGCGCCGCCCTGGAGCCCACCAACCTGACCCGGCGGCTGTACGGGTTCGACTCGTTCGGCGGCTTCCCGTCGGTCTCGGAGGCGGACCGCCCCGAGCAGACCGGCGCCGCCCGCGGCGACCTGGCGGCCGACAGCTACGCCGAGCTCACCCGGCTGCTGGAGATCTACGACACCGACCGCTTCCTCGGCCACCTGCCGAAGGCCCGGCTGATCCGCGGCGACGTCACCGAGACCGTTCCCGCGTTCGTCGCCGACAACCCGCACCTGGTGGTGAGCCTGCTCTTCCTCGATCTCGACCTGTACGAGCCGACCCGCGCCGCGCTGCGCCACTTCGTGCCCCGCATGCCGAAGGGCGCGGTGCTCGCCTTCGACGAGCTCGACAACCCGCTGTGGCCGGGCGAGACCCAGGCGGTGCTCGACGAGATCGGGATCGGCCGGCTGGAGCTGCGGCGGTTCGACTTCGACCCGTACATCGGATACGCGGTCCTATGACGAGCGCCGACGTCGCCCGCGCCGTCCGCCAGCACGTGCTGCGGATGACCAACTCGGGCCGCAGCTCGCACGTCGGCTCGGCGCTGTCCTGCGCCGACCTGCTCGCGGTGCTCTACGCGGACGTCCTCGACGTCGATCCCGCGCACCCGGACCGGCCCGACCGGGACCGGTTCATCATGAGCAAGGGGCACGCCGGGGCCGCCCTCTACGCGGTCCTCGCCGAGCGCGGCTTCTTCGACGCCCGGCTGCTGACCCAGCACTACCGCAACGGGTCGTTCCTGTCCGGGCACGTCAGCCACGTCGGCATCCCGGGCGTGGAGCTGTCCACCGGCTCGCTCGGGCACGGGCTGCCGGTCGGCGCGGGCCTCGCCTGGCAGGCCCGGCGCGCGGGCCAGAGCTGGCGGACGTACGTGCTGCTCGGCGACGGCGAGTGCGACGAGGGCAGCGTGTGGGAGGCCGCGATGTTCGCCGCCCACCACCGGCTCGGCAACCTGGCGGCCGTGGTCGACTGGAACGGCCTGCAGTCCATGGGCACCACCGAGGAGACCCTGGCGCTGGAGCCGTTCGCCGACAAGTGGCGCTCGTTCGGCTGGACGGTCCGCGAGATCGACGGGCACGACCACGCGGCCATCAGGACGGCGCTCGCGGCCCGGGACGAGAGGCCGGCCGTCGTGCTCGCCCGCACCGTGAAGGGCAAGGGCGTCTCCTTCATGGAGAACCAGGTGCTCTGGCACTACCGGCCGCCGGACGACCTGGAGCTGGCCGGCGCCATGAGCGAGGTGACGCGATGAGGAGCCAGTTCTTCACCGACCTGCTCGAGGCCGCCGCGGCCGACCCGGACATCGTCTTCGTCACCGGCGACATCGGCTTCGGCGTCGTCGAGGAGTTCCAGCGGCGCTGCCCCGACCAGTTCGTCAACGCCGGCGTGGCCGAGCAGAACATGACCGGGCTGGCCGCCGGCATCGCGCTCGCCGGCGCGCGCGTCTTCACGTACTCGATCGCGAACTTCCCCACCCTGCGCTGCCTCGAGCAGATCCGCAACGACGTGGCCTACCACCACGCCGACGTCACCGTGGTGGCGGTCGGCGGCGGGCTCTCCTACGGCGCGCTCGGCATGTCGCACCACGCCACCGAGGACCTGGCGATCATGCGGGCGATCCCGGGGCTGGCCGTGGCCGCGCCCGGCGACGCGGTCGAGACGAGCGCCGTGATGGCCGACCTCGTCGCCAACGGCGGGCCCGCGTACCTGCGGCTGGGCAAGGCCGGCGAGCCGGTCGTGCACCACGCGCCGATCCAGCTCTGCCGCGGCGAGTCGATCGCGCTGCGCACCGGCGGCGACATCGCGCTGTTCAGCACCGGCGCGATCCTGGAGTCGGCGCTGCGGGCCGCCGACCTGCTGGCGCAGGCGGGCGTCCGGGCGGACGTGCGCTCGTTCCCCTGGCTCGACCCGCTCGACACGGTGGCGATCCACGACGCCGCCCACCGCTATCCGACGATCGTGACCGTCGAGGAGCACTCGATCATCGGCGGGCTCGGCAGCGCGGTGGCCGAGATCCTCGCCGAGATGCCGCAGTCGGCCTCGCTGATCCGGGTGGCGCTGCCGCCCCGGTTCTCCTCGCTCGTCGGCGACCAGGAATACCTGCGCGGGGCGCACGGCCTCGACCCCGCCTCGATCACCCATCGGGTGCTGGAACAGATGGAGGTCAACCGTGGACTGGCGTGTCAGATTCGTTGACTATCCCGAGCAGTGGCGGCGCCAGCGCGACGGTCTGCTGCCGGTGATCGAGGAGACCATCGCGCGCGGCGACCTCATGCTGCGCCGGCAGCTGGCCGACTTCGAGCAGCACCTGGCCGCCTTCAACGGATCGGCCCGGGCGGTCGGGGTGAGCAACTGCACCGACGGGCTGCGGCTGCTGGCGCACGCGCTCGACGTCGGGCCGGGCGACGAGATCGTCAGCGTGGCGCACACGTTCGTCGCGACGATCTCGCCGTTCGTGCTGCGCGGGGCCACGCCGGTGCTGGTCGACATCGGCGACGACCACCTCATGGACACCGGGCTGCTCGCGGATGCGGTCACCGAGCGCACCCGGGCCGTCGTCCCGGTGCACCTGAACGGGCGCACTGTCGACATGACAGCCGTCCAGCGGGCGGCCGATGCGGTCGGCGCGCTGGTGATCGAGGACGCGGCGCAGGCGCTCGGCGCGACCCTCGACGGGCGCACCTCCGGCACGTTCGGGCTGGCCAGCACCTATTCGTTCTATCCGGCGAAGATGCTCGGCGCGCTCGGCGACGCGGGCGCGGTGCTCACCGACGACCAGGCTCTCGCCGACCGGCTGCTCGCGCTGCGCGACCACGGCCGGGTCGCCAAGGCCGAGCTGGACGGCTGGGGCTACAACTGCCGGCTTGACAACCTCCAGGCCGCGATCCTCGACTGGCGCCTGGCCCGCCTGCCGCAGTGGATCGAGCGCCGCCGCGAGCTGGCCCGGATCTACACCGAGCGGCTGCGCGACGTGCCCGAGATCCGCATCCCGGTGGGGCCGGACGACGACCCGCGCCGGCGCGACGTCTACCAGAACTACCCGATCACCACCCCGGACCGCGACCGGCTCGCCGAGCACCTGCGCGCCGACGGCATCGAGACGCTGATCTCCTGGCCGATCCCGCTGCACCGGCAGAAGGGCCTCGGCCTGGAGCACTTCCGCCTGCCGCGCACCGAGCGGCTCTGCGACGAGGTGCTGTCGCTGCCGATGCACGTGGAGCTCGCCGACGACCAGGCGGAGTACGTCGCGGACAGCGTTCGAAGGTTCTTCGGCCGATGAGCATGCCATTCGTCAGCGTCGTCGTGCCGTGCTGGAACGAGGCGGACTTCATCGAGGGCTTCCTGGACGCCGTCCAGGAATTCGACTACCCCGCCGACCGCTTGGAGGTCCTGGTCGTCGACGGGATGAGCGACGACGGCACTCGGGACGTCCTGCAGAAGCGGGACGCCGTGCGCCTCATCGACAATCCGGGCCGCAGCAAACCCGTCGCGCTCAACCTCGGCATCCGCGAGGCGAAGGGCGACATCATCGTGCGCCTCGACGTGCACGCCGACTATCCGCCCGACTATCTGGCGAAGTGTGTGCGGGGGCTGCTCGACCACCCCGACGCCGACAACGTGGGCGGCGTCCGGCGCTCCGAGGCCCGCGACGACAACCTGATCGGCCGGGCCATCGCGCTCTCCACCACGGACGCCTTCGGCGCCGGCAACACCAGGTACCGCATCGGGGCGGCCGAGCCGCAGTGGGTCGACACCGTCTTCGGCGGCTGCTACCGGCGCGAGGTCTTCGACCGCATCGGCTACTTCGACGAGGCCCTCACCCGCGCCCAGGACCGCGAGTTCAACCAGCGCCTGCGCGCCGCCGGCGGCAAGATCCTGCTGCTGCCCGACATCACCTGCACGTACTACGCCCGCAGCGGCTACCGCGAGTTCTGCGGATGGATGTTCGAGGGCGGCTACTGGCCGTTCCGCGCCAGCCGCGCCGTCGGCCGCTGGATCGGCTCGTGGCGCAACGTCGTCCCGCTCGGCTTCGTGCTCGCCGCCTCCGGCGGCCTCGCCCTGTCCCCCTTCTCCCGCGCGGCCCGGCGTCTCACCTTCACCCTTCTCGGTACGTACGGAGCGGCCGCCGCCTACTCCGGGGCCCGCCTGGCACGCCGCCACCGTGACCCGCGCCTGCTCGCCGCGATGCCCCTGATCTTCGCCACCACCCACGTCGTCTACGGCGTCGGCTCGGTGTGGGGCATCCTCGATCCGGCCGGGCGGCGGCGGTCATGACGGCGGCGGAGTTCCACTACTACCGGGGGCGCGTGGCGCTGCACGCGATCCTGCGCGGCCTCGGGGTCTCGCGCGGCGACGAGGTGATCGTGCAGGCGTACACCTGCGCGGCGGTGGTCGAGCCGCTCCAGCGGCTCGGGGTGACCCCGGTGTACGTGGACATCGACCGCGCCACGTACACGATGGATCTCGACGCGCTGGCCGCCGCGGTCACCGGCCGCACCCGCGCGATCATCGTGCAGCACACGTTCGGCACCCCGGTCGACCTCGCGCGGGTGCGGGCCGTCGCCGGGGACGTGCCGATCGTCGAGGACTGCGCGCACATCACCGAGCCGGACGAGCGCGGCCCGGTCGGCGCGACGGGCGCGGCCGCCTTCTACTCGTACGAGTGGGGCAAGCCCGTCATCGCCGGCGTGGGCGGCAAGGCCGTCGTCAACGACGAGCGGCTGGCGGCCACGATGCGCGAGCAATACAGGGCGTACGCGCCGCCGCCGCTACGCCGCGAGGCCGTGATGGCCGCCCAGTTCCTCGTCCACTCGGTCGCCTCCGAACTGGGCGTGACGTGGCGGCTGCGCGCCCTGTACCGGCGGTTGTCGCGGCTCGGCCTGGTGGTCGGCTCGTACGCCGAGGACCCGGCGGACAGCCCCGAGTACCGGTGGCGGATGACCCGGTCGGTGCGGTGGCGCCTTCCCCGGCGCACCGCCCGGGCGCGCAAGGCGATCGCCCGCCGCACCGCCGTGGCCGCCCGCTACCGCACGGGCGTGACGCGTCTCGGCTTCCCGCTGCCGCCCGCGGGCTCGCCCGGCCCGGTGCCGCTGCGGGTGCCGGTCGCGGTGGCGGACAAGCGCGGGCTGCTCGACGCCGCGACCCGCCGGCGCCTGGAGGTGGGCGACTGGTTCGCCACGGCGGTGCACCCGCTGACCGGCGCGGCCCTGGAGGCCACCGGATACCGGCCCGGCGCCTGCCCGAACGCCGAGTGGGCGGCCGACCACGTGGTGAGCTTCCCGGTGCGCGCCGACGCGAGCCCGCACGACGTGGAGCGCGGCATCGCGCTGCTCGGGGCGATCGCCGGCACGCCGGAGGGCGACGGCGGGCTGCGCATCGTGGCCGGCCCGTTCACCGACACTCAGATACGCGCCGTCGCCGAGATGCACGCCACCGAGGTGGCACACGGCTTCCTGTCGTCACTGGGCGTGCCGGCGCTCGAAGTGCTCTACCGTCACGTCGCCGCGAGCGAGCACTGCGCGCTGTACCTGGCCCTGGACGGTGGCCGCCCGGTCGGCTACATCTGTGGCAGCCTGGACACCTCGGCGCTGGTCCGCGAGTTCGTCCGCCGCCGGTGGTGGGTGGCGGCCCCGGCGCTGCTGCCCCGGCTGCTCCGCCCCGGCCGCGTGTTCCGGGCGATCGAGACGCTGCGCTACGCGAACGCCGAGAGCGACCTGCCGCACGCCGAAGTGATCAATTTCGTGGTACGCCCGCCGGCCCGCGGCACCGGCGCCGCCCAGGTGCTGTTCGACCGGCTCATGCGGTGGTTCGAGTCGCACGGCGCGACGGCCGTCAAGATGGTCACCGGCGAGCGGCAGCAGCGCGCGCACGGCTTCTACCGCAAGGTCGGCGCCGAGCTGCACGGCCACACCTCGATCCACAGCGGCACCGCGTCGCGCATCTACCTCTACCGCACGGCGATGCGGGAGCAAAACCCGCAAACCACTCCATAGCGGTACGAGCGGTCGATACGCTCACCGAAGAGGGGGAGCCATGATCGCGCGACTCTTGTCGCCCGCCGCCCGCTACGAGCTGGCCAAGCGGGTCGTCGACATCGCCGGGGCCGCCGGGATCCTGCTGGCCACCGCGCCGATCACCGCGTACGCGGCCTGGCGCATCAAGCGCGAGGACGGCGGCCCGCTGCTCTACCGCGGCGAGCGGATCGGCCGGCACGGCAAGCCGTTCGCCATGCTCAAGTTCCGCAGCATGGTCCTCGACGCCGAGAGGCTCGGCGGCCCGTCCACCGCCGACGACGACCCGCGGCTCACCGCGACCGGCCGCATGCTGCGCCGCTGGAAGATCGACGAGCTGCCGCAGTTCGTCAACGTGCTGACCGGCGAGATGAGCCTGGTCGGCCCGCGCCCCCAGGTCGCCTCGGACGTGCGCCGCTACACCGAGCGCGAGCGGCGCCTGCTCAGCGTCAAGCCCGGCATCACCGACTGGGCGTCGATCGCCTTCCGCGACGAGGGCGCGATCCTCGCGGGCAAACCGGACCCGGACGCGGCGTACGACGAACTGATCCGCCCCCGCAAGATCGAGCTGGGCCTGCTCTACGTCGAGACCCGCGGCCTCGTCACCGACCTGCGGATCCTGCTGATCACCGCGCTCGCCGTCGCGGGCGTGGACCGGGTCGACGAGATGATCCCGCCGGCCGGCGTCCCGGCACATGCGTGAGGGCCTGCGCTCGCTGGCTCGCGGCATCCCGGCGGCGGTCCGGCGGGACTACGTCGTGTCCACCGTCGTCCACTGGCTGACCCTCGCCTCCGGCCTGCTCCTGTTCCACCTGGTCGCCGGCCGCGCCGGCCCGGCCGGCTTCGCCTACTACCAGGTGGCCCGCGGCGTGGTCGCCACCCTGCAGCCGTTCGCCCTGCTCGGCCTCGTCCCCGCCCTGCACCGCTACCTGCCGCGCGCCGGCCACCGGGCGCGGGCGCTGGCCCGGCAGTCGTTCCTCGTCCAGCTGGTCGTCATGGACCTGATCGGCCTGCTCGGCCTGGTCGTCGCCGACGACCTGGGCCGGCTGCTCGGCATCCCCGGCGGCGCCCACTCGGTCCGCGCCGTCGTCGCCCTGGCCACCGGCAACTGCCTCTGCGTGGTCGCGGTGGCCGCCCTGCGCGGCTGCGGCCAGGTCGGCGCCGCCAACCTGGCCTGGCTCCTCGGCCTCGGCCTGCTCCCGATCGCCGCCTTCGCCCTCACCGACCGGATGGAGCTCTTCCTGGCCCTGCAGGGCATCGCGATGATCCTGGTGGCCCTCGCCGGCATCGCCGTCGCCGGCCGCCCCACCGGCGACACGTCCCCCGCCCCGTCGTTGCGCACCGTCATCCTCTTCGGCCTCCGGCGGGCCCCCGGCGACATCGCCCTGCCCGCCCTGTTCTCCTTCCCCACCTTCTACGCCGCCGCCGCGGCCGGCCCCGGCGACCCCGACGCCGGCTACGTCGGCTTCGTCACCTCGGCGATCACCCTGATCTGCGCCCTGTTCGCCATGCTCACCCCGGTCCTGCTCCCCCGGCTGAGCGGCACCTTCCACACCTCGGGCGTCGGCGCCGAACTGGGCCGCGGCCTCAAGACGCTGCCGGTGGTCGCCGCCGCCCTGACCATCCCGCTGACCGGCCTGCTGTTCCTGGCCGCGCCGCCGATCGTCCACAACTTCCTCGGCCTGGAGTTCACCGACGCCGTCCACGCGCTGCGCCTGGGCGTGCTGGCCGCCATCCCGTTCGCCGTCTTCTACGCCGCCCGCCCCACCCTCGACGCGCTCGCCGAGACCCCGATCGTCAGCCGCCTGCTGCTCGGCTGCCTACTCCTGCAGATCCTCGTCACGTACGGCCTGGGCCACCTGCTCCCCCCGACCACCGCCGCCCTGGCCGGCCTGACCACCGCGGCGCTGGCGCTGGGCGCGCTGTCCTACGTGGCCCTGGTGCACGTCCTGCCCGCCCCGAGACTCAAGCCCGCCTGACGCCCGTACGAGGTGGGCCGCTAGGCGTGGCGTGTATTCGTTTGGTGCGAGTGCTCGCCCTCAGGGAAGGTCACGACGCGAGCAGGTCGAAGTGGAAGCCGATGACGAAGAGGGCGAAGGCGAACCACCGAATCGGGTGGCCGGGATTGCCACGGTCGAGCAGCCAGGCCAGCGGCCGGAGCGCCTGGCCCAGTCCTGCGCGGACTACGGAGATCGCGAGTGTCACCAAGTAAAACAGCAGTCCGGGCAAGACGACGACGGGTACGAACACGAGCAGCCACGGATGATCGAAGATCCGCTGGAGCACCCAGTCGCCGGCGCTCTGTACCGCGACGAGCACACAGAACCCGATACCGACCAGGGACAACACCACGATCTCGACCCAATCGTTGGTGCGGTACGTCCTGGTGAATCCCTCCGCCGCCTCGACCTGGCGCATAGCCAACTCGGCCCGCGCCCGCCGACCAGAGCCGCCACGCTTCGCCCAATCCGATCCCAGGATGCACGGCCATAACGTAGCGGCTCCGCTTGGGCCACCGCCTCCTGCGACGAGTCCGAAGTGGCTTGCTGACGCCGCGGAGACGGGTGTCGGCGATGCTGTGTGGGTGGAATACGTCTCCCGGGTGCCGCGGCCGCCGCTGGACGGGCTTATCGATGACCTCTACTACCTGGCGGGCGCGCCGCCGTACGCGCGGCTGACGCTGCCGTCGGCGCCGGGGGCGTTGCTCGTGGTGAATCTCGGGGCGCCGTTTCAGGTCCGTGCCGGCGCCGATGTCGAGGCGGCCGACTATGCCGACGGTTGTGTGTGTCCGTGCCGACCCGCGCGTGGGAGTTCGGCTACCCGGTGCGGACCCGGTCGGTCGGCGCGCACGTCAAGCCGTGGGGGCTGGCGCCGTTCCTGCCGATGCCCGCGGCCGAGCTGTGCGACCGGCCGGTGACGGTGGAGCAGGTGTGGGGCCGGGCCGCCGTGGCCGAGCTGCGGGAGCGGCTGGCCGGGGCGGGCGGCCCGCACGAGATGATGACGGTGCTCGAGGACGAGCTGATGCGGCAGCTGCGCGAGACCGCCGGCCTGGGGCTGGTCCGCCACACCAGCGGCGTCATCGCGGCGAGCCGCGGGGCGGTGGCGATCGGCGACCTGCGCGCGGCGGCCGGGGTCAGCAGCACTCATCTGGCGCGGCGGTTCAAGGAGCTCGTCGGTGTCACGCCGAAGCGGCTGGCCCGCACCCAGCGCTTCGCCGCCACCCTGCTCGCGGTCGACTTCACCGGGCCGGTCGACTGGGCCGCGGTCGCCGGTGGCGCGGGCTACTTCGACCAGGCGCACTTCGGCCACGAGTTCCGGGCGTTCACCGGGCTCACGCCGACCCGGTACGCCGAGGTCCGGCGGCGGTTCCTGCGCGACAATCCCGGCCACGTGCTGGACGGCTGGCCGCTGCCGGCCGATTGATTTCTTACAAGAACGGCGGCTCACGGCACGCTACCTTGGGGCCTCGGCGAAGCAGAGGAGAGCCTTGTGGGCAAGGTGGTCATGTACGCCTCGGTGTCGGTGGACGGCTTCATCGCCGACGACAACGACCAGCCCGGGCCGCTGTTCGACTGGCTGACCAGCGGCGACGTCCCGCTGGACGCGAGCAGCGCGCTGACGGTGTCGCAGACGTCCTACGACTACACCCGGCCGTACTGGGACGAGATCGGGGTGACCGTCGCCGGCCGCCACGTCTTCGACCTCACCGGCGGCTGGGACGGCAAGCCGCCGAGCGGGGTCGGTCACGTGGTCGTCGTGACGCACCGGCCGGCGCCCGAGGGCTGGGATCCCGCGGCGCCGTTCCACTTCGTCGACGGCGTCGAGGCGGGCGTGGCCAAGGCGCGGGAGCTCACGGGTGACCGGGTGGTCGAGGTCGCCGCCGGCGATGTCGGCGGCCAGGCGCTCGCCGCCGGCCTGGTCGACGAGGTGCGCATGGACGTCGTGCCCGTCGTGCTCGGCTCCGGCAAGCGCTACTTCGGGTCGGCCGGGGGGCAGCACCTGCTGGCGGACCCGGACGTGGTGATCGCGGGCAACCGGGTGCTGCACCTGCGCTATCGGGTGCGCCGTTGACCGGAAACGTCTGCGGGCGGGCGGCGGCGCGAGGATGATCGACGGGAGACCGCTGACCTGTCGACGTCCGTGAAGGAACGACCCGCCGGTGCACCGATCGGACCAGGCGCCCGTGCGGCCCACCCTGCTGCTCATCGGTGCCGCCTTCGTGGCCACGCTCGCCGGGCACTTCACGCTGGAGCGGATCGGGCTCAGCATTCCCGTGCTCAACGACGTACGGGTGCTGCTGTTCACCGCGGTCGTGCTCGCCTTTCTGCTGGAGCAGCACCACGCGGGCGAGGCCGCGCGCTGGCACAACCGGTCGGCGTCGCGGGCGCTCTACCCCGTACTGCTGCTGCTGGGCTATCAGATCCTGTCGGCGTCGTGGGCGCCGCGCGGGGCGATCATCAACGACGTGCTCAGCGACCTGGTCGCGATGGGCGTGCTGCTGATCGTCTACACCAACCTGGCCGTCTGGGACCGCGACCGGGTCGTCCGGATCACGTTCACGCTGCTCTACCTCGCGGGGTGGCTCTATTTCCTGTACGCGGCGTCGGGCCGCGGCCACACGGCGAGCGGGCGGTGGGCGGCGTTCGGCGGCGGGCCCAACGTCTTCGTCCGGGTGATGGTGCTCGGCATCTTCGCGGCCGCGTACTTCTACTTCCGGCACAACGGCAAGCTGATCTGGCTGGTCGGGGTGCCACCGTTCCTGGTCGGCGCGCTGGCCTCCGGGTCGCGGGGCGGTCTGGCGGCGCTCGGCATCGCCACGGGGATCGCGCTGCGGTCGCTGTGGCCGACGATCCGGTCGATGCGCTTCGTCAAGGCGTTCACCGCGCTGGCCGTCCTGCTCGCGGTGCTGTGGAGCATCATCGGCGAGATGGTGACCGACCTGCTGAACAACCGGCTGGTCGCCACCACCCTGCAGAACCGGTACGCCTCCGACCGGGACGTGCTCTACGAGAAGGGCGTCGAGGTCTTCTTCGAGCGCCCGGTGCTCGGCTCCGGCGTGCACGGCTTCTACGCCATCACCAACCTCGGGCCGGGCGAGCGATATGTGCACAATCTGCCGTTGGCCGTGGCGGCCGAGGGCGGGGCGGTCGGCCTGATCATCCTGCTGCTCGCGTTCTGGTCGCTGCGCACCGAGTACGCCCGGCTGCCGGTGCGGGAACGCTCCCTGGAGAGCCGCGCCGCGGCGTACGCCGGCTTCTTCGTGCTGGGCGCCAGCCTGTTCTCCGGCGACTACTACGACACCCGGTTGATGTGGATCCTGTGGCTGCTCGCGGCCATCCACCCGGCCGTCACCGCCGCGCAGCAGGCAAGTAACAACACCGGAACGGAGGGTTTCTCAGGTTCGCGGGGGATGGTGGGATGAGACGGCCGCCACACCTGAAGGGACGACCCGCATGCTCAACCTCTCGATCCTCCTGGAGGACAGCGCCCGGCACTTCCCCGAGCGGGCGGCGGTGGTGCTCGGCGACCGGCGGCTGACCTACGCGCAGGTGGACGCGGCGGCCAACCAGGTCGCCAACCTGCTGGTGAGCCGCGGCATCCGGCCCGGTGACAAGGTCGCCCTCTCCTGCCCCAACGTGCCGTACTTCCCGGTCGTCTACTACGGCATCCTCAAGGCCGGCGCCGTCGTCGTCCCGCTGAACGTGCTGCTCAAGGGCCGCGAGATCGCGTACCACCTGGACGACTCCGACGCCAGGGCCTACTTCTGCTTCGAGGGCACCGCCGAGCTGCCGATGGGCGCCGCCGGCCACGAGGGCTTCGAGCGCACCGACGGCTGCGAGACGTTCTTCCTGATCACCGCCGACCCGGCCGCGCCGTCGCCGATCGAGGGCGCCGAGACGATGGGCTCCGCGCTCGCCGGCCAGGCCCCGGTCTTCGAGCCGGTGCTGCTGCCCGAGACCGACCCGGCGGTCATCCTCTACACCAGCGGCACGACCGGCCAGGCCAAGGGCGCCGAGCTGTCCCACTCCAACCTGCTGCTCAACGCGCTCACCTGCAACCGCCTCTTCGGCAGCCCGGTCGGCAGCGACACGCACCTGCTCGTGCTGCCGCTGTTCCACTCGTTCGGCTCCACCGTCAACATGAACGCGGGCTTCGCCACCGCCTCCACGCTGGTGCTGCTGCCCCGCTTCGACGCCGCCGCCGCGGTCCGGCTGCTGCAGGACGAGGACGTCACCTTCTTCGCCGGCGTCCCGACGATGTACTGGGGGCTGCTCAACGCGCTCACCGACGACGTGGACGTGGCACGCATCGCGCGCACCATGCGCGTGGCGGTCTCCGGCGGCTCCAGCCTCCCCGTCGAGATCATCAAGGAGGTCCGGGAGCGGCTGGGAGTGACCATCCTGGAGGGGTACGGGCTGAGCGAGACCTCCCCGGTCGCCACCTTCAGCGACCCGCACAGCGATCCGCGGCCCGGCTCGATCGGCATCCCGATCTGGGGTGTCGAGGTGAAGCTGATCGACGCCGAGTGGAACACGATCGAGGGCGCCGACGAGATCGGCGAGATCGCCATCCGCGGCCACAACATCATGCGCGGCTACTACAACCGTCCCGACGCGACCGCCGAGGTGGTGCGCGACGGCTGGTTCCGCAGCGGCGACCTGGGCCGGCGCGACAAGGACGGCTTCTACTACATCGTCGACCGCGCCAAGGACATGATCATCCGGGGTGGCTTCAACGTGTACCCGCGCGAGATCGAGGAGGTCCTCATCACCCACGAGGCGGTGTCGCTGGCCGCGGTGATCGGCGTGCCGCACCCGAGCCACGGCGAGGAGATCAAGGCGTTCGTGATCCTCAAGCCGGGCGCGACGGCGACCGAGGAGGAGCTGGTCGCGTGGGGCAAGGAGCAGATGGCGGCGTACAAATATCCGCGCGTCGTGAGCATCGTGGAGTCGCTGCCGATGACCGCGACCGGCAAGCTGCTCAAGCGCGAACTGCACTGACCACACCGGGGTTGCGCCGATGCAGCACAGTGGGGCACACACAACAGCATCCGGGACGGGGGGAAGCATGAGCACTGCGTTGATCACCCGGCCCGAGCCCGTGGGCCTGGTCAAGCGCGTCGGGGGTCTGCGGCACACGTCCCCCGGCCGCCTGAAGCTGCTGCTCACCACCCTGCTCACGCTGGGCCTGCTCGCCGGTGTGGTGGCGGCCGCCGCCGGCCAGTCCGCCCGCGCCGGCACCCGCGACCTGGGCGGCCGGGCCCAGCCGCTGCTCGTCGAGGCCGAGACGATCTATTCGGCGCTCGCCGACGCCGACACCACGGCGGCCCAGGCGTTCCTGGCGGGCGGCCTCGAGCCCGCCACGCTGACCGACCGGTACGACGACGACCTCCAGCGCGCCACCACCGCGCTCACCTCGGCCGCCCGCCGCACCCCCGCCGAGGGCGCGGCCGCCGACGCGGTGCGCGTCCTCTCCGCCGGTGTCGCCGAATACTCCGCGCTGGTCGCCACCGCCCGGGCGAACAACCGGCAGGGCCTGCCGGTCGGCGCGTCGTACCTGTCGGAGGCGTCGAAGCTCAACCGCGAGACGCTGCAACCGCAGGCGCGGGCGCTCTTCCGCACCGCGCAGACCGAGGTCAACGACGGGTACGGCGCGGCGGCCGCGCTCGGCTGGATGGTGCCGCTGCTGCTCCTGCTCGGCGGCCTCCTCGTCGCCCTGCTGCTCGTGCAGCGCTACCTGAGCCGGCGCACGCACCGCACGTTCAACGTGCCGCTGCTCGGCGCCACCGCCGTGACCGCCGTGCTGGCCCTCGTCGCGTTCGGTGTCGTCATCAACCAGCAGGCCCACCTCGGCCGCGCCGAGAATTACGGCTCCGCCCCCGCCGCGTCGATCGCCGAGAGCCGCATTCTGGCGCTCCAGGCGCGCGGCGACGAGGCGCTGACGCTCGCCGCGCGGGGCAGCGGCGCCGCGTACGAGGCCGACTTCGACGCCGTCAGCGAGCGGCTCACCGCGTCCGGCGGGCCACTGGTCAACCAGTACGGCGCCCTCGACCCGCATCTCGGCGAGGTGATGAACCGGGCCGCCACGTCGTTCCGGTCCTACGTGGACGCGCACGACGCGGTGCGGGCGCTCGACGACAACGGCAACTACGACGGCGCTGTCGACCTCGCGATCGGCGCGAAGACCACCGAGACGTTCGAGAGCCTGCGCCGCGACCTCGACGCCGCCTTCGACGACCGCAAGGCCGTCTTCACCGAAGAGATCGGCGCGGCGTCCGGCGGGCTCGGCCTGCTCACGGTTCTCGGGCCGCTGCTCGCGCTGGTGATCTGCGCGCTGGCGTACGCGGGCCTGCGAGCGCGCTTGGAGGAATACCGCTGATGCGTACCGTCGCTGCCGCCGCCACCGCGGTGCTCCTGGCGATCGGCCTGGCCGGCTGCTCCGCCGACTCGTCGCCGCTGCCCGGCTTCACCACCGGGCCCCGCGTCGAGGCTCTGCCCGGCAACGCGCCCGCCCAGGGCGGCGGCTCGGCGCCGGCCTGCAACCCCCGGGCCAGCCTGCGCCCGGCCGGCCTGCCGCAGCCCGGCAAGATGCCCGCCGGCAGCTACATGGCCGACATCCAGAAGCGCGGCCGGCTGATCCTCGGCACCAGCCAGGACACGCTGCTGTTCAGCTCGCGCAACCCGCTCACCGGCCAGATCGAGGGCTTCGACGTCGACATGGGCCGGCAGATCGCCGCCGCCATCTTCGGCGACCCCAGCAAGATCCAGATCAAGGTCATCGGGTACGACCAGCGCGTCAGCTCGGTCGTCAACGGCGACGTGGACATCGTCGCCGACACCATGACGGCCAACTGCGAGCGCTGGCAGGACGTGAACTTCTCCAGCATCTACTACGAGGCCGGGCAAAAGGTGCTGGTCTCCACCAGCTCCGCGGCCAAGAAGATCGAGGACCTGGGCGGCAAGCGGGTCTGCTCGGTGCAGGGCTCCACGTCGTACGACAACATCGCCACGGTCAAGGCGCAGCCCCGGCCGCTCGTGCCGGTGGGCCGGGCCGCGTTCGGCGACTGCCTGGTCGCCTTCCAGCGCAACCAGGTCGACGCGATCACGACCGACGACACCATCCTGGCCGGCATGGCGGCGCAGGACCCGTACGCCAAGGTCATCGGCGACCGCTTCACCGAGGAGCCGTACGGTATGGCGATGCCCCGCCAGCACCCGGAGTTCACCCGGTTCGTGAATGCTGTGCTGGCGAAGAACCGCGCGGACGGCACGTGGAAGGCGACGTACGAGAAATGGCTCGGCGACATCCGGCCGGCGCCTGCACCCCCGGTGGCCCAGTATCGATGACCTCTCCCCGCTATGCCGCGGCCGAGGCGGAGTTGCTCCGCCTCGAGAAGGCGGTCGCCGCGATCTCCACGAACCTCGTCGACCTCGACGACAACCCGGCCCGCAAGGAGCTCGACCGCACCCGGCTCACCGGGCGCACGGCCTCGGCGTGGGCCGCGGCGTCCGACGCGCTGACCCGCCTCTGGGACGGCTACCGGCTGCTCACCGAGCTGATCGCCCGGGCCCGCGCGATCAGCGGCCAGCGCCGGATCAGCGACGCCGAGCGCGCCGAGTTCGCCCACGAGGTGCTCGGCGAGTCGATCACGCTGTCCACCGAGGTGGTGCCGCTGGCCCAGCGCGGCCTGCTCGGGCCGGGACACGTGACCACGGTCTGCACGCCGGCCGAGCTGCTCTCGGTGATGGAGCAGGCGTTCACCACGGCGGTGGCGGTCGCCATCCGGGCCGGCGAGGTCTGGGACAAGATGCTGCCCGCGGCCGCCGACGCCGCCGCGGCGCTGGAGCACGTGCGCCGGCTCGGCGGCGACGCCGCGACGCTCGCCGAGGCCGACCGGCGGCTCGGCGCCTTCACCGCGACCCTCGCCGGCGACCCGCTCGGCGTGGACGAGCGCGACCTGCAGGCCATCCGCGTGCTGATCGACCGCGCCGACGCCGAGCGCACCTCGGCCACCGAGCTGCGGTCGGCCCTGGAGCAGCGCCTCGCCGACGCCCGCCGCCTGCTCGACTCCCTCGCCGAGGCCCAGGCCGCCGCGATCAGCGCCACCGAGGCGGCCGCCGGCCGGTTCCTGCCACGCGAACTCCTCGCCGTCGCCCCGGGCGGCGACCTGCGGCCCGACCTCGCGGCCATCGAGGCGCTCGCCGCGGCCGGGCACTGGTCGCTGATCAGCCCCCGGCTCGCCGACTGGACCCGCCGCGCCCGCGAACGGCACACCGCGCTGCGCGAGGCGGCGGCGCACAACGCCGGGCTGCTCGCCGCGCGCAACGAGCTGCGCGGCCGGCTCGACGCCTACCAGGCCAAGGCGCTGCGGCGCGGCCTCGGCGAGCATCCGCGGCTGGTGCCGCTGCACGAGGCGGCCCGCGCGGCCCTCTGGACCGCGCCCTGCGACCTCGGCACGGCCCGGGCGGCCGTCAACGCCTACCAGGACGCGCTCACCGCCACGATCGCGAGGGACACCCGATGAAGTGCCAGCGCAACTGCCCCGGAACCATCGACGAGGGCTACTGCGACACATGCGGCATGGCGCCCCTGACCACCCCGGCGACCGCGCCGTCCGCCGTGTCGTACAAGCCCGCGCCGGTGCCCGTGCAGCGCACCGCCACCGCGGCGACCGGGCCCTCGGCCCGCACCGGCGCGCTCTCCACCCGTACAGCCGGGAGCGGGCGCGCCGGCAGCTCCCGCACCGCCTCCCGGCGCCGCTTCGGCGGCGGCCTCGTCGAGGTCGAGCCCATCGTGCAGGCCGACCCGGCCACCGCCGTGATGACCACCGCCGAGGTGCCCGAGGACAAGCGCTACTGCGCGAAGTGCGGCAACGCGGTCGGCCGGGCCCGCGGCGACCGGCCCGGGCGCACCGCCGGCTTCTGCCCGCAGTGCGGCGAGCAGTTCAACTTCACCCCCAAGCTGGTCAAGGGCGACCTGGTGGCCGGGCAGTACGAGGTGGTCGGCCCGCTCGCGCACGGCGGCCTCGGCTGGATCTACCTGGCCGTCGACAAGAACGTCTCGGACCGCTGGGTGGTGCTCAAGGGCCTGCTCAACTCCGGCGACGACGACGCGCTGGCGGCCGCCGTGGCCGAGCGGCGCTTCCTCGCCGAGGTCGAGCACCCGAACATCGTCAAGATCTACAACTTCGTCGAGCACGACGGCGCCGGCTACATCGTCATGGAGTACGTGGGCGGCGAGTCGCTCAAGGGCATCCTCAAGGAGCGCCGCCCCGACCCGCTGCCCGTCGACCGCGCGCTGGCCTACATCGTCGAGATCATGCCGGCCTTCGGCTACCTGCACGACCGGGGCCTCATCTTCTGCGACTTCAAGCCGGACAACGTGATCCAGTCCGGCGACCAGATGAAGCTCATCGACCTCGGCGGCGTGGTGCGCTTCGACGACATGGACGCCGCCATCTACGGCACGGTCGGCTACCAGGCGCCCGAGATGGCGACCGCCGGGCCGTCCATCGCCTCCGACCTCTACACCATCGGGCGCACCCTGGCGGTGCTCACCACCGACTTCCGCGGCTACCAGAGCACCTTCAAGGACAGCCTGCCCGACCGCGGCGAGTTCGAGGTCTACCAGCGCTTCGAGTCGTTCTACCGGCTGCTCCAGCGGGCCACCCGCCCCGACCCGGCGGAACGCTTCGTCGACGCCGCCGAGATGACCGAGCAGATGATCGGCGTGCTGCGCCAGGTGCTGGCCGCCGACGGCACGCCCCGGCCCGCCACGTCCCGGCTGTTCACCGGCGAGATGCGCACCGACCTGAAGTCGGACGCCCCGCGCTGGCAGGACCTGCCGTCCCCGCTGATCGACCTGGCCGACCCGTCGGCGGCGTTCCTGGCCTCGGTGACGGTCACCGACCCGGCCGAGGTGCTGGCGCTGCTCAAGGGCGCCCCCGTGGCCACCCTGGAGGTCCGGCTGCGCGCGCTGCGGGCCGAGATCGACCTGGCCGCCCGGCACGGCTACTTCGACGACGCCCGCGCCGCCCGCGACGCGCTGCTGCGCACCGAGGGCGCCGACTGGCGGGTGGCCTGGTACGACGGGCTGCTCGCGCTGGCGGTGAAGAACTACGCGTACGCCCGCGAGCGCTTCGACGCGGTCTATTCCGCCCTGCCCGGCGAACTGGCGCCCCAACTGGCCCTGGCCCTCGCCCTCGAACTGGCCGGCGACCCGGCCGCGGCCGGCTACTACGACGTGGTGAGCCGCACCGACCCGGCCTACACGTCGGCGGCGGCCGGGCTGGCCCGATGCCGGTTGCACAGCGGCGACCGGGCGGGCGCGGTCGAGGCGTACAACCGGGTGCCCGGCACGTCGGCGGCCTACCGAAGCTCCCAAGTGGGCGCGGTGCTGGCCCTGGTGCAGTCCCACCCGTCGGCGGCGGCGGACGTCGACTCGCTGGCGGCGGCGGCAGCCCTGATCGACCGGCTCGAGGTGGAGGCGGCCCAGCTGGCGGCGCTGCGCGTGTCGCTGCTGGAACAAGCCCTGGAGACCATCAAGGGTGGAGCGCAGCTGCCGCCGGCGGTGTTGGGGGCGGCACACCAAGGAGAGGTGCGCGAGAGGGAGGTCCGGTTCGCGCTGGAGGCCGCCTACCGCGAGATGGCCCGCGCGGCCCACGGGGCGGAGAAGATCGCCCTCGTCGACCTGGCCAACGCGGCCCGCCCCCGGACCCGCACGTGAGCCGGTCCCGCTCCACCCCCGGTCAACGCCCCGCCCAGAACCAAGGCCCCGCCCAGAGCCAACCCAGTGTTATGTCCGGCTTTGTCCCCCGCGCAGGCGGCGAACAGGGGCGGCGTAATCTTTCGGTTCTCTCAAATTTGCACCACGACCATCTGCACCACGACGACTTGCACCACGACGACGGCGAGGCACGATGACGATGACCGAGTGCGCCTCGTGCGCCGATGAGCGCGCTGCCGGGGCGGCCTTCTGCGAGAGCTGCGGCCGGTCGCTCGCCGCCGGCCCGGCCTGCCCGCACTGCGGGGCCGCCGGGGCGGTCGGCGAGGACGGCTACTGCGAGCAGTGCGGGATGCTCGCCGCCCGGCCCCGGGACCACCTCGAGGCCGACGCCGGCGACATCGCCGCGGCCGTGACCGACCGGGGGCTGCGCCACCACCGCAACGAGGACTCGATGTGGCTGGCCGTTCGCGGCGGCGACGTCGATGTGGTCGTCTGCGACGGCGTCTCCTCGTCGTTCGACCCTGATGTCGCCTCCGCCACCGCCGCCGGCGCCGCAGGCGAAGCGCTCGCCGCCGCCGGCGAGACGCTGACCGCCTGCGGCGGCAAGACGGTGGCCGCTGATAAGACGCCGGCCGCCGGCTCGACGCCGGCCGCTGAGGCTCCGGCCGCTGGTGAGGCGCTCGCCGCCGATGTCGGGGCCGCGATCCTCGCCGCCAAGGAGGCCGTCGCCGCGCTCGCCGACGACGGCGATCCCCGGCGCGCCGTCTCCAACCCGGCCTGCACCATTGTCGCGGCCGTCGTGCGGGGGCCCCAGATCGCGTACGGCTGGATCGGCGACAGCCGCGCCTACTGGGTGCCGCTGGACGGGCCCGCCGAGCAGCTCACCGAGGACGACTCCTGGGCCACCCACGTCATCGCCCTGGGCGTCGATCCCGAGGTGGCCATGCGCGACCCCAAGGCGCACGCGATCACCGGCTGGCTCGGCGCGGACGCCGGGTCGGTGCAGCCTCGCGGGGCCTCGTTCACCGTCACCGAGCCCGGTCATCTGGTGCTGTGCAGCGACGGGTTGTGGAACTACCTGACCGACCCGGCCGCGTTCGCCGCCGCCGTGCGGACCGGGTTGCACACGCACGGCACTCTGATCAATGCCGCGCGGTACCTGACCGACTACGCGATCAACGCCGGCGGCGCCGACAACATCACCGTGGCGCTGATCCCCGTCCGGCCCGCCCCATCCGAGGAGTAGGGATGTCGTACACCGCCGAGGCCTTCCAGAACGAATATCTCGCGCTCGGCGCGACCGAGGTCAACGCGATCGTCACCGTCACCTCGTCGGGTGCCGAGGGCGGTCGCCGTACGGCCGGCGCCACCGAGATCATCATCGTGGACGCGTCGGGCTCCATGCAGGCCGAGGGGCGCATCGGCGCGGCGCGCCAGGCCGCGAAGGCCGCCGTGGCCTGCATCGACGACGGGGTGCACTTCGCGATCATCGCCGGGGTGGGCACGGCTCAGCAGCTCTTCCCCGCGCCCGGCCAACTCGCCGTGTCGTCGCCGCAGACGCGGTCCGAGGCGTCCTGGGCGATCGACCGGCTCCAGGCCAGTGGCGGTACGGCGATGGGCGCGTGGCTGCTGCTCGCCGCGCAGCTGCTCGCCCAGCGGCCCGGTGACATCTCGCACGCGATCCTGCTGACCGACGGCGACAACGGCGAGCGGCAGGGCTACCTGGAGAGCGTGCTCGACTCGATCGCCGGCCGCTTCACCGTCGACTCGCGGGGCGTGGGCACCAACTGGAAGGTGTCCGAGCTCCGCAAGATCGCCGACGCGATGCTGGGCACTGTGGACATCGTCGCGCAGCCGGCCGACCTGACCGCCTCGTTCGAGCAGATGATGACGAACGCGATGGGCAAGACCAGCGCCGACGTACAGCTGAAGATCTGGACCCCGGTGAACTCGACGGTGCGCTTCGTCAAGCAGGTCGAGCCGCAGGTCGCCGACCTGACCGGCAAGCGGGTGCCGGACGGGCCGCGCGCCGGCCGCTACCCGCTCGGCGCGTGGGGCAGGGAGAGCCGCGATTACCACATCTGCGTCGACGTGGCGCCGGGCAACGCGGGCGACGAGATGCTCGCCGCGCGCGTGTCGGTGGTGGAGGGCGACACCGTGCACGCGCAGTCGCTGGTGCGCGCGGTGTGGACCGACGACACGGCGCTGTCGACGCGGATCAACCGGCAGGTGGCCCACTACACGGGCCAGGCGGAGCTGGCCGAGGCGATCCAGGCGGGCATCGAGGCGCGCAAGGCCGGCGACGACCGTACGGCGACGCTGAAGTTCGGCCGCGCGGCGCAGCTCGCGCATGCCAGCGGCAACACGGCCACCGAGGAGTTGCTCGCCTCGGTGGTGGAGATCGAGGACGCGGCGACCGGTACGGTCCGCCTGCGGCGCAAGGTGGCGGCGGCCGACGAGATGGCGCTCGACACCCGCTCGACCAAGACCGTGCGGGTGGGGCGCGGCCAGTGACGACGTACGCCTGCCCGAAAGGTCATCTGTCCGAGACCGACGACTTCTGCGACACGTGCGGGGCGAAGATCTCCGGTGCCGCCCCGCCGCCGGTCGAGAGCAGGCCGACGCTGCCTGCCGGCGGACCGCCGTGCCCCAACTGCGGCACCCCGCGGGCGGGCACGAGCCGGTTCTGCGAGGACTGCGGCTACGACCACAACACCGGCCGCGTCCCCACGCTGACCGCGCCGGCCGCCGAGGACGCGCCGACGCAGGGCTGGACGGCGACGATCGAGGCCGACCGCAAGTACTTCGAGGAGAACGCGATCGAGGGCATCGACTTCCCGGCGACCGCGACGTCCCGGACGGTGCCGCTCCCGCCGCCGCAGGTGCGGATCGGGCGCAAGAGCTCCTCGAAGGGCACCCACCCCGAGATCGACCTCGCCGACGACGACCCGGGCGTCTCGCACAGCCACGCGCTGCTGACCCTGAGCGTCGACGGCGTCTGGCTCGTCTCGGACCTGGGCTCGACCAACGGCACGTACATCAACGACGAGCAGAGCCCGCTCACCGCCGGCGACTCGCGCGCGCTCCAGGACGGCGACCGCGTCCACGTCGGCGCGTGGACCACGCTCACGTTGCACGCGCCGTAGGTTGCCGGCGCCCGACATCCGGGTGACATCTGCCGCGAGTCGGGGCCGCCGCCCGGCTCGCGCGGGCAGGATGGAGCCGTGGAGACGGATCTTCAACTGGCCCAGCGCGCCGCCCTGACCGGCGCGACCGTGGCCCTGCCGCACTTCGCCGCCCTCGCCGACCTGCCGCGCGAGCTCAAGGCCGACGGCTCGGTGGTCACGGCCGCCGACCGCGCGGTGGAGGCGGCGATCCGCGAGGTGCTCACCGAGGCGCGGCCGGGCGACGCGATCCTGGGCGAGGAGGAGGGCCAGACCGGCGAGGAGGCCCACCGCCGCTGGATCATCGACCCGATCGACGGCACCGCCCTGTTCGTGGCGGGCGACCCGCGCTGGCTGATCCTCGTCGCCCTGGAGGAGGGCGGCGAGATGGTCGCGGCCGTGGCGGCCCACCCGGCGCAGGGCAGCCTCTGGTGGGCGGCGAAGGGCGCGGGCGCGTTCGAGGGCCGCGTCGTCGGCGGCCGGGTCGTGGCCGACACCCCCGTCCACGTGACCGCGGAGGGCGCCGACGCCGTGGTGGGCAGCCGCTTCGCCGTGGTGCCCGAGGACTGGGGCAAGGAGCTGGTGGCGCCGGTCAAGGCGCTGACGCCGGCCCTGGCGTGGCCCATCCACCCCGCCCTGATGATCGCGCGCGGCGACCTGGACGTCGCGGTGCAGACCGGCGGCCAGATCTGGGACTTCGCGGCCACCTCGCTGATCGTGCGCGAGGCGGGCGGCACCTACAGCCGGGTCGACGGCACCCTGGCCCCGGGACCGGGAGCCTCGGTGTACGCGCGCAGCGAGCCGCTCCGCGAGGCCGTCCTGGAGCTGGTCGGCGCGGCCGCCGCGACACCTTGATCGATACGTGGAAGACTTCGATCCCATGACGACGCCGCCGCCGGAGCGCCCCGAGGGCCCCGGCCTTTTCACGGACTCCCCCGCGCCGGGCACGCCTTACCCGTACGCCGGCCTGCCGCCCTACGAGTCCGAGGCGCCCCGCCGCCGCACCGGCTATCTGCCGCTCGCCCTGACCGGTGTCGCCGGCCTGCTGCTCGGCGCCCTCGTCGTCGGGCTCGTCTGGGCCGCGACCGCCTCGTTCGGCAGCGACGACTCGAACGCCGCCGCCGACGCCCAGGCTTCGTGCGACATCTTCGACCGGCTCCCCGACGCCTGGACCCGCGAGACGTTCGACCTGGCCAACACCAACCGCCTGGCCGCCGCCTACGCCCTGGCCACCTCCGCCGCCCAGGACGACAAGCGCTACCAGTCGCTGTCGGACGCCGCCCAGCAGGCCCACCAGACGGTGCTGACCTTCCAGCTGGACGCGGTGGGCGTACGCATTCAGGACGCCCGCAACGAGTGCGCGAAACTCTGACCCGGTTCCTTGGTCATCCGGGATCGAGTCGCTTGGATGAGCGGATGGAGATCCTGGCGGGCCCGGCGGTCAGCGAGCTGCCGGAGCGGCACAGCGTGGGCATCCGGGTGCGGACCCCGTTCCGCGGCATGTTCGCGGTGCGCGACGAGCTGATGAGGGAGCTGTACGCCTGGCTCGGCGAGCACGGCGTCGAGCACGGCGTGACCTTCTTCCGGCTGCACGTGGTGGACATGAACGGCACCATGGAGATCGAGACCGGCGTGGTCACGAAAGCCCCGGTCCGGGGCACGGGGCGGATTGCGGCAGGGGTGCTGCCCGCGGGCCGCTACGCGACGATGACGTACGTGGGTCACGGCCGCCGGGCCAACGGCACGCTGATCGACTGGGTCCGCGCCGGCGACGAGGCCCTCGACGTGGAGGAGAACCCCGCGGGCGATCGCTTCGCGTGCCGGTACGAGGCCTACCTGACCGATCCCCGGGCCGAGCGCATGAAGACCAAGTGGCAGATCGAGCTCGCCATCCGCCTGCGCGACTAACGCGCGGCACGGAGGGCGGTCAGGACCGCCGTGATCTCGGGGCGCGGGCTGGCCGGGCGGCGGACCGCGGCCGTGATGCGCCGGGTCACCGGCGGCGACAATGGCCGCGTCACCACCCGGTAGCGCGGATCCACGGCCAGGCTCGGCAGCAGCGTGATCGAGCCGCCGCCCTCCACGTGCTGCAACGCCACCATGTAGTTGTTGAAGCGCCCGATCACCGCCGGCTCGAACCCCGCCTCGCGGCACAGCCTCGTCGACAGGTCCGACATGTAGGACCTGTCGACGTCGAAGATCCACCGCTGGTCGGCGCAGGCAGCCAACGGCACAGCATCGTGCGCGGTGAGCTGGTGACCGGGCGGCAGCACCAGCACCACCTCATCCGACCCGAGCGGCATCAGATCGATCGCCGGGTCGAGCGGATGCCCCACGAAGTCCGTCGTCGTGATGATGACGTCGGCGTCCCCACGGCGCAGCGCCGGCATGCTCTCGTGCGGTTCGAACTCCAGCAGCATCACAAACGGCATGCGCGCTGGGAAAACGTGAATCCGTTTGGGCGGTACCCGAACCGCCTTGGCGCTATGAGCCGTGACCTGGGGAAACGTGCACTTGCTAGTGGAGTGGCCCTGCTCGCGCAGCGACGGCCGAGAGTTCCGCCGCCACGTTGATCGGCCGAGTCTGCCACGCCTGCTGACTACGCCGTTGATGCGCGGCCATCCGCGTATCAACGGCCGGCGAGACCTGGTGCGTCGGCGTCATCGGACCTTGTTTAATCTAGTCGTCGTCGACGGACTGGCCCGGGCAAGGGCAAAACCACCCTGGCAGCCGAGTTGACCCCGACCTCGACGCGCGTTAATCCCAAAGAATGCGATCAAGGAGGTTGTCGCGGACGTCGTGTCCGCGGTGACCGATCGTCGGCTGTGCGCCGGCCTGAACCCGAGGTGGCGTGGAGTAACGATCGGATCGCGGCCATGAGCGGACGCCGGGCGACGCTGGCTAGGATCCGCGCTGTGCGGCTCCCAGACGTCATCCCCATCAAGTACGCGCCCGATTACCGTACCGGCCGCATCGGACGGCATACGAGCGGACAGTTCTTCGCTGACATCACCGGCGCCTATCAGGAAGGCGTCAGGCCAGGTCACGACTGGCGGAACCAGCAGCGGATCTACGCGGTGCTCCATCTGTTCGACGAAAGCGGGCACCACACTGGCTCGAACCTCCGGTTCACCGGCGTCAGGGGCGACAGCCCCGCAGCCGTCGAGGCCGCCGAACAGGTCCTGTCGGACTGGCTGGCCGGCCTCGGGGCGGTCACGAACTGCGATATCGCCATCCGGCCCTTCCGAGTCGACTTCGACAATGTGGTCTTCGGCCTCATCGATGAGACTACCGACGACCCAGACGAGGGCCACGGCGGGCCATGGGCCGAGCTCTACCCACAGGGACTTGGGTTCCACGAGCCATGGAACGGCGAATACGACACCTAGGGCGCTGGGATGGCTCCGCCGCCACCATCGGCTTCACTAGCGCGGCCAGAAGAGAGTGAGCATCTGGCACAATCGGTCACTCACGTTGGCCGCACCGACGATGCGCTCCGGCACGTAATTCGACATGTTGGTCGAATGCCTTCAGAGAACCGGGCGCGCTGGGTCCACCAAGCCCGTGCTGCCTTGGTCATCGCTGCGACTCGGCGGACCCTTCTCACTTACGGTGAGCTCGGTATGGCTTCGGATATGGAAGGTGTCAGCCTCCGGAACCACCTACGGCACGTTCTGGACGATGTCTCCGAGGACTGCCGGCCAGAGGCGAGGACTGCTCGCTCGCGGCCCTCGTGGTCAACAAGGAGACAGGCGAGCCGGGTGCCGGCTGGTCCAACGGGACTCGAGACTGGCCACAAGAAGTCCGTCGAGTCTTCCAAACCTGGACGGCCAAGTAGCCGACACTGGCCACTGGCTACTCCAGGCCTTCAGGCCGAAGGCCTGGAGTAGAAGCGACACACGCCTTATCTGCGGCAGATCCGTGCACTGATCATGGGTGGTTGAGAACCGCCGATAAAACCCCGTTGCGGACCGACACCTTCGGCGGACGATCCGCGTCCGACCATCAGGCGAGCGAGCCGAAGCTGGGAAGCAAGGCCGAGCTCGGCAGTCATACGACGGACAGGTGGATTTACGCGATGCCGGATCTGAACCCGCGAACGACGCTAATCGCGTCTGGGACGATCCGCGGCCTCCTGGAGCTCACCGACCTGATACGGGCAGGGCCACTGTATCTGTTCCCCGAACCAGACCACATCGGGTTCGACGTCGAACGAGACGTGGCAGAGAGAACTGCCGCTGACTGTCAACAAACTCGTACGGAGTTGATCCACCCGTTCACGGGGCTGCACCCGGCCCAGTTCCACCGGCTCGTACGGCTGGTCGCCCGCCGTGGCGGCGACGCGATAGCCGACGGCCGGCCAGGACGCTCGTGGGCGCTGACCCTGCCGGAGCGGGTCTTGCTAATGGCCGTGTACTGGCGCACGAACCAGACTATGCGCCAGATCGGCCCGCCGTTCGGAGTCTCGCACTCCGCCGCGCACCGCCTGATCGACACCCTCGGACCGCTGCTTGCCCTCGCGCCGGCGCGCCGCCGCCCGACAGGCTAGGCCGCGATCGTCGGCGGCACCCTGATCCCGACCCGCGGCCACCGCCTGGCCACGCAGAGCAAAGCTACCGCTACTCAGCGAACCTGCAAGTCGCCATCGACGCCAACACCCAACTGGTCATCGCCTTGGGCGACCCGCAGCCCCGGCAACCGCAACGACACGATCGTCTACCGCATCAGCGGCATCAACCAGCAGCTGGCGGCCGTGAAGTGATGGCCGACGGCGGCTACCGCGACGGCAGCGAGGCGCCGCCGGCTGACATTGCCGGATCTCGTCCCCGTGTTACCTGAGGCCAATACCGACCAGGCCGAGGCGGTGATCAGTATTAGTCTCTGAGCAAGGCTACCTGTACGCACCGTCCTCCGTGCTGCACTGCATGAACGCTGCGACGCTTGGCTTCTCCACACCATTCGAGAAATGCGACCACTTGGCGTTTGCGGAGGATTACCTCAGACTGATGCCAGTATGTCCGTCGTCCGCTAGGAGACGCGGGATCATGGCCAAAGATCATGACGAACAGTTCACGCCCGACCGAAATTGGCGCGTTCAAATCAGCGCGTGGAAAACTAGCGCGCTAGTTTGGCATGAAGTTGGCGGCAGCATTCTAGTCGACAAGTGGACCGCCGGCAAGTGGCTAAAGACCCCCGAGGCAACCATACATCTACAGGTTTACCTCGTCGGACTCACGCCCGATCGCGTTTTCCTAGTGCATGAGCACACTGCGGATCGAGCGGGATACCGCGATTGGCGTGAAAAGTCATGGGGCTTAGTGATCACTTTCGGAGTTGTGGATTTCGGTCAGCCGATAGGCCCCGGTGCATCGCTTCCAGTCGGCGGTATCAATCTGCCCAGCTCAAGGGAGTCCGTAAGGGGTGTTCGCGCCCGCGGAGATGTTGTGATCCCAGGTTACAGCAGGATCGTATTCCCCGAAGTCTGCTCCGGAGACTTCTGTAAGTGATCGCCGTGCAAATTTCCTGCCAAGGCGCGGACGCCGGCGTCCTGGCAGGGCTTGGTGATTGTGACGGCATTGAATGGACCCACTTGGGCGGGCGTGATTGGCCCCGGCGCTCGGGCGTTGGTGTCCCGATTCCGGAGAGGCCGCTGCAGTTGTCTAGTCACACCTCTGGATGCTGGTGACGGGCGAATCCGGCCCCAGGTGTGGCCAGGCCCTCAGACAGACCGCTCGCCTGCTTGGAGGTGGGCGGGGACACGAGAAGGTGAAAGCCTGATAGAGGAAACCTGCTCGCCTGTTGCGGACAGTGCTGTGGTGTCACGGTGGTGGAAGGAGAAGGAACCGACCAGCTAGTGAGGTTTCGATGGAGTCCGGCGATTTAGACGAGCACGAACTGCTGCTAATGGTGCTGGAAATTTGTGAGAAGTTCTTCGCACGCGCGGGCCAGTCAACGCTCCATGACGTTGATGCATTGCTGATCGCTTACGGCATCACTGGAGGGCCTGGCTGGCTGATCGACATGCTTGCTCTCAGCCGCGTGCAGCTGACCCGACCAGGTAATCCGTAGGTATGCGTCTTGGAGGACGGGATGTGAACGGCGGCGGCGATGCGGCGGCAGCCGTCTGACCGTCAAGATGGTCGAGGGGTCAGACACCGATGTGCAGGTGGTCTGCGTGACGTGAGTTGGCGGCATCTTCGTCACGAAAGCCAGTTCGGTTTCCTTCTCCGAGTGCTTGGTGCCAGGCAGCCGGGCCCATGACGACCCGCGCCCGCCGTGCGGTTGGGAGCGACATCAGCAGGTGGCCTACTGAGATCAGCGGACCTGCGGTGTTGTGATCGCGAACGGTAAGCCCGTCGATCATGTCAAGGTCGGCAGCCTCGTGGAAATAGTGGTCGTTTCGTCGGCCCCCTGGGGTCACTGGGCCGAGCGGATGGCCGGTCTTGATCAGGCGAACTGATATCTGGTGATGCTCTACCAGGAGTTCCAAGATGTCTCGGAGCCTGTGGTCCAATTGCCCGTCGATGAGGTCCTGACGCGCGGCTTCCGACAGGAGCAGATTCGGGCTCTCGATCAACACCGCGGACCTCTCCAAGGTTTGCACTGCCCTCTCAGCACTCTCGCAGTCCTGGCCACGAGGCCCATCTTGACACGGCCTGCATCCGCAATTGAGGGTGGAGGACTGGTGGTTCGTCTTGGTCTGGCCTCGTGGCGTGCGAGTGAAGGCGCCGTTGGCAGCTGCTCGGGGGCGATCAGCTGCGGCCGTCTGGTTGCTGGATGATCTGGGTTCGGGTGCGGGCGAGGCGGTAGGAGTCCGTGCCGCTTTGGATGATGTTGCCGCCGAAGGTAAGACGGTCGACGATCGCGGCGCAGAGCCTTGGATCGGTGAAAGTCTTGGTCCATCCGGAGAACGCTTCGTTGGACGCGATGGCGACAGAAGCTTTCTCCTCGCGTTCGGTGAGGACCTGGAAGAGGAGTTCGGCGCCGCGTCGGTCGAGTTCCATGTAACCGAGTTCGTCGATGCAAAGAAGGTCGACCCGGCCGTAGCGGGCGATCGTCTTGGTTAGTTGCTTGTCATCAGCAGCCTCGACCAGTTCGTTCACCAGCTTCGCGGCCATCACGTAGCGGACTCGGTAGCCTGTCATCGCGGCCGCGGCGCCCAGTCCGATGAGTAGGTGGCTCTTGCCAGTACCGGAGTCGCCGATCAGGAGAGCGGTTCACCGTTGCGGACCCAGGTGCAGTTGGTCAGCGTGTGGATCATGGCGGGGTTGAAGGTCGGGTTGGCGTCGAAGTCGAAGTCCTGCAGGAGGCAATTACCGCGCCGGTAATTGTCGATGGCGGTTGAAGTCCGTCCGATTGACGACGTTCGGGTTCCAGAGCGCCGACTCGCTGCCTAGCGCAAACACAAATTTCCCGCACGAACGCAACTCAGTCCCCAGAACCTGAGAGTCGCTGAGCGTAATACAGTGCAGCCGGAAGCATGCCGGGTCGAACTCAAACGTATAAGACGAGCGGTCAGCTGTGTCGCCAACGTTAGTACACCCATGGAGACGCTACTCAGCACCCGCGCTGATACAGTATAGATACCACATGTACTCAGTCTGCAATCCAGCAGTCAACACGACAGAAGATGCGGGGAAGCAGGTTTGTGAGAGCCGGGAAGGATGCAACAAGAATCAATACCGACTACTTTCCTTCATCCTAAGGATGTCCTTGTATAAGGACCGAGTGCGGCCCGCCAAACCTGCCCAACCCCATAATTGGCCGCTTGCAAAATAGGCGACGGTACGGCCATTGGGGGTTTCGTGTTCGATTTGTATCCACAAGTTGGCGAAATCGGCTCCAGCCTTACCAAGCTTAACTCGTCGAATGTCTTCAGCGAAGATAACCATTTCAAGCGGCTCATACCAAATATAGTCGCGCCCGAGAATCAATTCTCCTGTAGTCTCCCGGGCTCCAGCGAGATTCTTGAAGGTGAACGCCGGGGCGGCACTGAGGTACCAGACCGACCGGTACATTTTATCCAATTGGCTGCCGACGGCAGAATGCCGCGCAGGAACCACAACGTCGCAGATCATCGGCCACTCACGGCGGAGAAGATCTTCCAGCTGCCTGGTCGGTATACAGAATGCCCGCCGCGCAGCTATATCACAGTCCTCTTGAGCTACTAAGCCCACAACGCCCGACAGATCCTCATCCCAGACGGCTGTCCCGCTGAATCCCGCTTCAATTCGAGCCCCCGTAGACTTTATATCTTCCATGGCAACCAAGCCACTAGGTTCCGGGCGCAACAGGCGGCCAGACGCTTGGCGGCCACTGTATCCTCTCGGAAATCCATAGCACCAAAACTCGTGGCGATTGAGATCCGAAGTCTTGATAAGGGCTATCGGCCGTGCGCCAGCCGGAGCAGGTTCTAGTAGTTCTAGGATCGCCAAATCGCCAGCGCCAGATTCACGGTACGGCACCCATGCGGTCACTCGCGCCGGACGGTAATCGGATGATGTGATGAACGGAAAAGACAGCTGAACGATGTGCCGCGTATCCGGTGCATCATCGGCGTTTGCGCTACGTCCGAGACAACTATTCACCACATGGGCGCATGTAAGGATGTGCGTTCGGGTCAGAAGCGTACCTGCACCTTGAGGACCCCCGGTGTGATCATCTCCTACAGCTGCAAGGGCACTCCCTAATTCCTCCTCAATTCGAACCATGGCTTGAATCCTCGTCACCACGCGACCACTTACAGGTAAGCTTGAAGTGGGCGTCCGTAGTTCCTGATGCGATTACTACACCGGCAGCCAGGGTGAGCTTCACTCCGAATTCGACCGTCATTTCCTCCGGACTTAGGTCACTCACGGCGGATTTTAGGGCGCCGACTGCGGGGCGTACAACCTCGGCGATCTGCTCGAGTCGCTTGCCCGTCTCGGCCACAAGCGCATCGCCGCGTCGCGAAGCCAGCGCCGTGCCGCGTAGTGTGTCGCCTTCCGCCAATTCGAAAATGACGGACATGCCGTCTTCTACCTGAAATTCTACCAATTCCATCGCGACACCTCCTGGTGATCTTGCAAAGCCGATCGCCTTACGCAGACAGGGAGCGGCCTCCGATGATGGTGATCGCGGCTCCTGTCGTTGGGAGTCGGCACAGCGTTGGACTCGCGCAGTAGCTTTCTGCTGTCCAGCATCCCGCACGGGATGTCGGCAGTACAGGAGCCCCAACGACACGATCAACGAGCCTGCGGGGCGGTGAAACAAGGCAGCCACTGCCAATCCGGATCCTCCGCCTGGCCGATGCCAACGCCGATGAGACGACTCCTGAGGCTGGGACGGTTTTCGAGGGTATGGGAGAAGCCTCAGATTCAGTCGTCGCCGGAACGGGCCTTGTAGTAATATTCACTGCCGCACATAAAATGGTCGCGCGCTGCGCTTTGCTAATTCTATGGTCAGGGTTATCAAACCCTTCGGAATAAATCATCGCACCAAAGCAGAAGAGAGATCGAATCCAATGCGATGATTCGACTCATCTCCCCCATTTTAGGTTCGGCGTAGCATTCCGGGTTGAGCGATGAGGCGATTCGCGATACATTATGTTGACATGGTCTCGTGCACTCAACTCGGCAAATGAGTGAGTCAGTTCGCTACGCCACGTACTCGTCGGTGTTGAGGAGCAGGGTTCTATGTCGATGCGAAGCCTCGGTAGCGGGTCGGCGTGACCGTGCGGTCGTTGTTCTGATCATGGCGGGAGCGAAACGCCGCACACCGCTCGTGGTGGTGCGAAGCCCGAGGACGGCACCTTTGTCGGCGGAAGATCGCCAGCAGGCGATTACCGCCTTGGCCGTCATGATCCACGAGAGGTGGTCGGGCGGCCGAGGCCGCAGCGTCGATGCTGTTCGCGGATCGGATCCGTTGGACGACGCTACGGCGGATGACCAATCGGTGAGCTGGTCAGGGCAGGCGCCGGCCTACGAC
>NZ_BOMI01000195.1 GCF_016862115.1 Paractinoplanes deccanensis
AACCACCCGATCCAGTTGCTCGACCCGTTTCGCTCCAGCGGACACGTTCCCAACCTCCAAAGGTTGCCGGCCGGCCGGAGATGATCGTCGATGAGCCGGCCCGCAAGAACTAGTCACTTCCAGACTACGTCGGCGCTCCTTACTACCCGGCGTGAGCCGTTGACCACAGTAGCCACGTCGCGCTCGCCCGAACCAGCAGAGTCCACTATCCGGCCGGGGAGTGCCCCGTACGTGGCTCGTCTACGCTTCGAGGTTGTGGACGGGTATCTCGGGTCGTACGCCACGCTCGGGCTGGTGGCAGCCGTGGGCGTTCTCGTCTTCGTCGGCGCGTTCGCGGCCAACAAGCTGCTCCGCCCGTCCGACCCGGCCCAGCCCGAGGGCAAGTTCATCGCGTACGAGAGCGGCATCGACCCGGTCGGCGGCGACTGGGCGCAGGCGCAGATCAGGTACTACGTCTACGCGTACCTGTATGTGCTTTTCGCCGTGGAGGCCGTTTTTCTCTTTCCCTGGGCGGTCGTGTTCGACCTGCCGGGCTTCGGCTGGGCCACCGTGACCGAGATGGGCGTGTTCGTGGCGGTGCTCGCCCTCGGCATCCTCTACGCCTGGCGCAAAAAGATCCTCACCTGGACCTGAGGTCACTAGCGCGTACCGGTCGGGGTGGCGGACTCGCCACGCGGATCGCGTCGTGCCAACATCTTGCGCATGGGCCAGCTTTTCCTCTTCATCGTCGTGGCGTTGGTCGTCGCGGCGATCGTGTTCGGCGTGACTGTGATGATCAGTGGCAACGACAGCGCGCTGACGCCGGTCGAGCCGGACGGCCGGGCGGTGCCGCTGCCCAGCGACCGCCCGCTCGGCGAGGAGGACGTGGCGCACACCAAGTTCGACGTCACCTGGCGCGGCTACCGGATGGCCCAGGTCGACCAGGCGCTCCAGCGGGCCGCGTACGACATCGGCTACAAGGGCGAGCTCATCGGCGTGCTCGAGGCCGAGGTGCTGGCGCTGCGCGAGGGCCGGATCGCGGACGCCGACGTGCTGCGCCGCGCCCGCGAGGCGGCGATCGCGCCGGTCACGCCGGCTCCGCCGCCGCCACCGGCCACCGGCGACGACCCGGTCATCGACGTGACGCCCGTCCCCGCGGACGAGCCGGTGGCCAAGCAGTGAGCCCCACCGAGCCGGTCGGCGGGCTCGGCGACGCGGCGGAGCCCGGCATCGGCGAGGTCACCGCGACGGTCATCGTCGACGCGCCCGCCCCCAAGGTCTTCGCGGCGTTCCTCGACTGGGAGAAGCAGTCCGAGTGGATCCCGTTCACCCGGGTCCGCGTGGTCGAGGGCGACGGCGGCGAGGGCAGCCTGGTGGAGGCCGTCACGGCGATCGGCCCGGCGGCCCTCCGCGACGAGCTGCGCGTCGTCAAGGTCAACGCGCCGTACGAGGTCCGCGTCGTGCACTGCGGCAAGATCCTGCGGGGCCCGGGCTCGATGAGGTGCACGGCGATGTCCGGCGACCGCACCCAGGTGGTGCTGCACGAGTGGTTCCACCTGCCGGCCGGCCCGATCGGCAAGCTCGCGTGGCCGGTCCTGTGGCCGGGCTCGAAGCTGAGCTTCACCGGCGCCCTGAAGAGGTTCGGCCGCCTGGTCGAGCAGGGCAAACTCCCGTAGCCGATTTTTGTCGTACCGCCCCTCTACGGTGGTCGCCATGACTGATGACGCCGGGCTCGTGATCGGCACCGACGGGCGTGCCCGCTGCTTCTGGGGCGGCTCCAGCCCCGACTACGCGGCCTACCACGACGACGAGTGGGGCAAGCCGGTGCGCGGCGACGACGCGCTCTACGAGCGGCTCTGCCTCGAGGCGTTCCAGTCCGGCCTCTCCTGGATCACCATCCTGCGCAAGAGGCCGGCGTTCCGGGCCGCCTTCGCCGGCTTCTCGATCGACAAGGTGGCCGCCTTCTCCGACGCCGACGCCGCCCGCCTCATGGCCGACACCGGCATCGTCCGCAACCGCATGAAGATCGACGCCGCCATCGCCAACGCCCGCGCCGCCGCCGACCTGCCCGACGGCCTCTCCGCCCTGCTCTGGTCGTTCGCCCCCGACCCGCGCCCGGCCCGCCCGGCGACCCGCGCCGACGTCCCCGCGATCACGCCCGCGTCCACCGCCCTGGCCAAAGACCTCAAGAAGCGCGGTTTCCGCTTCGTCGGCCCCACGACGGCCTACGCGTTGATGCAGGCCACGGGCATGGTCGACGACCATCTGGCGGGTTGTTGGGTCCCACCCCTCAGCCCGCATCCCGGCGCATGATGGGATGGAGCCATGGGTCAGTGGGCGGTGATCATTCCGGCGAACAGGTGGGCCGACGAGAGGTTGTTCCACCACGACACCGTGACGGTGTCGGCAGGCACATCCTCGGTACGGCCGGACGACGAGGTGCTCCTGGTCGCCGACGGCACCGTGGTGGCCCTCGCCCGAGCCGCCAAGAGCGAGGCCGGCGAGCTCGCCCTGACCTACCTGCGGCGCGCCTTCGACGACCCGGCCCCCGCCCCCGAGTTCGGCTCCCTCACCGAGGGTGAACCCACCCCCGTCGACGCCGAGACGTTCCGCCGCTTCGCCACGGCCCTGGGCGCCGAGCCGCTCGGCCCCAACCGCCCGACCTGGCTGGTGAGCGTGGCCCTCCCCATCGAGGCCACCACCCCGGCCGAGGCCGTGCGCCAGTTCTGGTCCCACCTGCTCGAGCTGGGCCCGGCCGAGCTCCCCACCTATGTGTGGCCGAGCGGCGACGAGCTCGCCATGCAGGCGTTCGTCCTGGGCGCCGAGGCCAACCAGGACCCCGAAGAAGAAGACGAGGACGAGGACTGACCGCCTCGCGGCCGGCGGGGGCACCGGCACAGCACCAGCGCCGGCATCGGCAGCGGCGCCGGCATCGGCTAGGGGAATGGGCGAGCTTCACGGCCGGCGCGGCGAACGCGCGGAGGTGCCACGGCGTCGGCTGGTGGCACGACGCCGCGGCACCGGTTCCGGTCGGGGCTTACACGCCGCGACCCCCGAGGATCAGCCGCCCAGTGAGGTGGCGGCGGAGCGGATCGCGGACGAGAAGTAGCTGACCTGCGTGTAGACGCCGGGCTTGTTCGGGCGGGCGCACCCGTCGCCCCAGCTGACGATGCCGACCTGGATCCAGGCGTTGTTGGCGTCGCGGCGGAACATGGGGCCGCCCGAGTCGCCCTGGCAGGTGTCGACGCCGCCGGAGGTGTAGCCGGCGCAGATCTCCTCCGCGGCGATCACCTCGCCGCCGTACATGGCGGACGAGTTGCAGGTGGCGTCGCTGACGTAGGGAACCGTGGCCTTCAGCAGGTAGCGCTGCTGCGATCCGCCCTCGCTCGCCGCGCCCCAGCCGGCGATCGTGAAGGTGCCCGAGTCGTACGCCGTTGTCGTGGCGATCGGCAGCGTGGCCAGGCCGGTGACCGGGCTGGCCAGGCGGATCAGGGCCCAGTCCTTGCCGGCGCCCGTGTATCCGGGTGCGCGGTAGACGTAGTTGGACCGGCGGGTGATCCTGCTGGACGAGTTCAGGTCGACGACGCCGAGCGTGGCCGTGATCGACGAGTTCGCGCCGGTGCGGCTCACGCAGTGCGCCGCCGTGAGGACCAGGGTGGGGCTGTAGAGGGCGCCGCCGCAGCCCATCGACAGGCGCACCATGAACGGGAACTCGCCCTGCGCGGCGCGGGTGCCGCCGACGACCGACGGGGTCGGGTTGACTGCGCCGTCACCCGACGTCGGTGCCGCGGCGGCGGGGGACGCGATCGCGCCGCCCGCCGCCATGGTGAGCGCGGCAAAAGCCGTACCCAAGAAGATCCGCCACCTGACCATGAGGCCCTCCCACGGGGAAACGCGCGTCCGGTAGGACGCGTCGGGAGGAGCGTATGCATCGAGCCTTATGGATGTGGTGATCCCAAAAGCGTCATATCAGCGGCCTTCGAAGACCGGCTTCTGCTTCGCCACGAAGGAGTTCACCGCGTTCTTGTGGTCGGCCGTCGCGCCGCAGATCGCCTGGGCCTGCGCCTCGGCCGCCAGCGCGTCCGACAGCGTGCCGGCGTCGCCGATGGAGAGCTCGCGCTTGATCGCCCCGTAGGCCACGGTGGGGCCCGCCGCGAGCCGCGCCGCCAGCTCCTGGGCGGCCGGCAGCACCTGCTCGTCGTCGTCCACCAGGCGGGAGAGCAGGCCCATGGCGTACGCGTCCGCGGAGCGCACCGGCTCCGCCAGCAGCAGCAGCTCCAGCGCACGCGCGTGCCCGACGATCCGCGGCAGCGACCACGAGATGCCGCTGTCGCCGGCCAGACCCACGTTGGCGAAGGCCATCAGGAAGCCGGTCTTCGGCCCGCCGATGCGGAAGTCCGCCAGCAGCGACAGCGAGGCGCCGGCCCCGGCCGCCATGCCCCGCACCGCCGCCACCACCGGCTTGGGCATGCTCGCCAGCCGCTGCGCGATCGGGTTGTAGTGGACCCGCACCGTGTCGAGGTCGGTGCGGCCCGACTCCAGCTGTTCGGCGTGCTCCCGCAGGTCCTGGCCGACGCAGAAGGCGTTGCCCGCCCCGGCCAGCACGATCGCCCGGCAGGACTTGTCGGTCTCGAGGGACGCCAGGGTGTCGCGCAGCGCCTCCTTGAGGTCGACGTCGAGCGCGTTCATCGCCGACGGCCGGTTGAGCGTGAGAGTGACGACCGCATCGGTGCGGTCAACCAGCAGGGAGTCAGTCTTCAGGCTGCTCAAGGGTGGCGGGTGGGGCGGTCGGATGGCGGTCATGTGTCTGAGAATCCCACACGGTTGCGAGTCACGGAGTGCAGGCATCGCTCCACGTAACGGTCGGCGGCCGGGCGCAGCCGGGCCGCGTGCCGGTCGAAGAAGCCCGCCGCGCTCGTGCCCGGCCAGCGCGGGGGCAGCAGCGACGTGGGCAGCTGCGGATCGCGGAACAGGAACGAGCGCCAGGCGTGCACCAGCCGGAAGCGGGCCGCGTAGGCCTCCTCGTCGCTGCTGCGGGCGTTGACCGTGGTCACCACCGGTCGCAGGTCGGCGACGAAGTCCTCGTAGGACCGGGCCAGCTCCGGCAGGTCCCACGCCTTGCCGACCACCTCGGCGGCGCCCGGCGAGCCGGCGGCGTGCGCGGCGCTGAAGCGCTCGTACGGCACTCCGGCGTCGGTCAGCACGAGGTCCGCCTCCTCGGCGGCGCGGGGCGCCACCCACGCGTGCTCGCCCAGCGACCCGTACCCGAGGAAGGCGAGCCGGGCCGCGTCCCGCTTGGCGAGCGGGCCGTGCAGCAGGATCAGGTCGAAGCGCCCGTCCCAGCCGGCCCGACCGGTCCGGTAGATTCGCGCCGCCGCCTCGTCGAGCCGGCGGGCGGCTTTCGGGGTCAGCAGGTATCCCGGACCGGAGACCAATCGCATAGGGTGCAACCAGCCTTGGCGCACCATGCGGGACACCGCGGTGCGCACAGCGGGAGGAGCGATGCCGAGTGGCGCCAGCAGCTTGACCAGGGCCGCGACCGGTGCGCGCCCTCCTCTCGGGCGGAGGTAGTCGCCGTACAGGTCGAAGAGTGCGGACCGCGCCTGCATGACCGCACATTGTGACAGCCCAAAAGACGATATGCTAGACGCTGTCACATCCGCCCGGGCTGGGTTTGGGTTCGCCGGTGTTCATCAGGGAAAATGTTTGATCGGCACGGTGGGCCGGTCCGCGTGAAGACGCGAATGGCCCCTCTGCCGCCGGTCGGATACGAGGTACCACGTCACGTGGGGCTGAGCACGTGACCGTTGACAAGTGGCTGTGGGGCAACCCACCGACACCCTGATGTGGGTCTGAGGGGAGACAAGATGGCGGCGATGAAGCCGCGGACGGGCGATGGTCCGCTGGAGGTCACCAAGGAGGGTCGTGGCATCGTCATGCGCGTCCCACTGGAGGGCGGTGGCCGTCTCGTCGTTGAGATGACTCCGGACGAGGCCAGCGCGCTGGGTGACGCGTTGAAGTCGATCGCCGGCTGACGTTTCACGCGAGCCCGCCGGTACGGTACCGCCCGTACCGGCGGGCTTTCCACGTCTTCGAGAAAGGTCATGCTCCCGTGTTTCCGATCCGGCTGACCGACCGCCTCGACGACGACCTGACCCGCGTGGTGCCGATCGGCTCGTCGGGTCCACTGTCGCACGCCGGCGGCGACCTGGGTGACGAGATCGCCGCTCTGGGTGACCGTCCCGATCCCGTGCTCGCCCTGCACCGCCCGCTGCGCCGCCCCGCCAAGGTCCTCCTGGTGGACGCGAGCGAGGGCTGGCGAGCGGCCGGCGCGGCAATTGTCAGAAACGTTCCGGGCGACGAGCCGCTGCAGATCGTCGTGGACGACCTGGACAAGGACCTCGCCGAGGGCCTCTGGCTCGGCGGATACCGCTACCGCGACGCCCGCGAGGAGCCCAGGACCGCCCCGATCGACCTGGTGACGGCCAACCCGCAGGGGTACGCGAGAGACCTTGCCCAGGCGCGGGTCGCGGCCCGGGCGACGTGGCTGGCCCGCGACCTCACCAACACGCCGTCCAACCTGAAGATCCCGGACTGGTTCGCCGAGGAGATGTCCGGCGCGTCCGCGCGCAGGCCCGGAGTCTCGGTACGCGTCCACGCCGGCGCCGGCCTCGCGCGCTTCGGCGGATTGCGCGCGGTCGGCGGCGGGTCGAAGTGGCGGCCGTGCATGGTGGAGCTGACCTGGCAGCCGCCCGGCGCGACCACCCACGTGGTGCTGGTCGGCAAGGGCATCACGTTCGACAGCGGCGGCCTCTCGATCAAGACCCGCGAGGGCATGAAGCGGATGAAGAACGACATGGCCGGTGCCGCCGCGGTGGCCGCCGCCACGCTCGGCGCCGCCGACCTCGGGCTCCGCGTGCGGATCACCGCGCTGATGCCGCTCGCCGAGAACGCGATGAGCGGCGCCGCGTTCCGGCCCGGCGACGTGATCACCCAGTACGACGGCAGCACCACCGAGACCACGAACTCCGACGCCGAGGGCCGCCTGGTGCTGGCCGACGCGCTCGGCTACGCGGTCGCCGAGCTCGACCCCGATGTGATCGTCGATCTGGCCACGCTGACGGGCTCGCAGAAGGTCGCGCTCGGCCCCGAGATCGCCGCGCTCTACAGCGGCAGCGACGAGCTCGCCGCGGCCCTCACCGAGGCCGGCGCCGGTGCGGGGGAGCGGATGTGGCGCATGCCCCTGCCGGGCGAGTACGCCGACCTGCTCCGCAGCGACATCGCCGACCGGCACAGCTCCCCGGCGAGCGGCCCCGGCTCGATGGTGGCCGCCCTGTTCCTGCGTGACTTCCTCGGGCCGTACGCGGACCGCTGGGCCCACGTGGACATGGCCGCGCCGGCCTGGAGCGACACCACCCAGCTCGAGATCACCCGGGGCGCGACCGGATGGGGAGCCCGGACGCTGCTGCGCTACCTGTCAGCGCTTGACGGCCGCCAGTAGGCCCGCGCCCGACGGGATCACCGCCGGGATCCACTCCTCGGACTCGCGCACCGAGCGCACCGTCTCGCGGATGGTGATCGTGTCCACGTCCCGGGCCGACGGGTCGGCGATCCGGCCGCCGGCGAGCACGCCGTTGACCACCAGCGCGCCGCCCGGCCGCAGCAGCCGCAGCGCCTCGTCGGCGCAGGCCCCGAACTCGGTGGCGTCCGCGTCGACGAAGACCAGGTCGTAGGCGCCGTCGGCGAGGCGGGGCAGCACGTCCAGGGCCCGCCCGGTGATGATCCGGGTCCGCGACGCCGCGAACCCTGCCTCCACGAAGATCCGCCGGGCGATCCGCTGGTGCTCGTTCTCGACGTCGATCGTGGTGAGCACGCCGTCGGGGCGCATGCCGCGCAGCAGCCAGACGCCGCTCACCCCCGTACCGGTGCCGATCTCGACGACCGCCTTGGCGCTGCCCGCGGCAGCGAGAAGGCGCAGCACGGAGCCGGCGGCCGGGGTGACGCTGAAGAGGCCGAGCTCGTGGGAGAGGCTGCGCGCGGTCTGCAGGACGATGTCCTCGTCGGCGTACGCCTCGGCGAACTGGGAACCATGGGCGGCCGGCTGCGGGCCGATCGAGCGTGCTGACGGGACGATGACGGACCTCCGGGGACACTGAGGATGCGCATAAAGAGTAGAGCGATGCTCTCCTGGGGCGCACTCGGCCGTCGATGGGATAAAAGGGCCGGGGAGAGGCAGCGCCGGGGATCCGTGTCATCCTGGAGGGGGAGCCGGGCGGAACATGAGTGGAGGCACCGACGTGACCGACGGTTGGAACGCGCGTCCCACTCCGCCGCCTGCCAATGGTCAACAGCCCTCGCCCTGGTGGTCCGACGCGCTCGCCGACCCCTGGCGTGACCCGTACGCTCCGGCCGCCGTCGTCGTGCAGAGCGCCCAGCAGAGCTCCGGGCCGCCGCCCGAGCCGGTCGCCGACCCCGACGCGCCCCGCCGCTCGTACACCCCGATCCTGCTCATCTGCCTGGTCACCGCCCTGCTCGCCGGCGGCCTCGGCGGCACGCTCGGCTATGTCTTCGCCGTCCGCGGCGGGGTCGGCGGCGGCGCCGCGTCGAGCCTGGGCGCCACTCCCGACGATCCGCCCGCGGCCGCCAACCGGGCGCCCGACTCGCTCGCCGGTGTGGCCAAAAAGGTGCTGCCCAGCGTCGTCACGGTCCGCGTGACCGGCGCGATCGGCTCCGGCTTCGTGGTCTCCAAGGACGGCTACGTGATCACGAACGACCACGTCGTGGAGGGTGCCGAGGACGACACCCTGTCGGTCGCGTTCAGCGACGGCTCCACCGCGAGCGCCAAGGTGGTCGGCCGCGACCCCGAGTCGGACATCGCCGTGATCAAGGTCGCCAAGGGAAATCTCACCCCGGTCGCCATCGGCAACTCCGACTCGCTCGCGGTCGGCGACCCGGTGCTCGCCTTCGGCTCCCCGCTGGCCCTGGTCAACACGGTCACCGCGGGCATCGTCAGCGCCCTCGACCGCACCATCGAGGCCGGCGGCGAGACGGGCGGCCCGACGCGCTACTACGCGGCGATCCAGACTGACGCCGCGGTCAACCAGGGCAACTCCGGCGGACCGCTGGTCAACGCCGCCGGTCAGGTGGTCGGCGTCAACTCGGTGATCCGCTCGGTGGGCGGCACCGAGACCGAGGCGGGCAACATCGGCCTGGCCTTCGCCATCCCGATCAACCAGGCCCGCCGGGTGGCCGGCGACATCATCGACACCGGCAAGGCCCGGCGCACGGTGATCGGCGCCGAGGTCGCCACCGGCGGCACCAGCTCGGCCGGCGCCCGGCTGCGCTCGGTCGAGCCCTCCGGCCCGGCGGCCACCGCGGGCCTCGAGGCCGGCGACGTGGTCACCAAGATCGACGGGCACGTGGTCGAGGACGGCACCGACCTGATCGCCCTCGTCCGCAAGTACCCGCCGGATTCGACCGTCTCCGTGGAGTACCGTCGCGGCACCAAGACCCAGACGGCGTCAGTGACATTGGTCGCCGACTCCAACTGAACCGCCCGCGGACTGCCAACTGACAGGTTCCGTGCGTAGGCTGGGCGCCGGAGACAAAGGGAGGCAGCCCTCATGTTCGAGAACCTGAACTGGTGGGAGATCGGCGCGCTGCTGCTGCTCGCGCTGCTGATCTTCGGCGAGCGGCTGCCGAAGGTGATCGGCGACGGCATGCGCATGCTGCGTGGCCTGCGCGCCATGGCACAAAACGCGACGAGCGACCTCAACCGCGAGCTCGGCACCGACCTTCAGCTGCAGGACCTGCACCCGAAGGCGTTCATCCGCAAGCACCTGATCAGCGAGGACGAGGAAGCGGCGATCCGCAAGCCGCTGCAGGGCCTGCTCGAGGACGTGAAGTCGGACCTGAACGGCGTGAAGACCGACCTCACCGAGGTCGCGGACGCCGCGGACATCAAGAAAGCGCCCTCGGCCCCGATCGTCACATCGGAGCCGAAGGCGCGCACCTTGGATCTCGACGCCACCTAGCCCTTGCGGGCGTTGACCATCAGGCCGAGGGGCTTGCCGACGAGGGAGTCGCGGCGCACGGCCAGCTTGGCGGCCACGGCGTCGAGCGCCTTGGCGGCCGGCGCGTCCGGAGCGGCCAGCACGATCGGGTCGCCGGCGTCGCCCGCCTCGCGCACCCGGGTGTCGAGCGGCACCTGACCGAGCAGCGGCACCGAGGCGCCGATCGCGGTGGTCAGCGAGTCGGCCACGGTCTGCCCGCCGCCCGCGCCGAAGACCTCCATGCGCGAGCCGTCCGGCAGCTCGAGCCACGACATGTTCTCCACGACGCCGATGACGCGCTGGTGGGTCTGGAGCGCGATCGCCCCGGCCCGCTCGGCCACCTCGGCGGCCGCCGCCTGCGGCGTGGTGACGACCAGGATCTCGGCGTTGGGCAGCAGCTGCGCCAGCGAGATCGCCACGTCGCCGGTGCCCGGCGGCAGGTCGAGCAGGAGCACGTCGAGGTCGCCCCAGTAGACATCGGCGAGGAACTGCTGCAACGCGCGGTGCAGCATCGGGCCGCGCCACACCACTGCCGCGTTGCCCGCGGTGAACATGCCGATCGAGATGACCTTCACGCCGTGCGACTGCGGCGGCATGATCATCTCTTCGACCCGGGTGGGCCGGCCGTCGACGCCGAGCATGCGCGGCACCGAGTGGCCGTAGATGTCGGCGTCGATCACGCCCACCGACAGGCCCCGCTTGGCGAGGGCCGCGGCCAGGTTGACCGTCACGCTCGACTTGCCGACGCCGCCCTTGCCGCTCGCCACCGCGTACACCCTCGTGCGGGAACCCGGCTGGGCGAACGGAATGACCGGTTCCGCCGAAGCGGAACCGCCGCGCAGCGTGGTCTGGAGCGCCTTGCGCTGCTCCTCGCTCATCACCCCGAAGTCGATGCTCACCGAGGTGATGCCGGGGATCTTTGTCAGGGCGGCGGTGATGTCGTTGTCGAGCTTGTCGCGCAGCGGGCAGCCGGCCACGGTGAGCAGCAACTCGACCCGGACCGTGCCGTCGGCGACAGTGAAGCCCTTGACCATGCCGAGTTCGGTGATCGGGCGTCGGATCTCGGGGTCGTCGACCGTGGCCAGCGCGGCCTGAATCGCGTCCTCGATGGTGGAGGCGGGAGCGGACATGGTTGCCATGCTACGTCGCTCCTTACGAACGCTCGGCGTCCCAGTCCTTGCGATCTTCTTCCCAGTCGGAGCGCGCCCGCTTCTCGCGGCGGTGTGCCGCCTCGTCCAGTTCGTCCGCGAGCCGGGCCAGCTCCGAGCGGAGGAAGTCGCGGGTGGCGACCTCGCCCAGCGCGATGCGCAGCGAGGCGATCTCGCGGGCCAGATATTCGGTGTCGGCCTTCTGCATCGCCGCGCGGCGCCGGTCCTCCTCCATCGCCAGGCGGTCGCGGTCGGCCTGCCTGTTCTGCGCGAGCAGGATCAGCGGCGCGGCGTAGGAGGCCTGCAAGGACAAGATCAAGGTCAGGAACGTGAACGTGTACGGGTCGAAGCGCAGCTTCTCGGGCGCGAGGGTGTTCCACAGGAACCACCCGGCGATCACCAGCGTCATCCACACGATGAACTGGGCGGTGCCCATGTAGCGGGCGATGTTCTCGGACCAGCGGCCGAACGCCTCGGGGTTGAACCGGGGCAGGCGCACACGCCCCGGCTCGACGGGCTGGTCCAGGCGGTCCCGGCGCGGCTCGGTCACAGCGTCACCTCGTCGGCGCTGTCGTCGATCCCGAGGTTGTCGCGCTCACGCCAGTCGCGGGGCAGCGAGTGGTCGAGCACGTCGTCGACCGTCACGGCACCGACCAGCCGGTGCGTCGAGTCGATCACCGGCATGGCCACCAGGTCGTACGTCGCCATCCGCTTGATGATCTCGGCGAGCGTGGCGTCGGGGCGCAGCGGCTCGATGTCGTTGTCGACGATGCCGCCGAGGATCGACGACGGCGCCTCGCGCAGCAGCCGCTGGAAGTGGACCATGCCCAGATATTTGCCGCTCGGGGTCGCCGAGGGCGCCCGCGCGACGAAGACCTGCGCGGCGACGACCGGCGACAGCTCGGGCTCGCGGATGCGCGCCAGCGCCTCGGCCACGGTCGTGTCCGGGGTGAGGATCACCGGCTCCGAGGTCATCACGCTGCCCGCGGTGCCCGGGCGGTAGCTCATCAGCTGGCGCACCGGGTCGGCCTCGTCCGGCTCCATCAGGTCGAGCAGGACGGTCTGCTCCGCCTTGGGCAGCTCGGCGAGCAGGTCGGCCGCGTCGTCCGGGTCCATGCGCTCCAGTACGTCCGCGGCGCGCTCGCGGTCGAGGCGTACCAGAATCTCCACCTGATCGTGCTCGGGCAGCTCCTCGAGCACGTCGGCGAGCGTGCGGTCGCTGAGCGCGGCGGCCACCTCGTTGCGGCGGGCGTCCGGCAGGTCCTGGAGCGCGTTCGCCATGTCGGCGGGGCGCATCTGCTCGAGCAGCGCCAGCAGGTTGGAGGTGCCCTGCGTGTCGGTGGGGCCGACCAGCCCGCGCACCCGTTCGAACTCGGCCTGGAAGACGTGGCCGCGGCGGGTCAGGCGCCCGGTGTGCTCGCGCACGGCGACCCGGGTGACCAGCCATTCGTTGTTCCGGTTGAGCTCCATGCCGATGTCGACGACGTTGCCCGGAGTGCCGTCGCCCTCGCCGTGCTCGGGCACCACCACGACCCGGCGGTCCAGCAGGTCCTCGATCACCAGCAGCTCGTTGGGCCGCTTCTCGAACCGGCGCAGGTTGAGGCTGCCGCTGCCGAGCACGACGTTGTCGGCGTCCATCGACGTCACCCGCCCGATGGGCAGGAAGATGCGCCGGCGCAGCGCCATCTCGGCCACCAGCCCCACGACCTGTGGTGGCCGGGTGGTGGTGCGCAGCCGGACCACACCGTCGCGCACCCGGCCGACCCTGTCCCCGTTCGGGTCGAAGACGGGCAGACCCGCGAGACGGGCCACATAAACCCTCGTCCCCATGGTCACGCCTTCAGCCTAGGTTAGGGTCCGGACATGTCAGGAGTGGCGTACGAGATCGTCGACGTATTCACTGATCGCCCGTTCGCGGGAAATCCCCTCGCCGTGGTGTACGGCGCCGAGGACCTAGCCGCAGATCAGATGCACACCCTGGCCCGCGAGTTCAACCTCTCCGAGACCGTCTTCGTGCTCCCGCCGGCCGACCCGGCGGCCACCTATCGTGTGCGGATCTTCACTCCGGAGTCGGAGATCCCGTTCGCCGGTCACCCCAGCGTGGGCGCCGCGGTGACCTCGATGCGCCGCGGCCTGTTCGCCGCGGGCGAGGTGGTCCAGGAGTGCGGAGCGGGCCTGCTGCCCATCACGGTCACGTCCCAGGGCGCCGCCACGGTCACCGGCTCGGCTCCCCGGCTGGGCGAGCCGGTTCCCGTCGACCACCTTCTCGAGGTCACCGGCCTGTCGGCCGACGACCATCAGGGTCCTGCCCCACGTCCCGCCGGGTGCGGTCTCGACTGGGTCGTTTTCCCCGTACGCCGGGAAGCGCTCGCCACCGTTACCATCGACACCCGGGCAGCGGCGAGGCACGGCATCACCGACCTCAGCGTGGTCGCCTGGAACCCGGAGACCGCGGAGGCCCACTCCCGCGTCTTCATCCCCGGCAGCGCCGTCCCCGAGGACCCGGCGACGGGCTCGGCGGCGCTGGCCCTCGGCGTCTGGCTGGTCGACGCGGGCCTGCTCCCACCCGAGGGCACGTCGTCGTACCGCATCCACCAGGGCATCGAGATGAAGCGCCCGTCCCGCCTGGAGTGCACGGTCACCGCCTCCGCGGGCGCGGCCACCTCGGCCACGGTCGGCGGCCACGTCTGGCCGGTCGCGTCGGGCGAGATCGCGGTCCCGCCCTTCGTGGGCTAACGCTTGCGGACGCGGTGCAGGCGGAAGGGGCGGGTCACGTCGACCCGGGCCGGGGTCTCGCGGGGCGGGGCCGCCCCCGAGTCCTTCGGGAGGTCGGGGCGCCCGACCGGAGCCTGGTCGGCGACCGGCGTCAGCCGGACCACCGCGCACCCCGTCTCGGCCCAGCGCGTCACCACCTCCTCCGCCGTGCCCGAGGCGTTGAGGCGCTTGGCGGCGAGCTGCGGGGCGGCGGTCTCCCACTCCTCGGTGCCGGGGGTCAGGCGGGTGACCGTGGCCTCGGTGACCACGATCAGCCCGCCGTTGTCGCCGCGCAGGCGCACGGTGGCCCGGGGCGCCTCGGCCAGGCCGGGGGCGTGCTGCTCGCCGGGGCCGCTGACGACGATCAGCGAGCCCTCCAGCGGCATGCACCACAGGGCCAGCGCCGGCCCGTCCCCGACGGAGATCCAGGCCAGCGCGGCCTTCTTGAGGGCCTCGTCCAGCAGCGCGGAAGTCACCGCGTCATCCTAAATGGCCGCGGGCTCGCCGACCCGGGCCTGATCGACCAGGCCGATGACCTCGGTGAGGGACCGGACCGTCCGGCCCGCGAAGTTGGTGTCGGCGTCGAAGGTCAGGTGATTGGCGAGGTCGGGCGCGGCCAGGCGTACGGGCGTCATGCCCACCGCCGCCGCGCCGGTCAGCTCGTGGCTGCCGCCGTCGCCGACGTAGAGGCATTCGCCCGGCAGCACATCGAGCTCGTCGCACGCCGCGAGGTAGATCTGCGGGTCCGGTTTGCAGACCCCCAGCCGTACGGAGAAGATCGTCGCGTCCAGCAGCGGGGCCACCGGCAGGCCGGGCAGGAACGCGGGCAGCTCATGTGTGCAGTCACTGATCACTGCCGTGGCCAGCCCGCGGCGCTTGACGGCGGCCAGGGTGGTGACGGCGTCGTCGCGCAGCCGGGTGTCGGCCTTGAGCGCGTTGATCCGCGCCGGGACGCCGGCGCGCACCTGGGCCGTGCGGGGGTGGCCACCGGCCTGCTCGATCACCCACCGTAGGGTGGCTTCGGCGGAGCCGTACCGGCCGCGGGCGCGCGCTCGGAAGGTCCGGTCGAGCACGCCGCGGACCGCTTCGGGATCGGCGCCGAGAGCCCGGGCGATCTCGGCGTGCTGGGGTCCGCGCTGGACCGAGCGGGTCAGTGTGCCGAAGAAGTCGAACACGACCGCACGGTATGCGGGCATGGTGAATCAGCCTCCGGGGCATCGAGGGGTGCAAAAGGGGTCATGCGAAACCTCGGTGACTGTAACGACACAATCACTCTCTGTTCAATAGGTGTCGAGGAACTGTGGCGTACAAGTCCGCAAGAAGCGACGGCGGGGGATGAATAAGCCTTCATCGCGCGTGAACGGGTCAGTTGTCGCCCTGGTGGTCGCGGTCCTGGCGGTCTCGTCGTCGGCCCCGCTGATCGCGTTCGCCGCAGCCCCGGCCCTGGCCATCGCGTTCTGGCGCAACTTCCTGGCCACGGTGGCGCTCACCCCGGTCACGTACGGGCCGCGCCGCTCCGAGATCCGGGGCGCCGCACGCCGGGTCGTCCTCTTCGCCGTGCTGGCCGGGGTGGCGCTGGCCGCGCACTTCGCCACGTGGATGCCGAGCGTGCAACTGGGCTCCGTGGCCACGGCGACCGCGCTGGTGGCTACCCAGCCGGTGTGGCAGGGCCTGATCGCCATGGCGCAGGGCCGCCGCCCGTCGGCGGCCGGGTGGGCCGGCATCGTCCTCTCGGTGGCCGGAGCGGCCTGGGCCACGGGCGCCGACATCGGCGTCTCGGGCGAGGCGGTGCTGGCCGACATCCTGGCCCTGCTGGGCGGCGTCTTCGCCGCGGTCTACACGGCCCTCGGCGAGCGCGCCCGCGTCTCGCTGAGCACCACCACGTACACCTGGATCTGCTACGGCGTCTGCGCCGCGCTGCTGCTGATCGTCTGCCTGGCGTCCGGCATCGACCTGGCCGGCTACGACACCCGCACCTGGGCCGCGATCCTCGCCTTGGTGGCCGGCGCCCAGCTCCTGGGCCATTCGATGTTCAACTACGCCCTCCAGCACACCTCGGCCACCACGGTCAGCGTCCTGATCCTCCTCGAGGTCCCCGGCGCGGCCCTGCTCGCCTGGCTCTGGCTGGGCCAGACCCCGCGGGCGGCCGCCCTGCCCGGGCTGTGCCTCCTCCTGGTCGGCGTCGCCGTCGTCATCCTGGGCGCCACCCGATCCACCCGCCCGGTCGTCGATCCAGCCCTGACCGACTGACGGAGACGCCCGCCCCGCCGCCTGTAGCCTCGGCCACCTGCCGCCCCGGCCACCTGCCGCCCCGGCCACCTGCCGCCCTCGCCTCCGCCCGCCCCTAGATCTCTTCACCATGATCACTCGGCGCCTTATCGGGCGGTTCGTGGCTTTCGTTCGTTGAGCCCTCGGGATCTTCGCCTGGCGGGCTGTGCCGGGCCGGGGTAGAGAGGGGGAATGCGATGCACCGCGCTCGATTCCTGGTCGGACTGGTGGCGGCTCTCGGGGCGATCCTCGTGATCGGCGGATGCGGCGATCAGGCCGACGACCAGCCCGCGGACCGGCCCGGCCTGACCGGCGGATGGAGCACCGCGGGCTGCGAGTTCCACCGCCCGCCCCGGCAGGTGGCGGTCGCGGGCATGCTCCTGCCGGCCACCCCCGCCAAGCTGGAGGCCGCGATGGACCGCATCGACCGCGGCGGCCGCGAGCAGTTCGCCGACAGCTACGCCGGGCTCGAGGTCGACCAGAAGCGCGTGCGGGCAATCGTCCACCGGGTCCCGTCGGCCGCCTTCGACCAGTTCATCCGCCGCGCCGCCGAGGACGCCTGCGTCGTCGTCCGCGACGCCGACCACTCCGCGGCCGACCTGGCCTTCTGGCACGACCGCGTCCTGGCCGACCTGCAGTTCTGGACCCACCGCGGCATCCGCCTGGTCTCCATCGGAGCCCGCCACGACGGCTCCGGCGTCGAGATCGGCACCCGCGACCTGGGACGCGCCCGCCTGGAGCTCCCGGCCCGCTACGGCGCCCGCGCCCCGCTCCTGTTCGTCGAGGAGGGTCCCGTGCGCCCCCTGCCCCGGCCCACCCCCACACCGGCCACCGACTGACACCCGAGCCGCCCGTCTCGAGCCCACCGTCAGCTGCCGACGGAACGCGGGGCGCCCGCGACACGCAGCCTCGTGCGCACGTCGCGCTTCGCCCCGTCCGCCGACCAGCGGTCGAACCCATGCCGCTTGACCTTCCCCCGTCCGCTTCACCCTTCCTCGTCCGTGCCCGGTGGTCGGGCCCACGCGCACGTGCCCTCCCCGTCCGTGCCCGGCGGTCGGGCCCACGCACCACTGCACCCTTGCCCGCGGCCGTGCCCGGCGGTCGGGCCCACGCGCCACCTCACCCTCGGTCTTCTTCCGTGGACTCATAACGTTCGATGTCATCACTCACGGTGCCCATCTCGCCGAACCTCAGCCCGGCGTGTCGGGCCGGAAACACCGCTCCTGGCACAGTCCCGGCGGCCGAGCCGAAAGCCCGGCGCGCGGCCCCTGACACGGATTGACGGGCGTTCCGGGGGCCGGATGTCGCAGCGCTGAACTCCGTGACGCGGCGTGCGTAGTGGAAGGCGAGGGAATTGGCCGGGCCGGGGCCGCGTACCCGGAAAAGAGGCGCACCTCGCGTGCGCCACGACTGCGGCGATGTTTGCTCTGGGTGAGGGGAGGGGGCAGGATCGCCCGCAGGGTCTCCGGCGCTGTGCCGGGTCGATGTCAGACAGTGCGGCCGTTGCCGTGCGGGGAGTGCTGAGATGGGGATCGACGTGGAAGCGACGGAACCGGAAGAGGCGCCGGTCACGCTGCGGCTGGACGGAAAGGTCGCCCTGGTCACAGGCGCGGGCAGTCCGGACGGGATCGGATATGCGACGGCGCGGCGGCTGCGCGACCTGGGGGCGCGTGTGGCGATCGTGTCGACCACGCGGCGTATTCACGAGCGGGCGTCGGAGCTCGGCGTGACCGGGTTCGTGGCCGATCTGACCGACGAGGCCGAGGTGGGTGCGCTCGCCGACGCGATCACCGACCAGCTCGGCGACGTCGAGGTGCTGGTGAACAACGCGGGACTCGCGAGCCGAGCCAGCCCGGAGGTGCTGCGGCCGGTGGCGCAGCTGACGTACGACGAGTGGAAGTCCGAGATCGACCGCAACCTGAGCACGGCGTTCCTGTGCAGCCGGGCCTTCCAGGGCGGCATGGCCGAGCGCGGCTGGGGGCGGATCGTCAACCTGGCGGCGACGGCGGGGCCGGTCAACGCGTTGCCGACCGAGGCGGCGTACGCGGCGGCGAAGGCCGGCGTGGTCGGCCTGACCCGGGCGCTGGCGATGGAGCTGGTGGCCGACGGGGTGAACGTCAACTGCGTTGCGCCGGGCACGATCTACACGGCCGCGTCGACGGTCACCGAGATCAAGCAGGGCCTGGGCACGCCGATCGGCCGGCCGGGCACGCCGGACGAGGTGGCGGCGGCGATCGCCTTCCTGTGCTCGCCGGCGGCGTCCTACATCACGGGACAGATGCTCGTGGTGGACGGCGGCAACAGCGTGCGCGAGGCCCAGTTCCGCTGAGGACCGTGGGCCGGCCGGTCACCCGGCCGGCCCACGAGCCATCAGGGCGACGTGGTGGCGGAGCTGCCCACCGCGATCACCACGATGATCACGTAGCCGATGCAGACCAGCAGGCCCAGCGCCGTGAAGATGTAGCCCAGCCAGAGCCCCGCGGTGGCCAGGCCCTCGCCCTGCTCGCCGGTCTGGCGGATCTGCTTCTTCGCGATGTGGCCGAGCACGATCGCGGCCGGCGAGAAGACGAACGCGAACACGAGGGCCAGGATCGCCATCGTGTTCGTGCTGGTCACCGGCGCGTACGGCGCGCCGTAGCCGGGCTGCGCGCCGTAGGGCTGGCCGTAGCCGGGCTGGCCGCTGTACGGCTGTCCGCTGGACGGCTGTCCACTGGACGGCGCGCCGTACGGCTGGCCGCTGGTCGGGTCGTATGGCTGCTGCCCGTAGGGCTGTTGCGGCTGATATGGATCCGGTGTTCCGCCGGGCGGATATGTCATCAGGTCCTCCTCGTTCCTCGGCACGGTACTAGCCGGGGTACAGGGGACAACACGATAGGTGACCTATCGCAGCTTGGTAAGCCCGCCGGTGGCCCGTTCCACTGCCAAGCATCGATCTTCGACGTAGTCGATGCCGGCCTCCTCGGCGATGCGCCGGGCCTCCGCCGACACGATGCCGCTCTGCAGCCAGACCGCCGGCGCCTTGATCGCGACCGCCTGCCGCACCACGTCGACCGCGTCGTGCGCGGGGCGGAAGATGTCGACGAGATCGACCGGCTCGCCGATGTCGGCCAGCGTGGGGACGGTCTTGACCCCGAAGACCTCGTCGACGAACGGGTTGACCGGGATGATCCGCCAGCCGTGCCGCAGCATCTGCAACGGCACCGAGTGGGAGGGCTTCCACGGATCGCGGGAGGCGCCCACCACCGCGATGACGTTGGCGTCGGCCAGGATCTGCTGTGCGCTCCTCATGCTCTTGACTGTAGTGCGATCACAGCAGGGTCAGCTGCCGTGATTCCTCGCGCTCCCCGACGGCGCGGGCCTCGCCGGGGGTGGCCCGGTGAAGCCCGTGGCGGCGGGCCGCCATCCGGACCCGGGCGACGACCTCGGCCTGATAGGACTGCGGCGAGTAGGAGCCGTTGCCGTACAGCTCGCGATAGCGCGGGGCCAGCTCCGGATGAGTGCGGGTCAGCCACGACGCATACCACTCCCGGGCGCCGGGCCGCAGGTGGAGCGGTAGCGGCGTGACGCTGGTGGCGCCGGCGGCCGCGATGGCGGCCACGGTCTCGTCGATCGACTCGTCGGTGTCGGTGAGGCCGGGCAAGATCGGCGCCATCAGCACGCCGATCGAGAAGCCGGCGTCGGTGAGCCGGCGGACCGCGTCGAGCCGCCGCCGCGGGCTGGGCGTGCCCGACTCGACGGCGCGCCAGGCCCGCTCGTCGACGAAGCCCACCGAGAACGACAGGCCGACCCGGGTGACCTCGGCGGCCTGCCGCAGCAGCTCGAGGTCGCGCAGGATCAGCGTGCCCTTGGTGAGGATCGAGAACGGGTTGGCGTGGTCGCGCAGCGCCGCCAGGATCTCGGGCATCAGCCTGTAGCGCCCCTCGGCGCGCTGGTAGACGTCGACGTTCGTGCCCATGGCGATCGGGGCGCCGGACCAGCGCGGAGCGGCGAGCTCCCGGCGGATCAGCTCACCCGCGTTGACCTTGACGACGATCTTGGTGTCGAAGTCGTGCCCGGTGTCGAGGTCGAGATAGCTGTGCGTGTGGCGGGCGAAGCAGTTGTGGCTGACCACGCCGTCGGCGATGAAGTCGCCCGTACCGGTGGTGATGTCGAACAGCGGCAGGGTGAGCCCGAGGTCCTCGATCTCGACGACGGCCAGTTGGCGGCCGGCTCGCACGCCCACGCCGGAGGCGTCGAGGGGCGCGCCCTCGACCCCCGTGAGGTGCCGGAAGCGCAGCGCCGCCCAGAGGTCGCGGTCGAGCTCGACGACGCCGTTGCCGCGCCGCGGGCCCCGGCTGGGCAGGCCGAGGTGGGTGAGCGCCTCGGTGACCCGGCTCAGGAACTGGCGGTCGCCGCTGGTGAAGGTGATCGCGAGCCGGTCGGCGCGGCCGACCGAGCCGAAGGCGCCGGCGAGAAAGCCCCTGTACCACCCCGTGGTGGGCAGCTCGGGCCAGCTCAGCGCCTCGTGCAGCGGGATGTCCTCGAGGAACCGGTCGGCGCGGCTCCAGGCGGCGCCGTCACGGGCGAGGGCCGGTCCGCCGCGGACCAGGCCGCAGAGGTAGCCGGCCTGGTAGTCGGGCGACTCCTTGGGTGGCTCGGCGAAGTGGCCGACCCCGAACATCAGGTCGCCGACGGCGAGCGCGGGCTGGTGTGCCTCGGCGGGGCTGACGTGCCGCCAGCCGCGGGTGGTGAGGAAGCGGTGGTCGCCGCTCGCGACCAGCCGGGTGCCGTCGGCCAGGGTGACCCGGAAGGAGTGCTTGGTGGTCGACCAGTGGTCGAGGACGGTGGTCGGCACGTATCGCCGGCAGGCGCCGGCACCCATCGTGCCCATGATGGCGTCGCCGCGGCGCAGGTCGGCCAGCCGGCGGGTGCTGCCGTCGGCCATCAGGACCGGGGTGTCGCCGGACAGGCAGTAGGAGCAGGCGTGTGAGCACCCGCGGTAGGGGTTGACGGTCCACTCGAACGGCACCCGCGACGAACCGGGAACACGGTTGATCAGGCTCTTGGCCCGGACCTCGTAGAACGTCATGCCGGCGAAGCCGGGGGTGTCGAACGTGCGGACGGTGGCGCCGGGCAGCGCCAGCGGCAGGGGTGGAGCCGCCGGCGCTGCCCTGTCCAGGAGCGAGCCGCCGTCTGCCCCGGCTTCCGGACCGGAGGCCGACAGGTTGGACCATCGCATGGCGGCTATTCGAACACGCGTTCGAGATCGTTGTCCAGTCGAACACGCGTACCAACGAAAAACCCGCCGGCCCGTGAGGGGCGGCGGGTTTTTCGAGGTATCTGCGAGATCAGTGGCTGTGCGCGGCGAGCTGCTGGCGCACCTCGTCCATGTCCAGCTTCTCGACCTGCTCGATCAGGTTCTCGAGGGCCGACTCGGGGAGCGCCCCGGGCTGCGAGAAGACGATGACGCCGTCGCGGACGGCCATGATCGTCGGGATCGAGCGGATGTCGAACTTCGCGGCGAGCGCCTGCTCGGCCTCGGTGTCGACCTTGCCGAACGTGATGTCGGGGTGCTTCTCCGAGGAGCGCTCGTAGGTCGGGGCGAAGCGGACGCACGGCCCGCACCAGCTTGCCCAGAAGTCGACCAGGACGATCCCGTCCTTGCCGGTGACCTCGTCGAAGTTCTCAGCGGTCAGCGCAACCGTCGCCATGATGTCTCCGTCCACGGGAAATTGGCTTTCGTGCGGTGAAACCCATCCGTCCCACTGGCCATTCCCGCCGCGGCGGCGGATGACACGTGGTCTACAGCACGAATTGGGGACACGGTGTGGGCCGTAGACCACCCATCGTAACGATCGGTGAGGGAAACGCTGCGCTGATCCAGGCAAATCGCGATGTCCTTTTTGCCCTCACCTGCACCCGACACATCGAGATCCATCTCGCCATGGGTAATAGGCAATAAAGTTAAATGTGAGCTGCGTCACATGTGAGCGACCTTCACATCGATACGGACGGTAAGGCAGACTCTCCCCCAACAAGCGTGGGCGGCGGGTGCCGGGGAGGGCCCCGCCGCTCATTGCGTCTCCCTCCGGGTGAGAGCCCGCCGCGGATGAGTAACGTGGCCGCCCATGATGATCGGTGAGGACGAGTCCGCCGAGGTGGGCGTCGGCCCGTGGCCCGGCGAGTGGCCCACCGACGCGCGCTACGACCCCGAGCTGCTGGCCAACGGCGATCGCCGCAACGTCGTCGACCGCTACCGCTACTGGACCCGCGAGGCGGTCGTCGCCGATCTCGACACCCGCCGGCACGACTTCCACGTGGCGATCGAGAACTGGCAGCACGACTTCAACATCGGCACCGTCGTACGCAACGCGAACGCGTTCCTCGCCGCCGAGGTGCACATCGTCGGTCAGCGCCGGTGGAACCGCCGCGGCGCCATGGTCACCGATCGTTACCAGCACGTGCGCCACCATCCCACCATCGAGCAGTTCGTGGCATGGGCGGCCGAGTGCGACCTGCCGGTGATCGGGATCGACAACCTGCCGGGCTCGCGGCCGATGGAGACCACCACCCTGCCGAGGCGCTGCGCCCTGCTCTTCGGCCAGGAGGGCCCGGGCCTGTCCGAGGCGGCGCGCGCGGCCTGCTCCCAGCTCTTCTCGATCGCCCAGTACGGCTCCACCCGCTCGATCAACGCCGGCGTCGCCAGCGGCATCGCGATGCACGCCTGGATTCGCGCGCACGCGGGACCCCCGCCCGGGTGAAACTTTCTGATACGCCCGGGTTCTGCGGATCCGCTTGACGAGGGACCGCGCGGGCCGCACGGTAGTGGATGTGGGTGTCACGGTGAGTTGCCCCAGGTGCGGTGCGCAGGTCCGGAAGCCGGACCTGATGCACAGCGAGTGGCGCTGTGACAACTGTGGCGACGTGCCGCCGTTCCACGTCGCCGAGCACATCAACGCCGACATCGTCGAGAGCATGCTCCGCCGCCAGGCGGTGTCCGGCGAGGGCGGGCGGGTGCCGTTCTGGTGCCCGTGGCCGCTCCCGGCCGGCTGGATGGTGACGGGCATCGGCTGGGCGGGTGACGACCGCCGGGGCGTGCGAGCGAGCGCGCTCGCCTGCAGCGGCCCCGAGCCGCTCGGCGGCGGGCCCGCCGACGTCATGCTGATCGCCGAGCAGCCGGGCGTCGGACTCGGCACCAGGTTCGCCGGGATTCCGGGCATCGATCCGGGCTATCTGATCGCCGAGGCGCTCGCCGATCCCGGTGGCCACCCTGGACCGCATGCCAAGATCAAGGCGGCCGGACACCCCACTCCACTGTGGTGCGTCAAGTCCCCTGAGGATCGAAGTGCGTACGTGAGTGAGGCGAAGGGAATGTGGCTCTATGCGGTAGCGTGGCCGGCAAGCGCGGGCTACTTCCTCGCGGAGCACGTCGTGCTGCACGATCTCTCCGAGGGGGTGCCGTCCGAGCTCGTGTACGGAGCGCCGTCACCGTGCCTGCACGGAAAGGCCTGATAGTTGGGTCCTGACCTGCGGAGACGGTATCGGCTTTTCGGCCACATTGTTCACACCGAGCGACGAAACTGATACCGTCAGTACTGCCGCGGCGCTGACCGTCACCCGCACCCACAGGAGAAGGCCCGCCATGATCAAGAAGGTTCTGACCTGGCTTGGTATCGCGTTCTTGATCTTCTTTATTGCCTTCAACCCGAACTCGGCCGCATCGGTCTTCGAGTCACTCGGAGGCACGATCGCCGATATTGCCCGGGGCTTCGGCACGTTCTTCACCAACCTCGTCGCTTAGCATCACCACATGGGTGGTCCTGCTGAGCCGCACGAGCCTCGAGGCGAGGGTGCCGGGCGCCCTCGGGACGACGACGAGAACTACGGGTACAACGACCCCGCGTTCGACGACGCGTCCGATTACTCGCGGCGCCGTACCTATTCGGACGGTCCTGGATACTCGCCGGACGCGGGTTACTCACCCAGCGCCGGCTACGCGAGCGACGGCGACCCCGGCGACGAGTACGAGCCACCCGTCTTCACCGAGGAGGAGCTCGAGGGGCTGGGGCCCGAGGGCGGCGGCGGCCCGCGCCGCGTGCTGCCCCTCGAGGACGAACCGACCACTCTGGTCGCCCGCTATCTCTTCCCCACCGAGCGCTACCGCGGCGAGTGGAAGAGACATTGGATCCACCTCTCCGCCCCGCTCGGCATCGGCGCCGGCGCGACTCTCGCCCTGGGCTATCTGGCCGGCTTCCTGACCCGGCAGAACATCAACGGCCTGGTGACCGCGGCCGTCCTGATCTGGCTCGGCGTGATCAGCTGGGTGGCCTGGAAGGTCTTCGACTGGTATTTCGACCGCTTCATCCTGACCAACAAGCGGGTCATGGTCGTCAACGGCATCATCACCCGGCGGGTGGCCATGATGCCGCTGCTGCGGGTCACCGACATGAAGTACGAGCAGTCCGCGCTCGGGCGCATGCTCAGCTACGGCACGTTCGTGCTGGAGTCCGCCGGCCAGGACCAGGCGCTGCGCGAGGTCAAGCACCTGCCCAACCCCAACGAGCTCTACCTGCGCGTCGTCGAGGAGATGTACGAGCCGCAGGCCGTCGAGGCGCGCCTCGGCAAGGACAGCGAAGGCGACGACGCGTAACCGTGAGGTGTGACGGAGCAATCGGGTCGCCGGGAGGCGGCCCGGCCCACCGTCCCGGTAGCGTTTTCAGGTGACCCGAATCGATCTGCACTGCCATTCCACCGCCAGCGACGGCACGCTCACCCCCGCCGAGCTGGTCAGGGCGGGGGCGGAGGCCGGTCTCGACGTCATGGCGATCACCGACCACGACACCACGGGTGGCTGGGAGGCGGCCGCGGCGGCCCGCCCCGAAGGACTGACGTTGGTGCGGGGTGCCGAGCTGTCCTGCCGCTGGCACGGCGCCGAGCCGCCGATCGCGCTGCACATGCTCGCGTACCTCTTCGACCCGGCGGAGCCCCGCCTCGCGGGCGACCTGGCCCGGCTGCGCACCGACCGCGAGCAGCGCGCCGAAAAGATCGTGAACCGGCTGGCCGCCGACGGGGTGCCGATCACCTGGGACGAGGTGCGCGGCTACGCGGCGGGCGGCTCGGTGGGGCGGCCGCACATCGCCCAGGCGCTGATCAGGGCGGGGCTCGTCCGTACGACGACCGAGGCGTTCCACTCGCAGTGGCTGGGCGCGCGCTACTTCGTACCGAAAGCTGATCTTGATGTGTTCGAGGCCGTGCGCGCCGTCCGGGCCGCGGGCGGCGTGACCGTTTTCGCCCATCCGCGGGCGACGGTGCGCGGGCGTGTGGTGCCGGACCGGCTGATCGTGGAGCTGGCCGAGGCGGGGCTGTTCGGCCTCGAGGCGGACCACGAGGACCACACCCCGGAGGAACGGGCGCACGTGCGGGCCCTCGCGGAGCGGCTCGGGCTCGTCGTCACCGGTTCGTCCGACTTCCACGGCACCCACAAGACGGTTCGGCTCGGTGCCTTCCTGACGGCGCCTTCCGCGTACGAGAAAATCGTGTCGGCAGCCACAGGCGTTCCCGTCCTGGGGTGACACTCGACGCACCGAACTGCGGCGCGGCGGCCAGGGCCCCTACCTTGTTCGGGTGAATCTCAAGTTCCTCGGCGAGGTCTTCGTGACCCTCTTGGTGATCGTCGACCCTCCCGGCATGGTGCCGGTCTTCCTCGCGCTGACCGGGACGATGTCGAACAGGGACCGGATCCGGGCCGGAACGCAGGCCGTCCTGCTGGCGCTCGGCGTGATCGTCGGCTTCGCCGTCGCGGGGCAGACGCTGCTCGACTACCTCCACGTGGACCTCCCCGCGCTCCAGGGCGCCGGCGGCCTGCTGCTCGTGCTCGTCGCGTTGCAGCTGCTCACCGGCAAGACCGACGAGCCGGCCGAGCAGGGCGGCACGAGCAACGTGGCGCTGGTGCCGATCGGCACGCCGCTGCTGGCCGGCCCCGGCGCGATCGTCGCGACCATGCTGTTCGTCCAGCGTGCGGAGGGTTTCGACGAGTACCTCGTGATCGCGATCGGCATCCTGCTCGTGATGCTGACCGTCTGGATCGTGCTGCGCTTCTCCGGCGTGATCGTCAAGCTGCTGCGGCCGGCGGGCATCGAGGTGCTCACCCGCATCGCCGGCCTGCTGCTGGCGGCCATCGCCGTACAGCTGATCGCCGACGCGATCGGTGCCTTCGTCCGGCTCGAGGCCGTCGGGCTCTGACGGGGTTTCTGTCATACCGGGCTGGCAGGATTGCAGCGTGCCTCCCACCAGATCCCGCGCCGGCGTCCCCGAGCAGCTCGGTTTCGACGGCATGCCCGAGCGGCTCTTCGTGTGCACCCCGAGCAAGCTGGGCGCCTACGTCGACTGCCCCCGGCGATACCGCTATTCCTACGTCGACCGGCCCACCCCGCCCAAGGGCCCGCCGTGGGCGCACAACTCGCTGGGCGCGAGCGTCCACACCGCGCTGAAGAACTGGTTCGGCCTTCCGGCCGACCGGCGAGATCCGAGCGTCCTGCCCACGCTTCTCAAGAGCACGTGGGTACGGGAGGGCTACCGCGACGTCGACCAGGAGCGCGCGGCCTACCGGGCGGCGCTCGGCTGGCTCGAGACGTATGTGGCCGGCCTGGATCCGGAGGAGGAACCGCTCGGCGTCGAGCGCGTGGTGGCGACGAAGACGGCAGTGCTGGCCCTCAACGGCCGCGCCGACCGCATCGACTCCCGCCCCGGCCCGCAGGGCCCCGAGGCCGTGATCGTCGACTACAAGACCGGCCGCTCGGGCCTCGACGCCGACGACGCGCGCGGCTCCCTGGCGCTGGCCCTCTACGCCTACGCGGCACAGCGCGTCTTCCGCCGCCCGAGCTACCGCGTCGAGCTCCACCACCTGCCCACCGGCACGGTCGCGGCCCACGAGCACACCGAGGAGTCCCTGGCCCGCCAGGTCCGCCGAGCCGAAGACACGGCCCGCGACATCATGGCCGCCGAAAAGGCCGTCAGCGCCGGCGCCGACCCCGACGCCGAGTTCCCCACCAACCCGGGCCCCCTGTGCGGCTGGTGCGACTTCCGCAAGATCTGCCCATCCGGCTCCGAGGCGGTCGCGAAGGAGCCGTGGGCGGCGGTCTCCCACCTCACCCCGCCGTAGGAGGTCGCTGCCCATCGACGGACCGGCATCGGCGGCGACCCCACCTGGTGTCCGGACCGCGGTTCGGCCCTGGCGAGGTCGTGTCGGCTTGCCCACGCCTGGTCTGCGCGCGACCTGTCCGGCCTGCGCCCGCCCCGCCTGGCCCGCGCCCGCGTGGCCTGCGCCCGCCAGGCCTGCCGCGCGACCTTCTCTGACTGCACCTCCCGACCTGCCCTGCACGTTGCCGGTCCTGCTCTCCCGTCCTAGCCGCGACCGCGCTAGCTGTGTTGGCTCCGGTGTTGCCCTCGTTCTGGGCGAGCACCACCGGCCTCGGCGCTTCCTGCTTGAAACGCTTCATGTCGATCTCGCGTTGAGTGAGGCGGCTCGGGGAGAATGCCGGCCCGTCGTGCGGCGCTGCCGTCGGTCGGACTGTCAGGCGATGGAAGCGTCGGTCGGCGACGCGGACGGACAGGCGATGCATGCGGTCGATCGAGGGCTTGCGATCGGCTGCGGGCCGGGGTGTTGGTCGGGCGGCGTCAGTGGTTGGCCAGGCGCTGGGAGTGTCGGGCGGTCGGAGGGCGCGGGCAGCGAGGGCGGTCAGGTGGCACGGGTGGCGCGGTCGGTCGGGTGGCGCGGTCGGTCGGGTGGCGCGGTCGGTCGGGTGGTGCGGGCGGTCGGGTGGCGCGGGCGGTCGGGTGGCGCGGGCGGTCGGGTGGCACGGGCGGTCGGGTGGCGCGGTCGGTCGGGTGGCGCGGTCGGACGGGTGGTGCGGGCGGTGGGGCGGTCGCGTGGCGTGAGCGGTCAGGCGGCGGCTGTTTGGGCGCGGGCCAGGGCGGCCTGGCGCATGGAGCTGTCGCGGTAGCGGCGGGGCAGGGTGGCGAGGACCGTCGAGAGCAGCAGGCGCAGGCCGCGGATGGAGAGGTCGGCGGTCATGTCGGTGGTGGGCCAGCCCAGGCCGCCGTAGAGGCGGCGGGCCCACGGTGGCAGCAGGGCCACGGCGGTGCCGGCTATGCCGAGGTAGGCCCAGCGGGTCGGGCCCAGGGTGAGGCCCAGGCGCAAGGCGCGCGGGCCCCACGTGTCGGGCACGGGCGGGACGGTCAGGAAGAGGGCGGTCTCGGCGGTGTCCCGGGTCATGCCGAGCTCGGGGCGGATGTCCTCGTAGTAGGCGGCGACCTCGGCGGCCGTGGACGGCACGGTGGCCGGGTCGAGGCCGACGAGCTCGGCGGCCTTCAGCTGCTCGGTGTAGTAGCGGTCGACCTCGTCGGGGGTCAGCCGCAGGCCGGCTCGGGTGGCGGTGGTCAGGAACGACTCGACCTCGGTCACGTGCACCCAGCGGAGCAGGTCCGGCTCGTCGATGCGGAAGGTCTCGCCGGTGCGCGGATCCACGGCGGTCATCTTCGCGTGGAGGCGGCGCAGACGGCTCGAGGCCTGCTCGACCTCGGCCGTGCTCCCGTAGATGACCGTGGCGACGTACGCGGAAGTGCGACTCAGCCGGCCCCACGGATCGGCTCGGTAGCCCGAGTTCTGGGCGACGCCGGCGACGGCGCGCGGGTGCAGCGCCTGAAGGTAGAGGGAGCGCAGGCCGCCGAGCATGAGGATCGGTTCGCGGTGGAGTTTCCAGGTGACCGAATCCGGTCCGAACAGCCCGACGTCGCTCATGACATCCAGACTGCCACGGCCGCGGGCCAAATTTGAACCCGTTCAGATAACGGGATTCACGCCTCGTCGTCGTGGCGCTTCTGGCAGGCGGGGCAGAGACCCCAGAACGTCACCTCGGCCTCGTCGAGCTGGAAGCCGTGGCTCGTGGACGGCGTCAGGCAGGGCCGCTCGCCGACGGCGCAGTCGACGTCGGCGATCTCGCCGCAGCCCCGGCAGACGATGTGGTGGTGGTTGTCGCCCACCCGGGCCTCGTAACGGGCGGAGCTGCCCGCCGGCTCCAGGCGCCGGGCGAGGCCGGCCCGGGACAGCGCGCCGAGCACGTCGTAGATCGCCTGGGTCGAGACCGAGTCGAGCCGTACGCGGGCACGCTGGGCGATCTCCTCGACGTCGAGGTGGCCGCCCTCGGTGAGGATGTCCAGCACGGCGAGGCGCGGCTTGGTGACCCGCAGGCCGTGCTCCCGGAGTAGATCTTCACCGTGGGGCATCGGTCAATGACAGCACGCTCTTGTTGAAAACCCAACTTTTCCGCGGCGCAATCCCACGCGAGGTGAACCGCCGGCGAGTGATCGGCGTAAGCGGACACGAGGACGTTTGCGCCGTCAGATACTTCTAAGCTGTCGGCCGACCGGTTCGATCGAGGAGGCGTCGTGTTCGACCAGATAAACGGCCTGCCGGTGCATGCGCTGGTGCTGCATGCCGCGGTGGTGTTCGTTCCGCTGCTGGCCCTAGGGGCCGTCGTCTATGCGCTGGTGCCGCAGTGGCGTCCCCGGATGGGCTGGGCGGTGGGCCTGCTGGCCGTGGCCGCGCCGGCGTCGGCCTTCGTCGCGAAGGCGTCGGGCACCGAGCTCTACAACCGCCTCCTCGGCCAGGGCATCAGCGGCCCCGGCAAGGAGATCCTCGACGACCACATGGCGTACGGAACGCGCACGTTCTGGTTTTCCCTGGCCCTCGGCGTGGCAGCCCTCGCCATGGTCGTCGTGACGTGGCGCCGCACGGGCCGCCTCCCCCTGATCGGCGAGGCCGCCGGCGCGGTGGTCCTGGTGGTTCTGGCCGCCATCTCCGGCTATTACGTCTTCAAGACCGGCGACTCGGGCGCGACCGCCGTGTGGGGCACCTACTAGACCGGTTCGGCAAGCGGACGGCTGGATCCGTTCGGCAAGGCAGGCGAACAGACGCCGGCGTGGTGGCAGCCACCGCACCGGCGTCTTGCTGCGTGAGCGCCCAGGCTGAGGCCCGACGGGTTGGTCAGAAGATGACCCGCGCGCAGAGCAGGCACATCAGGATGAGGGCGATCGCCCCGGCGACCAGGCCCACGCCGTAGGTGACCGTGCGGGCCGAGCCTTCCGCCTCGTCGAGGGCATCCATGTCCTGCGCGGGCATGCTGCGCGGGGGCGGCGGCTGCGCGATGGTGGGCGGCCGCCAGCTCGGCGAGGGCGGCGCGGGCCGTGGCGGGCCGGGATAGTCAGGCTCGGGTTTGGGGGCGGGTTCCGTGGAGTCGGGGGCCGGACCGGGCACGGCAGAGTCAGGATCCGGTCGCTGCCAGTAGGAGTCGTCCGGGACGCCGGTGGGGCTGCTCACGTTCACCGACGGTACAGCCGAAGGGGGAAGACTTCCGCAGCGGCGCGGGCCTACCCTCTTAGGCGTGGACATCCTGGATGAGCCCGAGCGCGACTTGGACGGCGAACGCGAGGTCGACTTCGAGTCGGAGGAGGCGCCCGTCCTCCCCGACCAGACCCGGGACGACACCGAGCGCGGCTGGGGCGAACGCTCCTTCGACAACGACGAGCGCCTGCTGGAGGACCGCCCGCCCCACTGGTGAGCACACCCCACAGACGCCAAACACCGTCCTCCCACGCGGCCCGCACCAGCGCCGCGCGCGAACACGCGCCCGCCGAGACGGCGCCGCGCGAACGCACGCCGCCAGTTTGCGCCGCGCGTGAACCGTGCTCGTGACGTGCGATCGAGCGGTTCCCGTGCCGGTGGGAAGGGCTGGGGCGGCGCGTGATCGAGCGGCTCCTGTGCCCGTGGAACGGGCTTGGGCTGCGCGCAATCGAACGGCGCCGGCGTAGGCGGGCTGGGATCGCGCAGGTTCAGTCGGGACGGATCAGGACGGCGAAGCCGTGGCCGGGGGTGGCTACGGCGCGTTCGGCTTCGGCGGGGGGCAGGGCCAGCAGCAGGCCGCCTGTCGTGGGGTCTGAGGCACCGGTGACAGTGAGGACCAGCGCCGCGGCGGCCACGGAGGTGGTGGCGCCCTTGGTGTCGTCGAGGCGTAGCAGGTCCACGCGGTTGCCCGGCCTTACCAGAGAGAGCGCGGTGGGGTCGGCCAAGCGGATGGCGACGCCGACCGTGCCCGGCGGGACGGCCGGGTTGCCCGATGATCCGCCCAGGGGGCCGGCAGCGTCGGCTGGGACGCCGCCCGTGCCGCCCACCGGGCCGGCAGCGGCTGGGACGCCGCCCGTGCCGCCCAGCGGGCCGGCAGCGTCGGCTGGGACGCCGCCTGTGCCGTCCAGCGGGCCGGCCGCGTCGGCTGAGGCGCCGCCCACCGGGCCGGAGCCGTCACCTCCCGACCTGGCCGGCTCGGTGGCTGCGTGGGGATGCGCCGCGTCGGTGGGCGACCGGCCGCCGGACGGGGTGGGGGACGCCGTGGCCGTGGGTGGGTCGCACGTCGGCGGAGGTGACCACGACACCAGGGCGGCGAGGGCCAGCAGGGCCGCGACCGCCGCGAGGCGTAGCAGCGTGCCGCGGGCCGGCCGGCGCCTGCGCACGGGATCCAGGCGCCCTTCGCCGCTTGCGCGGCTTGCGTTCCCGTGCGGCTGGGGGAGGGCCCGCCCGAGCCGGGACATGCTCGGTCTGGCCATCGTCCGGTCCCCTCTCGCTCGCTCTGGCGTCGTGGTCCGGCGCCGGGGCAGACGTTAGGCGGGAAGGAAGATCGCTCGCTCCGAGCCTGTGGACAGCGCGCAGTGTGGATAACCGTCGCCGCCACAGGTGATTTTGGTAAGCGAGCGGCCGGGATCCGGGCACGCGAAGATCGCGCCAGGGGAGCCCTGGCGCGATCGGAGGTGGATCGTCAGGAGGCGGCCGGGGTCTTCGAGGACGACGAGGACGAGCTGCTGGACGAGGAGCCGCTGGACGACGAGCTGTTCGAGGAGGACGAGGTCGTCGACGCGGGCGTGGACGAGCTGGAGCTCGACGTGTCGGACTTCTTGGTGGCGTCGCCGTTGGAGGTCGCGGACTTCTCGGCGCTCACGTTGCCGGAGCGGGAGTCGTTCCGGTAGAAGCCCGAGCCCTTGAAGACGATGCCGACCGAGTTGAAGACCTTGCGGAGCTTGCCGTGGCACTCCGGGCACTCGGTCAGCGCCGGGTCGGAGAACGACTGCACGGCCTCGAGCTGGTGACCGCATTCGGTGCAGGCGTACTGGTAGGTGGGCACGGCTCCTCCGGATCTTTCGGCTGCTGGCACTCGCCAACTCCGAGTGCCAATGTTGCGCCATCGGAGGTCATTTCGTCCACTCGATCGGCAGGTTGAGGGTCACACGGCCACGCGGAACAAACCGCCGTTCGGGGTGATGGCGGCGTGGACGGGGCGGTCGTGCGGCTCGGCGGGCACCTCGTCCAGCAGCTCGCCGTCGTGCAGCAGCGCCACCACCAGGGGGCCTGACGAGGGGATTCGGGCCAGCGCCCGGTCGTACGAGCCGCCGCCGCGGCCCATGCGGACCCCGCGCCGGTCGACGGCCAGCGCCGGCACGAGCACCAGGCCGGCCGAGGAGATGGCCGACACGCCCAGCCGCGCCCCGGGTGGCTCCAGCAGCCCGCGAGGTCCGGCGGTCAGGACGCCCTCGTACGCGGCCCAGTCCAGGTCGCCGTCGGGCAGGAGCACCGGCAGCAGCACCCGGGCCGAGGCGGCCAGTGCGGGGATCAGGCCGGGGCCGCCGGGTTCCGCGCCGACCGGGACGTAGGCGGCGACGACGGCCGCGTGCTCACCCCGTACCAGAGCCAGAACTTGATCTTGAAGGTGAGAAGCCGCGGAGCCGAGCGTCACCGGGGACAAGTGACGTCGGTTAGTAAGCAGACGACTCCGCAGAGCGATCTTGTCCGCGCGAGATCTTTCCGCTTCATCGGTTGAATCGGGCACTCGACACCCCCTTTTGAAAAGCGGCAAACGGTGCACACTATGTCAGCATCGCTCCAAAGAGGGCCACACCCGGGAGGATGTGTGACGCTACGTGGCCGGCTCACCACCGCCTTTCTGGTGGTCGTGCTCGGTCCGGTCCTGCTCGGGTCCATCTTCGTCGCCCTGACCGTCACCACGGTGAGCCGGGATCGGACGGCCGAGCGGCTCGACCGCGCCGCGACCACGGTCCGCACCGGCATCTCCGCGGCGTGCCGGCAACTCCAGGCGGCGGCCGACGCGGTGGCGGTGGTGCCCGCGGGTGAACGACCCGCGGTGGCGGGCCAGCTGATCGCGCGCGGCCTGGCCACCGACATCGAGCTCGACGGGCGCGAGCCGCACGACGACTGGCAGAGCTGTGCGACCCCCGCCGACGGCCCGGCGGCCACCATCGCCGTCGAGTCGATCAACGGGGACGCCACGATCCGGGCGGCTCAGAGCGTCGACGACGCGTTCCTCGACCACCTCAGCGCGGCCAGCGGCGCCCGCGTGACCCTCACCGGTGCGGACGAGAGCGGCCACCTGCTCAGGATCACGCCCGAGTCCGGCCAGCCGCTTCCGCTCACGCTCACCGTCCCCGCGACCAGGCCCAGCTTTCTGTACGCCGTACTGCCGGCCGTCGTGCTGGCGGCCGGCCTGGCAGCCGTGCTCGTCGCGCGCTGGCTGGCCCGCACCACCACCCGGCCGCTCGGCGAGCTGGCCTGGGCCGCCGACCGGGTGGCCGACGGTGACCTGGACACCCGGGTGCCGATCCTGCGCCCGGACGAGCTGGGCCGGCTGGGCGCGAGCTTCAACCGCATGACGCGCGAGCTCCAGGCGTACGTCCAAGCCCTCACCGCCAGCCGCGACCAGCTCCGCGGCCATCTCGCGATCCTCGGCGAGACCCTGTCGAGCACCCACGACCTCCAGCGGATCCTCCAGGTCATCCTGCGGACCGCGCTCGCCGCCACCGGCGCCCGCGCCGGGCTCGTGCTGCTCCTCGACCCGGCGGGCGGACAGCTCGTCGCGCAGTGCGGCGTCGGCCTCGCCGGGCACTGGGACGTGCCCGACGCCGACCTGCCCAAACAGCGGCTGCCCGTCGGCGAGGGCGTGCTCGGCGGAGTCGCCGCCAGCGGGGAGCCGCGCCGCGGCCAGGGCGAGCCGGCCACCGACGAGCCGCCCTGTCTGACCTATGTGGCGGTGCCCATCTGCGCTCCCGTCGAGGCCGGTGACGAACCCGAGACCCTGGGCGTGCTCGCCCTCTACGACCGGGTCGGCGGGGACGCCTTCGACGACGCCGACTTGCGGACGTTGCGTACGTTCGCGGGCCAGGCCGGCGTGGCGGTGCACAACGTGCGGCTGCACGAGGAGGCGCAGCGGCTCTCGCTGACCGACCCGCTCACCGGGTTGTGGAATTACCGTTACCTCCGCGAATCGTTGCGCCGAGAGGTGGAGAGGGCGAGCCGGTTCGGGCGGATGCTCACGGTGCTCGTGCTCGACCTCGATCACTTCAAGGACGTGAACGACACGTACGGGCACGCGGCGGGCGACGCGGTGCTGGGCGAGTTCGCCCGACGCATCCGGGTCGGGCTGCGCGAGGTCGACGTGGCGTTCCGGCAGGGCGGGGAGGAGTTCGTGGTGCTGCTGCCGGAGACCGACGCGTACGGCGGGGTGATCGTCGCCGAACGGCTGGGCGCCGCGGTGCGCGACCGGCCCGTGCCGATCGACCCGCTACGGCCCGACGGCACCCGCATCCCGATCAGCGTGTCGATCGGCGTCGCGGTCTTCCCCGAGCACGGCGACAACGCGCAGCGGGTGCTGGCCGCCGCGGACACGGCCCTCTACGCGGCCAAGAGCGCCGGCCGCGACACCTACCGGCTGGCGGATTCCGCCGATGTGACAAATTCGCGAGTTTCCCCGAGTGTTCATGAAGGAAACTTTGATCCCAAGACGGCCGTCCCGACCGGGCCACGACCGCCCGGGCACAGACGCGGCCGATAGTCTCGCTGCATACCACGAGCTCGATCGACTTGAAGGTGCGGTGACCTCGATGACCACGAACGCGCAAGCGTCCGGCCGCCGGGCAGTGAAGGCCGTGATCCCCGCGGCCGGTCTGGCGACGCGGTTCCTGCCGGCCACCAAGGCCGTACCCAAGGAACTGTTGCCCGTGGTCGACCGGCCCGTGCTGCAATACATCGTCGAGGAGGCCGCCGCCGCGGGCATCACGGACGTCCTGCTCGTCACCGGCCGCGGCAAGACCTCGATGGTCGACCACTTCGACCGCCGCCCCGACGTGGAGGCCCGGCTCGAGGAGAAGGGCGACCAGGAAAGGCTCGCCGCCGTACGCCGCACGAGTGAGCTCGCGGACATCTACACCGTCCGCCAGGGCGAGCCGCTCGGCCTCGGCCACGCGGTCGGCACCGCCGCCTCGCACGTCGGCGACAACCCGTTCGCGGTGCTGCTCGGCGACGAGTTCGTCGAGGAGGACAAGCCGCTGCTCCCCGACATGCTCGACCTCCAGGCCCGCACCGGCGGCATCGTGCTGGCGCTCGGCGAGGTCAAGCCGTCGGAGACCTCCCGGTACGGCATCGCCTCGGTCGAACCGTCCGGCGACGGAGACGACATCGTCCGGATCACCGGCCTGGTCGAGAAGCCGTCGCCCGACGAGGCGCCGAGCAACCTGGCCGTCCTGGGCCGCTACGTCCTGCCCGGCACCATCTTCGAGGCGATCGCCGACACCAAGCCGGGCCGCGGCGGCGAGATCCAGCTGACCGACGCGATGGCGCAGCTGCTCGCCGACGGCACCCCGGTGCACGGCATCATCTACCGCGGCCACCGCTACGACACCGGCATGCCGCTCGGCTACCTCCAGACCGTGGTCATGCTGGCGGCCAAGCGCGACGACCTGGGCGAGGAGTTCCGGAGCTGGCTGGCCGAGTTCGTCGCCGGCGGTGCGAAGGGATGACGGCCACGGCCGATGCCGAGGCGGCCGCCAACGAGCTGAAGCCTCTCGCCGAATACCTGGGCAGCGTGCTGCGCAGGCTACGGCCGCTGCCTCCGCTCGACCTCGACCTCACCCAGGCGCACGGCAACACCCTGGCCACCGACGTGCTGGCGCCGCATCCCTACCCGGCGTTCGACCAGGCGGCGATCGACGGGTACGCGGCGCGCTGGGAGGACCTCGCGGGTGCGGGCCGGGCCGGCTCGCACCCGTCCTTCGGGCGCGTCGAGGGTGGCCCGCGCGCGGTCCGGCTCAACGTGGTCGGCGACCTGGGCGCGTCCAGCTGGCGGCCGGTCCGGCTCTCCCCGGGCACGTGCTTCTCGGTCGCCGCCGGGGCGCCGCTGCCGATCGGCGCGGACGTGGTGGTGCCCGTGCACTGGACCGACCAGGGCATGGCCGCCGTCGAGATCCTGCACGCGCCCAAGCGGGGCTCCGGCGTGCGCCGGGCCGGCGACGAGATCGCGGTCGGGCAGGTGCTGGCCGCCAAGGGCTCGTACGTCACCCCGGCCATGGTCGCGACCTTCGCCGCCTCCGGCATCGGGCACGTCGTGGTGCGCCCCAGCCCGCGCGTGGTGGTCGTGGCGACCGGCGACGAGCTCGTCGACGTGGGCCGGCCGAGCCAGCCCGGACAGGTCGTCGACGCGAACTCGCACGCCCTCACCGCCGCCGCGGTCGAGGCGGGCGCTCTGGCGTACCGGATAGGGATCTGCGACGACGACCCCGAGGGCCTGCGCGGCCTGCTGGAGGACCAGACCCTGCGGGCCGATCTGATCATCACAACCGGCGGTACGGGCACCGGCCCGGGTGACATGCTGAGGCGCGTGCTGTCGCGCCGCGATCCCGGCCGCGGCGTCGTCGAGTTCACGGACGTGGCGCTCTGCCCCGGCAGCACCCTCGGCTTCGGCACGGTCGGCGGTGAGGAGGTGCCGGTGATCTGCCTGCCCGGCGAGCCCGGCGCCGCCCTGATCGGCTTCGAGGTGCTCGCCCACCCGGTCATCCAGCTGCTCGCCGGCGCCGAACCGGTGTTCCGCCCGAGCGTCAAGGCCCACCTGCTCGAGACCGTCTCCTCGCCCGGCGGGCTGCGCGAGTTCCGCCCCGCGTTCGTCACCGAGCGGCGTGGCGGGGGACATACGGTGCAACCGCTGGCCGGCGGGCCGTACACTCTCTCCGGCCTGGCCGAGGCCAACGGGCTGCTGGTCCTCGGCGAGCGGGTCACCACGGCGGCCGCCGGCTCGACCGTGGACGTGCTGCTCCTCGACCGGAGGCGATGATGCTGGGGTCCACGCCCGGATGGCCTGCCGTCCTGGCGGACGGGCCCGTCGTGCTGCGCCCCTACAAGCGCAGCGACGGCCGCACCTGGTCCGAGGTGCGGATCGCCAACCAGAAGTGGCTGGCACCCTGGGAGTCCGCGCCGCCCGGGCCGTGGGCCGAGATGAACTCCGCGCGCGCCTTCGGCTACGTCTACCAGGACATGAAGAGGGCGGCCCGGCGCGGCGAGAGCATGCCCTTCGCGGTGTGCCTGCAGGAGAACGGCACCGAACGGCTCGTCGGCCACCTCAACCTGGGCAACATCGTGCGGCGGGCGTTCAGTTCGGCGTACGCGGGCTACTGGGTCGACAGCCGCGTCGCGGGCCGCGGCGTCATCCCGACCGCGCTGGCCCTCGCCGTCGACCACGCGTTCGGCGCCGGCGGCCTGCACCGCATCGAGGTCAACATCCGCCCCGAGAACAAGCCGTCCCGCCGCGTCGTCGAAAAGCTGGGCTTCCGCGAAGAGGCGTACCACCAGCGCTACATGCACATCGACGGCGGCTGGCGAGACCACCTCGGATACGCGCTGACCAGCGAGGAGGTCGCCGCCGAGGGCGGATTGATGGCCCGCTGGCGGCGAGTGCGCGCCTGACGCGCTTGACACGCCCGGCGCGCCGTGACCATTTCCGCAGCTCGCGCCCGTAGCCTCGGGGAGATTGGGTCTTGCGGTCCGCGGCCGGGGAAGTGTAAAGCGGACCGCCCGTAGCTGACGGGAGGGGTGAGGGTGCCGACGTCGGTGCTCCTCGCCGTCCTCACCGCGGCGGGTCTGCTCGCCCTCGCACCAGCGCTCGTGCGCCGGTACGACGCCACCGAGCGCCTCGCCGCGGAGCGGGCGTCGTCGACGGCGAGGGTGCTCCAGCGCCAGCGCCGTCGCCGCACCGTGCCCGGACGCCGACCGATCAACCCGGGCAGGCTGGTTTCGGTTACGGTCCCCGCCCCCGCCTCGCCTCCCTCGGAACGCCGCCTCCGCCTGGTCAAGCCCGGCCGCCGCCCGGCACGCCGCATCCCGGCACGCCGCCACACCCCCGCGGTCGTCCGCCGCCGCCGCGTCTTCGCGGCCCTGATCCTGCTCAACCTGATCGAGCTGATCGGCGTGCTGGCGGTCGGCCCCGGCTTCTGGATCGGCTTCGCGGCAACCTTCACCCTGCTCGTCATCGACCTGATCCACCTGCGCAACCGGGCCATCGCCGACCGCCGCCGGCGCCGCGAGGAAGCCCGCGAGGCGGCGTGGCTGGCAGCCCGGCAGGCAGAGGTGCGCCGCGAGCAGGCCCGCAGGCAGGCGGCCCGCCGAGAGGCCCAGCGTCGCCTGGCGGCCCAGAAGGAGGCGGTGCGCCGCGCGGCGATGGGCCTCAACCAGGACCTGCCGCCGGCGGCCTCGGCCTCGGTCTCCTACCGCCGAGCGGGCGGCCTGCGGGGGCGGGCGTATGAGGCGGGGGGCCGTCACCACACGGCTTGAGGGACGTTGTGGGGGTCGGTTCGCGGGGAGGGTGGGCTACCTGTTAGCCTTGCTGCGGTTCCACGGACAGCAAGTCCACGGGATCAAGGGGCTGTGGCGCAGACTGGTAGCGCACCTCGTTCGCATCGAGGGGGTCAGGGGTTCAAATCCCCTCAGCTCCACGAGACTTTGGACGCCTCCTGTCCGCTGAGAAGCGCGGACCGGGGGCGTCTCGTCATATCTGCTCCGGGGCCGAGCCCCGGAGACCCCGCGATCCATGGGTTGCGCTGGGGTCTGTCGGGTGCGGTGGGTCGTGGAGAGTGGTCGACGCGCGTCACGCTGACGACTCACATCGGTGTTTGAGTGTTGATGCCGTGGGATCTCTGGGGCGCTCAGGCGGTGAGGGCTTGGGCTTTGGGACAGATGATCAGCAGGCAGGCCTCGACGCGGACGTCGTCGATGACGGGGCCGTGGCCGGCGGGGGTGGTGGTGCTGGCGAACTCGAGCTCGAACGACGTGCCCCGGGCCAGGACGTAGGCCGTACGTCTGGTGAAGCCCATGTCGGTCGCCGAGCGGCCGGTCGTGTCGAAGGACAACTGCTGGATGACCTGGCCGTTGACGCGCAGCTCGCCGGTCTTGATGGTGGGTGGGCCGGCGTAGTTGCCGGCCAGCGCGTAGGTGATGCGGTAGGTCAGCAGGGGCTTTGTAGCGAACGTGGCGGCGATGGCGCCCTGCTGACCGCCGTCGAGGTCGATGTTCTGGCGGCCCTCGGCGACCTGCCACAGCGAGTCGGCGGCCACGTCGACGTCGCCCCTGGTGACGGTCCAGGGGCCGAGCTGGGTGCCGGCGGCGTAGCGGTAGTAGGCGCCGGCGACGTGCGGCTTCTCGAAGCTGTCGCCGAACACCAGCGTCGCCGCCAGGAGGGCGGCCAGGAGAGTGTGCACGCTCACTAAACGCGCATATCGGACAAAGGGTGCGTTACCAGGCCGTCCAGCCGCCGTCGACCACGACGTTCGCGCCGGTGGTGAAGCTGGAGCGCGGGGATGCCAGGTAGAGCAGGGTGGTGGCGATCTCGGCGGGGTCGCCGACGCGGCCGAGCGGGGTCTGCTGGGCCAGGCGGGCCAGCAGCTCGGGGTCGCCGCCCTCGCCGGGGAACGGGCCGGGGGTCACGCAGTTGACCCGGACGCCGGCGGGGCCGAGTTCGACTGCCGCGTAGCGGGTCAGCTGGACCAGGCCCGCCTTGACCGCGCCGTAGTAGGGCGGGTTGCCGGCCTCGGGCGAGGCGTACAGCTGCGGCTTGGGGCTGACCAGCCCGTACATCGAGGCGACCACGACGACCGAGGGTGAGCTGTCCGCGGCCGCGGTGACCAGCAGGTCGCGGGTGGCGCCGAGCAGGCGCTGAAAGGCGGCGAAGGCCAGGTCGGCGGCCTCCAGGTAGTCGCCGGGCGTGGCCGTGCGCAGCGAGCCGCCGCGGCCCACGTGCGCGTTGTGCACCAGCACGTCGACGCGGCCGCCGTCCTCGCGCAAGCGGGCACCGAGCGCCGCCACGTCCTCGTCGGAGGTGACGTCGCAGCGCGCCGGCACGCAGTCGCCGTCCAACCGGGACGCCAGCGCGTCGAGCCGGCCCTGGTCGCGGCCGACGAGCCAGGTGGTCGCGCCCGCGCCCGCCAGCGCGGAGGCCATCACCTGACCGAGCCGGCCGGTCGCGCCTGTCACGACGGCGACCTTGCCCTTCAGCCCGAACAGCTCCATCGGGGTCATGCGGACCACCGGCTCGGGTCGAGCAGGTCCACCGGCATCTCGGGCAGCTCGCTCAGCACCCGCTCGCGCTCGTCCTCGGTCAGCGGCTTGCGGCTGACCAGCGCGGCGTTCTGCCGCAGCTGCTCCTCGGTCTCGGCGCCGACCACCAGCGACGTGACCCAGGGCAGGGACAGCAGGTAGGCCAGGCAGAGGTCGGCGCGGTCCGCGCGGCCCAGGCCGGCGGCGAGCCGGTCGAGTGTGGAGACCACGGCGTCGCGGCGGTCGTCGGGCAGGTGCGGCCATGTCACCGCGCTTCCGGCGGCGAGCAGACCTTGGAGGTACGCGCTGCGCACGGTCACCACGAGATCGGGCCGTTCCGCGAGCGCGTCCGACAGGTCGCCGGCCAGCCATCGCCGGTCGAGGATGTTGCACGGCAGCTGGACGTACCCGAGGCCGGGCAGTTCGAGGACCCGGCGCAGCTCGTCGGGCGACTGCACGGACACGCCGACCCGGTCGGCCTCGCCCGTCTCCAGACAGCCACGCAGGTCGGCCCAGCCGGCGGGGGCGTCGGCCGCGCGGTGCAGCAGGATCGTCAGGGGGCCGGTGACGCGCAGCGCGGCCCGGCTGGCCTGGACGCTCTCCCGGACGTCGCCGCCCGGTGCGATCTTGGTGACGACGGCGAGTCCGAGGTCGCCCAGCGCCGCGCCGATCCGCCGCTCGCTGTCGCCGTAGGCGCGGGCGGTGTCGAGGTGGGTGACGCCGAGGTCGCGGGCCGTGGCGAGCATGCGCGCCGTGGCGTCGTCGTCCGGCATGCCGGTGCGGTTGGCGATGCCGTACGCCCCGCCGAGCTGGGCCGTGCCCAGCACCAGCGCCGATTGGCGGTACGCGCCGCGCGCCCGGACCGGTACGACCGGTCCCGCGTGGTCTGTCATCGGTTGCCCTTCGTCGCTTCTGGCGGTGCTAGGCTTCAGCCCCGACGCCGCAGGACCGACCGTATTAGATCGGTCGACGCTCGAATTCACAGGGTGGACATGCACCACGCCAATTACTACTACGGCCACGCTCACGTGCTCGCGCGGTATGCCCAGCTGGACGAGTGGATGCACCCGCCGCGCATGCAGGGATACCTCCAGCACGGGTGGAACATCGGTGACGGCCTCGCCCCCGGTGTGCCGTTCGTCGAGGGCAGCCGCCTGTGGGTCTGGTCCGAGCAGGTGCGGCGCCGGGCGTGGTCGCAGGGCCGCCGTGACGTGGTCGCCATCGGCTCCCCGTTCGCCTATCTCCTCGAGATGAACGAGGCTCCGGTCGACGAGTCGAAGCGCGAGGGCACCATCTTCTACCCCTTCCACGGCTGGGAGGGGCAGCAGGTGATGGGCGACCACCAGCGCCTGATCGACGAGCTCAAGGCGCACGAGACCGGCCCGATCACCGCGTGCCTCTACTTCAACGAGCACAAGGTCCGCAAGATCCGCAAGCTGTACGAGGACGCCGGCTTCCGGGTCATCTGCCACGGTTACCGCGGCTTCTGGTGGCGTGACCACGACCGCGACTTCCTGGTGCGCCAGCTCGCCGAGCTGCGCCGCCACAAGCGCGTCGTCTCCAACCGCCTGTGCAGCGCGATCTGGTACGGCCTGCTGGCCGGCTGCCAGGGCGCGGTCTACGGCGACCCGATGGTGCTCGAGGGCGCCGACCCGACGTTCGGCGGGGAGCCGCGGCTGCGGCGCCAGTGGCCCGAGGTCTACGGCTACGACCCCGACCCGGTGGCCGCCCGCGAGATCGCCCGGATCGAGCTCGGCGCCGACATCCTCGCCACTCCCGAGGAGCTGCGCCTGCACCTGGGCTGGCCGGCCGCCACCCGGCCGCTCAAGTCGTGGAAAAAGCCGGAAAAGGTCGGGTAGCTACTTTCGGGTGGTACCTCTGAAGCAAGTCTTCGGAGGTGACCGGCATGAAAGCTCCCCTGCCCGACAACGAAATCGACCGCCTGGCGGCGCTCTACGCGCTCGACATCCTCGACAGCGCGCCGGAGCAGGACTTCGACGACATCGTCGCGCTCGCCTCGAACGTCTGCGGCACGCCGATGTCGCTCGTCAGCCTGGTCGACACCGACCGGCAGTGGTTCAAGGCGCGGGTCGGCACCGAGGCGACCGAGACCGACCGCGAGGTCTCGTTCTGCGCGCACGCGATCCTCGGCCGTGACCTGCTCGTGGTGCCGGACGCGACGAAGGACTCGCGCTTCGCCGACAACCCGACGGTGACCGCCGGCGACGGCATCCGCTTCTACGCCGGCGCGCCGCTGGTCACCACCGACGGGTACGCGCTCGGCACGCTCTGCGTGATCGACAACGAGCCGCGCAGCCTCGACGTCGAGCAGCTTCAGGCGCTGCGCGCGCTCGCCCGGCAGGTCACCTCGCAGATGGAGCTGCGCCGGCACGCGATCGCGCTGGCCAACACCACGGCCCGGCTCCAGGAGCTGGAGCGGCGCAAGGACGACCTGGCCGGGCTGGTCGGCGGCGACCTGCGCGCGCCGCTGCGGCTGATCTCGTCGTACCTCGGCAAGCTCGGCAAGACCGGCTACCACGACGCCGAGATGGCCGACCTGGTCGGCCGGGCGGTCTCCGGGCACATCCGCGGCTTCCTCGACCTGCTTCACCACCTGACGACGATGGCCGACGCGGGCTTCGGCAGCGAGAGCCTGCACATGCGCCAGATCGACCTGACCCGCATCACCCAGCGGGCGGTCGAGGCCGTACGCCCGATCGCCGCCACGAAGCAGATCTGGATCCTCAACCAGGCGGGCGGCCCGTCCCTGCCGATCATCGCCGATCCGGTACGGCTCGAGCAGGTGCTCACCCACCTGCTCTTCGCGGCGGTGAAGTACACGCCGTCCGGCGGCCGGGTGCGGGTCGGCACCGAGATCGAGTCCGGCCCGACGGTGCGCCTCGACGACATGGACCTGCCCGACGGCATGCGGCCCGATCTGTTCCCGCACCTCTACTACGGGGCGATCGCCAACCCGTCGACGGTGCCCGGCCCGGACCGCGGGCTGGCCGTGGCCAAGAAGATCCTCGACGCGCACCACGCCACCGTGGCGCTGTCGGACCGTCCGGGCGACGGCACGTCGCTGCACGTGGTGTTCCCGTTCGCCGACCTGACACCGAGCGACCTGATCGACGACCTCATCAGCGCATGAGAAAGGGCCCGCCACCGGCGGGCCCTTTTCTCGGCTTCTCAGCCCTTCAGCTTCTTCTTCACCGCGCGGGCGAACTGCTTCGGGTGACGGATCTTCGCCACCTTCTTCGCGGTGTCGTGCAGCTTGAGCACCGGCGAGGTGCGGTACTGCCGCAGCTCGTCGCGGAGCTTGCGCAGCTGCGCCTCGCGGGTCTTGAGGCTCTGGTCGCGGAAGCGCAGCGTCCGCTCCAGGCCGAAGACCTTGCCGGCCAGCTCCTTGGCCCGCTTGCGGTCCTCCTCGGCGTCGGCGAGCGCGGTCGCCACGTCGGGCTCCTCGGCGACCGGGCCGGCGAACTCGGCGGCCAGCTCGCGGCCGCGCGCCAGCAGCTCCGGCGTGGCCTCGACGCCGGACATGCCGAGCCAGGTGGTCACCAGGTCGTCGCTCTCGACCATCCACGGCGGCCACGGGTGGCGGCGGTGCGCGGCGACGAGCCGGTCACGGAACCGGAACCAGGCGGCGGCCAGCAGCTCGTCGTGGCCGGCACCGGCCGGCGCCTCGGTGACGCCGCGGACGAATCCGCCGCCGGCCGGGTAGAGGTCGTCGAGCGGGAAGCTGTCGACGCGCGCCGCGTAGGCCCGGAAGCCGGGCACGTCCTCGGCGGCGGCCAGCCGGAACAGCTCGGTCTCGGCGGAGACCGTGTCCGGGATGACCCGGTCGCCGACCGTCCAGCCCTGCTCGCCGAGGTCGAGGCTGTGCGTGGCCGTGTAGGCGGTGTGGGTCGCGCCGGCCGGGCCGAGCACGGCCAGCCAGCCGGGCGCCACCGCGCCGAGCAGGCCGGCGCGCGCCGCGGCCTCCGCGCCCGTGGCGATCGGGGCGACCAGCGGGGTGTGCGCGGCCGCGGCGGCCAGGCCCTCCAGGGCCAGGCGCGCGGCGGGGCGCCCCGGGCGGGTGCCCGCGGCGGCGGCCGCGTCGAGCAGCGTGTGGGTCTCGCCGGCCGCGTCGAACGAGGCGAACAGGCGGGCACCGGGCAGCGCGGCCAGGACCTGGTCGGGCGAGGTGGGGCGCTCGGGGTCGTCGTGCAGCGGGCGCCACTCGTCGTCGCCGTGGCGGGCGTCCACCGGGCGCCGGTCGTAGAGGCCGGTCAGCGCGAACTCGTTCTCGACGCCGATCAGCACCACCGCGTCCGGGCCGGCGAGCGCGCGGACCAGCTCGGCCCGCTGCGGCCAGGTCAGCGCCGGCGAGTCGTAGCCGAGCACCCGGTCGAGGCCGTCGGCCGCGATCACCAGGTCGTACGGGCCGTCGGCCAGGCCGTCGAGCGCGCCCGCCACCACGGTGACCTCGGGGTCGGGGAAGGCCTCACGCAGGTCGGTGGCGTCGCTGACCGAGCGGAGGAGCACCGTGACGCGCTCGCTGCGGGCGGTCGCCAGCTTGATCAGCTCGTGGCTGTGCGGCCCGGCGATCAGCGTGCGTGCGGCCTTGGCGGGCAGCGCGTCGGCGAGCAGCGCCAGCAGCGCGTCGCCGCCCGCCGGACGGCGGTAGCTGGAATAGTCGGTCCAGGGCTGAATCTCGCCGCGGACAACCTCGATGTCAGTCACGGGTATTCCAATCGAAGAGCATCCGCATCTCGGCGGGGGACATCATCCAGGCCTTGCCGAGTTCGTCGTCGGTGATGGCGCGAGCGGTGGCGAGGTCGATGTCCTTGCCCAGCATGTCCGGCCAGAGCCGGGCGATCCGCGACTGGCCGCCGAACAGCGGGTTGTCGCCCTCGAGCGCCATCGCGTCGCCGTACACCGCGGGCTCGCAGCCGGCCGCGACACCGTAGAAGATCGCGGTGGCGAGCCGGTTGGACGCCACCCGCTTGAACCGGCGGAACGCGGCGAGCTGCTTGTAGAGGAACTTGCGGTCGGTGCCCTCGTAGTTCCAGCCGCGCTTGCCGAAGCAGATGACCTCGAAGCCGGCCTCCTCGTACGCCCGGCGCACGTCGGGCCGCTCGTACTCGGTGTAGTAGAGGCTGATCGTGACCGGCTCGGTCTCGGTCTCCTTGATCTCGCTGATCAGGCGGGCGTGGTCACCCTCGATCTTGGCGCCGAGGCCGCCTGGCGCGTCCCAGCCGTGGAAGAGGAACCAGAGCGTGCCCTCGCGCTTCTCGTCCGGCACGCGGCCCAGGTCGGGCTCCATGTCCATGAGGTAGAGCATCGGCGCGCCGGTCACCGCGTAGTTGCGGCGGCTCAAAGCATGTCCGCGGCGGCGCGGCGCGTCGCTCCAGACGAAGCGCCAGGCGCCGTCGAAGAACTCGTGCACCGGGTTCCAGCCGCAGCCCACGTTCCAGCCGTGCTGCAGGTAGCCGGGGATGCGCGGCGGGAACTCGTCGTCCATGCCGCAGTAGCGGGCCAGGATGTGGGTCAGCCCGTAGTAGTGGTTGTGGTGATGCATGGGGTCAGTCCATCTCCAGGTGCAGGATGCCACTGCGGGCCCGCAGGACCAGCTTGCCCAGCCGGCGGGGGAGCCGGCTCACCAGGAAGCTGTCGGCCTGTACGGCGTACGGCGTGCCCTCCTCCGGCGAGGCGAACAGCGCCCAGTTGAGCTCCTCACCGTCGGCCAGGTCGTCCAGTCTCGTCGACGCCGTCCACCGTTCGTCGTCGAGGGTGATCTGTGCGGGCGCGTCGATGCCGTCGTCGGAGTTGGGCAGGAACCGGCGCCAGGTGATCCGGCTGTAGTCGGTGCCGGCCCAGCGGGGGCCGGAGACGGTCAGCCACGTGGCGTCCGGCACGGCCACCACGTCGTCGGCGAAGACCTGGGCCGGGCTCTCGATGAGGTTGAGGTACATGCCCGGGGAGCGGCTCACCGAGATGACCCGGCCGCCGCGCTCGGCGAGCACGCCACGGTCGAGACCGGTGATCGACATCATGAACTGATTGTTGCCGTCGTGCATGCGCGGCACCAGCACGGTGCGCAGGAGGAACGGGTCGTCCGGCTCGGTCACGCCGATCAGCTGGTCGAGCGGCACCCGGGCGGTGAAGTCGTCCATGGCCGTGTGCCGGGTGCGCTGGATCGGCACGTGGATCGCGCCGACCGAGTGGCTGAGCCGCAGCTCCGGCTCCTCGAGCCGGGACGCGAGCCGGCCGTTGAGCACCAGCTCCTCGCCCTCGACCTCGGCGGTGGTCAGCTCGACCGTGTTGCGCCGGAACTCGAGGAAGACCCGGCCGTCGCCGCCGTTGAGCGGCTGCACCCACACGTCGCCCACCCAGTCGCCGACCGGGTACTGGAGGCCGCCGGCGGCCAGCACGCCGCGCCGGCGCAGGCCGTGCGAGCGGACCTCGACGGTCACGTGCGCCTTCTTGGCCGACTTCGTGACCGAGGCGAGCAGCGTGCGCGGGATGCGGGTGACGAAGCCGACCGGCCGGTCCTCGCCGTGGGTGTCGTGCTCGACGAGCCGCTCCACCGGCAGGTCGTGCGAGTGCCTGCCCCAGGCGAGCGCCACCCGGATCTCGGACTTGGACGTGGTCGGCAGGTGGGCGATCTCGGCGGTGCCGTGCAGCACCAGCGCGTCGTCGCTCCACGAGAGGTCGCGCACCGCGGTGCGGACGTCGAGCTCGGTGCGGGGCAGCGTGTAGAGCGACGACGACACCTTGGAGCCGTCGCGCAGGCCCGGGTACTGGCCCTCGTACCGCCAGGGGAGCCGCGGGTGCCGCCGGGCCCGGACGCCGCCGCGCAGGCCGCCGTCGGCGCGGAACCGGGCGAGGTTCTGGAGCAGCTCGGCGTCGCCGCTCTGCAGCGCCTCGTACTCGAGGCGGGCGAAGGTGGACGACTCGGCGAGCACCGCCGGGTCGAGCCGCCGGCTCAGCCGCTGGCCGAGCGCGAGGAGCGGGGCCACCTCGTGGTCGGCCGCCGACGAGAACGACTGCACGATGGTGGTGAGGTCGACCGTGGCCAGGTGGCGGTGCACCTCGCCGCGCAGCTCCGGGGCGCGCTTGTCGACGATGTCGAGCACCATCTCGGCCGAGACGACCCGGTCCTCGATGTTGGCGAACTGGAACTTGAGCTGGGTGATCGACTCGCCCGACTCGCGCTCACGCCAGTAGTAGACCGGCACGGCGAGGCAGTCGACGGTCACGGCGTCGATGTGCGCGCGCAGGGTGACCGGGTAGTCCTCGTACCGGATCGCGGGGAACTGGTATTTGAACTGGTCCCAGAAGGTGCGCCGGTAGACCTTGTTCCACACCATGCGGTCGATGGCCAGGCCGGGGTGGTCGAAGACGTGGGTGGCCTTGCGCAGCTTGCCGTAGCCGGCGCGGTGCACGTACGACTGGCGCACGCCGTAGGTGTTGTTGAACCGCCGCGCGTTGCCGCCGGCCAGCGACGAGGAGGTCTCGTCGAGGGTGCGGACCATGAGCTCGTACGCGTAGCGCGGGATCAGGTCGTCGCTGTCGACGAAGGTCAGGTACTCGCCCTGCGCGTGCTTGACGCCGGTGTTGCGGGCGGGACCGAGCCCCTGGTTCTCCTGGGTGACGATGCGGAATCGCGGGTCGTTGGCGCTGTGCGCCCGCGCGATCTCGGCACTGCCGTCCGGTGAGCCGTCGTCGACCAGGATCACCTCGAAGTCGGTGAAGGTCTGCCGCGACAGGGAGTCGAGGCAGTCACCGATGTATCGCTCGACGTTGTAGAACGGGACGACGATGCTCAGGCGTGGGGTCACCTCGCTTCCTCACCGGGACGTGGCACGGACGGTGAGCGATGGAGCTGCAGCATGACACCAGTTCCTGCGAGGGGCGCGGACGACTTGGCGATGCTCCCTGCCCCAGGAAGACGAAACCAGATCCTGAAGATGAACTTCAGGTGAACTTATGAGGGTGCGGGGGTGAAGTGTGGCGTACATATGCATAGACATCCGATAAGCCGGTTTTGTTATTGGCTGCGTTTCCCGTCCGTTTGGACCTTCCTGTGCGGCACATCGGCCCGCACCCCGCCCGGCTGCAGTTCGAGCGGGGCGCGGGCCGACGCATCGCCCGGCGCGGCCGGGCTACCCGGTGCGGACCGGGCCGGAACCGCCACCCGGGGGCGAGCCGGCTGACGGGAGGTCGTAGGGGTCGAGCTCCGCAGGATTCGGATCGGCGGAGTCCAGGTCGTCCCGGGCCTGCTGGGACGGCACCACCGGCCGCGCCACCGCCCGGCCGGACGCCGGATGCAGGTCGGTGCGCGTCTGCGCCAGCGTCGAGGGCCACGTGTCCACCGCGGGGGCCACCTCGCCGCCCGGCGCCACCGGCACCGCCTCGGCACGCGCGCCGAGCCCGGCGCGGTGCAGCTTGTGCCAGCGCAGCCGCCCGCCGGTCAGCGCTGTGGTCGCCGACTGCATCAGGACCAGGTACATCAACTGCCGGTACGCGAACTGCTGGAGCGGCAGGCGCCACAGCGGCCTGAGCGACTCCTTGTCGAAGCGGAACGCCACGGCCGCGGTGAACAACTGGAGGGCCAGCATGCCGACCCAGGCGACCACGGTCTCCTCGAGCTCCCAGAAGACCAGGCCGTAGACGAGCATGATGTCGACCACGGGCGCGAGCATCGGCAGCGCGACCCCGAACAGCGCCAGGAACGGCAGCCCGACCCGCCCGAAGCGGCCCGACGGGCCCGCGTCCCACAGCGCCCGGCGGTGCTTCCACATCGCCTGCATGGTCCCGTAGCTCCAGCGGTACCGCTGCCGGTAGAGCTGCTCGAGCGTGGCGGGCGCCTCGGTCCACGCCTTCGCGTTCTCCGCGTACACGACCTTCCAGCCCGCCCGCAGCAGCGCGATCGTGACGTCGGTGTCCTCGGCCAGCGTCTCGTCGCTGACCCCGCCGACCTGGGCCAGCGCCTCGCGGCGGAACGCGCCGATCGCGCCGGGCACGGTCGGCATGCAGCCGAGCACCTCGTACAGCCGCCGGTCCAGGTTGAAGCCGATCACGTACTCGATGTGCTGCCAGGCGGCGACCATCCGCTCGCGGTTGCCCACCTTGACGTTGCCGGCGATCGCGCCGACTTGGGGATCGGCGAACGGCTGCACCAGCTCGCGGATCGAGTCCGGCTCGAAGATCGTGTCGCCGTCGACCGTGACGATCAGGTCGTGCTTGGCGAGCGCCACGCCGGTGTTGAGCGCGTTCGCCTTGCCGCCGTTGGGCACGCGCACCACCCGCACGTTCGGCAGCCGCATCCGCTCCACCAGGGCGGCCGTGCCGTCGGTCGAGCCGTCGTCGACGACCACCACCTCGATGTCCGGGTAGTCGCCGCCGGCCAGCGAGCGGACGGCCGCCTCGATGCCCTCCTTCTCGTTGTAGGCGGGCACGATCACCGACACCGGCTCGACCACCGGCGGGCCCCAGCTCCAGTCCGGCCTGCGGCGCTGCCGGGCATGCCGGGTCGCGAGGAGCAGGAGCAGCGCCGTACGCCCGATCGTCAGCGCCCCGACCACCAGGAACAGGCCGGCGATCACCCACACGAGCCCGTCGGCGAGGCGGACCGTCCAGATCACCGCCGAGCCGCGCCACACGTCGCTGCCGGCGGCCTCCGGGTTCTCCGCGAGCAGCGGAACGGGCGCGGCCTTGTTCTCGGCGGCCCTGTTGCTCTCGGTGATCGTCCCGTTGAGACCTTCGGTGACCGTGGTGAAGCGGTAGCCGCGGGCCTGCATCATCGGGATGTACCGCTCGAGCGCCTGGACCGTCTGCGCCCGGTCGCCGCCGGCGTCGTGGAACAGCACGACCGCGGAGGCGTCGCCGGACGGGGTCGCGTTCCGGACGATCCGCTCGGGGCCGGGCAGCCGCCAGTCCTCGCTGTCGAGGTCGTTGACGACGATCAGATAACCCTGCTTGCCGGCGTCCTTGATGATCTTCCAGTTGGTCTCGTCGATCGCGTTCGTCTTGGACGAGTACGGGAAGCGCGCCAGGTTGGTGTGCACGCCGGTGGCGCGGGCGATCGCGACCTGCGTCTGCGACAGCTCCAGGTTGCGCCGCCACGGCGCGATCAGCTGCATGTTGGGGTGGGTGAACGTGTGCAGGCCCAGCTCGTTGCCCTCGTCGGTGATCCGCTTGGCGAGCTCGGGGTTGCGGGAGACCTCGGAGCCGACGACGAAGAACGTGCCGTGCGCGTTGTGCCGCCGCAGCACGTCGAGGACCCGGGGCGTCCAGGTGGGGTCGGGGCCGTCGTCGAAGGTCAGCGCGATGGTCTTGGCGGGCATGCGGCTGGTGCTCTCCTGCCCGCCGGTGGTGTTGATGACCGGCCCGCCCTCGAGGATCTCCCGCGGGACGCCGGCCTGGTCGCCCACCTCGGTCTCGGCGTGGTCGCCCTTGAACTCGGCGTTCACGTACGCCTGCACGACGAGCACGGCGACGAAGACGCCGAGCAGCAGCGTGCCGAGCAGGACGCGCGGGGCGGGCAGCAGCCGGCGGCGGACGGGGCCGCGGCCCCGGGTGCGGGCGCGGCGGAGGGGCATGACGGGAGGGGTCACGAAAGCACCTTGGTGGTCAGGGTGGTGAGAGCGGTCGTGAGGACGCCGGTGGGGGGTTCGGGGGCGGGCGGGGTGCTCGTCCCGGAGTCCGCGTTGCTGGAGCCGGAACTGGAGCTGGAGCCGGAACCGCTGCCCGATGTCGAGCCGGAGCTGCCGCCTGAGCCGCCGCTGGTGCTGCCGCTCGTGCTGCTGGTGCTGCCGCCGCTGGTGCCGCCGCTCGTGCTGCTGCCGCCGGTGCCACCGCTGCTGCCGCTTGTGCTGCCGCTGCCGCTGCTCGTGCCGGTGCCGCCGCCTGAGCCGCCGCTGGTGCTGCCGCCGGACGTGGTGCCTGTTCCGGCTCCAGAGCCGGACGAGCCCGAGCCGCTGGGGCCCGGGCTCGCTTCGCCGTCGACGGTCGTGCCGCCTCCGCTGCCGCCGCCTGTCCCGCCCGTGCCTCCACCGGTGCCTCCGCCGATCGGTGGCGGCACCGGCGCCGGCGGCGTGGTGGTGGGCGGCGTGGTGGTCGGCTTGGTCGTCGTCGGCGTGGTGGGCGGGGTGGTGGTGCCGGACTCCAGCGGCCGCGTGGTGGTCGGCTTGGGCGCCGGGGTGGGCTTCGTGGTCCTCGTGGGCTTGGGAGTGCCCGACGGCGTCCGGGAGGGCGTCACCCGAGCGGACTCCAGCCGGGGCACGGGCCGGCGCTCGGGCGTCCGGCGGGCCTCGGCCACGAAGACGGCGGTCGTCTTCTGGGCCGGTGTCGGCGTCGGGCTCGGCGGGGCCGGTGGCTTGGTCTCCTCCTCCGGATCCTCCAGCCCGGGCAGCGGCAGCACCGCGCTGGAGCGGACGGGACCGCCGGCCAGGCTCACGCTGATCAGGCCGCCGTACAGCATGACCACCGCGCCGAAGGCGTAGGCGAGCCGCCGCAACAACCGGCTGCGACGCCCCGTGGTGTCCACGAACACCGGTGCGGGCTGCGCCACGGAGATCACCTCGGTCTCGAGGCTCTCGGGCGCGGCGAATTGCGGGTTTTCTGGCTCGTGCGAAGTCACGCGGCGAGCTTAAAAATATTTATGGCGATCTTGAGCGTGCTCACTCGCGCGGGTGACGGATGATCGCCGCACGGAAATCAACCGAAATGATGAGGGTCAACGTTTGACCAGATGGGGGCCGGTATGTGCCGCTCGGAAAGGCAACGCCCTGAGCAGCGGCGCAATGGCGAATGGATCGAGGTTACGCGAGTTCGGAGAACCGTTAACTGTCGCTTTACCGACAGTGAAAGAGGCTAAAAGCCGAAGCCTATTCACAAGGCATTATGCCCAGACTAAAGGAAAATACAGTGCTTTGTCCGTTTTGTCGAACGACCCCGTGCAGCCGTGATCGAAATTTGAAACTCCGGAGCGTGACCCGTTGTGCCTGACATCGGCGGTCGTTAAGCTTCTTGGTGCGCGCCCCTATCGCCCGCTTCCCCCGTGGCAGGCGATCGGGGCGCGCTCTTGCTTTCCGGCGCTCGAGACGACTCGCGCCGGCAGTGCCTCAGCACCACCGGCGCGGCGAGGGCCCGGGCCTAGATCCAGCGGCCGCCCAACCACATTCGTTGCGACCAGCTCTCGTACGGAATGAGCTGCCCCACGAAGACGGGATAGAAGTAGGCGAAGCAGAGCGCCACCACGACCACGTAGGCCGTGACCACGATGGTGCCGATCAGCTGTCTGTCCGTGCGGGCCGGCCCGGTGGCCGTGCCCTGCTGCGGCGTCATGACGGCGCCGAGGACATAGACCACCGCCAGGATCAGGAACGGCAGCGCCGGCAGCACGTAGAACGAGAACATCGTCCGGCCGTCCTTGATGGCGTAGTAGAACCACGGCAGGATGCCGGCGACCGCGCCGGTGCCGATGGCCCACGCGCGCCAGTCGCGGCGGGCGAAGCCGAACCAGACCAGGGCGGCCAGCGCGGGCAGGAACGACCACCACAGGATCGGCGTGCCCAGCAGCAGGACCTCGCGGGCGCAGCTCGCCGCGCCGCAGTTGCCGGTGTTGCCCCAGTAGAAGGCGACCGGCCGGCCCAGCAGCAGCCACTGCCACGGCCACGACTGGTAGACGTGGCGCTCGGTCAGCCCACTGTGGAACTTGTACGCCTCGGAGTGGTAGTGCCACAGGTTGAGCAGCGCGCCGATGACCGGCGGCTCGCTCATCCCGTTCGCCTCGCGGTAGTGCCGGAAATAGCCGTCGTCGGTGACGAACCAGCCGGTCCACGCCGCCAGGTAGATCACGAAGCTGATCGCCAGGGTCAGCAGCAGCCAGCCGACGTCGCCGATGATGCCGGCCAGGAACGGCCCGCGGATGCCGGCCGAGCGGCGCGCCTGCACCCGCCAGACGATCACCAGCGCGGCGAAGAACGGCGCGAACGCCAGCGCGCTCCACTTCACGCCGCAGGCCATGCCGAACGTGACCCCCGAGACCAGCAGCCACCACGGCACGATGCGCGGCACGGCCGGCGTCTTCTCGGGGTCGAACCCGTTCTCCAGCGCGCGCAGCATGCCGCGCCGGTAGTGGTCACGGTCGAGCACGATCGCGGCGAACGTCATGAGGACGAACAGGCCGAGGAAGATGTCGAGCAGCGACGTGCGGGACAGCACCAGCTGGAAGCCGTCCAGCGTCATCAGCAGGCCCGCCAGCCCGGCGAGCAGCACCGAGTGGAAGAGCCGGTAGGCGACCCGGATCAGCACCAGGATCATCAGCGTGCCGGCGATGGCGGGCATGAACCGCCAGCCCAGCTCGGTGTTGCCCCAGATGAGCTCGCCGACCGAGATGAGCCACTTGCCGAGCGGCGGATGCACCACGTAGGCCGGGCCGTTGGTCTTCTCGTCCCATTCGACGCCGTGCTGGAGCATGTCCCAGGCGTCGGTCGGGTAGTAGACCTCGTCGAAGATGTAGCCCTTCGGGCTGCTGACCCCGTTGAGCCGCAGGATGCCCGCGATCGCCACGATGACGGCGGTGACGAGCCACGAGTGCGGGTTGAGCCAGTTGTCGAGGCCGGACAGCCGCCGCCGGACGATCTCGGGAACCGCGCGCAGCCCACCGGTCTCCGGCTCCGCCGCGGGCGGTTCCGGGGTGAGCTCTTTCTCCGCTGTCGCCGCCGTAGTCACCCCGCGATCGTAGAAGGTGGGCCTGAGAGGCGGCGCCTGCCGTCGCCGTGACCCGTCATGTGATGGACTTTCCGGCGTGTCTGCTGAAGAGAACCGTTCCGGCCGGGTGGTCTTGCTCGGCGCGCCGCTGGGCAACATCGGCGACGCCTCCGCGCGGCTGCGCGAGATCCTCTCCACGGCGGACGTGATCGCCGCCGAGGACACGCGCCGCCTCGCCCGGCTCACCCGCGATCTGGGCGTCACGGTCACCGGGCGGGTCGTCTCCTACTTCGAGGGCAACGACGAGCGGCGTACGCCCGAGCTGGTCGACGCGCTGGCCGCCGGCGCGGTGGTCGCCGTGGTCACCGACGGCGGCATGCCGAGCGTCTCCGACCCGGGCTTCCGGCTGGTCCGCGCGGCCCTCGACGCCGGCTACCCGGTGACGGCGGCGCCCGGACCGAGCGCCGTGACGACCGCGCTGGCGCTCTCGGGCCTGCCCAGCGACCGTTTCGTCTTCGAGGGCTTCCTTCCCCGTACGGGCTCGCACCGCCGCTCGCGGCTGAGGGAGCTCGCCGCGGAACCGCGCACGCTGGTCCTGTTCGAGGCGCCGCACCGCATCGCGGGCACCCTGGTGGACCTCGCCGCGATCTTCGGGGCGGACCGCCCGGCCGCGATCTGCCGCGAGCTGACGAAGACGTACGAGGAGATCCGCCGCGACACCCTGGGCGAGCTGGCCGCCGGCGCCACCCGCGACGAGCTGCGCGGCGAGATCACCCTCGTGGTGGGCGGTGCACCGGCCGGCCCGGCGGAGCGCCCGGCCGACGAGGACCTGCGCGCCGCGGTGGCCGCCCGCGAGGCCGCCGGCGAGTCCCGCCGCGACGCGATCCAGGCCGTCGCCGAGGAGTACGGCCTGAGGAAGCGCGACGTCTACACGCTGGTGCATCAGTAGGCGGCTGCCAGGAAGCCGGCCAGCAGGGCCAGCGGCCCGGCGAGGCTGAGCAGGATGGCGGCGCGGCGGGCGCGGGCGGTGGGGAGCTGGCGGGCTCGGGTGACGCCCGCGATGGCGTAGCCGCAGAGCACCACCAGGGCGAAACCGAGCAGCCACCGCAGCTGGAGCAGCGCGCCGGTTCCGCCGAGGTAGGCCTGCTGGCTGTCGGGGCTGACCATCTTGGCGGGGGTGACCGCGCCGGGCTGGCGGCCGGTGCCCTCGACGCCGAGCAGGGTGACCCGGGCGATGGTGTAGCTGCCGTCGGCGGCGGCGAACTGGCCGGCGCAGCGCTGGGTGACCCCGGTGCCGGTGCAGACGGTCGTGGTGGCGAGCCCGTTGTCGCCGTGGCCGACGGCCAGCCAGAACGGCTCGGCGCTGACCCACGCGAAGAAGGCGGCCACGAGGCCGAGCGCGACGAGCGAGACCTGCGCCGAGAGCGGCAGGCCCGCGGCGCGCCGGCTGTGCCGGGGGCGGCCGGCGACGCGCCGGGTCTGCTCGCGCGGCACCTCGACGGTGTCCTCGATCCGGTCGTGCCAGAACGGGGAGTTCTCCAGGCGCTCCAGGCGTGCGTCGGTGCCGGGGGAGCCGGTCGGCGGGGGCAGCGGCTCGGTGGGGCGGGCGTGCGCGCCGCCCTGCCGCGGGCGGCGGATCACCGGGGGCCGGGCCGCGGCGGGGCCGGGCTCGAGCGGCACGGTGGGGCGGTTGCGGGCGCTCGGCTCGGGCAGGACCATCACGTCCTGGTCCGGGGGCGGCGGGGTCACCGAGGCCGTGGGCGGTTGCGGTGTGTCCGCCTCCCGGGCGGCGAGCGGCACCGCCACCTCGGTGGCCGAGGCCGGCTGCGCGTCCGCGGCGGCCGTCGGCATGGTGTCCGCGGTCGTTTGCGCGGCGGCGGTTGGCATGGTGTCCGCGGCTGTTTGCGCGGCGGCCGTTGGCATTGTGTCCGCGGCGGCCGTTGGCGTGGTGTCGGCGGCGGCGGCGGTGGGTGGTGCGGCGGCGGCGGTGGGTGGTGCGTCGGCGGCGGCCGTTCGGGCCGTCGTCCTGGGCTCGTGGCCCGCGGGCGGGCGCAGCGGGTCGTAGCGGTGCGGGTCGGGCCGGTCGTGGTCGCGTTCGACCGCGACGAAGTCGGCGACCGTCTCGGCCGGGGTGGTGAGGGCAGCGGCGGTCGGCGGTGCGGTGACCTCGGCGGACGGTGCGGCGGCTCGTGGGGCGGCGGCCGGGTCGAGCGCCTCGGCCACGTCCTGCGCGGCGGCCGCGTGTGCTTCGGCCGCCTCGCCGGCGTACTCCTTGGGCGCCGGGGGCAGCAGTGTCCCCGTACCCCCTGGGGTCTGTTGGTCCTGGGCGGCAGCCGGAGGCCGCCGGCGGGGATGGCGCGGGCGAGTGGTCTGCCGGTCGGTCTCGCCGCGCCACCAGGCCGCGTCGGGATCGGCGAACGACCACGGGTCGCCCTCGTGGCGCGGCGTTTCCCCTGGCTGTGGCGTGTCTCCGAGCACGTGTTCATTGGACTACGAGGGCGAGCGGTGATCACGTTCAAAATCGGGCGTGTCGGAATAAATGCGGATCTCGCTCAGGGCGGAGCGAATCCCGTCGCAGCGACGAGGGGCGGCTCACTACGCTTGTACCTCATGAGTCACGTTCTCGCCGCGGTCGCCTGGCCCTATGCCAACGGCCCGCGCCACATCGGTCATGTGTCCGGCTTTGGGGTGCCCTCCGACGTCTTCAGCCGGTACATGCGGATGGCCGGCCACGACGTGCTCATGGTCTCGGGCACCGACGAGCACGGCACGCCGATCCAGGTGCAGGCGGACGCCGACGGGGTGACCCCGCGCGAGCTCGCCGACCGCTACAACCGGGTCATCGTCGAGGACCTGCACGGCCTCGGCCTGTCGTACGACCTGTTCACCCGCACCACGACGCGCAACCACTACGCCGTGGTGCAGGAGCTGTTCACCGCGCTCTCGCGCAACGGATACATCGTCAAGCGCACCACGCTGGGCGCCATCTCGCCGTCCACCGGCCGCACGCTGCCCGACCGCTACATCGAGGGCACCTGCCCGATCTGCGGCTACGAGAGCGCCCGCGGCGACCAGTGCGACAACTGCGGCAACCAGCTCGACCCCGAGCAGCTGATCAACCCGCGCTCCAAGATCAACGGTGAGACCCCGGAGTTCGTCGAGACCGAGCACTTCTTCCTCGACCTGCCCGCCTTCGCCGAGGCGATCGGCAACTGGCTCGACCAGCGGGAAAATTGGCGCCCCAACGTCCTGAAGTTCTCCCGCAACCTGCTCGACGACCTCCAGCCCCGGGCGATCACCCGTGACCTGGAGTGGGGCGTGCCGATCCCGCTCGACGGCTGGCGCGACCGCAACGACAAGCGCATCTACGTGTGGTTCGACGCGGTCATCGGCTACCTGTCGGCCTCCATCGAGTGGGCCCGCCGCTCCGGCGACCCCGACGCGTGGCGCCAGTGGTGGTCGGCCGACGGCGCCGGCAAGGACGCGCTGGCCTACTACTTCATGGGCAAGGACAACATCGTCTTCCACTCGGTGATCTGGCCGGCGCTGCTGCTCGGCTACTCGGGCGAGGGCGACAAGGGCGGCGAGCCGGGCGACCTGGGCCGGCTCAACCTGCCCACCGAGGTGGTCTCCAGCGAGTACCTGACGATGGAGGGCAAGAAGTTCTCCTCGTCGCGCCGGGTCGTCATCTACGTGCGTGACTTCCTGGAGCGGTACGACGCCGACGCGCTGCGCTACTTCATCGCCGCCGCCGGCCCGGAGTCCAACGACACCGACTTCACCTGGGCCGAGTTCGTCCGCCGCAACAACGACGAGCTGGTGGCCGGCTGGGGCAACCTGGTCAACCGGTCGATCTCGATGGCCGCGAAGAACTTCGGCGCCATCCCCGAGCGCGGCGAGCTCACCGCCGAGGACGAGGCGCTGCTGGCGGTGGCCAAGGCCGGTTTCGGCACGGTCGGCGAGCTGATCGGCAAGCACCGGCAGAAGGCGGCGATCGGTGAGGCGATGCGCGTGGTCGCCGAGGCGAACAAGTACCTCTCCGAGCAGGCCCCGTGGAAGCTCAAGGCCGAGCAGGACAAGCCGCGTCAGGCGACCATCCTGCACGTGGCGCTCCAGGTGGTCAGCGACGCCAACACGATCCTGACCCCGTTCCTGCCGCACTCCGCGCAAAAGGTGTACGAGCTGCTCGGCGGCGAGGGCGTGCACGCGCCGATGCCGCACATCGAGGAGGTCGAGGACCTCGACGGCGGCCCGTCCTACCCGGTGCTGCGCGGCGACTACACGGTCGGCGCCCGCTGGGAGTCGGTGCCGCTCGTCGCCGGCACCCCGCTGGCGGCCCCGAAGCCGGTCTTCAAGAAGCTCGAGCCCTCGGTGATCGAGGAGGAGCTCGCCCGCCTGGCGGGCTGACGTGTCCGTCCCCTACGTGCTCTTTCAGAGCACGTAGGGGAAGTCGGCGATGTGGTGGTCGGCCAGCTCGCCGACCGGGGCCCACGCCTCGTAGACGCCGCGCTCGTAGCAGCGGGCGCCCGTGTGGTGCAGGGCGTCGGCGTCCGGTCGTACCAGTCGAAGCCTTGCCCACGCGTCGTCGCGTTGCAGCACCCAGCAGGGCACACCCCGCCACAGGGCCTGCTCGGCGCGGCGGCTCAGCGTCGACACCGGGTAGCGGGCGGCGCGGGTCAGCGCGCGCACCCGGAACTCCTCCGGCGGGTCCGCGACCGCCTCGTACTCCTTGTCCTTGATCATGCCGACGAGGTGCGCCGAGCCCGGGGTGGTGCAGGGCAGGTACTCGCGGTCCGGGGTGACACCGGGCAGCGCGTCCAGCAGGGACCGCCAGCGCGGGCCGGCCAGCCGCAGCCACCCGTGCTGCTCCGGCTGATAGGTGTAGAGGATGACCTCCTCGCCGCCCGGCACGTAGGCGATGATCTGCGCGTTCGCCGGCATCGGCAGGTCGGCGAAGCCGGCCGTGATGTACTCCGGGATCAGATCCTCATTGCTGGGCGTGAAACCGGTGCCGAGCACCATCGCGCCGATCCGCGAGTGGGCGGGCAGCATCGCCAGTCCCGGCTGGGCCGGCGCGGACGGCACCTCGTAGTCGCTCGGGTCGGTGGCCCGCCAGCGCAGCGCGAACGTCACCTCGTCGTCGTCCGAGCCGTCGGTGCGCAGCAGCGCCAGGGAGCGCGGATCGTGCAGGTGGGCGATATCGCAGGAGCGATAGCAGAAGCCGTACGGGAGCCAGCCGCCCAGATGGCCGGAGACCTGCGCCGGCGAGAGCACCTTGGTCATCCGGGTGCCGCGGTGGATCGCAGCCGTCGCGCGGATGGCGCGCAACAGCGGATCGTCGCGGTGGTCGGCGGACTGGCTCATGCGCAGGACGTGCTGCCAGCTGAGGTCGCGTCGCAGGGGTGCGGACAGGGGAGGCTCGAGCGGATCAGAGCCGATCACACTGTCCTCGCCGGTCACCGTCACGGCCAGTGAAGGTAGGCGACACCGGTTGACGCCAGGTGAACAACCGGTAACCTGCGGGTCCAAGTGCAGAATGTCTCACATGTCAACGTCACCGTCAGAATCCCGCCGCGAGAAGGCCGCCCGGCGCGCCGGCGAGTTCCCCGCCGCTCCCGAGCCGCTCGCCGTCCCGGTCTTCGACAGCCACACCCACCTGGACATCACCGTCCAGGAGGCCGGTGTGCCCGGCGGCCCCGGCGCTGACCCCGGCTCCGACCCGGTCGAGGCGCTGATCACCGCCGCGGCGAAGGCGGGCGTCGACCGCATCGTGCAGGTCGGCGTCGACGTGCCGTCCTCGCGCTGGGGCGCCGAGCTGGCCGCCCGCCACCCGTCCGTGCTGGCCGCGGTCGCCCTGCACCCCAACGACGCGCCGCTGCTGGCCGACCTGGACGAGTCGCTGCGCGCGATCGAGGCGCTCGCCGCCGAGCCCCGGGTGCGCGGCATCGGCGAGACGGGCCTGGACACCTTCCGTACGGGCCCGGAAGGCCGGAAGGCGCAGGAGGAGAGCTTCCGCGCCCACATCGCCATCGCCAAGCGGCACGGCAAAGCCCTGATCATCCACGACCGGGACGCCCACGCCGACGTGCTGCGCGTCCTCGACTCCGAAGGCGCCCCGGACACGGTGGTCATGCACTGCTTCTCCGGCGACGCCGAGTTCGCCGCGGAATGCGTGCGCCGCGGCTTCCACCTGAGCTTCGCCGGCACGGTCACCTTCGCCAGCGCCGCCGCCCTGCGCGAGGCCGCCGCGATCACCCCGCCGTCGCAGATCATGGTGGAGACCGACGCGCCGTACCTGACCCCGGTGCCCCACCGCGGCCGCCCGAACGCGTCCTACCTGATCCCGCTCACGGTCCGCGCCCTGGCACAGACCCGCGGCGACGACGTCGACGGCCTGTGCGCGGCGATCTCCGCCAACGGCGAGCGGGTCTTCGGCCCCTGGAGCTGAACGCCGGTTATCCACAGGCGCGAGTCCACGGCGCGCCGATTTTCGGCAGGATGCCCTCTGGGATGGGGGCTGCCCCCTGGGAGACATCCCATGGC
>NZ_BOMI01000196.1 GCF_016862115.1 Paractinoplanes deccanensis
ACGACGGATCGGCCGGACGGGCGCCGTCCTGCGCGCAGACCCGGGTGATGTGGTCCACGGTGACCTCCACCAGGTCGTCGTCGGAGGAGATCCGGTCGGCCAGGACCGGCACGACCCACGAGTCCGGGGTCAGGGTCAGCCGGACGACATGCTGATACCGCCACCCGGTCTTGATCATTGCCGCGCCGCGCGGGCCGCCGGGGGTGTATTGCGGCTGCCGGTCCGGGCTGGTGGCGGCGTTCGGCCGCGGCCACGCGGTGGTGTCGACGGCATACACCCGAGGCAGACCGGACCGCGCGGCGATCCGGCACGCCGCCCGCAACGCCCGGCCGGTATCCAATTCGCCGTCACGTAACGCCCGGTACGCCGCGGCGTGCCCGGTGACGGTGCCCAGCGACAGATGCGCCGGACAACCACACCGGCCCTGATCAGCGGCCAGCTCGTCGACCAGCGAGAACAACGTCCGTGACCGGGACACGAGGACGCCCTCGTACAACTCCCGCCGCCACGAATCCAACAAGATCCGGCTCAGCTCGCCGTCACCGGCACCGGTAGCCGTTACGCTCCTCATCGAGGACCCTGCCCATTGATGATCTTTGTGTGAGAACTCAGATCATGGACAGGGTCCTCCCCATTCCGCTAGACCTCGACCACCACGAATCCCCGGATGGTCAAAACACGAGAACGGCCCCCTTATAAAAGGGGGCCGTTCCTCTTGGTGGATCAGGAAGCCGCGGACATCGCCAGCGACTTGATGTCGACCTCTTTCTTGGGGTGACCGCCGCCGGCCTGCTGCGCGAAGGCGCCGTCGTCGCCGGCCTTGACCACGCCCTTGATGATGTCGAGGCCCGAGCTGATCTTGCCGAGGAGCGTGTAGTTGGCGGACAGCTGGGTGTCCTCCGAGACGATGAAGAACTGGCTGCCGGTGCTGCCCGGCTGGCCGGTGTTCGCCATCGCGATCGAGCCCGCGGGGTACGGGTTCTTGGTGTCGGTGGGGAGGTTCTCCTCCGCGTAGGTGAAGCTCGGGCCGCCCTGGCCGTCGGTCTCGCGGTAGCCCTTGCCCGTGGCGAACGGGTCGCCGCACTGGAGCACCTTGAACTTGTCCTCGTTGACGAGGCGGTGGCACTTGGTGTTGTCCCAGAACTTCTTGGACGCGAGGAACTCGAAGGCGGCCGCGGTGCACGGCGTCTTGGACTTGTCGACGTCCGCCTTGATCGTGCCGAGGTTGGTCTCGATGGTCAGCACGTCCTTGCCCGTGTTGGGCACGGTGGCGGGCGGGGTGCCCACGTCCTTGACCTTGCCGCCGCTCGCGTCCGGCGTCCAGGTGCAGGCGACCTGGCCGGCGGGCACGCCGCTGGCCGTGTTGCTGCTCTTGTCGTCGTCCTTGCCGAGCGCGGTCACGATCCACACCGCGGCGCCCGCGATCAGCACGACCGCGATCGCCGAGCCGATGACGGCCTGGCGCTGCCGGCGCTTGCGGGCCGCCGCGGCACGCTCGGCCATCTCCTTCTCGAGCCGGGCCCGCGCCGCCGCGCGCTGCCGGTCCTTGATCGACGACACGGTGTTCCTCCTGCTGTGTTCGGCCGTGGGGTTTAGGACTGTGTGCTCGCCGACGGCGCCGCGGCCGCCTCCGCGTCGCCGACAGTCAGGCTCTTGATGGTGATCTTCGACTTCGGCTTGACCTTGTCGCCGGCCTCGTTCGCCACCGTCGCGATCTTGCTCATCTTGGTCACGGTCTCGAGGCCGCTCGTCACGGTGCCGACGATCGCGTACTCCGGCGTGGCGGGGCTGTAGTCCTTGAAGAAGATGAGGAACTGGCTGCCGTTGGTGCCCGGCGGGTCGCCGATCAGCGCGACCGTGCCCTTGGGGTAGAGCGGCGTCTTGGCGGACGGCGAGGCCGAGGCGCTCGGCTCGGGCGCGGCCGGCACGTTCTCGCTGTACACGCTGTAGGTGGGGCCGCCCAGTCCGGTGCCGCTCGGGTCACCGCAGCGGATCGCGCCGTACGTGGTGATCTCGTGGCAGTCGGTGTTGTCGTAGAACTTCTTGCTCGCCAGGTAGGCCAGGTCGGCCGAGCCGCACGGCGACATGGTGTTGTCGAGACTGACCTTGATCGGGTCACCCTGGTTGGTGGTGATCGTCATGTCCCGGGTGCCCGAGGTGGGGATGTCCGTGGTGGGCGGCGTGCCGACGTCCTTGAGGTTGGTGTTGGCCGTCGTGCTCTGCGGCGTCCAGGCGCAGATGTCCTCGGCGGCCGTCTGATCGGCCTCGTCGGAGTCGAAGGCGCCGCCGATCCAGGCGATGCCGGCCACGATGAGGAGGACGGCGACACCGGACCCGACGCCCGCGAGCACGCGGCGTCGCCGGCGCTCCTTGGCGGCTCGTCGCGCCATCTGCCGATCGAGCTTCGCCCGCGCCAGCTTGCGCTGCCGGTCCCTGCTGGATGCCACCGAACGCTGTCCTCTCGTACGTCCTGTCACACGCCCGCAAGAGTGTACGGGTACCTCCTGAGAAAGTGGTGTGCGCCCGCCCGGCTAGGCTCGTTACGATTCGCTCCCGTTCTGCAGAGAGGGCCCGTTGTGCTCGTCACCGGCTTTCCGGCCGATGCCTTCGGCACCAACTGCTATGTGGTGGCCGCGGGCGCCGGTGAGCAATGCCTGATCGTCGATCCCGGCATCGGCGTGCTCGACCGGCTCGACGACGTGCTCGCCGAGCACCGGCTGCACCCCGCGGCCGTGCTCCTCACCCACGGCCATCTCGACCACACGTTCTCGGTCGCCCCGGTCTGCGGCGCCCGCGGCATCACGGCTTACGTGCACCCCGCCGACCTGGAGATGCTCGCCGACCCGGCCAAGGGCCTGAGCATGGATCTCCACCAGCTCTTCGGTGGCCGCATCGAGTACGCGGAGCCCGAGGACGTCGCCGAGCTCACCGACGGCGCGACGCTGTCGCTGGCCGGGCTGGAGATCACCGTCGACCATGCCCCGGGCCATACCGGCGGGTCGGTGCTGTTCCGGCTGCCAGGCGCGGGCTCCTCGTGGGACGCAGAGCAGATCTGTCTCTCCGGGGATGTCCTGTTCGCCGGCTCGATCGGGCGCACCGACCTGCCGGGCGGCAGCACCGAGACGATGCTGACCAGCCTGCGGGACAAGATCCTGCCGCTGGCCGACGACACCGTCGTCCTGCCCGGCCACGGACCGGCCACGACCATCGGCCGCGAGCGCGCGCAGAACCCGTACCTGCGGGAACTGGTCGCCGCGCCCGGCCGCGGTCGGTAGAAGACTTTTTCCTAGGAGATTCTGAATATGCCCATTTCCGGTTTTCCCGAATGGATGCCGCCGCAGCGCATGATCGAGCAGCGCGTGATCGACCGCGCGCGGGCCACGTTCGAGCTCTACGGCTACGCCCCGCTCGAGACGCGCTCGGTCGAGCCGATCGAGACGCTGCTGAGCAAGGGTGAGACCTCCAAGGAGGTCTACCTGCTGAGCCGCCTGCAAGCGGAGAAAGCGGAGGAGGGGCAGCTCGGGCTGCACTTCGACCTGACCGTCCCCTTCGCTCGCTTTGTGACGGAAAATGCGGGCAAGCTCCAGTTCCCGTTCAAGCGCTACCAGATCCAGAAGGTGTGGCGGGGCGAGCGGCCGCAGGAGGGCCGCTACCGCGAGTTCCTCCAGGCCGACATCGACGTGGTCAACCGGGGGACGCTGCCGTTCCACTACGACACCGAGATGCCGCTGGTGATCGGGGACGTGCTGTCCGGGCTGCCGGTGCCGCGGGCCCGGATCCAGGTCAACAACCGCAAGGTCTGCGAGGGCTTCTACCGCGGGCTGGGCCTCGCGCAAACCGACGAAGTGCTCCGTATCATCGACAAGCTCGACAAAATTGGACCAAACGCGGTCAAGGAGCAGCTCGTCGCAAAGGTCGGGGCAACGGAAGCCCAGGCGGACACCTGCCTGGCCCTTGCCGACATCTCGTCCGAAGACGGCTCATTTGTCGACGCTGTGCGCAAATTGGGCGTCAGCGACCCGTTGCTCGACGAGGGCCTGGAGGAACTGCTCCGGGTCGTCGAGACGGCCCGCGACCACGCTCCCGGCCTCGTGGTCGCCGAGCTGAAGATCGCTCGCGGCCTCGACTACTACACCGGCACCGTCTATGAGACCCAGCTCGAGGGCTACGAGCGCTTCGGCTCGATCTGCTCCGGCGGCCGCTACGACAATCTGGCCACGGTCGGCAACGAGAGCTTCCCCGGCGTCGGCATCTCGATCGGCGTCTCCCGCATGCTCGGCATCCTGTTCGGGCAGCAGGCGCTCGCCGTCTCGCGCTCGGTGCCGACCTGCGTGGTCGTCGCACTGCCCCACGAGGAGCTGCGCGCCGACTGCGACCGCACCGCCGGCGCGCTGCGCCGCCGCGGCATCCCGGCCGAGGTCGCGCCGACCGCCGCCAAGTTCGGCAAGCAGATCCAGTACGCCGACAAGCGCGGCATCCCGTACGTCTGGTTCCCGGGCCGCGACGGCGAGCCCGACACGGTCAAGGACATCCGCTCGGGGGAGCAGGTCGAGGCCGACGCCGCCGCGTGGGAGCCGCCGGCCGCCGACCTGCACCCGGTGATCAGCGGGTCCTGAACGGCTCCACGTACGACGTCGTCCGCAGGGTGGCAACCTGGTCATCGCAGAGCGCGGTGACCAGGAAGTCGCTCACCGCCACGTCGATCGGGTGGGGCTCGGTCGGCGAGGTCTGGTAGAACGACATGCTCTGCGCATAGGTCACCTGACGCCTGCCGTCGGCGCTGTGCCACGACACCGTCACGTGGCCGATCGTGCCGCCGTCGTGGCCCCAGACCCGGCCGCACGGCAGGTCCACGTAGTAGAGACCGAGCCCGTACCCGTCCTCGCCGGTGGTGGTCTGCATCTGGGCCAGCAGGGACGGCTTCAGCAGCTTGCCGGTCAGCAGCGCGCGGTAGAAGACGTTCAGGTCGCGAGCGGTCGAGACGATCTCGCCCGCCGCCCACGCCCACGACATGTTGCACGCGGTGAAGTCGCGCAGCTCGCCCTCGTACCACGGCACGTAGGCGTGCATGTGCGGCCCGCGGATCAGCGGGTCGGCCCCCTCGAAGTAGGTGTCGCGCAGCCCGAGCGGGCGCAGGACGCGCTTGGTGATCTCGCTTTGATAGCTGTGCCCGGTGACCTTCTGGACGATCAGCCCGGCGAGCACGTAGTTGGTGTTGGAGTACGAGTAGACGCCGGCGGGCGTGGGCTCGGCGGCCAGGCCGATGCGGGCCAGCTGCTCCGGGGAGTACGTGGTCTCGCAGAGCGCCACGATGTCGTCCGCCGTCTTGATCAGCTCGGTGTCGTAGTCGCCGATCCCGCTGGTGTGGTTGAGCAGTGTCCGCAGCGTGACCCGGCGGCCGACCTCGGCCGGCACCAGCCGGGGCAGGTAGCGCCCGATCGGCGCGTCCAGGTCGAGCCGCCGCTCCCCGGAGAGCTGGAGCACGGTCGTGGCCAGGAACGTCTTCGAGATGCTGCCGACGCGGTGGCGCAGGCCGTCGCGGACCGGCTCGCCGGTGGTCACGTCGCTGACCCCGGTGGTCAGGCGCAGGGTCTTCTTGCCCTCGCGGACCTCGGCGAACGCGCCCGGCATCCCGGCCTCGTGGACGGCGTCCAATTTGTCCTGCAAGAGCGCTTCGTCCGGGGCGGCGGCCGCCGCGGGCACCGCCGGCGCGATCAGGCCGGCGGTGGCGATCAGAGCGATGAGCGCACGTCGTACCAAGACTTGCCTCCTCGGCGGTCGGAGACATCCATCTTGGTCGACGCGTGCCAGTGGCGCGGCCCGGCCGCCGGGCAGGGGGAGTAACCTACGGTTGCGTAACCGTAGGGAGTGATCGTATGGATCAGACCGCGCTGCTCATCGAGCTGGAGCCCGTCGTCGCGACCAACCTGGACCGGCACCTCTCGCTGGCCAAGGAGTGGTTCCCGCACGAGTACGTGCCATGGAGCGACGGGCGCACCTTCGACGGCCTGCTCGGCGGCGAGCCGTGGCGCGAGGACGACTCGAAGATCCCCGACGTGGCGCGCACAGCGCTCATCGTCAACCTGCTCACCGAGGACAACCTGCCCTCGTACCACCACGAGATCGCCACGCTTTTCGGCCGCGACGGCGCCTGGGGCACCTGGGTGCACCGCTGGACCGCCGAGGAGGGCCGGCACGGCATCGCCCTGCGCGACTACCTGACCGTCTCGCGCGCCGTCGACCCCACCGAGCTCGAGCGCGCCCGCATGACCCACATGCAGGCCGGTTTCACCAACGGCCACCCCGACGAGATCCTGCACTCGATCGCCTACGTCGCCTTCCAGGAGCTGGCCACCCGCATCTCGCACCGCAACACCGGCCGGGCCACCGGCGACCCCATCGCCGAGCAGCTGCTGGCTCGCGTCGCCGCCGACGAGAACCTGCACATGGTCTTCTACCGCAACCTGCTGGCCGCCGCGTTCGACCTCGACCCCAACCACGCCATGCGCGCCGTCACCGACGTGGTCAGCTCGTTCGAGATGCCCGGCGCCAACATCGAGGGCTTCGGCCGCAAGGCACTCTCCATCGCCCTGGCCGGCATCTACGACCTGCGCCAGCACCGCGACGACGTGCTCCAGCCCGTCCTGCGCCAGTGGAACGTCTTCGCCCGCACCGACCTCACCGGCGACGGCGAGAAAGCCCGCGAGGAACTCGCCGCCCACATGCAGGACCTGGAGAACCAGGCCGTCCGCTTCGAGGAGAAGCGCGAGGCACGCCGCCAACGTCAACTGCGGAAGAACGCTTAGAAGTACGGGTTCCGCACAGCACCCGCCGCAGGGCTACGGCGCCGTCGTGGCCCGGGCCGTCGCCCGCCGCCGGGCTGTCCTGCAACGACCGGCGCCGGGGCGCCTCTGGCCTGCCGGGCGCCTCTGGCCTGCCGGGCGCCTTTGCCCTGCCGGGCGCCTCTGCCCCTGCCGGGCGCCTCTGCGCTGCCGGGCGCCGGGACCGCGGCCCTTCGCGGGCCGGCCGGCCTTCGCGAGCTGGTCGCCGCCTGCTTGTCGCCGCTGTCTACTCCTCGTCCTCCTCGTCTTCGTTCTCGTCGTCTTCCGGCTTTTCGTCTTTCTTCTTCTTGTCCGGCTTGGCACCCTCTTCGGCCGGCCCCGGTTTCGCGGCGGGGGCCGGTTTCGCGGCGGGCGCCTGCCCCGGCGCCGGATCCTGCCGGGCGGCCTTTCGCACGGCCGGGGCCGCCTGCACCGACATCTCGGCCCGGCACGTCGTGCCGTTGAGCCGGAAAGCCACCGGCAGCGCCGCCACCTCCCCGTAGGCGGCGGAGAACCCGGTCGCCGCCGCACCGCCGGCCGGCAGCGCCCCACCGGCGGCCACCACCGCCCGGCCGTCCTGCCGCCAGTTCCCCGACCACCCGTCGATCAGCCGCTGCCCGGCCGGCAGCGCGAACGTGAGCCGCCACGCCGGCACCGGGACCTCCCCGGTGTTGAGGATGGTGACCTTCGCCGACGCCCGCCCCTGCGACGTCCCGCGCATGGCATAGCGCACGGTGCACGCCTGCGGTTTCGGGGCACCGGACGGCGACTTCCGGGCCGAGGGAGCGGAAGCCTCCGGCGCGGCCGCGACCGCCGCCGGCGCCCCGGCCGGACCGTCGGTGGCCGCGCGCACCCCCAGCCCACCGGCGAGCAGCCCGAGTCCCGCGAGCGCCCCGACCACGACGCGGCGGTGCCGCCGGGGGAGCGCCCCGAGCGAGCGCCAGGAGGGCCCGCCGATCGGGCGCCGAGCGAGCCGGACGTGAGAGGGCTGGGTGACCGCGCGGTGAGAGGGCTGGGTGTTCGGGTGGTGAGCGGGCTGGGTGTTCGGGTGGTGAGCGGGCTGGGTGTTCGCGTGGTGAGCGGGCTGGGTGTCCGCGCGGTGAGCGGGCTGGGTGGGCGCGGCGTGGGAGCGCTGGAGAAGGTCCGTGGGCGGACGCCCGGCGGCGTCGGAGTCCGAAGCCATCGGGGGCCAGGGCCGGGCGAGCGCGGCGTCGGAGTCCTGGGGCGGCGCCGTGGACGGGCGCCTGCGGAGTGCCGTGAAGGGGTGCCGGGACAGCAGGGCGAAGGGGCGCCACGGCAGGCCGGCGAAGGGGTGGCGTGCCACGGTCGGGGCCGCCATCGCGGGGGTGCCGGTGGTTTCGGGCAGGTGCAGGAGCTCGGCCGGGGGGAGGCCGGCCAGGTCGCCCAGGCGGTCGGCGATCTCGGTGGCGCTGGGGCGGTCGGCGGGGTCCTTGGCCAGGCAGCGGTGGATCAGGCGGGCCACGACGGCCGGCAGGCCGGGGATCGGGGGCAGGGGGTCGGGGTCGGCGTAGACGTGGGCGCGCAGCATCTGGGTCACGGTGGACGTGGGCCAGGGTGCGTGGCCGGTCAGGGTCACGTAGAGGAGCAGGCCGAGCGCGTAGACGTCGGAGGCGGGGCGGACCGGGCCGCCCGCGATGCGCTCCGGTGCCAGGTAGGCGGGGGTGCCCAGAACCTGGCCCTCGTGGTCGTCGTCGATGTCGCCGACCGTCGCGGAGATGCCGAAGTCGACCAGCTCGGCGCCGGCGGCGGTGACCATGACGTTCGCCGGCTTGACGTCGCGGTGGACCACCCCGCGGGCGTGTGCGGCGCCGAGGGCCGCCGCGACCTGGGCGCCGATGACCACGGCCGGCTGCCAGTCGAGCGCGCCGCCGTCGAGCAGCTCGGCGAGGGAGCGGCCCTCGACCAGTTCCATCACCACGTACGGCAGCGTCTGGCCGCGGTGCGGGCTCTCGCCGTAGTCGTACACCTCGACGACGTTGGGATGCCGCAGGCCGGCCGCGGCGCGCGCCTCGTCGCGCAGGCGCCGCAGCACGTCAGGGTCGGCGGCCAGCTGCGCGTCGAGCACCTTCACCGCGACGTCGCGGCCCAGCACCTCGTCGAAGCCCCGCCAGACCACGGACATCCCGCCGCGTCCCAGCCGCTCCCGCAGCCGGTAGCGCCCGCCGACCAGATGACCGTTCTCCACGACGTTCGCCGATGCCCGGCAATCGGGCCGCCGAAACACGCTTGCGTTGCAGGACAGCCCGGCGGCGGGCGACGGCCCGGACCAAGACGGCGCCGTAGCCCTGCGGCGGGTGCCGTGCGGAACCCGTACTTCTAAAGCTCTTGAAGGGGGAAAAGCATGCAGCTGGACATGGCCTGCGCGGCGAGGCGGCCCTGGGAGTCGGTGAGGCGTGCCTCGGCGAGCGCGGTGCGGCGGCCGCTCTGCAGCACGCTGCCGGTGCAGGTCAGGCGACCGGAGGCGAGGGTGATCGGGCGCAGGAACTTCACGTTGAGGTCGAGGCTGGTGTAGCCGACGCCGGCCGGGAGGGTGCTGTGCACCGAGCAGGCGGCGGCGGTGTCGAGCAGGGTGGAGATGACGCCGCCGTGCATGGTGCCGAGCGGGTTGTAGTGGAACTCCTGCGGATCGAGATAGAGGGTGACCGAGCCCTCCTCGGCGCGCATGCCGGCCAGGTCGATCAGGTGCATGATCGGCGGGGCGGGGAGCTCGCCGGAGGCCATGGCCCGCAAGAGATCGAGGCCGGAGCGGCGGCCGACGAGCCCGGCGTGGACGGCCGGGTCGGTCCAGCTGAAGGTCCGGGTGCGCGCGTCCTGCTGGGTCTGGGTCATGGACGCAGGCTTCCAGGAGTTGCTGGGTCTGTCCAGTGGACTTAGCCTTCGTGTCATGAATTCCACAGAGGCCCTGGCGTGGTCGGTGGACACCTGCACCATCGAGCGGGCCATGGCGATCCTCGGGGAGAAGTGGACCGTCGTGGTGCTGCGCGAGGTCTTCAGCGGCATCCGGCGCTTCGACGACATGCGGGTGCGCACGAACATCCCGCGCCAGGTGCTGACCAACCGGCTGGCCACGCTGGTCGGCAACGGCGTGCTGCGCCGCGAGCCCTATCAGGAGCCGGGCGCCCGGGTCCGGCACGAATACCGGCTCACCCCGAAGGGCTTCGACCTCTATCCGGTGCTGATCGCGGTCGCCGAGTGGGGCGACCGGCACCTGGCCGACCCGGAGGGGCCGCCGCTGCGCTTCGAGCACCGCGACTGCGGCGACGACGTGGGCGTTCAGGTCGTCTGCGACGGCGGCCACCTGGTCGGCGACTACCGCGAGGTGCTGCCCCGCCCGGGTCCCGGCGCGCGCCGCCGATAGATTCACCGGGTGAGTCCCTGGGCGCCGCTGAGTGAGCGGGTCTTCCGCACCCTGTGGATCGCCTCTCTCGCCGGCAACGTCGGCACGTGGATGCAGACGGTCGGCGCGCAGTGGCTGGTGGTCGGCGAGCCCGGCGCGGCCACCTGGGTCTCGCTGGTGCAGACCGCGACCATGGTGCCGGTGCTGCTGCTGGCGCTGCCGTCGGGCGCGCTCGCCGACGTGGTCGACCGGCGGTTGCTGCTGCTCGGGGTGCAGACGGCGCTCTTCGGCGTCGGCGGGGTGCTGACCGTGCTGACCGTCCTCGGCCTGGTGTCGCCGCCGGTGCTGTTGCTCTTCACGTTCCTGCTCGGCGTGGGCCAGGCGCTGACGCTGCCCACGTGGCAGGCGGTGATCCCCGAGGTGGTGCCGCGCGAGCAGCTGCCGGCGGCGTCGGCGCTCGGTGCGGTCAACACCAACCTCGCGCGGTCGGCGGGGCCGGCGGTGGCGGGTCTGCTGGTGGCGCACACCGGGTCGGCCACGGTCTTCGCGCTCAACGCTGTGTCGTACGGGGTGTTCGCCCTCGCCCTGCTCTTCTGGAAGCGGCCTCCCCGGCGCATGAAGGCGGAGCATTTTGCCTCGGCCGTGCGGGCCGGTGGGCGTTATGTCCGGTACTCGCCGGTGGTGCTGCGGATTCTGGCGCGGGTGGTGCTCTTCGTCGTGCCCGGCGCCGTGGTCTGGGGGTTGCTGCCGCTGGTCGCCCACCAGGAGCTGCACCTGGGCGCGAGCGGCTACGGCATCCTGCTGGCCGCGCTGGGTGTGGGCGCGATCGCGGGCGCGCTGCTGATGCCCCGGATCCGGCGGCGGCTGTCGCCGAACCGCCTGATCGCGCTGGCCGGCGTCGCGTACGGCGGAGCCCTGGTCGTCACCGCCCTGGTGCCCGACGAGCTCGCGGTCACCGCGGTGCTGGTCGTCGCGGGCCTGGCCTGGATGACGCTGGTGTCCCGGATGAACGCGACCCTCCAACTCTTCCTGCCCACCTGGGTGCGCGCCCGGGGCTTCGGCATCTACCAGGTGGTCTTCGCCGGCTCGCAGGCGCTCGGCGCGCTGCTGTGGGGCCAGGTGGCGTCGCTGTGGGGGCTCGACGAGGCGTTCCTGCTCGCGGCGGCGGCGCTGCTGGCCGGCACGGTGACGATCCTCTGGTGGCCGGTGCACGAGCAGGACGGCGCCGATCGCAGCCCGGCGATCTTCTGGGCCGAGCCGCACATCATGCTCGAGCCCCATCTCGACGAGGGCCCGATCCTGGTCACGGCCGTCTACCGGGTCGAGCCGGCCAAGTCGGCGGCGTTCATCGAGGCGATGGAGGCGGTGCGCGGCTCGCGGCAGCGGACCGGGGCGTCGCGGTGGGGCCTGTTCCAGGACGGCGAGGAGCCGGGCAAGTACGTCGAGGTCTACCAGGTGCCGACGTGGGAGGAGCACCTGCGCCAGCACGAGGGCCGGATGACCGGCAGCGACGAGCGGGCCGAGGAGCGGGCGCTCGCGCTGACCGACGGGCCGCCCGAGGTGACGCATCTGCTTCCGGCCCATAACAACGATTAGCCGGATGTTTCGGTTTTGTTCCGATTAGCCTCTCCATGAAGGGGGGCTCGTCCGATGAAGATCGAATCCCTGCGCCGGCTGCGCGGCCCGAACGTCTACCTGTCCCGGCCCGCCGTGGTCGCGCGGCTGCGGCTGGACGAGCTGACCGGCGTCGAGACCTCGGACGTGACCGGCTTCCCCGAGCGGCTGCTGCGCGCGATGCCGGGGCTGGCGGAGCACCACTGCGCCGCGGGCGCGCCGGGCGGGTTCGTCAGCCGGCTGCGCGGGGGCACCTACTTCGGGCACGTCACCGAGCACGTGTGCATCGAGCTCTCCCAGATGATCGGGCGGGACGTGAGCTTCGGGCGCACCCTCTCGGCCGGCGTGCCGGGGGTCTTCAACGTGATCATCGAGTGCCCGGTGGACGAGTCGCCCGATTCGTCCCTTCCCGGCGAGCTGCTCCAGGCCGCCGTGGATCTCGTGATCGCCATCCGTCGGTCGTCTTTTTCCGGACAGATCGGACTCGGTCGCTTGGCCGCCCTGGCGGAGCGGGAAGCGGCCGGCCCCAGCACCCGGGCGATCATCACGGCGGCGCGGCGGCGCGGCATCCCGGTCGAGCGCTTCGACGACCTCAGCCTGCTGCGGCTCGGCTGGGGCACCCGGCGGCGGCTGGCCTGGGCCGCGATGACCGACCGCACCAGCGGCGTCGGCATCGACATCGCCGGCGACAAGCAGGTGACCCGGCGGCTGCTGGCCGACGCCGGCGTCCCGGTGGCCGAGGGCGGCGCGGCGCGCACCGCGCAGGAGGCGGTCGCCCTGCTCGCGCGGTTCGGCGGCCCGGTGGTGGTCAAGCCCCGCCAGGGCCGGCACGGCGAGCACGTGACGCTCGGGCTCGGCACGGCCGCCGAGGTGGAACGGGCGTTCCGCGCCGCCGGCGAGGACGTGATCGTGGAACGCCAGCTGGCCGGCCGCGACTACCGGGTGCTCGTGGTGGCGGGCGAGGTGGTGGCCGCCGCCGAGCGGATCGCGGCGCACGTGACCGGCGACGGCCGCGCGACCATCGCCGAGCTGGTCGAGCGCGCCAACGCCGATCCCCGCCGCGGCGCCGGCCACTCCCGGGTGCTGACCCGCATCGACCCGGACCTCGCGCTGGTCGAGCGGCAGGGCTGGGCGCTCACCGACGTGCCGCCCGCCGGCACCGACGTCTGGCTGGCCGGCACGGCGAACCTCTCCACCGGCGCCACCAGCCACGACGTCACCGACCGCGTGCACCCGGACGTGGCGCGCCTCTGCCTGCGGGTCACCGCGCTGCTCGGGCTCGACATCGCCGGCATCGACCTGCGCCTGCCGGACATCGCCGAGCCGGTGCCGCCCGTGGCCGACGGCGCCGAGGTCACCGGCGGCGTCATCGAGGTGAACGCCGTGCCGGGCCTGCGCATGCACCTCGCCCCGGTGCGCGGGCGGGCCCGCGACGTGGGCGACGCGATCGTGCGCGCGATGTTCCCGGCCGGATCCGACGGGCGCATCCCGACCGCGGCGGTCACCGGCACGAACGGCAAGACCACAGTGGCCCGGCTGATCGCCCACATCCTCTCCGCCGGCGGCACCCGGGTGGGCCTGACCACCACCGATGACGTACGCGTCGACGGGCGCGTGATCTACCGGGCGGACGCCACCGGCCCGCTCTCCGCCCAGATGGTCCTCGGCGACCCGAGCGTGCAGGTGGCCGTGCTGGAGACCGCGCGCGGCGGCCTGATCCGGCGCGGCCTCGGCTACGACTGGTCGGACGTCGGCGTGATCACCAACATCACCGCCGACCACCTCGGGCAGGACGGGCTCGACACCATCGAGGACCTGGCGCACGTGAAGGCGCTGGTGGCCGAGCGCGTCCGGGACGGCGGCACGCTGGTGCTCAACGCCGACGACCCGTGGGTGCGCAGCCTGGTCGAGCGGCCGCGGGTGCGCGCGGACCGCAAGCGGGTGGTCTGGTTCGGCCTCGACGCGCGGCAGCCCGTGGTGGTCGAGCACCTCGCCAAGGGCGCGACCGCGTACCTGCTCCAGGACGGCTGGCTCACCCAGGCGACGGGGGCGCGGCGGACGCCGCTGATGCGCATGGCCGAGCTGCCCGGCGCGTACGGGGGAGCGGCGCCGCACGCGGTGGCGAACGCCCTCGCGGCGATCGCGGCGGCCCGCGCGCTGGGCGCCGGTCAGGAGGACGTCGTGCGCCGGCTGGGCGACTTCGAGCCGGCGGTGGACAACCCGGGCCGGGCCACCCTGCTGCGGCTCGGCGACGTCTCGGTCTTCGTGGACTACGCGCACAACCCGGCCGCGCTCGCGGCGACCCTGCGCACGCTGCACAAGCTCTGGGGGCCGGACCGCTGCGTGGTGGCGCTGACCCTGCCCGGCGACCGCCGCGACGACCTGCTCGCCGCCTCGGCCCAGGTGGTCGCGGATGGCGTCACCCGGGCGGTGCTCTACGAGGACGAGGACCCCGGCGCTCGCGCCCGGGGCGAGGTGTCCACCCTGGTGGAACGCGAGATGCGGGCCCGCCGTCCGAAGCTCACCGCGGTGCGGGCGCAGGACTACCGCGAGGCGGTGCCGGCGGCGCTGCGGCTGGCCCGCTCGGGCGACGTGGTGCTGGTCGTCTACGAGAAGCTGGACCCCGTGCTGGACCTGCTGGCCGAGCTCGGCGCGCTGCCTGCCGGGCAGGCGCCGGTGCCGGTGCGGCTCCAGCCGCCGCCGAAGAGGCCGTCGCCGGCGTCGCTGCTCTTCGGGAACGGGAGCGTGCCCACGGCGGGCCGGCGGGCCGCCGTATGACGTTGGCACGGAAAATTAGCTGATCAGCGGACCCGGCTGCCCGATCAGCGGGGGTTGCTCAGGTCAAGGCTTCAACAATTGCCCTACGTTAAGTAACGATCCAGCGGCCTCGTCCGAGCGGACCGTTATCTGCGCGCGACTGCCAGTTAAACAGTCCTTAAGAGAGCGCGCGAATCTCTTACCTGGAGAAACTTCCGATGAAGCGGGCATAGTGGGGCTTTCCCGGGTAATGCCTCCCACGCTCAGTCGGAGATCCGACTTTCGGGGGTCACCCGAGTCGGCGCCACGGCTGGGATCCGGCGCGAAACGGACGGTAACGAACCGCAGGTAGACCGCGTCACGCCGGATCGTGATCGGGCCGATCATCGGCTAGCATCCGAGCCGTCGATGGGGAAAACTTCCGGCTCACGGGTGGACCGGATCCGCCCCGGCGTCGAGGAGCATGGCGGTGCGACTCGGTGTTTCTTCGAAGCGCGCATGTGGGGGCACATGAGCACGTCGGACCTGCCCGGTTCGAGCCTGCTGGCCGGTCGCTACCGACTGGTCGAGCGGCTCGGCGCCGGCGGGATGTCAGTGGTGTGGCGAGGCTTCGACGAGGTCCTCGGGCGCCAGGTCGCGGTCAAGGTGCTGCCGCCGTCGACCAGCGCGGACCCGGCCTTCCGGCGCCGGCTCCGAGCCGAGGCCCAGGCCGCGGCCCGCCTCAGCCACCCGAACATCACAAATGTCTACGACTACGGCGAGGCCACCACCGTCGACGGTGAGCCGGTGCCGTACGTGGTGATGGAATTGATCGACGGCGAGTCGCTCGCCGCTGTCCTTGCCCGCGCGCGCAAGCTGCCCTGGCAGCACGCCGTGCGGATCACCGCCGAGGTCGCCGCCGCGCTGGCCGCCGCGCACGCGCGCGGCATCGTCCACCGTGACGTGACCCCGGCCAACGTCATGCTCACGCCCACCGGGGCCAAGGTCGTCGACTTCGGCATCTCGGCCCTGATCGGCGAGAACGACATCGACCCCGACGGCAGCCTGCTGGGCACCCCGGCCTACCTCGCGCCCGAGCGGCTCGAGGGCGGCCAGGTCAGCCCCGCCACCGACGTGTACGCGGTGGGCCTGCTGATCTACCGCACGCTGATCGGCCAGCTGCCGTGGGACGTGGGCACCACCACGGCCCTGCTGCGCGCGCATCAATACGTCGAACCCGACCCGCTGCCGCCGGTCGAGGGGCTGCCGGCCGAGGTGGACGCCCTGGTGGGCCGCTGCCTCGAGAAGAGGCCGGCCGACCGGCCGTCCAGCGCCGAGCTGGCGAGCATCCTGGCCGGGCTGTCGGCGGGCGCACCGGCGGTCGCCCGGGGCTACGTGCCCGACTGGTCCGGCAACGGCGAGGACACGACGATCCTGCCGTCCGCGAACGAGTACATGACCGAGGCCGCCGCCGCGGCCGCGGCGGCGGCTCCGATGTCGCCGGCGCCCTCCACCGGCCAGCCCCCGGCGCCCGCTCGCAACAGCCGGTTCGCCGGCCTCGAGTCGGTGCGGGTCAACGGCGATCAGCCGCTGCGCCCGGCCTTCGGCAACCAGGCCGCCGCGCCCGGCGGTCCCGCCGAGCGGGGCCCGCACAACAAGACCCGCCGCATCCTGGTGGTGACCGCCGGCGTGCTGCTGCTGGCGATCGGCACGTACGGCTGGAGCGCCACCGGCAAGGGGCCCAAGAACAAGGCGGCGGCCGCGGGGCCGGCGGTGATCGCCCCGACCGGCCGCTGCGTGGTCAACTACGCGGTCACCAAGGACGCGGCCGGCCGGTTCGACGCCCAGGTCACGGTCGCCAACCGGGCCGACACCCCGGTCAACGACTGGAAGCTCTGGTTCCTCATGCCGGGCGACCAGACGATCTCCGGCAACGGCAAGACCGCCCTCCAGCAGAACGGCCAGAGCGTCGAGGTCACGGCGCGGGTGTCCGACCCGCTGCAGGCCGGCTCGACGGTGAGCGTGCCGATCACCGGCCGCTACACGACGACGAACATCGCGCCGCTCGCCTTCACGCTGAACGGCGAGACCTGCGAGACGTTCGTGTCGACGAAGCCGGGCGGCCCGCCGCAAAAGGTCGAGCAGCTCAGCGACGGCAGCACCCGGCTGGTGCCGACCGCGACGTCGCCGGGCTACACGATCGGCCCCGACGGCACGGTGACCATCGCGCCGACGGTGCTGCCGCCGGGCAGCTCCAAGCCGGCGGTCCCCGGCACGACGACGACCACCACGATCCCGAAGCCCGGCACCACCACCACGACGACCACGACGCCGACCGGGACGACCACCACCACGACGACGCCGACCGCGACGAGCACGACAACCACGCCGCCGCCGCCGAAGCCGGACGACACGAGCGTGACGACCAGCCCGACGACCACGTCGCCCACGCCGACCGACGACGTCGAGCCGCCGCCGACCACCGACGTCGACTGCGACACCGACGAGGGCGGCGACGACTGCCCCGGCGAGGGCACCGGCGCCGGCACGGGCGGCGACACCACCAGCGTCACTCCCTGATTCCCGCGTCTCCACGAGGGTCGGCCTGAGACGGGCCGGCCCTCGCTCTTGTGCGCGTTGGCAAAAAAGCAGACCACAGGTGGCGGAGCACGGAGCTACTGTGAAGACGATGCAGCACGCACTTTCTCCCGATTCGCCCGGCGTGTTGGCGGGGCCTGGAGTGGTGCGCGAGGAAGATGAGAAAGCGAAGCCGGGCTGTTTCGGGCCTGTTCGGTTGAAAACCCTGCCGACCGGGCATTAGGGGCAGCGCTCAGCGAGTTGTCGTACATCGGGGAGTTCGACATGATCAGCATCGTCAAGGATCTGGCGGCGGAAGCCCTCTTCGTCTCGGATCTCCAGCCGTCCCAGTGCCCCAGCCGCGAGGCTGTCGAGCGGGCGGTGACCGCCATGATCCTGCTGCACGGCAGCGACGGCTGCGCGGCCGAAGTCGCCACCGAGTTCGGTGACCATCCCGAGGTGGCGGTCCCGCGCATGCACTGGGTGCACGAGGAGCTCACCGGCGTCCTGGAGAGCCGCCGCGTCGCCGCCTTCCACTGAACCTGAGCTTTTCTCGCGGAAAGCACCCTAAAAGCAACCGAGTTCGGCCGCCTTCGCACCTTTCGTTGGCAAAAGTTCTTCTCGTCAGCCGGTTTTCACCCAACCGGTCGTATAGCGAGGAGGACCACGTGAGCGACACGACCGATCTTCCCGCCACCATCGGCACCACCCACGACGCGCCGTCCGCGCGTGACATCGAGGACCTCGTCCGCGAACACATGCCGATGGTTGGCCATCTGGTCCGGGAACTGCTGAACCGGGTACCGGGCCACGTCCACGCGGACGACCTCTCCTCAGCCGGGTTCGCCGCGCTGCTGGGGGCCGCCCGGTCCTTCGATGTCACCCGCGGCATCCCGTTCCACAGGTTCGCCGCGGTCCGCATCCGCGGCGCGCTCCTCGACGAGCTCCGCGGCCAGGACTGGGCCAGCCGATCCGTACGAGCCCGGGCCCGGCGCACGGCCGCCGCCCGCCAGGAGCTCACCGCCGCGCTCGGCCGTACACCCACCGACGCCGAGGTGGCCGAGATGCTCGGCATCGGCGTCCAGGAACTGGCAACGGTCGAGGACGACGTGCAGAAGGCGGCGCTGCTCAGCCTCCAGGGCTTCCCCACCGGGGCGGCGGAGGAAATGGTGCCGGAGCTCTCCGAGGGCCCCGAGGACCTGCTGCTCAAGAGGGAACGCCTCGGCTACCTGCACCAGGCCATCCAGGCCCTGCCCGAGCGCCTGCGCCTGGTGGTCACCGAGTCGTTCCTCCAGGAACAGCCCCTCAGCGACGTGGCGGCCCGCCTGGGCGTCACCGAGTCACGCATCTCCCAGCTGCGCACCGAGGCGCTGCAACTGCTGCGTGAGGGCCTGAACAGCTCCCTGGCTCCCGAACTGCTCACCGTGGCGGCGGGCGGCCCTCGAACCCGGAAGGGCTGCATGCAGCGGCGCCGCAGCGAGTATTTCGCCCGCGTGGCCCAGCAGGGCAACCTGCACACGAGGCTGGCCTTGACGGACAGCCACGGCGTGCCGATCGCGGTGGCGGCCTGAACCGGGCGCGGCCTGTCGATCAAGGCGCCGCACACAGGCGCCCGACCCACACAGGCGCCCGCCTCACACGAGCGCCTGCTCCACACGAGCGCCTGCTCCACACGAGCGCCTGCTCCACACGAGCGCCTGCTCCACACGAGCGCCTGC